>CALXBE010000026.1 GCA_944386495.1 uncultured Gemmiger sp. | reverse complement strand
GATCCTGAGACCGCTTTCCGGCAGGACCAGACCGGTTCTTCCGTTCAGGATGAAACCCGGGACTTTTCCTATTCCCAAGAGGAGGAAGAGGATGACCCGTCTGCTCCCATCTACGCCCAGCGGAAGAAAGCCCGCGCACTTCCCCGTCAGGATGAGGACCCCTCCGTCCCCACCACCGGCCAGTACTTCTTCATGCAGCTGGTCATGCGGCTGCCCGTTATCGGGTTTATTGTCTCTCTTTTCTGGGGGCTCAGCGACAGCGGTTCTCCCCATCGCCGGAACATGGCCCGGGCCAACATTCTCCTTTCTCTGTTGGGTATGGTCATTAGTCTGGCTCTGATTGGGATTCTGATGGGGATTCTCTCCACCATCATGGCCGCATTCTTGAGCTATGGTTCATACTATGACAACTACCCGGAGTACTTTGGGGATTTCTTCGGCCATGGGGATGGCTACTACGATTACTACGACGATTATTATGATGACTATTACGGTTACTATGGGGAGTATCCCTTCTACTACAACAACGCCCCCTCTGCCTGACCGGAAAGGAATAAATGACCATGATGAAAGCCACCATCGTTATTCCCAATCTGAACGGAGCGGGTTGGCTCAAGGACAGCATTGAATCCATCTGGGCCCAGACCTGTCAGGATTTTCACCTGATCGTAGTGGACAACGGCTCCACCGATGAAAGCCTGGAGATCGCCCGCAGCTACATAGACCACCCCCGGTATACCCTCATTGAAAACAAGACCAACACCGGGTTCAGCTATGCCGTAAATCAGGGCATCCGGATGGCAGATACCCCCTATGTAGTCCTTTTCAACAATGACGCTTTTGCCGAGCCGGACTGGCTGGAAGCCCTGATTCGCACCGCCGACCAGGACCAGCGGATTTTCGGGGTATCCAGTCTGATGATCCGCCATTTCCAGCGGGAGCTGGCGGACGATGCCGGAGATTATATGACCCTGCTGGGCTTTGCCTGCAAGCGAGGGGACGGCCTGCGGTGGGAGCGGTATTCCCAGCCCTGCCGGGTATTCAGTGCCTGCGGCGGAGCCGCCCTTTACCGGAAAAGCATTCTGGACAAAATCGGCCTTTTTGACGAAAACTTCTTTGCCTACTATGAGGATGTGGACATCAGCTGGCGGGCCAACAACTTTGGCTACAAAAATGTTTACTGCCCTGCCGCCAAATGCTACCACATTGCCGGGGCCACCACCGGGGCGGTCCGGTACAATCCCTTCAAGAGCATCCAGAGCGGGCGGAACAGCATTCTTCTTCCCTACAAGAATATGCCTTTGGTCATGCTGATCCTCAACCTGCCTTTCCTGGCTGCCGGGTATCTCCTCAAGGTCATCATGTTCCGGCTGAAAGGATTTGGCGGAGATTACGCCAAGGGCTTCCACGAAGCCTGGAAGGCCATTCCCAAACTGGACAAGCCTCCCTTCCGGCTGGCCAATCTTCCCCATTATTTCTGGGTGGAGGGCAGCATGATTGCCGGTCTGTTCCGGTACATTGTCTACCGGGTCCAGCGTGCCCTGAAAATCACATAAAAAAGACCGGACACACCTTTGTGTGTCCGGTTTCTTTTTTCTTTAATCCAAATCATGGCGGCCCATCTGTTTGGCCAGAGCTCCCAGTATATCAATTTCACCGGTGGTTTTGTACAGGTCATCCCGGGGGATGGCCACCTCCTGCTCAGGCTGGGAAAGGGTGGTGAAGTCCAGCAGAAGCTCTGCAGTGTTGTCCTGCCAATCTCCCTGCAGGCCGCCGCCAGGGACAGATTCCATGGCGGGAGCGGGCTCCTCCGCCTGCTCCTGGTAAGGCTCCTGGTATTGCAGGAAGTCCTCCTGCTCCGCCCGGTTGGCCATCCAGTCCTGAGCCTCTTCCTGGGTCACAAAACCCAAAGCGGACATCTGGTCCCATTCATCCATCCAGCCGGCTTCCATGTGGTCTACCGTCCGCTGGATGGCCTGGCAGTCCTCGGGGAAATCCGTAAGGCTGCTGCCGTAATGGGCCATTCCTACCCCGCCGCCGGGGGCCAGGATCAGGGTCAGAGGAAGCTGCTGGGGCTGGTCTTTCTTCAGCCGGTAGCCTTCCTTCCGGGCTGCCCGCAGGATTTTCAGGCTTTCCAGGCTGGCAAACTTATAGGCATTGGTCTCGGTAGGGATTTCAAAATAGTCGTAAAGAGCCCCCTCCGGGTCACAGATGATTTCAAAAGGGATGGCCCCCGGAGGGAACGCTGCCGAAATCACCTGAGGCTTGCTTTTCACCACCACTGCCAGACGGCAATCTATAAGTTCAGAATAAGTAGTATAATACTTGGCCAGAAAATACCGGGTGATGGGATGGCCGAAATTGGCCAGGAATATCACTGCCAAGGGACTGGCGCCCAAGGTCAGCTCCTGAAAACTTTTCTGGGGCTGGTAGGGGGTATCATAGTGAAATTCAGGCATTACATCGCCGTATCTAAGCCGCATCGCAATACACTTCCCTTAGCTTTCCTAATTCCAAAAAGACCCGGCCGCCGTCCTGCCGGCGGCCGGGGTCAAATCAACTCCCACCTGGGCGTCTGCAATCAATCAAACCTACCGGAATGGCAGGTGGGTACCCTGCCTCTGGGTTCACGCTCCCTTCTTCCGCAAAGCGGGAGGTCTGCAATCCACCAGAGGACATCCGGATTCCCTTTGAATGATTAGTAGGATTTTTAAAATTGCAACAAATCGCTCCAGGCAGGATAAAGCTTTTTAATTACTGAAGATCACTGGGGTCGATGTGATAGACCTCTTCCAGCCGCTTCTGGAACAGGCCGCTGATCTCCAGCAGTTCTCCGTCATCCTCCACAATATCCATGTACTCGCCCTGGTCGTCCTGACCAACACGAAGGATGATGAGAGTTGCCTCCTCGTCAATGTCCTCCTCGTTTTCCACATAGGGGACTACCGCCATATAGTGAATGCCCTGGTGATCCAGAACATCGATCACTTCCATGGTACAGCTGTTGCCGTCCTCGTCCTCCAGTTCGATGATATCAGGCTGATAATCGTCTTCCAGAGGCAGATTTTCTTTTGCCATTCTGCGGCCTCCTTTTCACGCTCCGGGGAGCCGTCTTTTTCCCTGGGCCGAACCCGGCCGGGGGTGTTTCATTGATTATAGTTTACCGTTTTTTCTGTCTACCGTCAAGGGCCGAAAAGGACGGAAAATTTAATTTGCCTTCCCCTTGTTTTATGATATACTGATACCAAAAGCATTTTACGGAACTGCGAGGCACGGCTATCATGAAAAAAATTTCCAGCTTCCTTATTTTGGCTGTTTTTGTACTCTGTCTCACTGCCTGCGGCGGGGCCAAAGAGATCGGTCCCCGTGATGCGGTGGAGAGCAGTGAGCTTCAGTTCACCCTGCCCCAGGAGGGTGATCCCATTGCCATTATCCAGACCAGTATGGGAGAAATCCATGTGGCACTCTACCCGGATTTGGCCCCCATGGCGGTGGATAACTTTATTGGTCTGAGCCAGCAAGGCTATTACAATGGAGCCATTTTCCACAAGGTGGTTTACGGCAGCTACATTCAGACCGGAGATTCCACCGGCACCGGGAACGGCAGCTCCACCATCTGGAATGCAGACGGGTTCCCCCTGGAAGCCAACAATACCCTCCGCCACTACACCGGCGCTCTCTGCGTTGCCTTTGACAAGGATTCCAAGGAAGGCACCAGCCAGTTTTATTTTGTGACCACCCTGGAAGGGAATGTCCCTGGCTCCATGATCAACAGCATGGAATCTGCCGGTTATTCTCCCGAGTCCATTGAAGCCTATAAAGCTGCCGGCGGTCTGCCCCAGCTGGACAACACCGATACCGTTTTTGGACAGATTTATCAAGGGCAGTCGGTGGCCGACGCCATCTCCTGTGTAAAGGTAGATGACAACGGCAAACCCATCCAGAATGTGACCATCACCGGTATTACCATTACCACCTACACTCCCCCTGCCCCGGAGGCCACCCCGGCTCCGGAGGAATAACCCCCGGCTCCCCGTTGCCCCCTTGGCGAAAGGACCTGTCTATGTCCCATATATATGCCTTTATGAAAGACTTTTATGTGGACCCCCTGAATTTCACCGTCTTCTTTCTGGTGTTTATCCTGCTTGCAGCCTTCGGGGTCCAGCTGTTCCTCTGTTTTCGGACCAAAGCCCTCTGGCTGAAACTTTCTCTTACCATTCTGGTTCTGGCTCTTTTCATCCTGTTTGTAGTGCTGGGCGTGGCACACTCGGATTTTGAACGGCTGGCCTATTTTATTCTGTCGGTACTGACCCTGGCGCCCATGGCCGGGTGCGGGGCGGGTTGGGGCATCTGGTATCTGATTCAGTATCAGCACCGTTCCTGACAGGTCTCGCCGTCCCCGGCCTTTGTTCTTCGGTCCGGAACCTTCTTTCCGGCCTGATAAAGCAAAAAACAGCCCCTTGCAGATAGACCTTCTGCAAGGGGCTGTATCAATATTCAGTTGTAATTATATTGCAGGACCCGCATCAAGCTTGGTCCTTGGAGAAGATCATCTGGATATTTTCCTGTCACATCCTCATGCCCACAGGAAAAATCATCTTTCTCCGGTCCTTCTCGGACTCTTTGTCCTTCTCGGACATTCTGCTTATTGGTCCTCTTGGAGATAGGAAACCCGGGTCATCAAGAGGATAAGCAAAAACCGGGAACCTTTTTTGGAGGCTCCCGGTAGATTCCTAAATGATTGGTTTCATAGCCTCGTTCATACCCCTTTCTTTTGGTTGGGGGAAAATGTTCTCTCAGCTACTAGTACATCGGTCTCAAGCCTCCGTGCCTTATCCGTTATTTTTCGGACTGTACCTTAAAAGTCATCGGGTATCACTCCAAACGATTTGATAAGGGATTTGGTGCGCTGCTACTTAGTACATTGGACTCTAGCCTCCATATTTAGATGTTGTTAGGTGGTAGATTCGCTCTTACCATAGTGCATTACCACTCTTTCATCTATATATGTTAAAATTCCTTTTCCTTTTTGGTTTCGGGCAGGTCCACTGCTTCTCTGCTGCCTCTATTCCCCTTGGTTGTGTTCGAGTTATCACTCGTTAGATGGGGAGGGCGGTCAGTCTGCGCAGACCTGCCAAAACTGTACGGGTTCTTCACTTTTCATGATGGTCTGCGCTCCTTTCTGTTGGAAGTCTGCTTTTTGTTTAAGCGTTGTTCCTTTTGTTTGATTTCATTATACAGGCCAGCCGGGAAAATGTCTATTCGCAAAAGCGCCAGACTTGGGGCTCTTTTATTGTTTAAAACGCCCATCTATTTCCCACATTCGTGTCTAAATTGTGTACTTTATAAACAAATACCGCCGGGCATTCCCCCGGCGGTATTTTCATTATTTCAGATAGGTTCCCGGGTCCTGGTACCGTCCGTCCCGGAGCAGTTCCAGGTGAAGGTGACTTTCCCCGCTGCTCTCAGCATCCCCGGTGAGAAGCCGGCCCAGGGTGTCTCCGGCAGCCACAGAATCACCGGCAGCCACCCGCACCTCACTTTCCAGGCCGCAGTACCGCCAGATCTTTCCTCCGGCCTCCTGTTCCACCACGGTACCCCAGAGGGCATCGCTATAGACGGCGGTAATGGTGCCATCCTCCATGGCCACCACCAGGGTCCCCTGGGGGGAAGCAATATCCACCCCGTTGTGGGTCCGCCAATCCTTCAGGGTCTCATTGTAAATCAGCTCATCGCCGCTGAATCCCTGCAAGATCGAGCCCTCCACAGGCCAGATCAAGGAGTCGGCCGGCTGCGGCGATGACTCGGGTACGCTGTCGGACACGGCTGCCTCGGACGAAGCTGTCCCAGAGGTAGATTGCCCAGAGGATGCCGCAGAGGAGGATTGCGGCTTGGGAGAAGCGGTCGTCTCGGGTTTGGCGGTGGTTTCGGGCAGATCCTCTACCTGCCCGGTAACGGTTTGGCTGGATTGATTCCATAATTCTTCCTCCTGAGTAGGTGTTTCGGGCTGGGTCATGGCATCCCGAATGGCCCAAAAGCATGCGGCGCAAGCCAGGGCGATACAGCCCAGCAGAGCAAAGTAAAGCCCCTTCTGTTTCAAAAAGCGTTTCATCTGTTCCATGGCAACTCTCCGTCCTTTATCCTTGTTCATGTATGCTCCTAGTCTTGTCCCGGACCGGGAGTTTTATTCAGGATTTCCGCCGAAAATTTCCCACCTTGTTTTTCAGGGGCGGAAACGGTATAATGAGGGCAGAATGAAACGCCAAAAGGAGGAACATCCCCATGGGCAAAATCGCCGGTCTGGGGGGCGCCAATCTGGATGTACACGGAAAGAGCAGCTCTCCCATTATTATGCGGGATTCCAACCCCGGCAGCCTCCACACCAGCATGGGCGGGGTCATGCGGAACATTCTGGATAACGCCAACCGGCTGGGCCTGGATGTTCTCATCGCCACTCTGGTGGGAGACGACACCTACGGAAAGATTCTCCGGCAGGGCTGCCAGGAAATGGGGATGGACACCCGTCTCATGAAAACCATTCCCGGGCAGGTGTCCAGCAGCTATGTGAGCATTATGGACAACGAAGGGGATATGCTGGTGGCCATCAGTGACATGAGCATTCTCAAAAAGATGGACCGGGCCTATGTGGAGGAATGCCTCCCCTTCTTTAATCAGTGTGACCTGGTGGTCTGCGATGGGAACCTCTGCAACGCTGACCCCAGCTGTCTGGAAGCCCTGGTGGAAGGCTGTGAGAAGCCGCTCTACATGGACCCTGTCTCCACTGCCTGGGCCAAGAAAATGCTTCCTTATCTTTCCCGGTTTGACACCATCAAGCCCAACCGGCTGGAAATGGAGATTCTGTCCGGAATGCAGATCCAGACGGTAGAGGACCTGGATGCCGCCTGTGACCGGCTTCTGGACCTGGGCGTGCGGCGGATCTTCACCAGCCTGGGGAAGGACGGCATCTACTACAAGGATGCCCAGGGCGCCATCTGGGGCCGGAGCCACGGCTTCAACCAGCTGGCCAATGCCACCGGCGCAGGAGATGCCACCATGGCCGGAATTCTGTATGCCACCCAGGAAGGGATGGACCGGGAAGAGACCATCCACTACGCCCTGGCCGCCGGGATCGCTGCCATCATGAGCCCCGACACCATCAACACTCAAATGAGTCCCAGACTTTTAAATTCCATTGTAAAGGAGTATGTACTATGAAGCTGAACATCAACGACTATCTGGACATTGCCCCTCAGGTTAAGGAGGCTCTGAAAAACGGAGAGCCGGTGGTTGCTCTGGAGAGTACCATTCTCAGCCACGGCATGCCCTATCCCCAGAACAGCGGTTTTGCCGCCGAAGTGGAGAAAATCATCCGTGCCGAGGGCGCAGTTCCCGCCACCATGGCCATTATCAACGGCCGGATGAAGGCAGGCCTTACCGCCGAAGAACTGGAAATCATGTGCAAGGCCGAGAATGTGGCCAAGGTCAGCCGCCGGGATATGCCCATCATCATGGCTACCGGCAAGACCGGCGCCACCACCGTGACCACCACCATGATGATTGCCGCCCAGGCCGGAATCCCCTTCTTTGCCACCGGCGGCATCGGCGGCGTACATCGGGGCGCTACCACCACCATGGACATTTCTGCCGACCTGCAGGAGCTGGCTCATACCCCCGTCTGTGTGGTCTGCGCCGGTGCCAAAATGATTCTGGATATCGGCCTGACCCTGGAATATCTGGAGACCATGGGCGTGCCGGTCATCGGCATGAACACCAACGACTTCCCCAGCTTCTACTGCCGCAAGAGCGGTTTCGGAGTAGACTACAACGCTCCCACCCCCGCCGATGTGGCCCGGGTAGCCAAGTTCAAGTGGGATCTGGGCTTCCAGGGCGGTATGCTGGTAGGCAACCCTGTTCCTGAGCAGTACGCCATGGACTTTGACTATATGACCAAGCAGATCGACATTGCTCTGGCCGCCTGCGAGGAAGCCGGTATCCGGGGCAAGGAGACCACTCCCTTCCTGCTGGCCAAGATCGTGGAGCTGACCGGCGGAGACAGCCTGGCCACCAACATGCAGCTGGCCTACAACAACGCCCGTGTCACCGCACAGATTGCCGTAGAGTACGCCAAACTGTAACTCTTACATAAAGAAACTCCGGACTGGAACCATAATTCCAGTCCGGAGTTTTTCTTTACCTTATCTTCTTTTCATTCCGGATATCCAGCACTGTAAGGATTTTATCCTGAATCCGGAACTGGATCTCGTACCCGCCAAAAGCCATGCCATACACCCGCTGAGGGTCATCCTGATATCCCGGTCTTGGGTCTCCCGCCAGTATACCCAGAAGCGGTTTTCGCTTTTCCTCGGGCAGCCGTTCCAACAGTTCCGGGGCGCATTCCACTTCCAGAGCGTATTCCTTGGTGTCCCGGGTAAAGCCTTCCCGGGCATCCGGGTGGCTGTCCACATAGGGCAGGTAGGGTTTGATGTCATAGATAGGAGTCCCATCCAGCAGGTCGGCCCCCTCCACCCAAAGAATGGGTCCATCCGGGCTCTGATGCTGGATTCGCACCAGACGGACACTGCTCAGCCCCAGGGCATTGGGCCGGAAAGGGCTGCGGGTGGCCCATACCCCCATTCGGGTGTTCCCCCCCAGCCGGGGAGGCCGTACCAGAGGCCGCCAGTTTTCCCCGTCCTGACCCTCCTCCACCACCTGGCTGAACTGCCAGATAAGCCAGAGATGGCTGTACTCTTCCAGCCCCCGCAGGGCGTTGGGGTCCCGGTAGGGCGGTTCAAACACAATGGCCGACTCCAGCCCGGGGGCCATACCGCTCTGCCGGGGGATTCCGAATTTTTGGGTAAAGTCGCTGCGGATGCGGGCCACCGGCCGCAGGGTATATTCCGAAGTCATGCCGTTCTCCTTTTTCTCCTTTTTTGTATATTATACACGGGAGGTCAAAAAAAGAAAAGCATCCCTACCGGGATGCTTTTTCTTCTTATCGTTCCACCCTGCTGGTGCCCTTCTCCATAAGATAGGTGGCGTACAGGTCCGCCATGTGGAGCTTGACTGCCAAGGGGTACTGGTCATAGGCCTGGCTGATGGCAAAGCTGCCGCCCCGGGCTGCCTCGTCAAAGCCGCCCATATGCCAGCGGATGGCAATGGCCTCGGCGGGTTTCAGCTTGATAAATCGCTCAATGAGCCAAACGCTTTTTTCCCCGTGACCATAGGCAAACTGATCCTCGATGGTGTAGTTCAGTACCTTTTCCCAGGCTCCGGTGGCCTCGTTCTTCACATTCCGGGTTCCCTTCTTGTAGAAGTTGGCCTTGCACAAATCGTGAAGCAGGGCGCAGAGGGCAAAGCTCTCCTCCTGGTCTCCCTCCTCAAAGAAGTGGTCCCGCATGGCGTAATACACATTCACGCTGTGCTGCACCAATCCTCCTTCACAGGCGCCGTGAAATTTGGTGCTGGCAGGAGCCACAAAGAAGTCGGTCCCTTCCAGCCATTCCAGCAGACGGTCTGCCCCGTTCCGGTGGATCTTGTCCTTGTACAGGGAGATAAATTCCTGGCGGTAATCCATGATTACAGCTCCAGGTCTTCCAGAATGCCCTTCAGGATAGCCATTTCATCATGGCTCAGGCTGATGCCCTTTCCCATCTTGGTTCCGTCGGGAGCCCAGTCCCGAATGTCGTACTTAGGTTCCCGGTCATTCCAGCTGACCATATTCAGCTGGCGCTCCCAGCCATTGGCGCTCTGGCTCAGAACTGCGATCTTCTCGGTGATCTCGTATTTAAAAGGTGCTGCTGCCATGTATAATACCCTCTTTTCTTTTGATTGACTTTTACTATCATAGCCAATTGCCGTAGGAATTGCAAGAGGGTATCCCGGGAAAAGCTCAACCGTAGGGAGCTTCCTCCCGCCATTGGCGCAGGCGCTCCACCGTTTCATCCGATTCCTGCCAGCCCCGGTATCCATCCTTCCCGGTCTGGGAGTCGGGTGCCACCTGATCCATCACCGCCGGGACCTCTCCCGAGAGAAACTCCCGGGCAAACTTCTGGTTTCCCGGCATGCAGTGACTGCCCGCCGAAGGGGTTTTAGCTGCTTCTGATTGGGTTTTATTCTTCTTTTCTTTCATGGAAAATCCCTCCTTGTAAAAAGAGTTTCCAAAAATAAAAAAAATATTGAAAAATGGTGTTGACAAACCCTGGGAATCTGGATATAATGGTAAAGCACCGAGCGAGTGAGACACCGCGAGGCCGCAATATTGGGGATTTGTGTAAGGGTAGCACACCAGACTCTGACTCTGTTTGTGAGGGTTCGAATCCTTCATCCCCAACCAAAAAAACGCAGCAGCAGTTTGCTGCTGCGTTTTTCTATATCCGGGTGTAGCGCAGCTGGTAGCGCGCCTCGTTCGGGACGAGGAAGCCGTGGGTTCAAATCCCGTCACTCGGACCATGCAAGAAAAATCTGAACTACATTTTCCAAATTGGGAATGTGTTCAGATTTTTTCATTTCTATCGACAATGTAATATGACGAACAAGGGCAGGAACAAACTCCTGCCCTTGTATTTTGCAGTCCCCCTGCTATAATAATATTTGATTTTTCTACAGGATCATTTTATTCAGAGGATTGTGAAATAGGAATGAATTATAAATTTTCAGCATCAAAGACAATTTCCATAATTGTTGTATATTTTTTCTGTTTTTGGCCGGTGATTTATTCGGAAGTCTGATCTTTGATCTTCTATTTTCCATCATAAATCTTCCGGTCCGTGATTTGTATTCTATTATCAGAATGCCGGGCTATCTGTTGCTGACACTAGTCTTCTTTTGGCTCTATACAACAAAAGTTCTCCATCTAAAAATGAAAGACTTTGGAATTTCATTTTCCGTTAAATGGTGGGGAGTTAGTTTATCTGTTTTATTACCCGCTTTTGTAGTTGTTGTCTTTCTAATCATTGGACGGGCAGAAGTAAATGCTTTTCCCATTGGCGATATCCTTTTAATTTTTGTTTCATCTGCTCTTATCGCTTTAAAAGCTGGGATATTGGAAGAAATACTATTCCGTGGTTTTATTATAAGGCTGCTCGAAAGTAAATGGAATAAGTATATTGCTGTGCTTATCCCATCCGTTTTATTTAGTTTTGCACATCTCCCATCAATGGAAACCTTTACAATCGGAGGCGTCTTTCTTTTAATCACCAGCGGCACCTTGGTGGGCATAATGTTTTCGCTTGCCTCCTATGCAGGAAATTCCATTGGCAACAATATTCTACTGCATACGGTATGGAACTTTGCAATAGTAACGGACATTCTTCATATTACAACACCGGAGGGTGCTTATGGAGAACCTATTGTTCAACTTATTATACCCTCAGACAACATCTTGCTAACTGGAGCAGGATTTGGTATAGAGGCATCTTTAATTGCCATTGTTGGATACGCACTTACCTGTTTAGCACTGGTTTTTATTTATAGAAGAAATCAAAACACCTGCATTTTAGAGGGGTAAAGAAAGCGGGCGTGTTTTCATACACGCCCGCTTTCTTCGCCCTTTGGGCTTTTCCTTCTGTGCTTTCCACTCTGCAAACTCCTGTTGCCCTTACTCTCTCTTGAAAAATGCCTATATCTTCGGGAGCATAACTCGGGCCAGGGACTCTACCTCGTAATGCTGTAACCCTTTAAAGTTTTGCGCTGGTTAGGGCTGGATTTTCCTAATCCATATAATTACACTCCGGCCAACAAACCCCGCCATTTTCAAACGAAAACGGCGGGGTTTTGTTTTTCATACCAGAATTAACCTTTTTAATGTGATTTTGCTGCATTTGTAAATATGAGACCGTAACGCACATTTTTCGTATTGGACCAATGTTCCTTCGCAAATCACTTGATATCCTGATGCCTCAAAAGCCTGAATCCGGCAACAACAGACAGAACAAGGTAACCGCCCAGCAGAGCAAAGCAGGGCAAGAATGTGGACAAATCATTGGATGCACTGTAAACAGAGGGCATATGTTCAGAGAGTTTGAGAAAATCAAGGCCGATGTTCACTTTCAAGAAATGAAGCGCCATTTCCAAAATTTGCGGGATGTTGGGAATGATAAGCCCAAGGATAACTCCTGCAATTGCATTTCTGGTGAGAACGGTCATGGTAATTGCGAAGCTGATGTGTGCCATCACAAAAAGGATTCTTGCTATTACAGAGAGCGCATAGTAAGAGGGATAAGACACTGTCCCCATACCAAATTTGTTGAATGCAAGGGTTCCCGTCACAACACCGCTGATCAGCATGACCAGCAAATAAGCAGTGGATACCGTTAAAACCACAGAGAGGTAGTATTTTTCCTTCGAGGTGCCCCGCCCCACAATTGTTTTCATAACGCCGGAACAATAGGCTTCCGCAACCATATTTGCCGTCAGCAGCATGAATCCATAGAGGACGATATCGCCGCCCAAAAATGTACTGAGCCAACTGTCCACACCCGTAACGGGTATCAATTCAAATTCCAAAGAGGAAACCCGGATGGTCACCATGAGAAAAACCAAGCCGAGGGCAAGACACCCATAAAAGAATTTGTCTTTTTTAAGCTGATAAATATGTCCGCCGATCAGATTCTTCATACCGCTTTTCCTCCTGAAAGTTTTTCAACAAAAAACTTCTCAATATCTTCATTGTTTGCCCCCAGACCAGACACCCGCACTTTGTTTTCCACCAGGAACCGGTTCAGGTTCGCAGGATTGATTTTTTCATGCAAGCGCAGGCTTTGATTGGAAAGCGCTTCACAACGGACTTCCGGGTAACGGAGCGAAATAAGCCTTTTTGTCTCCTGCAAACATTCCGGCTCAACCATGACCTGGACGCCGCTGCCGCATGCAGATTCCAGGGTTTCTTTGCTGAACTCATCAATCAGGCATCCACCGTCAATAATAGCGTAGTCCGTGGCCAGCTTATACAATTCGCTCAGGATATGGCTGGCAATCATGATGGTAGTGCCATTTTCACGATTCAGCTGTTCCAGCATTTTCCGCATCTCGTAGACGCCTTCCGGGTCAAGGCCATTGATCGGCTCATCAAGAATGAGGAAATCAGGGTTACCCAGCAGGGAAATCGCAATGCCCAGCCGCTGCTTCATTCCCAGAGAAAATTGGCTTGCTTTCTTTTTTCCTGCATTTTGCAGCCCGACCATTTCCAGTATTTTCTTATGGCCTCCAGATCGGATGCCAAACATAAGGGAAAAAATATTGTAAATTTTCCATTGCCGTCATGTGCTCATAGATACCCGGCTTTTCAATCAGCATCCCCATGCGGTTCCGTACCACATCTTCGTTTGACTTTCCCAGCAGTGTATAACTGCCTTCACTTTGCTGGGTCAAGCCGCAGATGATGCGCATAAGCGTAGTCTTTCCGGCTCCGTTTTTTCCTACCAGGCCATAGATGGACTTTTTAGGCACATGAATGCTTACATGGTTCAAAACCGTTTTTGTTCCGTAGACTTTTGACAGATTATCTGTCTGCAAAATGTATTCCATATCGTCGTTCCCTTCTTTATAGTCAGAAATTTATTGCCAACAAGATTCTTTTGCTTCCGTTTCACTTGATCTACTGTTGAAAGTGTATCATGGGACCTTAAAGAAACACCTGAAAATCGCCTTAAGATTTCTTAATATCCGGCCTTTTTATGTTTGATTTTTATTTTTGGACCACAGAAAAAGACCACCGGCAAAAGCCGGTGGTCTTTTCAGATTCAAGCAATATACTTTTATTAAAGCAACGATATCAGAAATTTTCTTCATTCACCAGGCCTCGGATGAACTCCTCAAAGCTATCCGCCAAGGGGGTTATCTCATAGTCCATTTCCTGGTCAATGTGTACCACTTTAGGTTCCCCGGATGGACCGCACTCCCGGTAATCCAGGAAAATCATGTCATGGCCGCCGCTGGGGCAATCGCAGAGTGCCACCCCGATGGGCGGGTATTCCCACTCATCAATCATAAATTGGCTGCCCATTGTTCCGCAGAGAGAATAGTCCTTCTCTCTCCCAATCCCGAAAATTCCGGTAATGGCCACATGGTCCTCCGCCCAGCTGGTAGGTTCATTGGTGGGGAAACAGGTGTTGACAGGGACACCGCCGTTATGCTGTTTCATCAGCCAGATATAGGAAGCGGGCAGTTTGTAGCCCAGTTCCCGCTCCACGCTGTCAATCATTTCATCCGTGGGCGGCTCACTGACATATTCCTTCAGTGCATATTCGCTGTCCTCCCAAAAATTTGAAAAGTCGAAGCCCTCAAGCATACTGCGTTCCTCTCCTTCCGGTTTATCCTTACAGTTCATTTTAACATTATCGGGAAAACACTTCCATCCATTCGTCATATTCGTCGGTTGAATTTCTTTTGCCCTGGTGATATACTGCTGGCAGCGCCGGAAGGGAGTGGATGGATATGTGCGGCGGTATCATTTCCCAAAAGATTGCAGTTGCCCATGTAAGCAGCCAGAACAGATTTTGAAATACTTACATGGGAGGACTTTACAATGAAAGAAAACAAATACGACGATCAGCGCTTTTTTGAAAAATACAGCCAAATGCTCCGTTCTCGGGAAGGGCTCAAGGGAGCCGGAGAGTGGTCCGAACTGGAAAAAATCCTGCCGGATTTCTCCGGCAAAAAGGTTCTGGACCTGGGGTGCGGCTATGGCTGGCACTGCCAGTATGCAGCCCTTCACCATGCGGCCTCTGTGCTGGGGACTGATATTTCCGAAAAAATGCTTGAGCGGGCCAGAGAACTGAACTCTGCGCCCCAAATCCAATATCAGCGCAAGGCCATGGAGGACCTTTCCTTCCCTGATTGCTCCTTTGATGTGGTCCTCAGTTCTCTGGCCCTTCATTATGTGCGGGATTTTGGGCCTTTGGTCGAAAACATCTCCCGCTGGCTTGTTCCCGGGGGCAGTCTTGTCTTTTCTGTGGAGCATCCGGTTTTCACTGCCTATGGTTCCCAGGACTGGTACTATGCTCCAGACGGAAAAATCCTGCATTTTCCCGTGGACAACTACTATTACGAAGGAGCCCGGGAGGCGGTGTTCTTAGGGGAGAAGGTAACCAAATACCACCGCACCCTGACCACCTATCTGGACACGCTGCTCCGGAACGGGTTCGAGCTGCGGCACATTATTGAGCCTCAGCCCCCGGAGGAAATGCTGGATATTCCCGGCATGCGGGACGAAATGCGCCGTCCCATGATGCTGCTGGTCTCTGCCGTAAAAAAATAATCTTCTATAAAAAGGGAGGCTGTGCAAAAGCACAGCCTCCGCTTTTTTCGTTTCTAAGCCATCAAGCCTCTTTCAGTATCTCTGCCGTCGCGGCAATCTGCTCCTGGGTAGGCTGCCAGTAGAATTTGATTTCCAGAATCTTATCCTCCCAGCAGACCAGGTAGGTGTCCAGCAGGCTGTCGCTCCAGTAGGCCTGGTAGACCTCCCGGGCGTTCCAGAGGGTGGGGTCGATCTGCTGGTAGTGATCGGTGAATACATAACCGTCCCCCACTTCATCCTGACGGGAGTTGATCAGTCCCCGGCGGACCGTATCATACACCCAGCCGTTGGCGGGGCGGTAGATGGTGTAGGTCATCTCATAGTTGGTGATTCCCTGCCCCGGAATCAGGTCCTGCCGGTACTGTTCCTGGGTGAGCAGGAAGCTGGATCGGAAGTTCGCTTCCCGGGACCACTGGGCCTCCAATGACACCAGGTCCTCCACTGTCAGGGGGAGGGAGTCGTCATAAATATCAAAGGTATACCCCTCTATGGTGTAACTGCCCACCGGCTGGCTTTCCTCTCTTGTAGAAATGCCCCTGCTGACTCCCAGCCAGATCACCCCTCCCAGCAGAACCATGGTCAGCACCACCGATGTGACGGTGGTCACCACCCGGTTGAAGGCGGCGCTGAATCCCTGCTTTTTCAGGAAGTTTCGTAGGGAGGCCGTCACCCAGACCATAAGCCCCATACAGCCCATCCAAATCAGGATGTAGATATTTCCCCCGTCCAGCCCTGCCAGAGAGAAGACCACCAGCAGAATGGCCAGGACAGTCAGCACCATCTCTGCCCCGGCGTAGGACCGGGGCGGAAGAAAGGTCCCCTTTTCCAGGGCATCCCGGGTGGCCCGGTTCAGCCAGAGCAGGTCCCGGACCGTTCCCCAGAGATAGAAAACAAAGAGGACCGCCCAAGCCGGCAGGGCAAACAGATGATAGTTGCTGCACAAAAACTCCACCGGGTCCTGGAAAAAGTTTTGAAGCTGGATAAAAATATAAAATCCGCTGAGGAATGTGGTTGCCAGGCGGGAAGGCAGTTCCCGGCGGTTGTAGGCCTGCCGGACCGCCTCCACCTGAAGCACCGGGTCGGTGTCGATGGGAACGGCGTCCTCCCTGTCAGTGTAGAACACCTGGGCCACATCCCGCCGGACTGCCAGCTGCCACCCGTCCCGGGCACAGAGTTCCTCCCGGGTCAGCTGGCCCTGGGAAGGGCCGGGGTCATAGGGACTGACCGTGGGGAAATAGGTCACCCAGAACCGCCGGTTCCGGGGTTCTATTTTGGTATAGGTCCAGAAAAAGTTTCCCATCTTCTGAATCATCCAGCCCTGGGCCGCCATGGCTTCCAGTTTATCCACAATGGCCTGCTGATCCCACAGACCCAGGAAGTTCAGCTGCATCCTTGTTTCTTTCATGGGGTTTCCTCCTCTCCCATCACCCGCCGGTAATCTTTGACCTGGTCACAGATCCGCCGGTATTCCTCCTCCAGCATTTCCTCCCCCTTTGGGGTGATGATATAGCTTCGGCTCCGGCCCTCCACCCGGGTCTGGCGGATGATTTCCTGGTCCTGGAACTGTTCCAGCAAATCGTAAAGGGTACCGGAACCGATGGTCACCCGGCCCTGGGTCAGAGTGCGTATCTCTTCCAGAATGTCCACCCCCCGCCGCTCCTGCCGCAGAGTGAGCAGGATATAAAACATCTGCTGGGTCAGGGTTTTGAAACGCTGGCGTGGCATGGACCGGGCCTCCTTTCTCGATGTTCGAGTTTCTTTGATTTTATTATATTCTCGATATTCGAGAAAATCAATGCAAGCAAAGTCCTTTCTCCTTTTTAAACAAAAACCGCCCGCCGGTTTTGGAACCGGCGGGCGGCAGGAATCTGATATTACAGCTTAGCCATCCAGAGACCGTGGAGGTTGCAGTAGGCGTAAACCTCTGCCTCGGTCTGGCCGTCCAGGTGGAACACGGCTTCCGGCTTCTCACCGGGGGCCAGGTCACGGCGCTGCACACCGGCGGGGGTGACCAGAGCGATCCACTGGATGTAGTGCTCTTCTGCCATGGGGTGGTCTACGGCACCCACATTCACCCGGAGCATATCCCCTTCCTTGGTCAGGACGGGCAGGTGCTTCTCGCCGCTGGCTTCCACAGTGTTGGGGACCAGCTTTTCCATCTTCTGGCCGCAGCACATAATAGGAACTCCGGCGCTGTGGACCATCTCTACCAGGTTGCCGCAATGACGGCAGATATAGAATTCAGTGTTCATAAAACAACACTCCTTTTCGGTTAAGTAGTGAATCAGTAGTTGGCTGCATGTACCTCAAAGAATGCCTGAGGATGGTTGCAGACGGGGCATACATCGGGGGCTTCGGTGCCCACCACAATGTGGCCGCAGTTCCGGCACTCCCAGATGGTAACGCCGCTCTTCTTGAATACTTCCATGGCCTCCACATTGTGGAGCAGGGCACGGTACCGTTCCTCGTGGCTCTTCTCAATGGCGGCCACCCCACGGAACTGGGCAGCCAGCTCATGGAAGCCCTCCTCGTCAGCCTCACGGGCCATACGGTCGTACATATCGGTCCACTCGGCGTTCTCGCCCTCAGCTGCATGGAGCAGATTCTCGGCGGTATCGCCCAGCTCGCCCAGAGCCTTGAACCAGAGCTTTGCATGCTCCTTCTCGTTGTCGGCGGTCTTGAGGAAGAGAGCAGCGATCTGCTCATAACCGGCCTTCTTGGCTACAGAAGCGAAATAGGTGTATTTGTTCCGGGCCTGGGACTCGCCTGCAAAGGCTTCCCACAGGTTCTTCTCGGTCTTGGTTCCTGCATAGGGATTCTTGGGGGGAGCGATCTTCACCATCTTATCCGCACCCTGATGGCAGACAGGGCAGGTAAAGTCCTGGGGCAGAGGGCCCTCATGAATGTAACCGCATACGCTGCATTTCCATTTTTCCATTATTATTGTCCTCCCTTTTATAAGTATTCAGGGACCTCTTTGGGTCCTTGTTTTTTGTTGTACTCATCATACCAGAAACGGCCCTTTCTGTATGTGACCAGGTCACCTTTTTCCCGGTGAAGAGTACCTCTTAGCCCTATCCTACACCCGGCCAATCTCCCTGTCAATGATGATTGACAGAAGTGCGCCCCCGTGGTATCTTGATGTTGAATTGTTCTGAGAGGGAGGGAATATTCATGACTCAGATTTCTCAATTTTTTCCCGTTTGGGACCAGCTGACTCCCGGTCAGCAGCAACAGCTTTCTGAGGCTGCGGTCCTGCGTTCCCTTCCCAAGGGCAGTGTTCTCCATGGTGGTGTGGACCAATGCACCGGCCTGCTTCTCATCCACTCGGGACAACTGCGGGCCTACGCCCTCTCGGACCAGGGCCGGCAGATCACCCTCTACCGCCTTTTTGAGCGGGACATCTGCCTCATGTCCGCCTCCTGCATGATGAGAAGCCTCCAGTTTGATGTGACCATTCAGGCGGAGAAGGACACCCAGGTGACCATCATTCCCTCCCAGGTGTACAAGCAGGTGATGGAACAGTCCGCTCCCCTGGCCAACTACACCAACGAAATCATGGCCAGCCGGTTTACCGATGTGATGTGGCTGATGGAACAGGTTATGTGGAAAAGCCTGGACCGGCGGCTGGCAGAATTTCTTCTGGAAGAATCCGCACTGGAAAACACCCTCCAGCTCCGCATCACCCATGAAGCCATTGGAGAACACCTGGGCAGCGCCCGGGAGGTAATCACCAAAATGCTCCGGTATTTCCAGAGCGAGGGGATGGTCAAGCTGTCCCGTGGGATGGTGGAGCTGACCGACCCCGACAAGCTGGAAGAGCTGCGGGACCGTTCTTAATTCCTATTATAAAAGCACCTGAGAAGCATTTTCTCAGGTGCTTATTTTTTACTCTTGGGGCTTTTCCATTCCGCAGGGGAGGGACTGTTCCACCAGACACCGTTCCCGGGTGACGGTTTCATAGTAACCATATCCTCCCGGAAAGTTGTAAACCTCCCAGCCCAGACCGGCGAGAATCCGGCTGGCCAGATAGCTGCGCAGACCACTCTGACAAATCAGGTAGACCGGCTTTCCTTCCGGTATCTCCCCCAACCGCTGGCGAAGCTCATCCACCGGGATATTCACAAAGCCGGGGATGTGTCCCCCTGCATACTCTCCGGGGGTGCGGGTGTCCACCAGGGTGACCCCCGGGTTATCCATGAGGGCAGGCAGGGCTTCCAGCCCCCACTGCTTCACAATGCCCTGAATCAGGTTCTCCCCAATAAATCCGGCCATGTTCACCGGGTCTTTGGCGGAGGAGTAGGGCGGCGCATAGGCCAGGTCCAGCTCGGCCAGGTCCTGAATCTTCATTCCTGCCCGGATGGCGGTGGCAATCACATCGATTCGTTTGTCCACTCCGTCATATCCCACGATCTGGGCCCCCAGGACCTTATGGGATTCCCGGTCAAACACCACCTTGAGGGTCATGTTCCGCCCGCCGGGGTAGTACCCTGCATGGTTCATGGGAGAAAGAATCACCCGCTCCGTGTCATACAGCCGGGATGCTGCCCGCTGGTTGAGGCCGGTGGCGGCAGCAGTCAGGTCAAACACCTTGAGGATGGAGCTGCCCTGGGACCCGGTATACCGGCTGTCCCCGCCGCAGATATTGTCCCCGGCAACCCGGGCCTGACGGTTGGCAGGTCCGGCCAGGGCAATGAGGGCATCCTCCCCGGTAACGAAATGCTTTACCTGAACGGCGTCCCCCACTGCGTAAATATCCGGCTGGGAAGTCTCCATCCGGTCGTTCACCAGAATGCTGTCCCTCATTCCCAGGGCAAGACCGGCTTCCCTGGCCAGCTTGCTGTCCGGGGTCACCCCCATGGCCAGAATGACCATATCCCCATAAAGGGAAGGTGCATCTTTCAGCAGGACCTCCACCCCGCCCTCCCTGGGACGAAGTCCTTCCACCGACCGGTCCAGGGCCAGGTTCACCCCATGCCGGCGCATTTCCGCCTGGATATAGGCGGCCATGTCCTGGTCAAAGGGCGGCATAAGCTGACTGCCCCGCTGGACAATGGTTACCTCCATCCCCAGCTCCCGCAGGTTTTCCGCCATTTCCAGGCCGATGAACCCGCCTCCTGCCAGCACGGCAGATTTGGGGTGATGGCTCTGTATATAATCGTGGATCTTGAAGGTATCCTCCACCGTTCTCAGGGTGAACACCTGTTCCAGGTCGTTCCCCTCAAAGGGTGGCTTCAGAGGCTTTGCCCCGGGAGCCAGAAGGAGTTTATCGTAGGCTTCCCGGAACTCTTCCCCGGTCTCCAGGTTTTTCACCGTCACCGTCTTTTCCTCCGGATGGAGAGCCGTGACTTCATGGCGGACCTTTACCTGGATTCGGAACCGGTCATAAAAACTCCGGGGAGTCTGGAGGGTCAGGTCCTCCCGCCGGGGGATGACCCCGCCGATATAATAGGGCAGGCCGCAGTTGGCATAGGAAATATATCCCGACCGTTCAAAAATCAGGATCTCCGCCTTTTCGTCCAGGCGGCGTATCCGGGCCGCCGCTGTGGCGCCTCCGGCCACTCCCCCTACGATGACTACCTTCATCTTACCGCTCCACCTTTCCGTGATAGGAGATGATTCCGCCAATGTTTTTTACCTTGCTGTACCCCATCTGTTCCAGAAACCGGGTGGCTTCCCCGCTTCTGGCGCCGCTGCGGCAATAGAGGAAAACAGGGGTAGCCTTATCCGGGATCACCCGGCCTGCCCCCTGGATTTCCTGAAGGGGAAGGTTGATGCTTCCCGGGACATGGCCCTCCCGGTATTCCTGGGGAGTCCGTACATCCAGCAAAAGAGCGCCGGGGGTGGAGCGATATTCCTCCACCCCCTGCTCCATACTGGGTCCAAAGAGAAAATCCAGAACGCCCATGGCTTTGCTCCTTACAGAAGGGCCAGGATCTGGTTCTTGGGACGGGCGCCCACAGCCTGGTTGACGATCTTGCCGTCCTTGATGACTACCAGGGTGGGGATGCTCATGACCCGGAACTGGCTGGCCAGCTCAGGCTCCTCGTCCACATTGATTTTGCCTACCTTGATATCAGAGCGCTCCTCGGCGATCTCGTCCACCAGAGGGCTGACCATCCGGCAGGGGCCGCACCAGCTTGCCCAGAAATCCAGTAGGACAGGCTTATTGGAATTCATGACTTCTTCCTGGAAATTGTTCTTGGTAATATTGATCACAGACATTGTTTTGTCCTCCATTTCTTTTGTTCTGACTGTATCATACCCCAAATCCTTTTGTTTTTCCGTGACCTTGTCACTTTTGATTCAGGATATTTCTTACACTTTTAAAATACCACTTTTTTCTCTTTTCCGCCATCCTGCACGAAAACTTTTTATCTCCCTTGCTTTTTGGAAAAAAGGGGTCTATAATAGGTCGGATTTTGATGTTATTTCCGGAAAGAGATGCCCCCGGACGGGGAGGAGAACTGTTATGCTCTGGACAAAAATGAAAGACTTATTTCAGCGGGAGACGGTATTCTGCGTCTCCTTTATTTTGGCTCTGGCCTCCGCTCTGGCGGTCCGCCCGGACAGCCTTTACCTGACCTATCCTGACTACCGGACCCTGGCCCTGCTTTTCTGCCTTATGATCATTGTGGCAGGGCTCCAATCCCTGGGAGTGTTCCGCCTTTTGGGGCAGAGCCTTCTGAGCCGGGCGGGAAGCCTGCGGGGGCTTTCCCTGGTGCTGGTCCTCCTCTGCTTTTTCTCCAGCATGGTCATTACCAACGATGTGACCCTTATCACCTTTGTTCCCTTCACCCTGCTGGTTTTCCGGATGATCGGGAAGGGGGACCGGGTCCTGACCCTGGTAGTGCTGGAGACCCTGGCCGCCAACCTGGGCAGCATGGCCACCCCCATCGGGAACCCTCAGAACCTTTACCTGTTCTCAGTATCAGGGCTTTCCGCCGGAGAATTCGCCCTGGCGGTGCTTCCCTATGCGGGGCTTTCTCTCCTCCTGCTGGTGGCCGCCCTGCTGATTCAGAAAAACGAGCCCTTGGCTCCCCCGCCGGTGGAGGATGCCTCCATGGTGGAAAACCTTCCCCGGCGGATGGTTCCCTTTCTGGGGCTGCTGGCCCTCTGCCTGCTGGTGGTATTCCGGGTGCTGCCCTACCAGCTGGCCCTGGTCTGTGTGATTGGGGTGATTGCCCTGGTGGACCGGAGGCTTTTCGGCCGGGTGGACTACTACCTGCTTTTTACCTTTCTCTTCTTTTTCATCTTCATCGGAAACCTGAAACGGGTGCCGGGGCTGAACAGCCTGCTTCTCTCCCTGGTCCAGGGCCACGAGCTTCTGGCAGGAATCCTGGCCAGCCAGGTCATCAGCAATGTGCCTGCCGCCATCCTTCTTTCCGGTTTTACCCAGAACTTTTCCACCCTCATTACGGCGGTCAACCTGGGCGGCCTGGGCACCCTCATTGCTTCCCTGGCCAGCCTTATTGCATTCAAGTCCTATGCAGCGGAGTACCCCACCCGGAAAGGGGTATTCCTCCGCTCCTTCACGGTCTGGAACTTCGGCATCCTGCTGGTGCTGACAGCAGTTGCTTTTATCCTTATATAAAAAGGGACGGGACCCGGCTTGGGTCCCGTCTCTTTTTTACTTTCCTTTGGCGTTGGCCTTGGCCTGGAACTTTTCGTTCTGGACCAGAAACCGTTCATGGGTGCCCCGTCCCACCTCTCCGGCCTGATCCCGGACGGTAAGGCTAAAGGTGAGCTTCCGGCCCTCCACAGCGGTGAGGACACTTTCACAGGTGACCTCCATTCCCAGAGGGGTGGCGGACAGGTGATCCACCTCCAGCCGGGTGCCAACGGTGCCCCAGCCTTCCTCCAGGTCGGGCTGTACGCTGGTCCAGGCGGTTTTCTCCATCAGGGCGATCATGGCGGGGGTTGCCAGCACCTCCAGAGCACCGCTTCCCATCTCCTTGGCGGTGAGGGCAGGGGTGACGGTGATGGTCTGGGTTCCCTTGGTTCCCACTTGCAGCATTTTGGTATCCTCCTTGCGGTCTTTTTTCTCCCCCATTCTACCGGGAAGCGCCATAAAAATCAAGAATCCCAGGGGTAAAAGTTGCCAAAAATTCCCGAAGGCATTATAATACTCAGATAAGTATAACCAACCCTTTTTATCGAGGTGACCTCTATGGAACACTGGAAAAGCAGACCCGGCGAAAGCAAGGCCCATGTCAAGAACAGCGTGGGCCGGATGATTCTGGTCGGGGTGAGTCTGATCATTCAGATTGCCTGGATCGTAGGCACTGCCATGCGGCTCACCGAATACTACGCTGCCATCCAGATCGTATTAAGCCTGCTGGCTTTCATTCTGGTGCTGCATATCTGTGACCGGCCCATCAACTCCGCCTACAAAATCACCTGGATCGTTACCATCCTGATTTTCCCTTTGTTCGGCATATTGATTTACCTAATGTTCGGGCACCACAATGTCCTGTTCTTTACCCGGCAGAAGTTCCTCCACTTACAGGATGTGCTGACCACCAGCCTCATACGGGACCCGGAAAAGCTGGAACAGCTCCGGGCCCAGGACCCGGTTCTGGGCGGCCAGGCCTACTATCTCCAGCAGGTAGCCGGATACCCCCTTTACCAGAACACCGATGTGACCTTTTACGGGGATACCCTGGAAGCCATCCGGGCCCAGCAGGATGCCCTGCGGAAGGCTGAACGGTTCATTTTTATGGAGTACCACGCCATCGAGGACACTCCCGGCTGGCGGGAAATCGAGGATATCCTGGCCGAAAAGGCCGCTGCCGGGCTGGATGTCCGAGTATTTTACGACGATGTGGGAAGTGTCGGCTTTATCAACGGCAGCTTCCGCCGCCGTCTTATCAAGAAGGGAATCCAGTGCCAGGCTTTCAATCCCATTGTGCCGGTCATCAATGTGTTCATGAACCATCGGGACCACCGGAAAATCACGGTGGTGGACGGCAAGGTAGGCTTTACCGGCGGATATAATCTGGCGGACGAGTATTTCAATGTGACCCATCCTTATGGGCAGTGGAAGGACAGCGGCCTGAAATTGGAGGGCGACGGAGTCCGGAGCATGACCGCCATCTTCCTGGAAATGTGGGATGCCACCCGAAAGACCCGGGAGGATTTTGAGCCTTTCCTGAAACCCTTCCCCTACACTGTCCGGGAGCCGGACGGGTATGTTGCCCCCTATGCAGACAGTCCCCTGGACGATGAACTCACCGGAGAAAATGTCTACCTGAACCTGATAAAGGGCGCCACCCGGTACCTCTACATCACCACCCCCTACCTGATTATCAGCGACGAGATGGCCCGGGAACTGTCCCTGGCCGCCCAGCGGGGTGTGGATGTAAAGCTGATTACCCCCGGCATCCCCGACAAAAAGGTGATTTACCGAATCACCCGAAGCCATTATGCGGACCTGATCCGTCACGGGGTCCAGATTTACGAGTACACCCCCGGCTTCCTCCACCAGAAGGAATTTGTCTCGGATGACCGGGTAGCAGTGGTGGGAACCATCAACCTGGATTTCCGCAGCCTCTACCTTCATTTTGAAAACGCCTGCTGGTTCACCGGATATGAAGCAGTGGTTCAGGTCCGGAAGGACATTGAAGAGATCCTCAAGGTCTGCCGGAAGGGAGAGCCTCACCGGAAGGAGCGGGATTCCGCCTTCCAGCGGTTCACCCGCCTTCTTCTGAAACTGCTCAGTCCCCTGCTGTAAGGAGAATTTATGAACTACGGAACTGTGGTCCCGGGCCGGTTTCTGGCCCGGCCCAACCGATTTATTGCTCATGTGGAGCTGGATGGACAGACCCAGATCTGTCATGTAAAAAACACCGGCCGGTGCCGGGAGCTTCTGGTGCCGGGCGCTCAGGTCTACCTGGAAGATTTCGGCCCGGACACCAAGCGGAAAACCCGGTACGACCTGATTGCGGTGGAGAAAGGCAGCCTTCTCATCAATATGGACAGCCAGGCCCCCAACAAGGCGGTGGAGGAATTTCTCCGGGCCGGGGGGCTTTGGGCGTCTCCCACCCTGGTCCGTCCCGAGACCAAATGGGGCAACAGCCGGTTTGACTTTTACCTGGAACAGGGGGAACGGAAGGCTTTCCTGGAAGTGAAAGGAGTCACACTGGAACAGGAGGGGCTGGCCCTTTTCCCGGATGCCCCCACCCAGCGGGGAGTCAAGCACCTGGAGGAACTGACTGCCGCCGCAGCCGCCGGATTTGAAGCCTATGTTCTCTTTCTCATCCAGATGAAGGGAGTTCATACCTTCCGCCCCAACTGGGATCTTCATCCTCAGTTCGGTCAGGCACTTGTACAGGCTGCCCAGGCGGGGGTCCATGTCCTGGCCTACGACTGCCGGGTCACCCCTTCCACCATGGTTTTGGATGCTCCGGTGCCGGTGAATCTTTCTCTTTGAAAAAATTTCAAAATACCCCTTGATTTTTTGAGTGCTATCCGCTATAATAATCAAGCACTCAAAAATCCGCGCGGTTAGCTCAGCTGGTAGAGCATCTGCTTGACGTGCAGGAGGTCACAGGTTCGAGTCCTGTACCGCGCACCATCGTTAAAATAGGCTGGACTTAATTTAGTAATTAAGTCCAGCCTATTTTTTATGCAACCACTTTCACTTGTTCACTTTCTCTCGATTTTTAGACTATAAAATTCCATTTCCATAATTATTGAAAAACCGAATATTTCATAATATAATGTATTTAGTTGCATTTTGTAGTTTTCTTCTATAAGAGTGTTGTCCTAATAGAATTTTTACAAGTTGAATATTTTAACTGCCACTTTGAAATCAAAAAATGGAGGTCAACTAAAATGGGATTATTCAAAACAGAAAATTGTCCAATTTGTAACAAACCAACGGGTGCATTAGCAAAGTCTTCGGCAAAATATAATGGGCTGTTTGTTTGCCAAAGCTGTGCTAAAAAGCTTACAGCTAACGGTATACTATTAATAAGATTAAACAAATATTCTTTGGATGAACTCCAGAAAATCACTGGCACTTCCAAGGAAGATATTCAGAAACACTTGACTGAAGTATCTTCATTTCAAGCAACCAAAAAAGTGGGCAATTTTATCCATTTTGATGATGTAAATAATAAGTTTGCCGTTCCGCATACAAGCATAACCGGAGCCGTTAATGATTTGCAGATTTTTGATTATTCGGACCTATTAGATTTTGAGTTAATCGAGGACGGAAATTCCATTTCAAAAGGTGGTGTTGGTCGCGCTCTTGTTGGTGGTGCTTTATTTGGTAGTGTGGGGGCTATAGTTGGGGGAAGTACAGGACACAAACAAAAATCGACCTGCTCAAAACTTCAAGTCAAAATCACTCTTAATAACATAAAAAAGCCTACTGTTTATATTAATTTTATAGAGACCGAAACCCCAAAAGACGGTTTTGTCTATAAACAACTTTATGGGCAAGCCCAAGAGATTTTGTCACTGCTTGAGGTTGTTACCCATTCAAATACTTCCTCAACTGTGGCTTCGTCAAATAATGTTTCAGCTGCTGATGAAATATTAAAATTGAAGCACCTATTGAATATCGGCGTCATATCCCAAGATGAATTTGATGCTAAGAAAAAGCAGTTGCTTGGACTATAATTTACACTTATCTACTGTCTAAATTTACTGATAAAAGACCGTTTCCCTAGGGGAACCGGTCTTTTTTATACAAATCAACCACTATCTTTTTATTGTCATTTGGTTTCCCTGCTACCGTCAAGGGTTTAAATTGTATTTCTGCATTTTAGATAAAAAAGTCAATAGATTTTTGTTTCTTTTTTACAATGACGGTCTGAACCCCTGCGGGTTTCATCCCGGCTCCGGGAACCTCAAAGAGTTTCCTTCCGCTGCGGCTGTGCCGCAAAAGAACCTACCACATTATGTGGGCATAGGTAAAAGACCCATCTCTTGTGAGGTGAGCCGAAAAAGGTTGCTCCGCAGGATTTGAAGTGCCTAACAGAGTCAAATTATGCACAATTAGTCCGCTTTAGCGGACTTGCGATTAAAGAATCTTTTTTAAATCTACTCCGAAAAAAGCTGCTACCCTCTCAGGATGATGAAGTTCCAAAGTGGGGAGTTCCTGACCAAATTTATCTAATGCAGACAGACCGCCAAAAATATGACGGGGATACCTATTTAACCAATTTTGTGCCGCTGTTGCTTCCTTCTGGGTCACTTTTTTCATGCTTTCTCCCTTCGGAAACATTCGGCGCAACATCTTGTTACCATGTTCATTGCTCCCTCGTTCCCCTGGGCTTTGTGGATGGCAAAAGAAAACAGTAACCCCGGTTCTATCCATTCCTTCCTGATCTGCGAATTCACTACCATTGTCTAAAGTGAGTGTTCTAAAAAGAACACTATAATCATGTTTCCCAAAATACCGCTGCAACCGCTGCAATGCCTTTACCGTACTTGCAGCGGTTTTTTCTTTTGGTTTGCAAACAATCGTTAACCGATATTTTCTTTCAGTTAGAGTAAGACAACTTTCCCCAGTACCTTTAGATTTTCCTATAATACTATCTCCTTCCCAATGTCCAAACTGTTCCCTTTGTTTAATAATATCTCCCCGCCGTTCAATAGAACGGTGGTCTGGTCGGCTTATGCGTAATCGTTGAACCTTCCCTTTCCTTTTTTTTGGGTGTCCAACAGGTAAATGATTATAAGTGATTTTATCAAAAAGACCTTGCTTTATATATCTATAACAAGTTGTTTTTGAAATGCACATTTCAAAAGCACCAGTAGCAGCAACCTGTTTTATTGCAGCATACGGACTATGTTTTGCAAGTATAAATTTTTCAATGGCTTTCAAATAAGCCCTATTATTTCCTATCTTCAAATCAGGGCCGTGGGATGTTTTCTGATAGTCTGCATACTGCTGCCCTACATCGGCTGAATAGGTACAATAATAAACCCAAGTATCAGCATCCAACTGCGTTACTCGACCACGCTTTAATTCTTTACTTATAGTTTGTTGTGATACACCAATTTCCTGAGCAATGGCAGATTGAGAAAAACCTTTTTTATACAACCGTTCTATTCTAACACGCTCATCAGAAGACAAATGTTTGCCTTTTCTTCTATATTCATACACACTAAACACCTCCAAAAACAAAAAGCCGCTATCCTCGATAACACGGGGAAAGCGGCCTTTTTTTATGCAGTTCATTCGGAAAGGTGCCTGGTGGCACACCAGCCCAGAACCGTCAAGGGGCCTAATTGTTCACAATTTTGCACCAGTGTAACCACTGGTACAAATCTGTGAACAATTATGCTATCCCCTTGACTGCCCTGTACTGGTGCACCGAGGGCTAGACAGAGGGCAAAGCAGCGGAGCGCTTCGCCCTCATTCACTATTTAGAAAAATCCTCTTCCTTAAAAAGATTGGAAACCGAAATTTCCCCACTCATTGCACCATCCAACAACGCCACAACCAGCCTATTCAAACTCATCCCCTGTGATTCTGCAAAGTCTCTATATTTTTGACGATCTCCAGCGGGAACACGGATTTTTATATCATCCAGCTTTTCAAGATACCGAGCATTCCCGGCAAGATGTGCTTTTGTAGCCATGTGACCACCTCCATATAAAATATAAATCATTTTAGAATCATGTGTCCATGTACATTTTGCACAATATTTACCCCTTAAATTCTATCAATATTCATGGGTGCATGTATTGATATTCATGTACCCATGTAGTATAATAGAGTTAAAGAAAGAGCGATAAATAAACTTTTTTTGAAAGTGCAACTTCAAGAAATCGAAACAAAAAGAAAGGGACGAACACCATGAAACAGACAATTAAAACAAGTCGAGCAGCAGGACAACTTGAAAAAATGTTCAGAGCATTAAACGCCCGCTTTTTTGAGGGTAAACTTCCGGAAACAATCATTAGCTTAAAAAAGACACCTGGGGCATACGGTCACATTACATGCGAAAAAGTATGGCAAACGGCAGTAGGAAACAGATATGAAATCAACATCAGCACCGCCACACTGGCCAGACCGATAGAGGACACCACAGCAACCCTTTTGCATGAAATGTGCCACTTGTACGCCCTGGAAAATGGAATCAAAGATACAAGCCGGGGAAACACCTACCATAACAAAAAATTTAAAGAGATTGCAGAAGCCAGAGGATTAGAAATCGAACATGACCCCAGAATTGGATATTCAATCACTAAGCCCGGTATAGATCTACTGGAATTTGTAATAGAGCAAGGATGGGAAAACATCCAAATGACAGACGGCAATATCTGGGACTACTTCTCAACAGGAGGAAACAAAACAGGAAAAGGAACCGGAACCGGAACCATTGAACCGAAACCCAAAAAACCCAGTAGTACCAGAAAATACATCTGCCCCATCTGCGGATGTAGTTGCAGAGCCACTAAAAACATTAGAATCATGTGCATGGATTGCAATGAGCAAATGGTTATAGAAAACTAAATAATTAAACAGAGAAAATGTCCGAGTGAAAGTAAGGCACTTTGAAAGTGTAGGTTCAAAATGAAACAATATAGAATAATTACAGAATTCTCAATAACTTACCCATGGAATAACAAAACAATATATCTTGAAAGGGTAAAAAATTTTGCAGCGACTCACAGACCTAATTATGGAAATATTGCAGATATAAAAGATAAAGAAGAAAATAAAATCAAAAACGATTACCCATTAGGAGAAATTGAATTTCAAAGATACCATCTCGAAGAAAAAACCACACTCTTAAATGGAAAAACAGAATGGCACAGATTAAGAACATTAACAAACATGTATGAAATAAGGGAATAAAATATGAAAATGATAAATCGAGCAGGGCAAGAACTATATTTCAATGAAGCCACCAAGAACAACCAAACGGTTTACATACTGAAAGCGATCACCCCGGGAATGACCATTCCTGACAGAGACAAAAAACCACACCGAAGCAGAACTTTCAAGCAGTTACACCAAGCAGAAAAATGGCTTGAAAGAAATGGGTACAAATGCAAAGACAAATAAAATAAACAGGGCCACCGAATAGTGAGCCCTGTTTTTTAGTAAAAAAATTCGGCGGCGCAAAGCGCCGCACATTTGCCCTGCGGGCCGTTTTTTTGAAATCCAGTGTCTTTACTAAATGACATTTTTTCCAACAGAAAAAAATTAGCCCTATTTTAAAGGTTTAACGATTGCCAATGAATTTATATTGCTTTTTATAAAATGCAATACAGAAAGCGTGAGCGGTGTGCAAGGCGGCGGGGCAATAGCCCCGCACCCCCTTGCACACTCCGCTCAACGCTTAGACCGTCCACCAATCCTAAGTTTGCCTTTTCGTGACAAACTGGAAGCGGCATCCAGTCCAAGCGGTGCAGAGGGATTTTGATTTGCAATAATTTCAGCCTCAGTAAGCAAGTCGCCTTCCTCCACCTTTTTACGCAAATTATCCACAACAGCAAGGGTATCATAAGCATTATAGTCCTTATCAAGGACAAACCAAAGACCAGAGCCAAGAGGCCGAATAAGTTCAGCATTTGTAGCATTTTCCAACTCCCAAGCGTCATAAGACTGCCAAAGCTGAAAACGCCATATTTTTTTACACTGAATGACAGTATGAGTGACATCTCTCATTAGTTTATCAACATGCTGGAAACGCTGTGCACTCCCAAAAAAAGAAATATGATAATGACGGCAACAAAGCAAGGTGTTCAAAAAGTAAGCATTAAAATTGTCCTTAAAGCTGCGTGAGTTCATTTGTACGGACAATTCATCCATTGCAACAATCGTGACTGTAAGAGTATCATTTTTATCGTCCATATCGGGAGTGAGTTTTGTCATGCTGACAACTTGAGAAAGGCTCTCCAATTTTATGTAAGGAATAGCCAAATCAACATTGGAAAGAATGACCAACTTTTGAGTTACAAACTTTTTACGCCGAGGACACCATACAGGAACATCATTGTACCTCTCATATAATCCAACAACCTTATGCACAAGAGAGAGAGTTTTACCACTACCGAAATACCCGCAATAAATATCGAGGGCACCAACGGGGCATTTATTCCAGCCCTTACGCTTTATATAATTTATCAGATCACGAACACCGTGAGTAGAGCACTTAAAAGGATGGAATACAATACATCTAACAACCCGTGAAACCAGTAGCACAATCGCAAAGGCCACAGCAAGAAGAATATAGCCCACTATCACCACCTCCGATTAAAGCCATTCAGGAAACTTTTGAGCATTCCAAAAACGAAAAGGAAAATACCCAAAGCAAGAAGCACCGAGAAAAGCCAAGGAATTAACTCGCCAAGAGTTTCAGGGGGAACAGCAGAAAGCCCAAAAAAAGAGCACAAATCAATAAACATGGTAGCCATATCAATACCATCCTTTCACAAAAATTTTGATAAAGCCATAAACCGAAATCACAAGCAAAAGCAAAAGAACCAGAGTTTCCAAAACAGAATACTCTTCAAAAGGTTTAACAAAAGCGGAAGCAACAGGAACAGGCTCCTCCGGCTGAGTATTCTGTTCAATGTTTGAAAGTGTAGTTTCAATTTGTTGCAACTGCTCAGTATAATCAGGCGCAGGAGTTTCCTCAGGCAATTCCTCAGAAGGAGAAAGAATTTCAATAATTTTGTCCAATGAGGATTGAATACCCGCCAAATCTCCACTATCAATCGTGGGTTCAGTAACAGAGGAATCATCAGAAGGAATTACCTCTTCGGCAAAAGCACGGTTGTAACAAAACATAAGAGACCCGATAAGCACCATACAAAAAGCAATGATATGCACAGTTTTTCTATCCATATTTTTTTAACTCCTATCAAAAAGCTGGGCGAAAAATCCAACAACCAAAAAAGCCAAAAGGGTATAAACAAAGATATCCCGGAAAGAAAAAGTAAAACCATAAATATTCATTTCAATTCCGAAACCATCCCAAATCACAGTGAAAAAATCATTTATAACAGTCATAAAGTCACCCCTCAAGCCACTAAATAACGAACAATAGCAGTCACCACAAAGCAGCCAATACTCAAAGTGAGAAGAATCAGAATTTCCGAAGGAATCCAAGAATACAATTCAGAAACAAAAGAAGTGAAATTAGGTGAAAGCAATTCCGATACATCATTTTTTGCACCGTCCAAACCATCAGAAAGCTGTCCCCCATATGTATTCCAGGCTTCTGTCATATCCTGACCAATCTCCATAGAGAAATCGGGAGTAGGAGTAGGCTCAACCTCCTCAGCAAAAGACGGAATACAGAATGAAAAGGAAGCAAATACAAAAAGAGCCAACATAAGAATTCTTTTATTCATTTAAAACAACCCCGTAATAAATTTAATTATTGCCAAAATAACAATGACAACGGCTCCTCCTGCCAAAATAGCAAACGCTCCAGGAGGAAGAAAAGGCAGCAAAACAGTACTCAGTTTTACTAACCAAACAACCCAGCCGACCAGAGAAACAAGGAGATTTAATAGACCTGAAAAAATACCTCCTATAAACCCTACTAGTGAGCCAAAAAGTTCAGAAAGAACACCATCAAATATACCAGAACCACCAGACCCACCAGAACCAGAACCATCTCCATCACCGCCAGGATCAGGAGAAGGAGAGGGAGTAACTTCACCCGGTTCCTCAATCTCATATTGACTACAATCCCATCCGATAAACGAGTTCCATTTACCGCCATACCAAATACTTGCACCAACCGAAACCCAAGCATTAGTTTGATACTGCTGAACATCAACAACACGGTCATTTACCAAAGAAACATAAACATCACCATCAGAAGGAAATGTAGGTCTAGCACCGCCAACCCGAAGGGTTCCAGGCTCTTGATTAGACTTAATAGCTATCTGATTTTCAGTACCTGTTTCAGGTAAAACAAAAACTTTATTGGTATCCCAAGGCTGGGAACTAGGAACATAGTCATCGGTATAAAGGGCTTCATTAGTAACACGAAGTTCATCCCAATATGCAACCTGAGAAGAATCAATATAAAGCGAAATTACATTGCCAAAATCATCAGAATTTGTCCAAGTACCTTGCACTTTACCATTTTGATAATATGTAAGTGTGTCACCACTACGAACAAACGCAAAACTGAAATAATCAGAAGGCAAAGTATATTCGCAACCGTTAGGAATTTCGTCCGTTATACTTGTCTCAACTTCTTTCCGATAACCCTTATTAAAAGTGAGTTTAAATGTGCCATTAGGCAATTCTTGCGCACCATTCCAGTCCTTTTGGTAGTTAGTCAAGTAATCATAGGCAATCGTATCATAAGATATTTCATTAGGAAGCCAGAATTTCCAGTTATCAGTTTTCAAAAAAGAACTAATATTATTAAGGTCATAATGATAACAAGCAGCCCTAGCATAGCTTGTATAATCATAACTCATCCAATAATCTGTAGGAGAATTGCCTTCCCGAAAATGCCAACTACCTTCACCTAAATTAGCTTTTACCCACGCATTCATCTCATCGCCACTATCAAAAGAAAGCGTATACAAATAATTGCCATCAGGACAATGATCTACAGGAGGAATAAGCTCACCAGGACTGACAGCAGAAAATTTCGCCCGACCTTCAATAGTAAAATCCCCGTCTAAACTTTCAGGGAGGGTAATATTTAACTTAAGGTCATTATCAGACATCTTAAGAGCACTACCAAAGTCACTATCAACAAAAGTATAACTAGCAGTGTTACCCTCATAAGCTGCCTGACAATTATTAGCACTACTGTCTTTCAAATCTCCATCGAAATGAAAAAGTGCTAAAGTCTTTCCGTCATCTTCTACAACATAATCATAATTTGTAACATCATAAATAAAATATTCTCCCCAAACATCTTCTGCACTCAAGTCATAACTATTACGCCCATCGGGAAGTTGATAATAGATTTCGTAGTAATAGGACTGAGAATCAGAATCCACAATATAATAGCTATAATAAGTATAATTGTTTGTAATATAAGCGTTATACTCGTTATTAGTAATATTGTAGGTGTTATAAGTGGGGGAATACTTGATATTATTGATTGTGGTATAGTTATTAGTAACCGGGTTATACCAATAATTAGAGGTATAGTTATTCTCGTTTTTTATAACTTGATAAGAAGTAGTAGTACCACTATTGAAAGAATAACTATTAGTCGCTCCTGAAGAGGTAGCACCTGAATTACCATACCGAAAGTCACCATTTCCGCCAGTATAAAAACGACGACCAGCACCACCACCAAACGAACTACCACCGCCAGCTACCCAGTCTTTTTGAGAGACAATAACATCCCAATCAAAAATGGAGTTGTAAAAGAAATCAATAGTGTAACCAGCTGCAAAAGAATTCACAGAAAACGCCAAGGCCAAAGAGATCATGAGAATAAAAGAAATTATTTTTTTCACATCAAACTCCCCTAATTTCAATTCTTGATAATTGAGAAACATAACGATATAATGAAAGCAAAAACAAAGGGATGTGATATCATGTTCAACAAAAAGAAGCAACTTCCAGAAAAAGGTAAACACGAATTTTGGTTAACAGATGATGAAATAAACCTCTTTAGAGAGTGCATGATGAGAACTGAAAATTACTACCGAGGTTTGCTTTTACTGAAAAAAGAATGGAATCCAGAACTAAACAAGGAAACAATCGCAATAATTAAAACGAAACTAAACATGATTGACCAATTACAAGAGGTATTTACTTATGTGGGCCAACCGGAAGAATACAAAAACATGAAATAAAAAATTGCCCCGCCCCGACATGGGGCGGGGCAATTTCCCCTGCACTTAACCGCGCGCAGCTTTCTTGAGCTGACGGAAAATGGAAATGCCGATAGGCACAATACCAGCAGCCAGACAGAACAGCAGGATGGGCTGACCAGTAATCTCGGTGACACAAGTGCCAACCAGTTCGAACACATCAGCCATAGCAGCAATAACAGTATCCATAGCAGTAGTTTCCTCCATTATTTTCTACCTCCAATTTATTTGCTATCCTCGAATGAGGGTGAGCCAGTTTTTTGTCCAAAGCAGGACACAAAAAATTGTTTTGAATGTGTATATTCAAAAAGGACATTTCTCACCGGAGACAATCATACAACCGGGAATAGGTTTGGGGTCACCTTTAGGAACATTTTTGAAAGCCTTATCTCTTGACCTCTCTAAATAGATATCACGCCACATAGAATAAGACTTTTTGAAAGCTGCCCAACAGCCTTCCTCATAAGCCCACCGGGCCATTTCATGGAATGACTGAAAATCAGGCATATCAAGCAAAATCTGAACTTGATCATCCTCTAAAGCTGACATCCCAGCATGTTCACTAGGTTCGTCAAACTCATGGGTTCCAACAATATCTTTTGAATACTGATATTTATCAGGGTCAAGCATGTGCCAAAGGTAAACATATGCTTTATAGAGATTGTTGACTTTACGAATCGTATTCACAGGTACGCCAATTTCTTTTGCAATACCACTAAAATACCGAGCATTAGGGAATTGACAAACGAAATGAACATGAGGTTTTTTCAAATCTCCAGGCTTGAAATTTGGTGCTACACCATCCTTTTGAAGCCTTTTATTATAATCGCTCTGAGAATAAATATCTTTGTCATGCAAAGCCCATGCACAAGGGAAATGCGTTTGAACATACTCAATTTCCTTGCATTGACTTTCAGGGTACAAAACAAACATACATTGCCGAGAGCGAATCTTTGGTACTGGTTTTCCGTCCAACCTTTTCACCTCTTTTTTTTGACACTGACACTGACACTCCTAAGGACATAGCGCCTTAGGAGTGTCAGCCTTTAGACTGACAAAGGCCGAGCAACCGCCCGGCCTTTAATTGGTGGTGGTTGGGCGTTCTGTGTCGGGGCCCTCATTACTTGATAATCTCGAAGTTCATAACCTTGCCAAAGCGGTCAAAGTCAAAGTCAATGAGATGGCCAGCCAGCTTATCAGGGTCACCGCCAACCTCGGCAATGAGTTCACTGGCTTCATTGGCCTTCATCTTGATAGTGGTGACAGCCTGACCACTGACCTTCCGGTCATTGCAGACAGCATGAAGAACGAAATTATCGAAATTGATGGTCTGACCCGGTTTGTCCTTAGGACTAAACTGTCCAGTCCGCCGCTCTACACCTACAACATGACATTTCATTGTTTGATACCTTCCTTTTCATTTTTTGGGTCACCTTTTTTTGATTCTGATGACCTTTTGTTGTAAGTAGCCTCGGTTTGTGGCTACACCTTATTTATAAAACTTTTCACATTTGGTTTCCCTTTCCTTTTCCTTGCACTTTAGAGCGCTTTGTTCTATAATGTAGTGTATATATGGTATTGTGGGAAGGGAGTGGTTTTTGTTGGAATACCGGCATCCTGTAGTGGGAATCCTGGGGGGTCTGGGCCCCATGGCAGGGGTATATTTTTACCAAATGCTCATTGAGCACACCCCCGCAGGCCGGGATCAGGATCATCTGGATGTAGTCCTCAGCGGGCGGGCTTCCACCCCTGACCGGACCGCCTACATCCTGAACCAGAGCCGGGAGGACCCCTTCACCATTATGGAGCAGGACGCCCAGAACCTGGTGCGGTACGGGGCAACTATGATTGCCATTCCCTGCAACACTGCCCATTATTTTTATGACCGGCTTGCCCGGAGCCTGACCGTTCCGGTGCTGAACATGGTGGAACTGACGGTAGCCCAGGCCAAAGCCCAGGGCTGCACCCGGCTTGGAATCCTTGCCACCAGCGGCACCGTGGCCAGCCACACCTATCAACGGGCCTGCCGGGCCGCCGGGCTGGACTATGCCCTGCCGGATGAGAAGGACCAGGAAGCTCTGATGGAAATTATCTACGGCCAGATCAAACCGGGCCGGAAGGTGGACCTGGATGCTTTTCACAGAATTGCCCAGAGTCTGCGGAACCAGGGCTGTCAGCGGGCGGTGCTGGGCTGCACCGAGCTGAGCCTTATCAAACGGGACTACGGCCTGGACGATTTCTTCATTGACAGCAGCGAGGTCCTGGCCCGGGAGACCATCCGGGCCTGCGGCAAGGAACCCATTGGTTTTTGACCATTCCAGAATCACGGAAAGGAAATAGAGGATATGGAAAACAAGAAGTATTACATTACCACCCCCATCTACTACCCCAGCGACAAGCTCCACATCGGCCACAGCTACACCACCGTGGCCTGTGATGCTCTGGCCCGGTTCAAGCGCAAGCAGGGCTACCAGGTCATGTTCCTGACCGGAACCGACGAGCACGGTCAGAAGATTCAGGACAAGGCCGCCGCCAAGGGAGTTACTCCCCAGGAGTATGTGGACGAAATCGTGGCCACCGTCAAGGACCTGTGGAAAACCATGAATGTCAGTTATGACCGGTTCATCCGCACCACCGATGACTACCACATGGAGAGCTGCCAGAAGCTGTTCACCCAGCTGTATGAGCAGGGAGACATTTACAAGGGTCAGTATGTCGGCCACTACTGCAAGCCCTGCGAGAGCTTCTGGACCGACAGTCAGCTGGACGAGAACGGCAAGTGCCCCGAGTGCCACCGGGATGTATACGAAGCCCACGAGGAAGCCTACTTCTTCCGCACCGGCAAGTACGCTGACCGGCTCCTCAAGCTGTACGAAGAGAATCCCCAGTTCATCCAGCCCGAGGCCCGGAAGAACGAGATGATTGCCTTTATCAAGCAGGGCCTCCAGGACACCTGTGTGTCCCGGACCACTGTGCCCTGGGGCATTCCCGTTCCCTTTGACCCCAAGCACACCATGTATGTCTGGATGGACGCTCTCACCAACTATATCTCTGCCCTGGGCTACAAGAACGAGAAGTACAACGACTATGAGACCTTCTGGCCTGCCAGCGTTCACATGGTAGGCAAGGAGATTCTCCGGTTCCACACCATCCTCTGGCCCGCCATGCTGATGGCCATGGGTCTGCCCCTCCCCGAGCGGGTGTTCGGCCACGGCTGGCTCCTCCTCAACGGCGGCAAGATGAGCAAGAGCGTGGGCAATGTGGTCGACCCTGTGGTCCTCTGTGACCGGTACGGGGTTGATGCCATCCGGTACTTCCTGCTCCGGGAAGTTCCCTTCGGCAACGACGGCAGCTTCACCAATGAAGCCCTCATCAACCGTATCAATGTAGACCTGGCCAACGACCTGGGCAACCTGCTCAGCCGTACCGTGGCCATGTGCGAGAAATACTTTGGCGGCACTGTCACCGCCAACGGTCAGGCCGGAGAGTTTGACGACCAACTCGTTGCCGTTCTCAAGGAGATTCCCGGCAATGTGACCAAGGCCATGGATGACCTGCTCATCCCCCAGGCCCTTCAGGAAATCTTCCGGGGCATCCAGCGTGCCAACAAGTATATTGACGAGACCGCTCCCTGGACCCTGGCCAAGGACGAGAGCCAGAAGGCCCGGCTGGAAATGGTCCTCTACAACCTCTGCGAGACCCTGCGTATCTCCGCCATTCTCCTGAGCGCTTACCTGCCCGACACTGCTCCCAAGATGGCTGCCCAGCTGGGTCTGGACCCCGACCATCTGGATTTTGCCGACCTGGAATACGGCAAGGTCACTTCCTACACCGTTTCCAAGGGCGAGGCTCTCTTCCCCCGCATTGATGTGAAGAAGGAGCTGGCTGAGCTGGCTGCCCAGGACGAGGCCCGGAAGGCCGCTGCCGCCGCAGAAGCCGCCGCCAAGGAGGCTGCCCAGGCTCCCGCCCAGGAGACCCAGGCCCTGGAGCATCTGCCCGAAATTGCCTTTGACGACTTTGCCAAAGTGGAAATGCGGGTAGCCCTCATCAAGGAATGTGAGAACATTCCCGAGAGCAAGAAGCTCCTCAAGCTCACCGTCTTTGACGGAGAGCGGGACCGGACCATCCTCTCCGGCATTGCCAAGTGGTACAAGCCCCAGGATCTGGTGGGCAAGAAGGTAAGCATTGTGGCCAACCTGGCTCCCCGTCCCATGATGAAGGGCAAGTATGTAAGCGAGGGCATGATCATCGCTGCAGATACCGCTGACGGCGGCTGCACCATTGCCTTCTATCCCCAGGACGCCCTGCCCGGGGCTGCTATCCACTAAGGAGGCCGCTCCATGAATTCTTCCAAGCTTGACCAATGGTTTGCCATTCCCTCGGTGGCCGTGGGGATGGGGATTTTCTGCAACGCTCTCTGGGGGACCGCTTTTCCCTTCATCAAGATGGGTTACCGCCTTTTCTCCATCGAGACCACTGACACTGCCAGCATTATGTGTTTTGCGGGAGTACGGTTTATGATGGGAGGTTTTCTGGTCTTCCTGCTGGGCAGCCTGATTCAGGGCCATCTTCTCCCCCTTCCCAAGGGGAAGGCCCTGGTTGGTTCCATTGGTCTGGGTCTCTGGATGACTACTCTCCAGTACACGTTCTACTACTCCGCCGTGGCCCTGTTGACCGGCAGCATGGGAGGAATCCTTAACAGCACCCAGAGCTTTATGGGAGTTATTCTGGCCCACTTTATCTACGGTCAGGCAGATCGGATGACCCTTCCAAAAGCGCTGGGATGCCTGCTGGGTTTTGCCGGTGTTCTGGTGGTCACTCTGGGAGACCACGGCAGCGGCAGCGCCTTCGGTATCTTTGCCATGCTGGCGGCCAGTTTCATTATGGCAGCCAGCGGCCCCATGAACAAATCTCTGGGAAAGATGGCCAACAGCTTCAGCGTATGTTCTATCAATCTGGCTGTGGGTGGTTTGGTCATGCTCCTCATTGGTCTGGCTATGGGTGGCAGCCTGACTCCCCAGTCCCCCGCTGCCCTGCCGGTACTGCTCTACCTGGCCCTTGTGTCGGGAATCGGTTTCTGGATCTGGCAGCTGCTCATGAAAAACAATCCGGTCAGCCGGATCATTATGTTCGGCCTCATTATTCCCATTGTGAACGTGCTCCTCAGCGCCCTGCTCAACGGGGAACCCCTCTTTGAGTGGAACTATCTGGTAGCTCTGGCTCTGGTAGGAGTGGGGATCTGGCTGGTCAACCGGCCCGCCCCGGTCAAGGAGAAACAAGCATGCTGACCGAAATCTTCGACACCCACGCCCACTACGCCTCCCGGCAGTTTGACTCTGACCGGAAGGAACTGCTGGACTCCCTTCCCCAGAAAGGGGTGGTGGGGATTTGCCAATGCGCCACCCACAGCGGGGACGCTCCTGCCTGTCTGGAACTGGCGGAAGCCTACCCCTACATCTGGGCAGCGGTGGGCATCCACCCGGAAAGCCTGGTGGAGGAGGATGCCCCCACCGTCACCCGATACCACGGGGACTGGAAAGCCGAGCTGCGGGATATGGAACCCCTCTTTGCCCACCCCAAGGTGGTGGCGGTGGGAGAGATCGGCCTGGACCACCACTGGGACATTCCCGCCCAGTCCCAGTATGACCTGTTCGAGGCTCAGCTTCGGCTGGCCCGGGAACTGGATAAACCGGTCATCATCCACGACCGGCAGGCCCACGGAGAAGTCTATGAGCTGATCCGGAAATACAAACCCAAGGGAATCCTTCACTGTTTCAGCGGCAGCGCCGAGGATGCTGCCTGGCTGACCCAACAGGGAATGTATATTGGTTTTGGGGGAGCCCTCACCTTCCAGGGGGCCAAGCGGGCGGTGAAAGCCGCTGCTGCCGTTCCCCTGGACAAACTGCTGTTGGAAACCGACTGCCCCTACATGGCCCCTGTTCCCTGCCGGGGCCAGCGGTGCGACAGCAGCCTAATCGCCCACGTTGCCGCTTTCCTGGGAGAACTCCGCCAGATGGATCCTCAGGAAATCTGCCATATCACCCATGCCAACGCCCGCCGGGTGTTCGGTCTGGAATGAAAAACAAGGAGAATCAACTATGAAAGCACGCATTCCCAAACATCGTGAGTTTGTCATCAGCTTCCCCGACGCCAACAACCCCAAGAACGACGAAGCCTGGGAGAAGCTGAACCAGATCGTAGAGGATTACAAGAAGGCCCACAACGGCGCTTCCGTCTACGCTCCCACCTTTATTGAGGACTGCGAGCCCGCTGTAAAGGAGCTTCAGGCTCAGTACGGTTTCGAGTACACCATCGAGCTGCGGTAAAAAGCCATTGGCCCTCCCGGGAGGGAGGGCTTTTTTGCAATCCAATTGTAAACCTAAAACAAACATTCAAGTTGACCATTATAAAAAGAGGTGATACCATGGGAACTACCAAGGAAACTTTGCTGGACTGGCTGTTGGCCCATCCGGGAGAAGACTGTTCCGGGCAGGCTCTGGCCCAGCAGCTGGGGGTAAGTCGGGCGGCGGTGAATAAGGCCGCCGCAGCCCTGAAAGAGGAAGGCTGGCAGATTACCGCCATTCCCCGCCGGGGATACCGGCTGGAGGAAGGCAGCGATGCCCTGACCCCCCAGGCCATCCGTGCCTTCTTTCCCGGGGAGTGCCCCTTTCCCCAGGTACTGGTCTATCCCAGCGTAGGAAGCACCAACGAGGTCCTCAAGCAGCTGGCTGCCCAGGGAGCCCCCCACGGCACCCTGGTGGTGGCCGGAGAGCAGACCGCCGGAAAGGGCCGCCGGGGCCGTCAGTTCGTAAGCCCTCCCGGAGGTGTTTATTTCAGCCTGCTTCTCCGCCCTGCCCTGGCTGCCAGCCAGGCGGTGGCTGTCACCGGCAGCGCTGCCGTGGCGGTACGCCGTGGGGTGAAGGACCTGTGCGGAAAAGAGCTGGACATCAAATGGGTCAATGACCTGTACTACCAGGGGAAAAAGGTGTGCGGCATTCTCACCGAAGCCGCCACCAACTTTGAAAACGGGCAGCTGGATTATGTGATTCCGGGAATCGGGATCAACATTTCCACCCGCCCCCAGGAGTTCGGGCCACAGGTAAGTCAGATTGCCACCAGCCTTTTTCCCTCCGGCCACAGCCCTGTGAGCCGGGCCGCCCTGGCGGCGGCAGTGGCCTCCCGGCTGCTGGATATGTGCCCCACCTTCGATTATCTGGAAGAATACCGGGCCGCCTGCTTTGTGCCGGGACACTGGGTCACGGTCCAGGCCGCCGGCCGGAAGCCCTACATTGCCCAGGCCCTTTCCATTGACGATCAGGGCCAGCTGGTCATCCGGCTCCAGGACGGCAGCATCACCGCCCTGGGCTACGGGGAAGTTTCCATCCGTCCTGCACCCTTGGACCGTTAATTCTGAAAGGAGAATCCCTCTTATGTCCACCTCCCGCACCCGTACCCGTCAAATGGTTCTCACCGCTCTGGCCGCAGCCCTGGCCGCTGTTATCTCCCCCTGGAGCATTGCCATCGGCCCCATCAGCCTGACCTTGGGCGTGTTTGCCGCCTTTTTTGCGGGAGCCATTCTCTCCCCCGGCTGGGCTTTTGCCGCCCAGCTGGTCTACCTGGCCATCGGCTGTCTGGGCCTGCCGGTTTTCAGCGGGTTTCTCAGCGGACCCCAGGTCCTGCTGGGGGTAACGGGAGGTTACCTTCTGGCCTTTCCCATTATGGCTTTCATCCTCAGCTGGTTCTGCCGCCTCTCCCCTGCCTGGCCGGTACGGCTGGCCGGAATCGCTGTTTCCCTGGTGGTCTGCTACGCCTTCGGCACCGCCTGGTTCATGTATCTCAGCGGAAACAACCTTTCCACCAGCCTGGCCTGGTGCGTTATCCCCTTCATCATCCCCGATTTCTGCAAGGGAATCGCCGCCCTGCTTCTGGCCAAGACCCTGGAACGGAGGCTGTAACGCCCTTCACCGAAACCGTTGACCAATTTTCCCGAAATCGAATTATAGCCGAGGGCTGTCACAAGCTATGACGGCCCTCGGTTTTGTTTAAAAAATACAGGTAGAATTGACGGTGCACATATGTTAGAATCGTTTTAAGATGTTAAAGGAGGCGGTCAATATGGAAAACAATAAAATTTCTATAATTATCGGTATCGGGATAGGCGTTATTGCTTTATTCTATATGGGCGCCATGTTTGACTTCTTCCCTTTTATTGCCGACGATTTGGTGATTCGGGCACTCGGTTTTTGTACTTTAATCATTGGTTTGGTAATTGCTGTCTGCACTTGTTTGATTTTAGATTTCTTGAGCAAAAAATAACTTTCTTTGTCTCTCTTGTAGAATTTCCTCCAGTCACATACAGTAAACAGGTCAACTCTGCCCACAAAGGAAGGTGGTTATATGAAAAAAATTATATTTGTCCTTCTTTCGCTTATTATGATGGCGGTTATTTCCGGTTGTGATAATCAGTCAGACCCCAAAACCGGAGACTTGCCGCCGACCATTGATATGTACGGCCAAGAATATGTTGCTCCCTATATGCCCGTGGATGAACTGCCGGAAGGGTATACCTATTTAGGCGAACTGACCGAGGAACAGGCCAATGGAACCGGTCTTGAAGGATGTAAAATGTATGCCATTGCCGAGCTGGACAGTATCCCTGATTTTTATCTGTATCAGGAGTGTGGAACGCCCATTGATGACCACACAGTAGACACCGAAAACCGCCAATGGGCCTATGTCCAGTGGATACAAGTAAAAGCCGAATAATATACTCGGTCACAAAAGAGCCGCCTGTCAAAGGACAGGCGGCTCTTGTTTTAAGTTATCAGCCCAGTTTCTCGCAGTCGGGAACCAGGGTCAGGTCCACCGCAAAGCTGAGAGCCTGAGGGTCGTCCTGGGCCAGCTGGGCCAGTTTTGCCTGGGCGGTAGCCTCGTCCGGCATCCACTGGAGCAGGAAGAAGTTTTCCTCTCCCACGCCGTAGTAAACCCAGACACCGTCCGCCCGGAGCATATCCTCCAGATGGTCCAGTTCATCGTCCAGCAGTCCCTGGCCTTCCTCGCAGTAAATGCTCTCCGGTTCCAGCTGCATGGTCTCAATTACATTGATACTGCTGGTCAGGTACTCCTCCTGGGTCAGGTCGCTGCCCGACACCTTCCAGCCGGTCATAAAGGCACGGAGCAACAGCTCCCGCACCGGAATCATTTTATCTCCGTACTGATACTTGATCTTTCCGCCGTACATTTTCGCTTTCCTCGTTTCTCAATAATCCTCCAGCCGGAATTCCTCCCAGCTGTTCATATACCGGTCGCAGGCTGCGGCCATGGTTTCAGGGTCCACCACACAGAACCGGTCATACACCCCCGTCACCGGGAAACCGCCCTTCTTGGCGCTGAGAACTGCATGATAGGCATCCTCAAACACCCGGACTTCTTCGGGATCATCCGCTCCCAGGGCTTTGGCTGCCTCCTGGTAGACGAAGGGTCCGGCCTTCTTGCCCTGGCCGTCCCGGCAGCTGGACACCCCCTCAAACCAGGGACGGATCCCCAGCCGGGTCAGCACCTTTTCCACCGTGGCGGCCCGGGTGCTGCTGGCCACCGCCATCCTGACCCCGGCCCGGTGCATTTCCTCCAGGGCCTTTTTTACCCCCGGTTTCAGGGGGACCTGCTCATACAGTTCCTCCACCACCTGGTAGTATTCCTCCACCAGCTGGGGCAGGGTCATTTTCAGGCCGTACTCTTCCAGAATCAGCCGGCATCCGTCCTCCTGGGTCATTTCAATGATTCGGGGGCGCAGGTCAGGCTTTGGGGTAAGACCATGACGGCCCAGCACTGCCCCAGGGGCATCTTCCCACACGCCCATGCTCTCGGTGAGGGTGCCGTCCATATCAAAGATTGCAAACTTCATCCGCTTTTACTCCCAGTCATATACAATGGCCTGGGCCACCTTCCGGGCAGTCTCCCGGCCTTCCAGAGCTGCCAGCAGCTCCAGGGCAAAGGGGATACCTGCTCCCAGGGCACGGCCGGTGATGATTTTGCCGTCCACAGCCACCGGCTGGTCTTTCTTTACGGCTCCGGTCAGCTGGTCCTGGAAGGAGGGATAGCTGGTTGCCTGCTTTCCTTCCAGCACCCCCAGGGGTGCCAGCACTACGGCAGGAGCGGCGCAGACTGCCCCCACATACTTGCCCTGGGCGGCAAAGTCCCGGGCAGCCTGGGTAGCTGTCTGGCTCTCTGCCAGGTGATTGCTGCCGGGAATTCCGCCGGGATATACCACCAGGTCCACCTGAGTATAATCCAGCTCCCCGGCCAGGGCATCTGCCAGAACAGGCACTTTATGGCTGGACATAATCTGCCGGTCCTCCATGACAGAAGCGGTGGTCACTTCCACCCCGCCCCGGCGGAGCAGGTCCACTACCAGCAGAGCCTCACACTCTTCCATTCCGTCTGCAAAAAACACAACTGCTTTACTCATTTTTATTCCTCCTGCGGCTTCAAAATCCGAATTTTTCCTAAGAAGGGGATGGGTTCCCGCCATCCCCGGAAAGCGCATACCATCCCGGCCAGGGCCAGAATATCCAGCACCAGGCTGGCATATCCGGTCCAAAGGGAGAATTCTTCCCACTGGCCCAGCACCGCCATGGCTACCCAAAGCACCACGATTCCAAAGGCCTGGTTCAGGTGAAGAAGGATAAAGGGGTCCCTCCCCCGCTTCAGGTAGGTATAAATCAAACCTATGCCGGTGTAGGCCACCGCTGCGGTGATTCTCCGGTCCCGGGCTACCGGTTCCCGGTTTTTGGCACTTTTTTCAATTCTGGGCATATCAGTTCCACTCCATGAGATATTCCATAAAGAGGGGGATTTCCCGCTCCCAGCTGGCTTCGTTGTGGCCGCCGCCCAGGTTCAGGTAGGGGTAAACATCTGCCCCCTTTTGGCTCATAAGATGGGACAGGGCCAGGTTGTCCGCCGAAGCCTTGGCCAGGGCCTGTTTGTCCCGCACTTCCTCGCTGCCCCAGCTGATGTAGGCGCGGGTATCCGGGTCCACAGAGGACTTTTCCAGGTCTGCCCAAAGCTGGGGATAACAGAGCCGGACACTGGGACTGAGACAGGCCCCCCGGCTGAACACATGGTTATAGCAGCCCAGAGCATACAGGCTCATGAGCCCGCCCATGCTGCTTCCCCCAATGAGGGTGTGGCTCCGGTCGGGAAGGGTGGGAAAATACTGGTCCACCTGGGGTTTCAGCTCCCCTACCAGCCAGTCCATATACTGGGTGCCGCGGCCGTCAAAGCCGCCCCACCAGTCGTCCGGGACATCATAGGGGCAGTACTCGCTGAGCCGGTTGTTTCCCTCGTGGTTGCACTCTACCCCCACCACAATGATCTGGGTATGGGTCCGGTCCAGGTAATCTTTCAGGCCCCAGCACTTGCCGTAGGTGGCATCCTGGTCAAAGAACAGGTTATGGCCGTCGAACATATACAGCACCGGATATCTCCGCCCACTGGTCTCCCAGTCGTCGGGCAGGTAGATATGAAGGGTGCGGGAAAGCCCAAAGGGGGTGATGGTTGTCTGGTGCTTCTGAATCATGGTTCGGGGACACTCCTTACGGATAAACTTTATAAGTCCAGTTTACTCCTGTTTCCCTTTTTTGGCAACGGATAACCCCCTTTGAGGGAGAAAATTTCCAAAAAGGCCTTGCTGTCTTGACACCTGTATAGTATAATAATCCCTGTTGTCACTTTAAGAAAAGGAGCCAAAATCCATGGAAGGATTTAAAAGTTTTTTAAAACGGAAAGACATTGAAATCAGCGGGAAACGGTACGGGGTGGATGCTCTGGGGGCTATGGCCCAGGGACTTTTTGCCAGCCTGCTGATTGGAACCATCATCAAAACCCTGGGCCAGCAGCTGGGTCTGGAAGCCCTGGTAACGGTGGGAGACTACGCCAACGCCATGGCTGGTCCCGCCATGGCGGTAAGCATTGGTTATGCCCTCCACTGCCCGCCCCTGGTCCTGTTCAGCCTGATTACGGTGGGCAGCGCCGCTAACTCCCTGGGCGGCGCAGGGGGACCTCTGGCCGTGCTGGTGGTAACGGTGGTTGCCGCCGAGCTGGGCAAGCTGGTGAGCAAGGAAACCAAGGTGGATATTCTGGTGACTCCCCTGGTCACCATTCTGTCCGGGGTGGGGCTGGCCAGCCTCTGCGCTCCCCAGATCGGAGCTGCCGCCAGCTGGCTGGGTCAGCTGATCATGTGGGCCACCGAGCTGCAGCCCTTCTGGATGGGGATTCTGGTCAGCGTACTGGTAGGGATTTTCCTTACCCTTCCCATTTCCAGCGCCGCCATCTGCGCCGCCCTGGGATTGACCGGTCTGGCGGGAGGCGCCGCCGTGGCTGGCTGCTGTGCCCAGATGGTGGGCTTTGCGGTTATGAGCTGGCGGGAAAACCGAATCGGCGGTCTGGTGAGCCAGGGTCTGGGAACCAGCATGCTCCAGATGGGAAACATTGTCCGGAATCCCAGGATCTGGATCCCCCCCATCCTGGCCAGCGCCATCACCGGGCCCCTGGCCACCTGCTTGTTCCACCTGGAAATGAACGGTTCCCCGGTCAGCAGCGGCATGGGAACCTGCGGCCTGGTAGGTCAGATCGGAGTATACACCGGGTGGGTAGCGGATGTAGCCGCCGGGACCAAAGCCGCCATTACTCCCTTTGACTGGGCAGGACTTGTTCTGATTTGCTTTGTTCTTCCCGCTATTCTCTGCGCTTTTGGGGGAAATCTCCTGCGAAAAATGGGATGGATCAGGGAAAATGATTTAAAATTGGAAGATTGAAAAACTTTTTTCAAAAACGCCTTGACAATTAGCAATTTGGATGGTAGAATATATCTTGCTTTCAGGGCATGCGCTGGTAGCTCAGCTGGATAGAGTGTCTGACTACGAATCAGAAGGTCAGGGGTTCGAGTCCCTTTCAGCGCACCAAAACCGGATGGTCACTAGACCGTCCGGTTTTTTCTTTTTACCGCACTTCAACATTTATATGTTTATTTTTACCCCCTTGACATTTTAAAGGGAATCATGTAGACTAATGGGCAGTGCAATAGCACTCGTTTGATACATTATCGCTAACAAGTGTATACTTGTTGGCGATTTTATTTTGTCCGGGTGTTTTATCCGGCGGAAAGGATTGTCAAGACTTATGGAAAACAAACCCAGAACTTCACAAGCGGGCAACTTCTTATCCGGCCCCATTCTTCCCCCTCTTCTTCGCTTCGCCTTTCCCCTTATGCTCTCCCTCTTTTTGCAGGCCTTTTACGGCGGGGTGGACCTGGCAGTGGTAGGACAGTTCTCCCCCACCGAAAGTGCCTCTGCCGTAGCCACAGGCAGCCAGGTTATGCAGGTGCTCACCTGCCTTATCACCGGCCTGACCATGGGAGTCACGGTGCTTTTGGGCAAGTCTATCGGCGCCGGAGACAAGCGGAACGCCGGGCAGCTGGTAGTCTGCCAAATCAAGCTGTTCACGGTGGTGGCCTGCCTGCTCACCGTTCTTATGCTCTGCTTTGCACCCCAGATTGCAGTCTTTCTCAATGTTCCTCAGGCCGCCATGGCAGAAACCATCCGGTATGTCCGAATCTGCTCCGCAGGCATCGTCTTTATTACCGCCTATAACGGCATCAGCGGTATCTTCCGGGGAATCGGCAACTCCCGTTCCCCCTTCCTCTTCGTTCTGATTGCCTGCATTGTCAATGTGGTGCTGGACCTGGTTCTGGTGGGCGGGTTCCGAATGAACGCTTCCGGTGCCGCCCTGGCAACCGTCTTTGCCCAGGCTGTAAGCGTTTTCTTCTCCCTGGGGTATCTCCGCCGCCATCCCCTTCCCTTCACCGTTATGGACCACTGGCGGGAAAAGAGCCGGAACATCACCAAGATTTTACAGGTAGGTTCCCCCATTGCTCTTCAGGATTTCCTCACCAACCTGTCCTTCCTGATCATCACCGCCATCATCAACACCCTGGGCGTGGCTGCTTCCGCAGGAGTGGGCATCTCTGAGAAGCTCTTTGTATTCCTGGCCATTGTTCCCATGTCCTTTATGTCCGCCCTTTCCAGCTTTGTGGCCCAGAACATGGGTGCCGGAAACCTGAAACGCGCGGACCAGGCACTCATTGCCGCCCAGCGGATCTCCTTCTGCTTCGGCTTCTGCATGTTCCTTCTCACCTTCTTTGCAGGGCGGGGACTGGCCTCCCTCTTTGTCAGCGACCCCCAGGTCATCACCGCAGCCGCCGATTACCTGAAAGGCAGTTCCTTTGAGTATCTTCTGTCCGCCATCACCTTCTGCTTCCTGGGATATTTCAACGGCCGGGAGCATACCACCTTTGTTATGATTCAGGGTCTGACCGTCTCCTTCCTGGTCCGGATTCCCCTGTCCTACTTCCTCAGCAGACTGCCCCAGACCGGCATGTTCCTGATCAGTCTGGCTGTTCCTGCTTCCGCCGTCCTCAACCTGACCCTCTGCATCCTCTACTTTATCCGGCTCCGCCGTCAGGACGCCCGAACCTCCCAGTAATTTTTCAGACAACAACACGCCCCCGAACCGGACTGTCTGCCGGCTCGGGGGCGTGTTTTATCTTTTATGAATCAGTCCCAATCTTTCTCCTGGGAGAGGATGGTTCCATTCTGGGCCTGAATCTTGTACTCATACTCCATTCCGTCGGCCTTGAAGCTCACCTCATAATGGGGGGTCCGGTCATCCAGTTCAGAGCTGACTTCCAGTTCCCGCACCTGGTCCGCAGAATACCCTGCCGCCTGAAGGGCAATAGTCTTGGCCTGCTCCACCCCAATGGTCTGGGTGGCTGCATTCTGGTGGGTCTCCTTCTCATTCTTGAGGACAGCGCCGGTGGTTCCATCGATTTCGTACTCGTATTCCACCTTATCCACCCAGAAATCCACCTTGTATTCCAGCCGTCCGTCGTCCCAGTCCTTTTCCACCACCAGGTTGGTTGCCTGGTCGGCGGTGACCCCTGCATGGGTGAGGGCTGCCTGCTTGGCGGCTTCCTGGCCAATGTCAGTGCCGGACTGAGCGGTGGTCTGGGACTGCCCCTGCTGACCGGTCTGACCGGACTGCTGGGTCTGCTGCTTTCCATCCTGGCTGTACTTGACGATCACACCGTTGGAAGCATCCACATCATACTCATACTCCACCCCGTTCAGGTAGAATTCCAGCTCGTAGACCATCCGGCCATCCTCGTAGTCAAAGTCCACCTCGCCCATGGTCACATCCTCAGCGGAAACGCCTGCATGGGTGAATGCTGCCAGCTTGGCTTTTTCCACCCCGATATAGGCTCCGTCACTGGCGGTGCCGGTGGAGGTCAGGTTGGTGGGCTGGTACTGGGGGTTGGAGGCCAGAAGGTTCAGCTCGTTGACCGACAGTCCTGCCAGCTCCTCAAAGGAGAGCATGCTGTTCTGGTCCACCATGGACTGGATGAGGGTAGCCTTGCCCAGGGTGATACCGTACTGGTCTGCCTTGGCCTGCAGGTCCTGCTGACCGGTGGTGACGGTCTGGGAGAGGATAGCGCCGTTTACCGAGGCGGAGGTAAGGATGGCATCCACTTCCCCTGCCAGGGATTCTTCCAGGGCTGCGCCCCGGGCAGCATTATCATCCTCCACCGTAATCAGGATGGAGTTGGCCAGTTCATCCACATATCCGTTCTTCAAAAGGGAGCCCACAATGGCATTGAGCGCCACATTGAGAGGGGTCCCTTCCAGGTCCATTCCCTCCAGGATCTGAACTCCGTCCTGGTTGATGGCGGTAGCCTTCAGGACCTTCTGTTTATTGTTGACCGAAAGTTCCACACTGGGGTTTACATCCAGGGAGATCACCGAGGCCACGGTATTGGTAAGGCGGTAATATCCTACGCCCAATCCCAGAGTCAGAACCAGGCAGGCAGCTGCGGCCCAGGAAACCATCCTGCGGGAAACTGCAAAATGTTTTTTCTCTGTCATATAAATCACGGTTCCTTTCCGTTCTTCACAGCGGGAGAGGACGGATTCCAGTTCATTGGGAGCGGCATGCTCAACAGCCTGAGCCAGCCTGCGGTTCAGTTCCTGTTCCTTCACCGTTCCTCATCTCCTTTCAGCGAAGTGTTCAGTTTTTTCAGGGCTCTATGGTATTTGGACAGCACGGTGGGAAGGGGCATATCCAACAGGGAAGCAATCTCCCTGTGCCGCATTCCCGCCACAGCGTGAAGCATGACCACCTGTTGCTCCTCCCGGGACAGCCGGTTGAGGGCTGCCTGGAGGATTTGCCGGTCCTCCCAGGTAACATCCGGAGAGTCTATGGCCAGGCTCTCCCACTCCTGGGGTTCCAGGTCCTGCTGTTTTCCCTGCTCCCGCAGCTTCATGAGGGAGAGGTTCTTTGCAATGGCCAGAATCCAGGAAAGAGGCTTTCCCTTGGATTGATACTGGGGTGCCTTTTCCCAGACCCGGACAAAGGTGTCCTGGGTCACATCCTGGGCGTCGTGGCCGTTTTTCAGATAGGAGAGAGCCAGTCCGTATATCGCCGCCCGGGTGCGGTGGTAGAGTGCTGCCAGGGAATCCCGGTCCCCGGCGGCCAGACCGGCCATCAGCCGTTCCAGAATCTCCGGTTGGAGTTCTTCACGGGCCTGAGCTGCCATTGCAACCAATAGGGTCATCATAAAACCATTCGCTCCTGTCATCTGTATAATGCAGGGAGAAGCCTTTTTATTGCATTCCCTGCAAAATTTTTTCTAAAAAAAGAACTGTTCCATTTTATTATAGCTTTCCCTTCTGCCCCTGGCAAGAAAAACAGCGCAGGATAAACCAAAACCGCCCGGTCTTGCGACCGGACGGTTTTCCTGGTTTATTTTGCCTTTTTCCCTGTAAGATGTTCAATTTCCATTTCCAGCACCAGGAAGTGTCCCGCAGACTGGCAAATCTCCACCCTGGCTTCCTTTTCATATCCGGGGGAATACTTTCTCCCCAGCGCCTCCATAGCCAGCTGAATCTGCTCCGGGTCTTCCAGCACCCGCACCCGTCCAAAGGCAATGACACTGGCGTAGTGGGTGGTGAACTTTTCCGGGTCCACCTGGTCGGCTGCAATGACACAGAAGCTGGCCTTGTCCCCTTGCTTCAGGGCCTCCACCTTGGCCCCCTGTACGGCGGAATGGAAATACAGCTTCCCCTCCCGGTAAAGGTAGCTGAGGGGCACCCCGTAAGGGTAGCCTTCGGGGCCTGCCAGGGAAAGCACCCCGGCGCTCCCCTTTTCCAGCAATTCCCGGACTTGCTCGTCCGGCAGCTGCTGGGCTTTTCTTCTCATTTCAGGAAACATAATTATCCCTCATCCTTCCTTATTTTTCATTCTGTATATAGGCAAGCAATCCCCTGCAGCCTTCCTCCAGGTCCCGCCAGGTGGCGGTAAAGTCCCCGGTATACCAGGGGTCGGCCACCTCTCCCGGACGGTCAGTAAAGTCCATCATCAGATGAATTTTCCCCTGGGTGTCCCTGCCGCAGATGCGTTCCATCCGGGTCAGGTTGCTCCGGTCCATGGCAATGAGAAAATCATATTCCTCATAGTCCCGGGCAGTCATCTGCCGGGCCCGCTTACCGGCACAGCCGATTCCGTGCCGGGCCAGCATCTCCCGGGCAGGGGGATATACCGGGTTTCCGATTTCCTCCCGGCTTACCGCCGCCGATTCGATGAGGAACCGGTCCTCCAGCCCTTCTTTTTTCACCAGGTCCTTCATCATAAACTCCGCCATGGGGCTTCTGCAAATGTTGCCGTGGCACACGAAAAGTATTTTTATCATCTTTTTATAACTCCTCATAAGTCCTGTATTTCTTCTCAAATGCTTG
>CALXBE010000025.1 GCA_944386495.1 uncultured Gemmiger sp. | reverse complement strand
CATTGTAGCTTAGGCACGAGATGGAGGGAAAGCCGGACTGGCTGTCCGGCTTTCCTGTCCAAATTTATTGTAATAGGGGTGATAAAAACCCGGATTTGCCGATGGACTTCCTTGCAAACCACATTTCGGGCAGTTTTGTTGAGATGGTCTTGTGGTGGCTGAAAGGAAACAGACCGTATACACCGGAGGAGTTGGACCGGTATTTTCGCACGGTTATTCAGCCTGTTTTGCAGTGATTCAAAACAGACCGGCAATGATTTTGGGAAGGAATTTAGTACTGGGTCAAAACCAGTTTCTGGGTCTGTTTTCTTCACGGCACATTCCTTACCAGCTTCAAGTCCCCCTCCCCACCTGATAACAATAAAGAAATCCCCGGTCCGATTGGACCGGGGATTCTTTATTGGTTGCGGGGGTGGGAGTTAAAATGATTTTAGGTTGCCACTACAGAAGGACAGGCCCGCTCCCTCTTGCGGTGCCCGGCTCGGCCTTCGGCGGACGGCGCCGCCTCGGCCTTGCCGACCGCTGCGCCAAAAAATCCTCCCTGCATCCGCCACTGGCGGCGGTCGGATTTTTTGCCCCACGAGCTCCGCTCGCCGGTCTCACGACCTAAGACCCCGTGGCTCAACCCCTACCCACAGGCAATAAAAAACAGCCGTCCAAAATGGACGGCTGTTTTTCATTGGTTGCGGGGGTGGGACTTGAACCACACGACCTTCGGGTTATGAGCCCGACGAGCTACCAACTGCTCCACCCCGCGATATATAAGCGCTCTCTTGAGTGCTTATACAGTCTACCACAGGGAGACAGGTTTGTCAAGTCCTTTTCCTTATCTTTTTTTCTCAGAAGGTGACCCGGATGGTGGTGCCCTCGCCCAGCTGGCTGGTGAGGGTGATATTGGCCCGGTGCAGAGCGGCAATATGCTTTACAATGGCCAGGCCCAGTCCGGTGCCGCCGGTGGCCTTGCTCCGGCTCTTATCCACCCGATAGAACCGCTCGAAGATCCGGCCCTGCTCCTCCTTGGGAATTCCGATTCCCGTATCCGACACCTGGAAATAGCTGTGCCCGTCCAGGGTTCCGGTCTGAACATTCACCGTTCCCCCGGGGCGGTTATACCGGATGGCGTTATCCACCAGGTTATACACCAGCTCATCCAGCAGCTTGGGACTGCCAATGACCGGAGCCCCGGAGGTCTGGACCCGGATGGTCACATAGGCCCGCTGGGCATTGAAGGTGAGCCGCTGGACCGTATCCTGTGCCAGTTCGGCCAGGTCCAGGGACTCCCGCACCACGGTGGGGTCTCCCGGAATCTTCCCGTCCAGGTTGCTCAGCTGGAGAATATCCTCCACCAGGGCCAGCATCCGGCTGGCCTCCTTATGTATCTTTCCGCCGAACTGGGCCCCTGCCTCAGGGCCGGCCATCCCGTTTTCCAGCAGTTCCGCATATCCGCTGATGCTGGTAAGGGGGGTTTTCAGCTCATGGCTTACATTGGCGGTAAACTCCGCCCGCATTTCCTCGTTTTCCTTCCGGAGCAGGTAATCCTGATGGATGGCCTGGGCAAAGGGTTCCAGTTCCCGGTAAGGGACGGTCTCCTCTGTAAGGGTGTCCAGCTGGTGGGCCATCTCCTCCATGGGCCGGACGATCCGTTTGCTCAGGGCAGAGCTGAGGAAAAGGGCCAGCACCATGATCAGCAGGCAGATCCCTATTACGGCAGGGAAGCTGCTATCATAGATGGCGTAGGTGCTGGCGGTCTGATAAGCCAGCCGGAGGATATCTCCGTTTTCCAGGGCCAGGGCATAGTAAGTAGTGTTATATCCCACTGTATCGCTCTGGCGCTGGATGAATCCCTCCCCTGTCTCCAGGGCCTGCTGGACCTCGGGACGGGAAAGATGGTTTTCCTCCCCTGAGCTGGCGCTGTCATACAGCACCGTTCCGTCTGGATCAATGAGGGTAAGGCGGACCTCCTCCACAGAGGCCAGCTCTTCGGGAGCGCATCCCTCCTCCAGGGCAGCGGCCAGCACCCGGGCAGTGATGGACATATCCTCCTTCACCTGCCGGTTATATCCGCTGCGGAAGAGAAGGATGGTGAGCAATGCAGTGAGAACCAGCACCACCAGTCCCACCCAGACAAGGCGGTGGCTGATGACCTCCTCAATGGAGGTTTTCCGGTTACGGCTCATGGCTTTCCTCCGCCAGCTTGTATCCGATCTTCCGGACGGTCTGAATCAGGCCGCCGGCATTTCCCAGCTTCTGCCGGAGGGTCCGGATATGCATATCCAGGGTACGGGTCTCCAGGCTGGTGTCCATACCCCAGACCCGGGCCAGAATGGTCTCCCGGGATACTACCTGTCCGGGGGTCTGCATGAGCAGTTCCAGCAGGGCGTACTCCTTGTAGGTCAGTTCCACCGGCTGGTCCTCCACCGTCAGGGTATGGTTGGCGGGGCAGAGCCGGATAGGCCCGAAGGCCAGAGTATCGGGACCGGTGCGGAGAGCGGCGGCCCGGCGAAGAAGGGCCTTCACCCGGCTGATGAACTCCAGCACCCCAAAGGGTTTGGTCAGGTAATCGTCGGCCCCGGCATCCAGACCCTTTACAATATCCATTTCAGAGCCTTTGGCGGTGACCAGCAGCACCGGAAGTGCCACGGTCCGCAGGTCATGGCGAATCCACTGAAGCAGCTCCAGGCCGCTTTCTCCGGGAAGCATCCAATCCATTACCACCAACTGGGGCAGCTGTTTGGCCATGGCTGCCCGGAAGGCTGCCCCGTCCGGGCAGAGAAGGGTCTCATACCCGGCGCTTTTCAGGGCGTATGCTTCCACTTCCCCGATGGAAGCGTCATCTTCTACCAGATAAATCATGCCTGTTCCTCCGGAATTGCGTAGCGGTCGGCATACCGGCTGTACCGACGGTCAAAGTCGGGGTCGCTGCCTGCCTTCAGCTTATCCAGATACTCGTGGGTATCAAAGCTGCCGGCAGAGACCTCGATCATATCCACAGCCACATTGCTGCAGTGGCCTGCCACCCGCTGATAATTGTTCAATACATTTCCAAACCGATAGCTGTTGGCCTGGTCGCATTCGCCGCCCTGGAGACGGGCAATGTGCCGCTCCTTCAGCTGACGGATCAGGCTGTCTACTACCTGCTGGAGAGGCTCCACCTTATGGGCGGCCTCCAGGTCCCATTCCTCAAAGCTGCGGATGGTCTTGTCCAGCAGATCCTGGACAGCATTTTCCAGCACCTTCAGCTCCTCCATGGCGGGAGCGGAGAAGGTCACTTCACTTTCATGCATTTCCTTGGCAGTCTGTGCCAGGGAGAAGGCGTGGTCGGACACCCGCTCAAAGTCGCTGATACAGTGGAGAAGGGTATTCACCTTCCGGCTGTCCTGCAGGTTCATGGCGCGGGTGGAGAGCTGGACCAGGTAGCTGCCCAGCAGGTCCTCATACTGGTCTACAGCATCCTCTTCCCGGGTGATGCTGGCAAAAAGGCCTTCGTCCCACTGATGGGTGACGGCCATTCCCTTCTGGAGAGCGCTCCGGGCCAGGTTGGCCATATCCACGGTGGTAATGTGAGCCTGAGCCACAGCCACGGCGGGGGTGTTCAGGAGACGGGGGTCCAGCAGCTGGACCTCTTCCTTGTCGCTGCCCTTCTCCTCGGGCACGGTGAGGATGGCCAGCTTTTCCAGACCCCGGCTGAAGGGAAGCAGGATCAGGGTAACGCTGACATTGAAGAGGGTGTGGATGGTGGCGATGCCCACCGCCTGGATAGGCTCATTCATGGAAGTAATGGGCCAGATAAAGTTAATGGTATAGGTGGCAGTGAGGAAGATGACCACACCAATGATATTGAAATAGAGATGGATCATAGCAGCACGCCGGGCGTTCTTGGTGGCGCCCACCGAGCTGATAAGGGCAGTGACACAGGTACCGATGTTCTGGCCCATGATAATGGGGAGAGCGGCGCCCATGGTCACGCTGCCGGTGGCGGAAAGTGCCTGGAGAATACCCACGCTGGCAGAGCTGGACTGGATGATGCCGGTGAGGACGGTGCCTGCCAGAACACCCAGCACAGGGTTGGAGAACTTAAGGAAAAGCTCGGTGAACCAGGGCTGGTCAGCCAGAGGCTTCATGGCGGAGGACATGGCCTCCATACCAGTCATAAGAACGGTGAAGCCCAGCATGATGGTACCAATGCCCTTCCGCTTCTCGCTTTTGCCCATATACAGCACCACGCCGATGGCGGCCAGGATGGGGCTGAAGTTGGCAGGCTTACAGAGCTGGATCAGGAGACTGTCCCCCTGTACGCCGGTAAGGCTGAGAATCCAGGCAGTGACGGTGGTACCGATGTTGCTGCCCATAATGATGCCCGCCGCCTGATGCAGCTGGATGATGCCGCTGTTTACAAAGCCTACCACCATAACAGTGGTGGCGGAGCTGGACTGGATGACGGCAGTGACCAGCAGACCCATAAGCAGTCCCTTGATGGGACGGTCGGTGAGGCGGGCCAGCAGAGTCTGGAGTTTTCCTCCGGCCTGACGCTCCAGGGCCTTGCCCATTACATCCATACCAAAGAGGAACAGGGCCAGACCGCCAAGCAGAGCTGTTACATTAAATATACTCATCTCTTCATTTCCTTTTACTTTTAATTCTTCTCCTGGGGCTACTTTGAGTGTACCGGGCTGTGTGTAAAATCCGCTATCAAATTTAAGTAAAGTTTTTGTAAAGAGCCTTGATTTTATTATAAAAAACATCCCTATTTCCTGCAATAGAGAAAATTTTTATCTTCCGGGGTTCTAGGCGTAGTTCCCGGTTCATATAATGGTGCCAAAGCGCGCGCAAGGGTTTTCATAAGGAGGTCTTTGTACATGGTTTTCAGTTGGACAAGCTCTCTGGTCTGGTTTCTCTTCTGTCTGGTTTCCCCGGTCCTGGCCGGGCCGGTCATGGGGAAGATTCCCCTTGCCCTCTTCCCTGCTCCTTCCTCCTGCTGCCGGGATGGAATGGGGAAAGAAAGGTTTCCTTTCCTCATTGCCACCGGTCCCCGCTGCCGGGGAGGACCCGGTCGGGTCTTTTTCTCCCGGGCAGGGCCCTGAACTGTTTTACTTAATTTCCTTTTTCTAGTTTTTCCACATTTTCATTTCCTTTTGTTGGAAACTGTCCCGCCGCCCCCAGCCTGCCCTTTTCCGGGTATTGCCAGGGGCCTGGGCGCCCCGGTGTTTTTCCCGCTGCCGGCCGGGAATCCACCCCGGCTGCCCGCCCCGGCCCTGCTGCCGGAGGGTCCGGCCCGACTTTTCCAAAGGGTACAAAAATACCCCTACGCTTTTACAGCGTAGGGGCTGTGGTGTTTCACTTTTTCAGAACCGCCCGGAGTGTATCCGGAAGTCGGTCTCCTCCGGCTTTACCTCCTCCGGCCATTCCTCCACCGATTCAATAAAGATCCAGTCGCTCTGGCGCATTTGGGGGATCAGTCTGGCCAGGGCCAAAGGGGTCCCCTGGGCTACCATCTCCACCCGGCCGTCGGCCCTGTTCATGACCCAGCCGGTGATGCCCAGCTTCTGGGCTTCCCACTGGGCCCGGAACCGGAATCCTACTCCCTGGACCCGGCCGGAGAAAAGATAATGCCTCCGAATGATTTTTTCCTCCATCAGGCTTCCTCCTCCCGGATTTCTGTCACCGTGTAGCCCCCGTCGGCCGCCGCTTTTTTCAAAGTCTCCCGGTCCACCGGGGAGGACAGGGTGACGGTGGCGGTCCCCTTCTCCCAGTCGGCGGAGGCGGTCACCCCTTCCAGGGCGTTGAGGGCCTTTT
>CALXBE010000024.1 GCA_944386495.1 uncultured Gemmiger sp. | reverse complement strand
TCGTGTGACAGCTTGTCCATTATATCTCATCAAGTTCCGTTTGTCAAGAGCTTTTTTGAGATTTTTTGGAGCTTTTCGTTTCGCAGCCGTCTCTCTCGGAGACAGCTTTAATATATTACCACCGGGGAGGAGAAATGTCAACACCTTTTTCCATAAAAATCAAGATTTTTCCTTTTACTTCCTATCCCCCATCTTGTATTCCCGGGCTGCTCTTATTATACTATTATATATGCAGATACCAAGGGAGGCGGCAGCGTATGATCCTGACCATCAACATCGGGAACAGCAACATCACCATCGGAGGGTACCAGGAGGACCAGCTGGTCTTTCATGCCCAAATCTACTCCGACACCAATTGCAGTGTGGACGAGTATGCCATCAAGCTGTCCGGGCTCATGGACCTTTATGAAATAGACCCCGCCCAGGTGGAGGGCGCCATTCTGGGCAGCGTAGTGCCCATCCTCACCGGGCGGCTCTCGGATGCCCTGCGGCAGCTCTGCCCGGTGCGGGTGCTTCTGGTGGGCCCCGGGCTGAAAAGCGGTCTGCCCATCCGGATCGACAATCCCGGAGAGCTGGGGGCCGAGCTGCTCTGCGGCGCTGTGGCCGGGGTGGCTGCCCTCAAACCTCCCTTTGTGGTCATCAACATGGACACCGCCATCAGCATGATGGGGGTGAACGCCCAGGGAGAACTGGTAGGAGGGGTTATCCTGCCCGGGCCTCAGCTGGCCCTTACCGCTCTCATTCAGAGCACCGCCCAGCTGCCCCAGGTAAACTTCCGGAAAAAGCCCGCCGGGGTGCTGGCCACCAACACCGCAGACAGTCTCCAGAGCGGCGTGGTCCTCTCCTCCGCCGACATTCTGGACGGCATGGCCGCCCGGTTCCGGGACGCCCTGGGGGAAGATACCCAGTTCATTGCCACCGGCACCCTGCCCCCCACCATCCTCAAAGCCTGCCGCACCCCCATCCTCTACCGCCGGGACCTGATTCTGGAAGGTCTCTACGCCATCTGGAAAAAGAACCGGAAATGATGTTCAGCCGCTTCCCCCCGGAAGCGGCTTTTTTCATTCCTGTTCCCGGAATGAGCGGAGGCTTTTCCGGGCAGACTATCTAAAACAGACCATTAAAAGGAAGTGTTTTGGGATGGATCTTACCCCTGAGCGATATCAGAAAATGGTGAAACGGGCAGGCCCCTCCTCCCCTCTTGGGACCCACTGTCTCTGGGCCTTTGGGGTGGGAGGAGCCATCTGCACCCTGGGGGAAGGACTGCGGCAGCTTTACCTCTCCCTGGGCTGGGACCAGGATGCCTCCGGGGCCCTGACCAGCATCACCCTCATTGGGTTGTCCGGGCTGTTCACCTCCCTGGGCCTTTACCAGAGGCTGGCCGCCCGAGCCGGAGCCGGGACCCTGGTCCCCATTACCGGGTTTGCCAATGCGGTCATCAGCCCTGCCATCGAGTTCAAGGTGGAGGGCATGATCACCGGGGTGGGGGCCAAAATGTTTGTGATCGCAGGCCCCGTCATCGTCTACGGTCTTACGGCCAGCTGGGTGTGGGGGCTTATCTACTGGGCCACCACCCAGATGGGATGGGGAGGTTAAAACCATGAGCCGGAAGGAAACTCTGGTGCTGGGACAGGGAGCGGTCATCCGGGCCTGGGCCAGCGTGGGAGGAAAGAAAGAAGGGGAAGGTCCCCTGTGCCGGGAGTTTGACCTGGTGAATGGGGAGAACAGTCTGGGTCAGGACAGCTGGGAGCAGTCCGAGTGTCAGCTTCAGCAGCAGTGCGCCGAGCTGTGTCTCCGGAAGGGGGAAATCACCCCCAAAGAGGTGGACCTGACCCTGGGCGGAGATTTACAGGCCCAATGCACCGCCACCGCCTACGCCATGCGGAGCCTGGGCACTCCTTACGCCGGGCTGTACGGGGCTTGCAGCACCATGGCCCAGGGGCTGGCTTTGGGGGCCTGCCTCTCCTCCAGCTGTCTTCTGCCCCGGGTGCTGGTCATGACCAGCAGTCATTTCTGCACTGCAGAGCGGGAGTTCCGCACTCCCCTGGAATACGGGGGCCAGCGGACTCCTACTGCCCAGTGGACCGCCACCGCCGCCGGGGCCTGTCTTCTCTCTCCTAAAGGGGAGGGTCCCCGTATCACTGCCCTGACCTTTGGGCGGGTGGTGGACCTGCAAATCACTGACATCAACAATATGGGGGCCGCCATGGCTCCCGCTGCTGCCCAGACCATTCTCCGGCATCTGAAAGGCCGGGGGACCCGGCCCGGAGACTATGATGCCATTGTCACCGGAGACCTGGGCCAGGTGGGAAGCCGGCTTCTCCATGAAATTCTGGAGGGGGAAGGTCTTCCCCTTCCCAACCACCGGGACTGCGGCCTGATGCTCTATGATTTACAAACCCAACAGGTGGATGCGGGAGGCAGCGGCGCCGGGTGTTCCGCCTCGGTGCTATGCGCCCATTTCCTCCCCCGGCTGGCGGCGGGAGAATACCGGCGTATCCTCTTTTTATCCACTGGCGCTCTCATGAGCCAGACCACCTTTTTGCAGGGAGAGAGCATTCCCGGGCTGGCCCATGCCATTGAATTGGAGGGATGCATATGAACTATCTCTGGGCCTTTTTCATCGGAGGGCTTATCTGCGTTATAGGCCAGCTTCTTATCGACCTGACCTCGGTCACCCCTGCCCGCATCCTGGTGGGATATGTGGTGGGAGGGGTGGTCCTTTCCGCCCTGGGTTGGTATCAGCCCCTGGTAGAGCTGGCCGGGGGCGGGGCCAGCGTTCCCCTTTTGGGGTTCGGTCATCTGCTGGCCCAGGGGGTCCGGGAGGCAGTGGATGCCCAGGGCTGGCTGGGGGCCTTTCTAGGCGGGTTCACCGCTGCCAGCGCCGGCATCTGCGCCAGCCTTATTTTTGGGGTGTTCTTTGCCCTGATTGCCAAAAGCCGGGACCAGAACTGACCTTGATTGCTTTTTTACAGGCGGCAGGCTATAATAGAGCCTGCTGCTGTTTTTTTCTCAGTAACAGAAAGGATTTTTATGAAAGCCCAGATTCGCATCTCGGACCATTTTACCTATGGCAGGCTGCTCCGGTTTACCCGGCCCTGCATTGTAATGATGATCGTCACCAGTGTGTACAGCATTGTGGACGGCTTTTTTATTTCCAACTTTGTGGGAAAGGAAGCCTTTGCAGGGGCCAACCTGGTCTGGCCTGTGCTGATGGCTTTTTCCTCCTTCGGATATATGATCGGCACCGGAGGCAGCGCCCTGGTAGCCAAGACCATGGGCGAGGGAGAACAGGACCGGGCCAACCAGATCTTCACCATGCTGGTGGGTGTTCTGGTGATGGTGGGCTGCATTGCCGCCTCCATCGGGTTTGTGCTCATGCCCTCCATCGTCAAGCTGCTGGGGGCCACCCCTGCCCTGATGAATCACTCCATCACCTACGGGCGCATCGTTCTTCTGTCCGGGCCCTTCTTTATGCTCCAGGCCGCCTACCAGAGCCTTCTGGTCACCGCCGAGAAAGCCAAAATGGGTCTGGCCATGTCGGTGACCGCCGGGGTGATGAATATTGTCATGGACTTTCTTCTGGTCTACTGCTTCCCCATGGGAATTGCAGGCGCCGCCCTGGCCACCGCCGTCAGCCAGCTGGTGGGAGGTCTGGTCCCCACCATCTACTTTTTCCTTCCCAACCACAGCCGGCTCAAGCTGGTCCGGTTCCGGATGGATTGGCGGAACCTGGCCAAGGCCTGCGGAAACGGCTCTTCGGAAATGCTCTCCACCCTCTCCAGCAGTCTGGTGGGTATGCTCTACAACCTTCAGCTTCTCCGGCTGGCCGGGGAGGACGGAGTGGCCGCCTACGGGGTCATTATGTATGTGAGCTTTATCTTTGTGGCGATCTTTTTCGGGTATGCGGTGGGCACCGGCCCGGTGGTGGGGTTCCATTACGGGGCCCGGAACTGGGAGGAGATTCGGAGCCTTTTGAAAAAGAGCCTGGTCATCACCGGCTGTTTTGCCCTGGTCATGACCACCGCCGCCCAGCTGGGCGCCCGACCCCTGGCCCACCTTTATGTGGGATATGACCCGGCCCTGGCCCAGCTGACCGCCCGGGGAATGTCCCTCTACTGCACCGCCTTCCTCTTATCCGGGTTCAACATCTTTTCCTCCGCCTTCTTTACCGGCCTGAATAACGGGTTGGTCTCTGCCCTCATCAGCGGTCTCCGGACTTTGGTCCTTCAAATTCTCTCCATCTTCCTTCTTCCCATGGTTCTGGGAGTGAACGGCATCTGGCTGGCCCTGGCTCTGGCCGAGGCCGGGACCCTGCTCTTCTCTTTGACCATGCTGGCAGTCCACCGGAAAACCTATCATTACTAAAAATAAAAGGTACCCTTGTTCAAAGGGTACCTTTTTTCATTACTTCTTCTCCATCAGATTGTCGATGGCATCAAAGAGGGTGTTGTAGTTGTCCTTGAGGCCGGTATAGTCCTTGGTGACCCCGGCGCTCTCCATCAGGTCGGAGAGGCTGGAAGGGTCCTGGGTCAGGGCCTGACCATGGCTCCGGATATACTCCCAGTTCTCCCAGAAGGTATCCTTCTGTTCCTGGGTCAGACCTCCGTACCACTCTTCCAGCTCCTTGGTGGGGTCGGCCAGGGGGTCATTTTTCTGGCTTTCCTCCCACCAGTCCAGCAGACCGGCGGCGTAGGATACATTTTTCAGGCTTCCCCCTGCGGTCCCCTGCCCGTAACTGAGGATGGGGTCCAGGGCCTGGGACAAGGGGGCCATGGTGGCCCGGGGCTCCATGGAAGTATGAGGGGGCAGGGTGGGCTGGTCGCTGGCCACGGGCACCGGCATGGTGGTTGCCTGGGGGGAGGGGCTGGCGGTGGCGGCAGGCTGATTATTGTCCATACCGCACCCGGCCAGAGCCAGGACCAGGGCAAAACCGGCCAGGGAAACAATGATTTTTTTCATGGTGTACACTCCTTCCGGATTCCGCTCTCCCCCGCCCTCTTGCGAAAGGGAGCGGGGACTTCTATAATAGGAAAAAAGAGCGGAGGGTTTATTCTATTAGTCTGGACCGGCGGAAAGAAATTATTCCCCCGGACCCTCCCAGCCGCCCCTTTGGGGGGCAGATTTGAGGTACTGTTTATGGCGTTGGAAAGTTTATTTCAGTTTCTGGATGCAGGGGTGAGCCGGTTCCACTCTGCGGCCCATGCCGCCGCCCTGCTGGACCGGGCCGGGTTCCGGGCTTTGGAGGAGACCGCAGCCTGGGAGGATTTGCAGGAGGGCCAGGGATATTATCTGACCCGAAACGGCAGCGCCCTGGCTGCCTTCTACTACACCGGAAAACCCCAGGGATTCCGGATCATTGCCAGCCACGGGGACAGCCCCACCTTCCAGGTGAAGGCGGCCTTCCCTCCCGCCGGGGGGATGATCCGGCTGGAGGTGGAGCGGTATGGGGGGATGATCGCCCCCTCCTGGCTGGACCGGCCCCTGACCCTGGCGGGCCGGGCCATGGTGGCCCAGGGGGAGACCCTGGCTCCCCGGCTGGTTTATCTGGACCGGGACCTGCTTATCATTCCCAGCCTCTGCCCCCACTTTGACCGGGAGGCTTCCCTGGGGCGGAAGCTGGACCCTCAGGCCGACTTACAGCCCTTGTTGGGGGATGACCAGGCTCCCGCCCTCCGGGAGCTGGTGGCCGGGGAACTGGGGGTAGAGCCCCAGGACATTCTCAGCCTGGAGCTGACCCTGACCCCCCGGCAGAAGGCAGTTTATCTGGGGGCCCAGAAAGAATTCTTCGCCGCCCCCCGCATCGATGACCTGGAATGTGCCTGGGCCAGCCTGGAAGGGTTCCTGGCCGCTGACCCCGCCCCGGGGATGGTGAATCTCTGGGTCCTTCTGGACAATGAGGAGGTGGGCAGCAGCACCCGTCAGGGAGCCTGCGGCACCCTGGTGGAGGATGTGATGGACCGCATCCTTCTGGCTGCGGGAGCCGCCGGGCAGGACCGGTACAGAATCTATGCCAACAGCATGGCCCTCAGTGCCGACAACGGCCACGCTGTCCATCCCAACCACCCGGAAAAGAGCGACCCCCTCAACAGCCCCAAAATCAACGGCGGGGTCCTTCTGAAAATGAACGCCAGCAAACGGTACACCACCGACGGCATTATGGAAGCCCTTCTCACCCGTCTGGCCCGGGAGCATGATATTCCCCTTCAGGTCTTTACCAACCGGGGAGACATTGCAGGGGGGTCCACCCTGGGGAATCTGCTCCAGCACCGGGTGAGCATTCCCATGGCGGACATCGGGGCTGCCCAGCTGGCCATGCATGCCTGTGTGGAGACCGCCGGGGCCAAGGATGCCCTTTGGCTGGAACAGCTCTGCCGCACCTTCTACGCCGCAGCCGTCACCTGCACCGGGGACGGCCGGTACACCCTGGCCTGATGGGGGCGGGACGGTACGCCCCCAGTCCCAGCGGGCGGATGCATCTGGGGAATCTGCTCTGCTGTCTGGTGGCCTGGTGCAGCGCCAAGTCCGCCGGGGAGGATGTGGTGCTTCGAATCGAGGACCTGGACACCCTCCGGTGTCCCCGGTCTTATGCGGATTTAATTGAAAAGGACCTGGACTGGCTGGGCATCTCCCCTGACCGGGGAGGAAGCCGGGGCGGTCCGGAAGGTCCCTATTATCAGAGTGAGCGGAGCGGCATTTATGAGGAATACTTCCGCCGCCTGGAATCCATGGGGCTGATCTACCCCTGTTTTTGCAGCCGGGCCCAGCTCCACGCTGCCAGCGCCCCCCACCGGGAGGACGGGCAGGTGGTCTACCCGGGGACCTGCCGGGGGCTCTCTGAGCAGGAAATAGCCCGCCGGTCTGCCCAGCGACCCCCGGCCTGGCGGGTCAAGGTGCCCGACCGGGACATTTCCTTCACCGACGGGAACCTGGGTTTCACCCGGGAAAACCTGCTGAGGGACTGCGGGGATTTTGTGGTCCGCCGGTTTGACGGGGTGTTTGCCTACCAGCTGGCGGTGGTGGTGGACGACGCCCTCATGGGGGTGACCCAGGTGGTGCGGGGCAGCGACCTGCTCTCCTCCACCCCCCGGCAGCTCTATCTCTATGAATTACTGGAGCTTCCTGCCCCTCAATTCTATCATATTCCCCTGCTCCTGGCCAGCGACGGCCGCCGCCTTTCCAAGCGGGACGGGGATGTGAGCCTGGAGACCCTGGAAGAGAAATACTCACCCCGGGAAATCATCGGGAAGCTGGGCTACCTGGTAGGATTGCAGGACTCTCCCCGCCCTGCCGACCCGGCCCGGCTGGCAGAAAACTTTGCCTGGGACCGGGTCCCCAAACAGGATATCCTTCTCCCGGAAGGGTTGTTCTGATTTTTACAATGAGTATAAAAAATCCCGTCCTCTACAAAGAGGACGGGGCTTTTTATTTATCCGATTCCGTTTCTTACTTGGTGAAAGCAGAAGCGTTGGTGCCGGCGATACGGCCGAATACCACGGTGTCGGTGAGGGCATTGCCTCCCAGACGGTTGGTGCCGTGGATGCCTCCAGTCACCTCACCGGCGGCGTAAAGGCCGGGGATGGGATTGCCCTGGGTATCCAGCACCTGAGTCTCGGTGTTGATCTCCACACCACCCATAGTGTGGTGTACGGTGGGCACCCGCTCCGCGGCGTAGTAGGGAGGATTATTCAGGCCATTGTTGATGCCATCCACATCTGCAAAGAGAGTGCGGCCGAACTCGTCAGCCTGGCCTTCCATGTCGCCGCCCAGGCAGTACCGGTTGTACTCCTCGACGGTGGCGGTCAGATTCTCGGCGGGAACACCGATCATCTCAGCCAGCTCTTCCAGGGTGTCGGCCTTGTAGGCACGGCCTGCATCCACCAGGTCGCAGATGCGCTCGCCGAAGTTGTTCAGCTCATCTCCGTTGGGATAAGTATCGCTGTCCATGATCATGTACATGGTGGTGTCGGGCTGCTCGAAGAGAGCCAGGGTCATATCATCCCGGCGTCCGCCTTCATCGGTAAACCGCTGGCCATCCTTGTTTACAAAGATGTAACTTACAGGGCCGTGGCCAATGTTGCCGGACAGGCTGCCGGTCTCAGGGTCGCCCAGGGGCAGGAGCTGGATATTCTCCATCTGGATCAGGTTGGCGCCCACAGCCTGAGCCATAGCAATGCCGTCGCCAGTGATGGCGGGGGTGTTGGTGGTCTTGACCACATCAGTCATAGCGGGCCACTTGTCGGTGGTGGAGAGGGCCTCGTTGACCATCTCCCGGTTGGCTGCAAAGCCGCCGGTAGCCAGGACCACGCCATTGTTGGCCCGGACGGTGATGGTGTTGCCGGTGGGGCCGGTGCAGGTAACGCCAACTACCACGCCGTCCTCTACAATGAGTTCCTCGGCCTTGGTGTTGTACTGCATGGTAATGCCCTGGTTTTCATCCATGTATGCCTGGTAGGTCTTGAAGAAGCCGGAGCCTTCCGGTTCCACGGGCTTCTGGCCACGCTGCCACATACCGCCTGCTACGGTAACAGGGGTATCTTCAAACTCCATGCCCAGGCTCTTGAGCCATTCTACGCCTTCCCATGCCTTGTCTACCAGGATCTCTACCAGTTCGGGCTTGGCCTGCTGGTCGCCGCCGTCGTAGGTCTGCTGGAAGTGCAGGTCGGTGGAGTCCTTGGTGGAAGCAGCCATCTCACTGCCGTCTTCCACTGCATTGAGGGCACCGCCGGACAGGGCAGTGTTGCCGCCCATCTGGCTGGTCTTTTCAATGACGATAACGGTCTTGCCTTCCTGGTTGGCGGTGACAGCAGCAGCCATACCGGCGCCGCCGGCGCCAATGACCACCACATCAGCGGTCATCTCCTGGTCCTCCTCCTGCTCTACCACAGGAGTGATGGCCTTGAGGGCCTCCACATCGCCGCCGGCCTGGGCCACACAGTCAGCCACGCCGTCCAGAATGGCGTTGGAGGTAAGGGTAGCACCGGCCACTGCATCAATGCCCAGGCCCTGGAGTTCCATGATCTGGGCAGGCATGCTCTCGCAGACGGGAACACCGATGCCGGGGGTCTCCTCATGCTCCAGCTGAATGTCGGTGATGGCAGTGTCGCTGAAGGTAACGGTAACGGTCATCTCCCGCATACCCATTGCTACCGAGCTATAGGTGCCGGGGTTGTACAGCCCGTCTCCGGTGACTTCCACCACCGGCTGAGCTGTCTCCTTGCGCAGCAGGAACACCATTGCCACAATGGCCAGTACAAAGACCAATGTAACAATGAGATCCGTGCGCCGTTTCAGGGTCTCTTTCATGGATTGATTCTCTCCTTACGCTTTTTTCCCTCCTGACATACAGGGGGGAGTTGTCACAATTTTATCACACTCTTTCTCCCAGTTCAACGACTTTCCCCTTTTTGAACTGGAAATTTTTGCGGTATTCTCAAGGTTTTTCCGCTCAAATCTCCCCTTCCGGGCTTTTCTGTCATTCCCTGCAGAAAAAGGCCCGCAGACCCCTGAGGAGCCTGCGGGCTTTCTTATTTTTCCGACACAAATTCGGGGCCGGTCATTCCTTCCGGAAGCAGGTAGTGCAGCCCAGGACATTCCTTGTTACAGGACCTTGCTGCCGTTGGCCACCAGCTTGAACCGGGCCCCCAGCACCTCTGCCCCGTGGCGGCACATCTGCATCCGTCCCAGGAAGATGTCAAAGTAATCGTACATGGTGCAGATGCTCTCGTCCAGTTCCAGGTCCAGGGTAATGAGCCGGGCCGCCGGGTCCATCTCCAGCCGGGCATCGGTAACGGCCCAGTTTACCCGGTCGTGAATGTCAAAGCTCCGGTGGTCCTTGGCCCGGACCCGGTTCCGGCGCACATCGGTTTTATCCCCGATGATGAGGGCGGCGGACACCGGGTCAAAGGCGTTGCCGGTGGACTCATCATGGTTGGCCACCGCCGACACCACCGTCAGCCGGTCTTCCAGCTCCATCCCCCGCCGGGCCAGAATCTGGTCCAGCAGGATGGCGCCGTACTCGGCATGATGTTTCCGGTTGATGGCGTTTCCGATGTCATGGACAAACCCGGCGATCCGGGCCAGCTCCACCTGATGGGCAGAATATCCGAAGGCTTCCAGCAGGGCTCCCGCCCGCTGGGCCACCAGGGCGGTATGGGCCTGAGAATGGTCGGTAAAGCCCAGGGCGCCCAGAATGTCGTTTCCCTTTCTTATCAGGCCCAGAATTTCCGGGTCCCGGCGAATTTCCTCGTAGGTCATGATTTTATTTTTCCTTCCTTATTTCACTCTTTCTCTGGATACCTTTCCATTCTACCCTGAGCCCCGGTGGAAAAACCACCCGTCCTCCGTAAAAGATGAGTCAAGTTTTGGTAAATCCTCCCGGACTTTGGGAATAAATAGACAAAGCGCCCAGTTTTTACCACTGAGCGCTTTGAATTTTTAACTTTTTAAACAGACTTTTCCACAAAGAGGTGCTGATACAGCTCATCCGGAGTGGAAAACTCGGGCACTCCGTGGGCGGTCAGGTACTCCCCTACAATGGGGGTCCGGTGAGCCCACCGGGCGGCTCCCACTGCCACCCCTGCACGGCGGCACATTTCCATCCCCGGGATAAGATCATCTATCATGAACAGGTCCTGTTTCTCCAGGCCCAGCCGGGCGCAGATGTCCTCCAGGGGGAAGGTATGGGGTTTCTGTTCCTCCTTGGGCCGGTCACACCCGTAAATCAGGTCAGGACGGGGCAGGCCTTCCCGCTGGTAGTCCTGAAGGACGGCCTCCTCCCGGTTATGGCTCACCACGCAGATATATCCTCCCAGCTCCTTCTGGGTCCGGACGATTTTTGCCATTCCCGGGTAGACCCGGGCATGATGAGCTGCGGAAAAGTCCAGCCAATCCTGGTATTCCTCCGCCATTTCCTCTTCGGAGAGTTTCAGCACATCCCGGAAGTAGGGAAATATCCCCGGGTCGCAGTTGATTTCAAAATACTGGGCCAGGGTCATCTTCACCCCGGGACGGCACCGGGCCATGGAATGGAGAAAGCTGGGGTAGTGAATGAGCGCAGTACTGTCCACCATGGTGTCATCGTGGTCCAGAATAAGGCATTTGTAGCGCAGGTTCATGGGGTGGGGCCTCCGGTTCTTTTTTCAGGGAATTTCCTTTTATTATAGGACCGGCCCGCCCGAGTGTCAATGAAAGGCGCTCAGTACAGATCCTTGATGATTTCCACGCACTTGTCGATGCCCACCCGTCCGCTGTTCAGGGTGATGTCATAGTTCTGGGCATGGCCCCACTTCATGTCGGTGTAGAACCGATGGTAGGCAGCCCGGCGCTTGTCCTTGTCCCGGAGCCGCTGCTCGGGAGACTGTTCCCGCTCTCCGTATACTTCCACAATACGCTTGGCCCGGAAATCCATATCCGCATGGATAAAGACCCGCAGGCAGTCGGCCTTATCCCGGAGGATATAATCGGCGCACCGGCCTACAATGACGCAGGGACCTTCTTCGGCCAGCTGGCTGATGATTTTATACTGGATGTTCCAGAGGTAGTCCGCATTGTTGGGACCTGCGGCGGTATGAGAGAAAGCCGCTGCCAGGAATCCGCCGGGAGCGTACTCCCCTGCTTCCTGGATGTATCTTTCATCAAAGCCGCTTTCCTTTGCGATCTTTTCCAGAAGTTCCCGGTCATAACAGGGAATCCCCAGTGCCTCGGCAGTCTTCTTTCCGATGGTCCGTCCGCCGCTGCCAAACTCCCGGCTGATGGTGATCACTCTGTTTTTCATGGTACACGACCTCCTTCAAAGAATGATTCAATTCAATCCGGCTTCCTGGGCACGGTGGCTCCGCTGCAAGTGGGACCGTTCCCCTGCCAGGAAGACCAGGGAAAGCAAAAATGCCAGACCGTCCGCCACGGGGCCGGTCCAGAGGACTCCCTCCACCCCCAGGAACCGGGGCAGGATAAGAGCCGCAGGGATAAAGAAGATGATCTGACGGGCCAGGGAAAGGATGGCGGATTTCACCGGTTTTCCCACTGCCTGCAGGTAAACTGCCGCCACGGTCTGAAAGCCGGTGAGGGGGCAGAGCATCAGGAAGATACGGAAAGCCATTACCGCAAACTCATTGTAAAGGCCCTCCTCTGCCCCAAAGAGAGATACCACGCTCATGGGGGCGAACTGGAAAATCAGAAAACCCACCACCGAGACCACCTCGGAGGCAATGAGGGAAATTTCCATGGCTGTGCGGACCCGGTTATAGTTCCGGGCACCGTAGTTGAACCCGATGATGGGCTGGGTGCCGGTGGCGATTCCCAGCAGGATGGCGATCATGATCTGGTTCACCTTCATAACGATGCCGGTGGCGGTAAGGGGTATCTCTGCACCATAAATGGAAGTGGCCCCATATACTGCCAGCAGGTTATTGGTAAGAGCCATAACGATGGTGATGGCAAACTGGGTGATGAAGCTGCTCAGCCCAAACACCAGGATGTTGCCGCAGGTTTTCCCGTTGGGGACAAAGGCGGATTTTTCCAGCTTGACCGTCTTGAACCGGGGCAGATAGACCACCGACACCAGGAAGGAAGCGACCTGACCCAGAACGGTGGCAATGGCGGCGCCCTTCACCCCCATATCGAAGACAAAGATGAACACCGGGTCCAGCACCACATTGATGAGGGCGCCCACCACCATGGAACCCATGGCGTACCGGGGGCTGCCGTCCGCCCGGATCATGGAGTTGATGGCGGCGGAGATCGTCATAAAGGGAAGGCCCATTCCAATGATATACCCCTATTCCAGGGCATACTCCCTCAGCAGGTCGGTGGCGCCGAAAAGGGTGAGGATGGGGTCAATGAAAAGGAGAAAAACTCCTGCCAAAACCAGGCTGACCAGGACCACCGGGGTGACGGCGTTGCCCACCCCTTTCCGGGCCGCAGAGCTTTCCCCTTGCCCCAGTTTCAGGCTCAGGTAAGCGGCACCGCCGTTGCCTATCATCATGGAGAGGGCCAGGGCAATGATGGTAATGGGGAATACCACATTGGTGGCGCCGTTTCCCAGGTAGCCCACACCCCAGCCAATAAAAATCTGGTCTACAATATTATACAACGAGTTCACCAACAGAGCAATGACACTGGGCACAGCAAATTTTAAAATCAGCTTTCCCACCGGCTCGGTGGCAAAGGGACTTTCCTGATGGGGCAAAGTGTTTTCCATAAATGCATTTCCTCCTGAAATTAAGTAACTGGTTACCTATTGTTTCAAAAAAGCAGACAGTGAAACCAACCGGTCCACTGTCTGAGAAAGAGTTTCTTATTCCGGGTCCAGGTCTTCCAGGACCAGGTCCATCAGCCGGGCCAGCTCCCGGGTCTGCTGGGAGGTAAGAGGCCTGCAAAGTTCCTCCCACACCTGGCGGTCCTGTTCCAGAATCATTTTATGAATCCCTGCGGATTTCTCGGTACAGGACACCACCTTGTATCTCCGGTCCTGGGCGCTGGGCAGGCATCGGACAAAGCCCTTTGCCTCCAGCCGCCCCAGCAGCTTGGTCATGGCCGGGTGGGTCACATGCTGAATCCGCTCCAGATCATTCTGGTGTATCTCGGTTTTCCCTGCGGCTTCCAGCCGGCTCACCGACCCCAGCACCCGAAGCTGTACCGCGGTCAGGCCCATCTCCCCTGCCCGCTCGTCCATTTTTTTCTGGAAGGCCCGGTCCAGCAGGGCCATCTTCAAACCAAAGGGCATGGAAGACATGACAATTCTCTCCTTCTAAAAAGGTAACTGGTTACACATTATTCTTTTCAGGAAAGTTTGTCAAGGGGGAGCAGGTTTACTTCTTCCAGAATATTTCTCACCTTTACTTTCTTTTTCTCTGCATAAAGAAGGGTGTTTCTTGTTCCTCCCGGATGACCGTTATATGCAGCAATCACCAGCCCTGCATGGTCTACCATCCATCGGTTCCTTTTTTGAAAACAGCCTGGATGGTAGGTTCTGCTCACCAAAACTTTGTAATCCGAGTTTTCAATGATGTCTCTGTATTGAAGCTGCCAGCTTTCCTTCCATCCCTTTTCAAATTCCGGATAAGGGACCACACAAACCAACTTTATCTCCGGGTCTCGCTTTTTACATTTCAATACCATCTGACCCGCCCACAGGTCCATCCCTCTTGCCATCCCCGTAAAAAAAATGGTGATCCCGCACTCTATAGCCTTTTGTATTTCTTTATAAAGTCTTTTCTTTATTTCTTCCTCCGAAAAATCCAGTTTTTCCGGTCGGTGACCTGTGAAACAACAGCATCGCTTTTTCTTTTCCTCCGGATACTCCATATGAGAGCCCTCCCTTACCTGTAATATATAGGGTAAATACAGTTTACCATAACAGTATATACCCGACAAGTTAATAGTATTTTCCGGTTACGGAATAAGGTAAACTGAAGGAAAGAAAAAAGGAGGTGGGAAAATGGATGTATTAGAACGCCTGCGCCAGCTTTTGAAAGAGCGGCACTGGTCTGAATATCGTTTGGCCAGATTGTCCGGGCTGAACGAATCCACCATCGCCAATATTTATCGAAGAAATACCCTTCCCACCATTCCCACCCTGGAAGCGATCTGCAGCGCCTTCGGAATCACTCTGGCTCAGTTTTTTGCTCAGGACCAGTTAGTGGAAGTAACGCCCCAGGTCCGCCAGCTTCTGGATGCCTGGTCTGCCCTGACCCCCAATCAAAAGGAGCTGCTCATTCAATTGGCCCGGTCCTATCAGGAGGAGTAAAAGGTCCCTGAAATTATCCGGGACCTTTTTTATATTTGAAGAAATGGATGAGGTTTTTTAGACAAAACATGATTTCAGAAAAAGTAAAAGACCTGCGCCAGGCCCGGGGCTGGACCCAGGCAGAACTGGCACGGCGGATGGGGATCACCCGGAATGGAATCAATTCCTGGGAGCAGGGACTTTCCATACCCTCCCCCAGTTCCCTGGTGGAGCTGGCCAAAATCTTCTCGGTTTCCACCGATTATCTTCTGGGGGTGGAAAGACTGGCGACCATCAATGTGACCGGTCTGGATGAAAGCGAGGTCGCCCTTCTGGCAGAGCTGGCAGACCGGCTCCGGCAGAAGAACAGCCTTTGACCTTTCCATAAAAGGAAAAATCCATGGATTATATTTTAGAAATCATATTGGAAATATTGGTGGACGGCGCCCTGGCCGGAGCGGTAGATAAAAAGGTTCCCCTTCCCCTGCGGATACTGCTGGGGCTTATTCTGTTGGTTCTATTCGGGGGAGCCATCGGCCTGCTCTGCTGGGTGGGGATAGATACCGGAAAGTGGCAGCTGACCGGGCTGGGGCTGTTCCTTCTGGCCTGCTGCATTTTCTGGGTGAGAAAAGCCTGGAAATCCCGAACAAAATAAAAGCAAATCCAAGTTTTCCACACTTTCTCCCCTTCTCTGTGAAAAAGAAGGGGATTTTTTTGGTTAAGCTGCCCCTTGAAACCTTCTGCAATAAACCTATAGACTATAGGTAACGAAGAATTATTCTCCCCATCAAGTTATCCGGAGGTGGATTTTATGGCCAGTTCCACAATATATGACTGGGTGGTATTTGGCTGTGCCCTGGCGGGGCTTTATTTCATCTTCTGCAAGATGAACCAGAATCATCTCCGGAAATGGGTGGGAAAAGGGCCCGAGAAAGAATCAGAACTGAACAGGATGCGGATGGAGGTTTTCTTCTTTCCCCTCTTCATCCTCCTTTTGGTCCCCTTCCTTTTTGTTCTGGTGATTGCCGCTATCCAAGGTTCCTGCACCAATCTTCCCACCAAGATAACCGGAGGATGGCCCATCCGGGAAGGAGTCATTACAGACTGGGGCCATGGTTACAGAGGCTCAAAAGGTTCCGCCCTCATCCAGATGGAGGATGGCGCCCAGTGGTTTCACATTCTCAACGGCAACATTATGGAGGGCGAGATGGTGGGTGTCACCGTCCGGTTTGCCTGCAACGATTATGAATCCAAAGCCTGTGTCCTTGAATACATGGAGTCCGGGTCCTGGGTAAGGGAGCGGTATCTTCCCAACTTCGGCCGGGAGGTGAACGGGGTGCCCAAGACCATTGCCGTGAACCTGCTGGGGGGAGCGCTCAGCTGCGGGTTTATCCTGAAAAAGCTCCTTCGCCCGGAAGAGAATTCCTTTTTGAAAAACCGGTTTTTCCGGAATGGTTTAGGGCTTTGCCTTATCCTATCCACCATAGTCAATGGGGTGCTGGTCTGCCGGAATGTGCTCAGCTTCCAGGCCACCTGGTGGGGGGAAGAACAGATGGTGAGCAGTCAGTTTTCCATGATGGTCCTCATCTGCCTGAATGTGCTGTTCGGCATTCTTGCCAGCCAAAAGACCACCCTGTTCCGGTACTGGTGGGACACCTCCAAGGAATTTATGAAACGGTTAGAGTAAAAGAAAAACCCTCCCGGCCTGTGACCGGGAGGTTTTCTTATGTCAGACCATTCATTTTGTCAGTTTGCGGCGCATGAACCTGGGATTAATGTACAGGATATAAAAGCTGGCTGCGGCAATCATAAGGACTGCCCCTGCAAGGCCCATCCCAAAACGGATGGTCAACAATGCCACAAACAGTTGAACACAGCAGTACCCTAATTCTATTTTGGTATTTTTGCTCCGCTGTTTCAGGTCAGGTTCATACCGGTGGTTCAGAGCCATCCAGACAGAACTGGCCAGCAGGAGTGTCATGAAAAAGAGAAGTCCGCCCCGATAAAGTTCCTTATTGGGAAAATCGGGACTTTGAATCTGGTAGATGAAAGAGGTACAGGTGAAAAGAAACGCTACCTGTGCAGTGATTGCAAGTCTGATAAGGTTGGCCCGAAGGATAAGATTGGGCTTTTTCTTTTCCTCTTCTCTGCCGGCGGCCAGTTCTTTCTTTTGTGTTTCAACAAGATCAGAAAGCGCTATTTCCAATACTTGGGCTAACTGAACAAGATTGCTTGCTGTGGGCTCAGACTGACCTTTCTCCCATTTTGACACAGCTTGCCTGCTCACCCCGATTTGTTCCGCCAGGTATTCCTGGGACAGCTTTAATTCTTCCCGTCTCTTTTTTATGTTTTGACCCAAAGACATATTGACCCCTCCTTTCCCCTCTATTTTATCCTAAAGCTCGGTTGCTGTCGACCAACCAGATGTCAACTGAGGGTTGCAGCCACTGTTTTTTCTTTTTCCAAGGCACTTTTTCCTCCTTCAATACTTTCTGGACATAAAAAAAGCCCAGCCTATCGACTGAGCTTTTTTGGTGACCCGACCGGGAATCGAACCCGGGTTACCGCCGTGAAAGGGCGATGTCTTGACCGCTTGACCATCGGGC
>CALXBE010000023.1 GCA_944386495.1 uncultured Gemmiger sp. | reverse complement strand
TCGTGTGACAGCTTGTCCATTATATCTCATCAAGTTCCGTTTGTCAAGAGCTTTTTTGAGATTTTTTGGAGCTTTTCATTTCGTAGCCGTCTCTCTCGGAGACAGCTTAGTCATAATACCACCCATTTCGGGTAATGTCAACACCTTTTTCGAAAAATCTTTCAACTTTTTTCGAAAAAGGTGTTGAAAACTTGACTTTCCGGATAAGCAGCTATCAACTCTACAAGGAGTACTGCTTTTCCCCTGTTTTTTCTTTAAGTACTTATTATATAAGGCCGTAATGTTTCAGGGCGTTATAGATGCCGTGATTTTCCAAAGTCGTGGTCTGATACTCACAGTAGGGCAGAATATCCCCATTCAGCCCGCCCATGGCAACGCTGTGGGTTATATGCTCCAACATGGGGATATCGTTGTTGCTGTCTCCAAAGGCATAACAGTCATCCAGGGTGACCCCCAGCTCCTGACAGATCAGGTCCATGCCGGTAGCTTTGCTGCATCCTCTCTGCACTATCTCCGCACATCCCTGTTCCCGGGGGATAACTTCCATAGTGGGCCCTGCGATTTTGGCCAATCCTTCCAGGTCTGCCTGAGGGGTCCCCAGCACAAAAAATTTATCAAACTGAAAATCCGCCGGGATTTTCTTTCCAATCAATCTTGCGCTGTCTTTGAACATCCAAAACATTTTGGCAAACTGCACCCAGGGAATTTTCCGGCAGCACAGGTCAAACCAGGTGACAGTCTCCTCTTCCATCTGGCCTGCATATCCCTTCTCCCGGTTTTCCAGCAAAATCTTCCGGCACAGGTCTTTGGGAAGGGTGCTGTGGAAAAGAGTTTTCCCGTCCAGGTAAACCGCTGTTCCGCAGCCGCAGACATAGCCGTCCGGTTTCAGGTCCCGGACAACCTTGGGGATTCCCGCCATGCACCGGCCGGAATTGATAATCACCTTATTGCCCTTTTTTCGGGTAAGAGCAATGGCCCGGGCTGCGCTGAGCGGCACCCGGCCCTTTGCATCAATGAGGGTTCCGTCAATATCAAAAAACAATACCTTCATAGCATTTCATCTCCTGCCAATCTCCGGCAGCCTTCCTCCAGCAGGGTAGCCCGCCGCTCCACACATTCCCAGATCACATAATCCGGTTCCAGATTCCAAATGGTGTTCATGGTACAGTTTGCCAGCTTTATCACATACACCGTGGAAAACTCACGGGTAAGAAGGGGCACCATGGACGCACGGAAGGAATCCCCCACCAACAGCACACTGGCCTGGTTGGGAGCCTCCGGGTTTTCATATACGCTGTAAGTGCCGTTGTTCTCCTGGGTGACCGACATGGCCCCCCAGTCCGGCTGGACAGTCCCTTCCACCGTGTATTCCAGGTCGTCCTGATAAGGCCAGTCCATGGAGACGATCTGGGCCAGATCTTCCCCGGCGCAGTAATGGCGGATGGGGGTAAGGGGCTGGCTTTCAATCGTTTGTGTCTCCAGAGGGTCCACCGGAATCCCCAGCTGTTCCAGGGCAAGCCGGGTCCCAATATAGGCCCCCAGCTGGTTCCAGTGGGTATCATACTTGTAATAGACCTGCTGGGTCTGGGCCGCTTCCATAAGGGCCGCCTTGGGATTGACCACATTCAGGCCCTTCTCCTGAAGGGCCTGGGTAAGGTTATCCACCAGACTTACCGGCTGGCGGCGGTACCACATGGGCATATATTCCCAGTAAACCTGTTCCTTGTTGGGAGGCAAAATCAGCACAAACTTGGCGCCCCACACCTCCATGTTATGCTGGACACGCTCCACCCCTTCCAGGATTTTGTCCCACTCCTCCTGGGTGAGGGTGGTCAGCCCCTGGTAGTCGTCCAGAGGGGCTCCATCCTGGGTGGTGGAATAAAAGAGCCAGTTGTCTTTTCCCAGAATCACTTCCCGGTTATCCAGGGTCCCGGTGGTGTAGTAGGAGTAATAGGTGTTGAGCCGGCTGAGCTTTTCCTGGCGGTAAACCACCCGGTTCCACTCGGAATCCAGGAAATCCCGGGCGGCGGAAAGCCCCCCCTCCCAGGTATGGTTTCCGTTGAGGACAAAGTTGGCCCCGGTCAGCCCGGCCAGGACAAAAAGGGTCAGGGCCACCGGAATCAGGGTAAAGAGGAAAGCCGGGATTTTACGCTTTTCTTTCATGGCGTTCCTCCTTAAAAGTTACCGTAAATGAAGGGGGTGTAGCTGGTGGAAGCCAGTGCTCCCACACAGACCAGGAAAAGGGCAGCAAGACCCAGTCCCTTGGCCAGCCGGAAAACGGGATTTTCCTTCCAGCGTGCCAGCCACTCTCCCCAGGGCAGGCAGCAGAAAACCGCAATTCCCACCAAAGGCAGGTAGGCGGCGGCTTCCCCTTCCAGGGAACCGGAAGCGCCCACTCCCGCCATGCCGGCAATGTACCGAAGGGCGGCGGGAAGGCTGTCCGAACGGAACACCACCCAGAGCAGGTTGACCCAGAAGATGGTGTACACCCATCCCAGAGGGCCTTTATTCAGGGGAGCCAGCCATCGTTTGCCGTATTTTTCCGCCGTAAGAAGGCAGAAGTACCCAAGGCCCCAGACCAGGAAGGTCCAGTTGGCCCCATGCCAGATGCCGGTGACCATCCAGACCACCAGCAGATTGAGGATATGCCGTTTTACCGGGACCCGGTTCCCCCCCATGGGGATATAAATGTAATCCCGGAACCACCGGCTGAGGGTGATATGCCACCGCCGCCAGAAATCCTGGACACTGGTGGCCAGGTAGGGGCGGTCAAAGTTTTGGGGCAGAGTGATTCCCACCATCTCCCCTACCCCCAGGGCCATCTGGGTGTAGCCCTGGAAATCAAAGTAAATTTGCAGGGTATAGGCAGCCGACCCCAGCCAGAACCCGGCAGCGGAAGCGGTATATCCATCCGCCGCCTGGTTGAAATAGTAGTCCGCCAGAGGGGCCAGCTTATCCGCCAGAAGCAGTTTCTGGGCAAGGCCGGTCACAAACCGGGAAAGACCCTGCTCAAAACCGGATAGAGAAAGCTCCCACCGGTCCAGCTGGGGGACCACCTGCCCGTACCGGGCAATTGGCCCCGACACCACCGTGGGGAAGAAGGTCAGGTAAAACAGCACCTTCCCGAAGGGCGGCGGGTCCATCTGGCCCCGGTAGGTGTCTACCACCATGCTCAGGGCCTGGAAGGTGTAAAAGCTGATGCCCAAAGGCAGTGCCCACCCGGGAAGGGGCAGACCGGTCCCCAGGGCCAGGTTGATGTTTTCCACCACAAAAGCGGTATATTTGAAGGCAGCCAGAGGCAGGCAGAGAAGCACCATCCCCATTCCCAGGCGGAGTTTGCTCTTTTTTACCCAGCGGGCCACCGCCCAGCTGACCACCGACATTCCCGCCAGAAGGGCCCAAGCTCCCAATCCGGCCCAGAGATAAAAGACCAGACTGGCAGCAAGAAGAAGGCCGGTACGGTACCGGGGATTCCTTTTAAACAGGAAGTATCCCAGGACAGCCAGCGTCAGCACTCCCGGCAGGAAGAGAAGCAAAAAGGTATTGGTTGCAAAGGTCATAAACGATTACTCCGGGAAAATTCAGCTGCGGATATTCTCCCGCACCTGGGTGAAGAGAGGATAATTCTGGTAAAGATGTCCGGCGATAATTTCCATCAGCTGGAAATCTTCCTCGCTGTCAATATCCAGAATCCCCGTATCCATCATCTGGGAGACACCGATCTTTCCATCCCAGAGGATGCCGGTGTGGTTGTTTGCCAGGAAATCCCGCTCAAACACATAAATGCTGGCGTTCAGGTCGTAGATTTCCGGGGCCTGCTGCCGGGCGGTGAAGGGGCTTTCAATGACCTTCTCCACATGGTCCCCGCAGTCTCTTACCATATTGAAATAAGGGTTCCGCCGGGCGGGAGTAACGCTGAACACCAGGTCCAGGTCAGGGCGGGTCTCCTTTTGTTCCACTGCGTTGGCAATATCCTGGGCGGTACGGAGAGGGCTGGTAATATCCAGGTCCATTACATAGTCGTACCGGCCTTTTTTCTCCTCCATCCGGGCCAGGGTATCCTGGAACACTGCCATTTTGGGAACAGTATCTCCCCCCAGTTCCTTACTCCGGGGAAGATATTCCACCTCGGGGTATTTTTCCAGCACCAAATCAGCCAGCAGGTCGCTGTCTGTGTTGAGGGCAATATCCACCTGATAATCCGGGTGGGACTGGATAAAGAGCTGGGCAGCAGAGAGGGTATAGTAAACCAGAGGCTTACCGCAGAAGGTTTTCAGGTTCTTGTTGGCGAAGCCCTTGCTTCCGGCCCGGCCGCAGATGGTAATGAGGATTCGTTTCATGGCATTATTCTCCCAAGGTAAGTTTCAGCACATCCAGTGCCATTGCAGGGGGGTTGACACTTTCCCCGGTCCCCCGCCGGGCATAGTCCAGAAAATATTCCAGTTCCCGGAGATACCGCTGGTTCACCGGCTCCGGGTATTCCTCCAGGGTGCCGTCCGGCAGGGTGAGAGTTCCCAGGCCAAAATCAGCGGTCAGAGTCCCTTCCGGGCAGAACAGTTCAATGCTCCGGCGGTAGGTACGGCCGAAGTAGTCCAGGTGGACCTCTGCCAGCAGGTGAGGATACCGGGCAATATAGACAGACAAATCATCCGAGTCGATTTCCAGCTGGGAGTAGGTTCCCCGGAAGTTGTGGACCTCCAGGGGCTTTCCGAACAATTCCACCAGATAGTCCCACTCGTGTATCAGGTCGATGGTCACCCCGCCCCCCATATCCCGGTGGGCAGAATAAACCTGCCGGTAATCCACTCCCGGCCGCCAGTCAGGCAGGTAGCTGGAGCAGATGACCCGGGCAGAGTAGGGCCGGTAGTCTTTCAGCTTCTTTTTCAGGGCCAGCATGGTGCCGCACCACCGCATGGGGGCAGCCACATAAGCTTTCTGGCCGGGGAGAAGCAGTTCTTCCAATCGGGTGTCCAGCTGGTCTGCGGAAAAGATTGGCTTTTCCAGAAACCAGGCTCCCACCTGAATCCCGGCCTCCCTGATTAGGGCCAGGGCGTCCCGGTGAAGGCTGGTGGGATTGCAGAGGAAGGCCAGGTCATATTCCTGCGCCAGCTGGTCATAACTGGTGTACTGGTGGTCCAGCAGCGGGGCCACTCCCTCCCGGAGAGGCCGGGACAGGTCGCTCCGGAGCGCATCCACCCGGCAGTCAGGGCAAAGCTGTTTCAGGTTGTTCAGGTGCCGGGTGCCGATGCTTCCAATTCCGATAAAAAGGACTTTTGGTGCGTACTCCACAGGTCACTCCTCCTCGATGGTCTCAATGAGGGCGATGGTTTCCAGGTCCTTCTCAAAACTGTACCGGGGCTGCTGCGTCCCGGCCAGGACCCCAAAGAAGTTGTCCAGTTCGTCCACATAAGCGTTTTCCACAATATTGTCGCTGTACCGGCTGTCCTGTTCCACGGCGGTATAGGTGTCCACTGGGCGCTTTTCCCCGGAATCGTGGTCAAAGTCATAAAGGGATTTTGGGTTGCCCTCCCAGAAGAGGTGGATTCCCTCTCCGAAGCATTCAAAGTTCCGCACCGCCTTGGGGCTGACCACATCCACAGCCAGCACACCCTTTACCCCGCCTTTGTGGCGGAGGGTAATGAAGTAGCTGTCCGGGTAGTCCACCTCCAGGGCGGAAATTTTATCCTTCTCCACATGGACTTTCTCTACCGGGCCGAATGCATCCAGGAGCCAGGGCAGGTCAATGCCGAAAATCTCCCGTACGCCCCCGGTCCGCTTATCCCCTACAAAGAAGTTTTTGTAGTTTTCCCAGGGGTGCCAGTCGGGGAGGTACTGGCCGATGTGGTAAATGTAGTTCACCTTTTTCCCTGTGGAAGCCATAAACTCCTGGGCCCGGGCCTTGATGTACTGGGTCTCCTTCCGGTAAAGCATGGTGGAGGAGAGGAAGAGAGGCAATCCCTTTTCCCCGGCCAGGGCCAGGTTTTTCTCATAACCGTCCTTGACCAGGTTCAGTTCCGTGAACACCGGCAAGCCCGCTTCCAACAGCTGGGTGATGATGGGAGCATGGGTGATGGGGGCGGTGCAGACCAGAGCTGCATCCACTTGGTTTTCTGCCAGGGCGGCAGGGATATCCGGGTAAGGGGTGATTCCCTGTCCCGCTGCCTCCTGGCGGCGGTCCGGGTTGGAATCCACTCCCAGAATGGTGATCTCCGGGCAAAGTCCCTTGGAAAGCCGGGCACGGCGCTTGCCCATGCTGCCCAGTCCTACAATGAGTATGGTCATAATACATCCTCCACCGGTCCGTCATAGAACACCTTGGGAGCGCCCAGGGACGGATCGTACAGTTTTTCTTCCAGCAGGGCCACAATTTTGCCGCTGGTATCTCCCCCGTTGTAGGGGCTGACCGTCTGCCGGGCCTTCTGCCGGAAGGCGGGGGTAAGGGCCTTGTCCAGGGCGGCACGGATGGCGGTTTTCTCCGCCGGGCAGCAGAGCACATTGTCGCAGATGATTCTCCCCGCCTGACGGTTTCCGATATTGACGGTGGGGACCCCAAAGGTGGGCGTCTCCACCACCCCGCTGCTGGAGTTTCCTGCCACCACCCGGGCCAGGGCCATGGCGGAAAGATACCGCACCAGCCCCAGGCTGGTAAATGCGGCGGCCCGGTCCTGGTGGGCAGCAGCCCAGCAGTCGATTTTCTCGTTGATGGCCTGTCCTCCCGCATCAGCGTTGGACTTGGTGATGACCCAGAACAGGTCCGGGGTCTCCTCCATGGCCTCCAAAAGGGCATCCATCTGATCCAGGGGAGAAACCTTCCCCGCTGTTTCCGGGTGGAAGGTGACCAGTCCGAAGGGCCGGGTCAAATCCACCCCCAGGCTGTCGCTCAGTTCCCGGGCAGACATCCGGGGAACGCTCCGGATATTTTCGTCCCCCAGTCCTCCCACCATATAGATGGAATCCGGCTGCTCCCCCAGATGGAGAAGCCGCCGGGCGCTGTCTGGGCAGGAGGGAAAATGGACCGCCGCCATCTTGGTGATACAATGGCGGTAGTAATCGTCCGCCGCCCCCAGGGTCACATCTCCCCCGCTGATATGGAACACCGGGATTCCCAGGGCTGCAGCAGCGGTGACCACCCCGAAAATCTCATACCGGTCCCCCAGAACCAACACCCCATCCGGGTGGTTTTCTTCGAACCAGTGTGAAAAACGGTCGATGGTCAGGGCAATGGTCCGGGCGGTAGCCAGAGGGCCGCTGCCAAATTCCAGAATGGGGATTTCGGCTTCCACCGGCACCCCATCCTTCTGAATCTCCTGGATGGTATTCCCGTATTCCGGGGCAAGGTGTGCCCCGGTTGCTATAACTTTTGGTATAATTTTGTCGGATTTTAGCAGTTTGTATATTACCGGTCGGAGCAGGCCGTACTCGGCCCGGGTTCCGGTGACCACTGCCAATGTTTTGGGGGCCATGGGCCTTCCCTCCTTTTATCCCAGCTCACCGGGGGCGATGGGCTGGTCCTCCTGGTAGTCCTGGCGGGCAGTCCGGCCCAGAATCTCATGCCATTTCATGGGGGAGAGACCGGTGCCGGGGCGCTTGGTGGTAAGGTTATCCGGGGTGAACTCCTCCCCCTTGGCAATGGGCCGGGCGGCCACAATGCTCTTCCGGGCCACCGCCTTGTTCCCCTTTTCGCTGAGGGTGACCGCCTTCTGGCCGCTGCCCAGGGCGGCTTCCACATGGCGGACTGCTTCCACCATGGCTTTCAGTTCCGCCGGTTCCAGGCTGGCCTGATGGTCGGGGCCTTCCATGGTCTTGTCCAGGGTAAAGTGCTTTTCAATGACCTGTGCCCCCAGAGCCACGGCAGCCACATCGCACTCCCAGCCCTTGGTGTGGTCCGACAGGCCCACCGGGTAGCCAAAGGCCCTGCAAAGCTCGATCATGGCGGTGAGGTTGGCGTCCTCATAGGGGGTGGGGTACTGGGTGTTGCAGTGGAGGAGAATCATGTTGGGGCAGCCGCTGTCCTCCAGGATTCCCACCGCATCCTCGATTTCGGGGAGGGTGGACATACCGGTGGAGAGGATGACCGGGATACCGGTTTTTCCCACCGCTTCCAGGTAGGGCAGGTTGGTGATCTCCCCGCTGGGGACCTTCATCCAGGGCAGGTCCAGGCTGGCCAGGAACTCCACACTGGGGATGTCAAAGGGGGCGGAAAGGTACTGGATCCCGATGGAGTCACAGTATTCCTTCAGTTCCTTGTGGGCGGCAAAATCAAAGTGAAGTTTCCTCACCATCTCCAGCTGGCTTTCCCCTTCTCCGGTGGTCTCCTTCTGGTATTCTGCCTTGGGAGCATATTTGCTGATGACCAGCTCGGGAACGGCGGTCTGGTATTTTACCGCATCCGCTCCGCATTCCTTGGCTACCTTGGCCATCTTCTTGGCCAGTTCCAGGCTGCCGTTATGGTTGACCCCTGCCTCCGCTACGATCCAAACGCTCATGGTTCTTCCATTCTCCTACGCATATTTTCCAATTCTTCCAGCTGGCCCATATCCATCCAGCTGCCTTCGCTGATGGGGTAGACCCCCACCTTTTCCCCCTGCCGGCGGTACTTTTCAATAATGTCGGGGAAGCCCTGGAACTTGCCGTTCTCCAGTTCCTCCACCACCCGGGAATCCACCAGGTAGACCCCAGTGTTGGTGAGGAAGTTGAGGGAGGGTTTCTCCTTCATTTCCGAGATGGCGCCCTTTTCGTCCAGTTCCACTACACCATAGGGGACCACATAGTGCTTGAAGGCACAAATCATGGTGATAAGATTCTTCTCCCGGAGGTGGTACTGGTACACATCTCCGTAGTCGATGTCCAATAGCGTGTCGCAGTTGGAGAAGAAGAAGGGCCCCTCCAAGGCACCTTTCAGCAGGCAAAGTCCCCCTCCGGTGCCCAGGAACTCGGTTTCCTCGATGTATTCCAGGTGATAGGGAGTGTCCAGGTCGGAGAAATAGGACTTTATCATATTCTTTTTATAATTGACCACCAGCCGGAAATCCTCGCACCCGAACTCCCGGAACCGGTCGATGATATGTTCCAGGATGGGCTTTTCCCCTACAGGGATAAGGGGTTTGGGAAGGATCTTGGTGTAGGGGTAGAGCCGGGTCCCCAGCCCTCCCGCCATAATGACCACCGGGATGGGAGCGCGCTTGGGGGTCTTTACATCCCCGGCGCCGTCAAAAATCACATCCACAATGTTTCCTTCCCCGTCCACCAGGGGCAGGGCGGTGATGCCGTATTCCAGCAGCTTTTTCCGGGCCTGGCTCCGCTGGGTGTGGGGCAGGCTTTTGCATTGGTAGTTGGCCGCCTGGGACACCTTCCCGTCCAGGGGGCTGCCCCGGAGGATATACTTCCGCACATCGCCGTCGGTGAGCGCCCCCAGCAGCCGGGATTCCCGGGTGACAAAGAGAATCCGCTGCCCGGTTTTATCCAGCTGTTCCAGGGCTTCCAGAATGGTGGAATCCTCCCCGATAAAAAGCTCTTTCAGGTCAATCATACTGTCGTTCCTCTTACTCTTTGTTGGGGACCAGGTCCAGGATGGCGGTAATGACCCGTCCGCATTCTTCCGCTGTCAGGTTGGTGCTGCAGGGAATGTTGATGATCCGCTTCCGGTAGTCCAGGGCCCGGGCCAGGGCGTAGGCGGCATTCCTGCCGTAGTCGCACTGCTGGTGGATGAGAGCCCAGATGGGCCGGGTCTGAATCTGCCGCTGGTTGAGGGCTTCCATCAGGCCATCCCGGTCCACCCCTTCGGGGAGGTAAAGGCTGTAAAACCATTTGTTGCTCCGGGTCCCTTCCCGGAAGGGCAGGATCTTCATCCCCCGCACCCCGTCCAGAGCCCGCTTGTAATGGTCATAATTTTCCTCCTTGGTGGCAATGAACTTTTCCAGCTTTGCCAGCTGGCAGAGGCCCATAGCTGCCTGGAGGTTGGTCATCCGGTAGTTATATCCCACCTCGTCATGGAGGAACTGGAGCACATCCGCCTTGGCCTGGGTGGACAGGTGCTTGGCGTGCTCGGCCCAGTCGGGGTGGTTGGAGACCACCATGCCGCCGGCTCCGGTGGTGATGATTTTGTTTCCGTTAAAGCTGAAACAGCCCACATCACCGATGGTTCCGGCATACTTGCCCTCATAGGCTCCCTGAGTGTACCGGGTGCCCAGGGCTTCGGTGGCATCCTCAATGACCAGCAGGCCATACCGGTGAGCGATTTTCATCAGCCGTTCCATGTCCGCCATGTTGCCGAACACATGGACCACCACCATGGCCCGGACCCGGGCTCCTGTGGATTTGTTGTAGAGGCCGTTCTCCCTCATTTCGCAGTACTGGAAGCAGAACTCTTCCACTGCGTCCGGGTCAATGCAGAGGCTGTCATCGCAGCCAATGAAAACCGGCTCGGCCCCCATATACCGGGTCACCGGGTTGACGGCTGCAATGAAGGTGAGGGTGGGGACAATGACCTCGTCCCCCCGCTGAATCCCGCTGACCAGTGCAGCCAGGTGGAGAGCAGAGGAACCGCTGTTGCAGGCCACGGCCCGGGGCATATGGAGGTAGGAAGCAAAGGCCTCCTCAAAGTCATTGATAAGCTGGCCGCCTGTGGAGACCCAGCTGCTGGTCACCGCCTGGGCAACCTTTTCTGTTTCCTCTGCGCCCACATTGGGTACCGACAAGGGAATGAATGCCATTTTGAAAAACCTCTTTTCTCATTTTCCCCAAAGGGAAGCTGTTAACCGATGGTGTAGATAGGCCCGATATAGTAGTGCTGGAACAAAAGCAGCGCTCCCACCGCCCCGTAAATGCCAAAGAGGGGCAGGCCCAGAGTCTCCTTTTTCCGGGAGACAGGGGTAAGATACCGGCTGAGGGCCTGAGCCGCCAGCCAGTAGAAGGCCAGAAAGACGGGCAGGAAATACCGGGCCTGCAGACCGATGATCCGGACCATTCCCACGGGGGTATAGGTAATATACATAGCGGTCATGGCTCCGGCCAGATAGACAAGGCCGAATCCGCCCAGGCCAAAGGCTCTCTGGGGTTCCAGCCGGTTCTCCTTCTTGGGCACCGACAGGAATGCCGCCACCAGAAGCACCAGAGGTGCAGTCAGGTCCAGCAGGGGGATATCCAGGTCCAGGGCGCCGAAGAGCCCCAGCTGACCCAGGAAGAACTGGTTCTCATAGAGGGTCTGGACCATCACCGCCAGGTACCGGGGCAGATACCGGAGCACAAAGAGAAGCTGGGGAATCTGGTCCGCCCCCTCGATCATCCGGCCCAGGGCCGAAAGGTCATAGTCATGGCGGAAGAAGTTCCCGTACCAGGTGGTGAAGAAGGTGATTCCCAGCGCCACCGCCAGCCCTGCCCCGGTGAAGAGCCAGAACTTTGTCTTGAGCTTCCACTTCCGTCCGGCAATGACCAGGGGAACAAAGAGCCAGAGCAGGTTGATGGCAGGCTTGGCCATGTTGGCCCAGCCCAGGGCAAAAAGGAACCATCCGGCATCCCACCGGGTAAATTCCTCCTTATCCAGAAAACTGAGCATAAGGTAGTAACACCCCAACAGGGTGGCGTCATAGCTTAAAGAGCCGCCCAGATAGAGGCTGAGAGGGCAGAGCATGAAGGCCAGGAAAAGGGGCCTTGCCCGCCGGGTATTTTTGAGAGCCAGCCAGCAAAGGCCGGTGTAGGCCAGCAGGTTGACCAGCCGTCCTCCGTACAGGCAGCCCAGGGTGCCCAGTCCCAAAAGCCGGGCCAGAGCCATTCCCACCGCCTGGGGCACCAGGGGCAGGATCATGACCAGGATAGGCTCGGTGACCGGTTTAGCTTCCCCGCCGTCCAGGTATTCCTGAAAGCTGTCCAGCACCGAATAGACTTTGCCATCCTCCCCGTACCGTTTCAGGGCATAGCCGGCGCTGGAGTAGTAGGTTTCCTCCCCGGTCTCCTCATCTTCAACGCTGCCGATGGAGGTATGGGCATTGACCCAGGCTCCCGGGAAGGTCTCGTACAGCCGGGCCACATCCTCCGGATATTCCCGGCTGCCGTCAAAGTCAAAATGTCCCTGGCCGATGGAGTAGGCCCGGAGGTAATGGGTGTACTCGTCGGGGGCCTGCATGGGAGGATTCACAAAGGCAAAGAGCATCCCGCAGAGAAAGATGACCAATGCCCCCTTGGCAGCGGTGTCTTTAAGCCGGGACACCCCGAAGGCGGCGCCCACCCCGGCCAGGGCCACCCCGGCCAGCCCCAGAAGGAGAAGTTTCTGGTCTATTTCAGGGCGAAGGTCCAGGTCATACAAAACCCGCCACAGATACAGCAAGGAAATGGCCCCGGCCAGAGCGGCCAGGGCGCAGAAAAGCCAGCCTGCCCACCGGGGCAGGCCTTTGATTTTTTGGGTGCAGCTTTCCAGAATCTTACAAAACATACTGTCCAACCTTGTAGGAATCCAGATTCTCCCGCAGGAACTGGGTGGTAAGGGCCAGACCTTCCTGGAAGGTGTAGGCAGGCTTCCAACCGGTCAGCTGCCGCAGCTGGGTGGAGTCTCCCAGGAGACGGTTTACCTCGCTCTTTTCCGGGCGCAGCCGCTGTTCCTCGCAGACGATGGTGGCCCCGGGGTTGATCTGTGCGATCAGTTCCTTGGCCAGATCCCCGATGGAATGTTCCACTCCGGTGGCAATGTTCAGCTCCCGGCCGATGGCGGCGGGACAGTCGGCAATGGCCATGAATCCGGCGGCGGTGTCCTTTACATAGTTGAAGTCCCGGGTGGGGGTCAGGCTGCCCAGCCGAATCTCCTTCTGACCGGCCAGCAGCTGGGTGATGATGGTGGGGATGATGGCCCGCCCCGACTGGCGGGGGCCGTAGGTGTTGAAGGGCCGGACAATGGTCACGGGCAGGTCAAAGCTCCGGCAGAAGCTCTCCGCCAGACGGTCCGCACCAATTTTGGTGGCACTGTAAGGGCTCTGGCCCTGGTAGGGATGCTTCTCGTCAATGGGCACATACTGGGCGGTGCCGTACACCTCACTGGTGGAGGTGACCAGAAGCCGCTCCACATCCAGGTCCCGGCAGGCATTGAGCACATTGAGGGTGCCCTTGATGTTGGTGTCCACATAGCTGTCCGGGCTGTGGTAGCTGAAGGGGATGGCAATGAGGGCGGCCAGATGATAGACCACCTCCTGCCCTGCAATGGCAGTAGCTACCCCGTGAGGGTCCCGGATATCTCCGCTGAAAAATTCGATCTCGTTTTTGATCTGGGAGGGGAGGGTATCCAGCCAGCCGTTGCTTCCAAACGAGTTATAGTAGCAGAAGGCCTTGACCTGATCCCCCCGGCGAACCAGTTCCTCGGTCAGGTGGCTGCCGATGAATCCGTCTGCGCCGGTGACAATGACTTTCTTTCCCATGATAAATCTCCTTAAAAGTATTATTACAAGTATAGTGCATCAGACGGCAAATTTCAACTTGTTTCTGAGGAAGGGCCTCCCTTTACAGTCCGGGGCAAAACTAGTATAATAGCAGTAATTATTCTGGATGATTCCGTCTCCTTTCAGGGAAAGGGGCATCAAACACAGGGAAGGAGCCGGTCAACATGAGCTTACAAAGTTTTTCCTACTTTGGGTGGCTGCCGGTGGTGGCCCTGTTTTACCTGGTCCTTCCCCAGCGGTTCCAGACCCCTTTTCTGGCCCTGGCCAGCCTGTTTTTCTTCGGCACCCACGCAACCTTTGACCTGGCCCGGCCTCTGGACACCTTTCTGCCCTGGGCGGTCATGGGGTTTGTGTTCTGCCTGCTCTGGTTTCTGGGCCCGGCCATTGCCTCTGCGTCGGGAAAACGCCGGGGACGGCTGGTAAAGGGCGGTGTTATCGCCCTGCTGGCGGTGCTGGCGATTTTCAAATACTACAACTATTCTCCCCTGCCCACCTTGCTGGATGGCACGGTTCTGGCCCGGCTTCCCTTCCCACTGGGAATCAGCTTTTTCACCTTCGCCGCCATCAGTTACCTGGTGGACCTGAGCCGGGAAAAAATCTCTCCCGCCAAGGACCCGGTGGCCCTTTTCGTCTTTCTCTTTTTCTTCGGCACCATTATTTCGGGGCCCATCTGCCGGGCAGGACAGATTCTGCCCCAGCTGGAGGTGGAACACCGGTTTGACCGCCGCCGCACCGTAAGAGCCCTCCAGCTCTACGGCCTGGGTCTCTGGAAAAAGGTGGCCATCGCGGACCTGCTCACCCTCTTTATTGATGTGGTGTACGAGGACATCCCCGCCCAGAGCGGTCCTATGCTGGTGCTGGGGGCTGCGGCCTTCACCCTTTACCTTTACTTTGATTTCTGCGGGTACTCGGAAATGTCCCGCTCCACCGGAATGATTCTGGGACTGGAGCTGCCGGAGAACTTCTCCACCCCCTATCTGGCCACCAACTTTACCCAGTTCTGGGCCCGTTGGCACATTTCCCTGAGCCAGTGGCTCCGGGATTACCTTTACATTCCCCTGGGAGGGAACCGGGTCAGCCGGAGCCGCCACCTGTTCAACCTGTTTCTGGTCATGCTGGTCAGCGGTTTCTGGCATGGAAACACCCTTCCCTTTGTGGTCTGGGGTGCCTTGCTGGGCCTTTACCGGGTAGGGGAAGAACTTCTCCACCTGACCCTGGGCAAGCCCTCCCCCAACGCTCCCGCCCCTATCCTCTGGGCCAAACGGGCCGTGGTGGTCTTTCTCTGGGGCTTTACCATGATTTTCTTCCGGATCGGTTCGGGGTCCACGCCCCAGATCAGTCTCTGCATGGAGTACATTTCCGGCCTTTTCCGGAACTGGTCCCTCTCCGCCCTGCCCGGGCAGATCACTGCCGCCGTGGCCCAGGGCTTTTACGATGACCCTCGGATGGTGCTGGGATACCTGGCCTTCCTTCCCCTGGGGATTCTGGCGGCCTTTTGGCTGGACTGCCTGCGCCATTTCCGGTATGCCGACCAGGGCTCCGAGGTGGTGCTGGCCGGGCAGAACCGGGCCGTACGATGGATTCTCTACTATTTCCTTATTGGCAGCATCCTGGCAGGGCTTATCATCCAGAACGGAGGCTTTGCAGGAGTCTCCTTCGCCTACGCCAATTTCTGAAAGGGGGCTTTTGCTGTGAAATTCATTCTCAAGCGGCTGGCCCTTTTAAGCATTCCTGTGCTGGCCTGGCTGGCCTTCTTTATTGCCTTTGAGCCTAACAATTGCTTTGGTCTCAAGGAGAGTTCCAATTCCACCGCCCCCATCGGACGGATCCGGGCCTATGAGGCGGACCCCGGCCCCCGGGTGATTCTGGGGGACAGCCGGATGGCACACTTCGACCTGGACCTGGTGGAAGAGGTCAGCGGCCGCCCCTGGCAGAATCTGGCCTTTGGAGGGGCCAGTCTCCGGGAGACCTGCGACCTTCTGGAATATCTGCTGGACAGCTATCCTCAGCTGGAGGAAGTGGTGTTCGGGGTGTCCTTCTACTCCCTCAGCGCCGCCTATGATGTGGACCGGATGTCCACCCTCCAGGATGTGCTGGACAATCCCCTGGCCTACTGTTTCAATCTGGAGTATAATGTGAACACCCTCACCAACTTTACCGACTGGCTGGCCGGGCGGCAGGGCGGCGAGGAGACGGGAGACTGGGTCTACCCGGATGACTATACCGATGCCCAGGGGAATGTCTATCCCCTTCACCTTCAACTGGCCCTCTACCCCCAGTCCATCCTGCCCCGGTGCGAGAATTTCCGGATCAACGAAAGTCAGGCCCAGCGGCTTTATGAGCTGGCCCTCCGGTGTGAGGAACAGGGGGTGGAGCTGACAGTGGTGCTCCCCCCTGTGGCGGACTATATTATGGACACCGTCTGCATTCCCCTTGGAATCGACCAGAAGATGGGAGAGTTCCTGGTCACCCTGGAAGGGTGGTCGGAGGAATGCGGGTTCACCTTGCTGGACTATGAGTGGACCAATCGTCCCGACTTTGACGACGACACCCAGTTTTATGACGGTCTGCACCTGGACACCCGGTACGGACTGCCCCAATTTACAGAAATGCTTTTCACCCAGGTAGGGTAAAAAGCGGGAGGAACCATGGCACTGGATTTTCTCATTCTCTACGAACATACGGTGCGGGAATACGAAAGCGACCTGCTTCTAAAGCTGGAGCTGGAGCGCCGGGGCTACAAGGTAGCCATCCGGCAGCTGCTGGACCCCAAGCTTCCTTCCCTCCGCCTTTGGAATAAACCCAAGGTTCTGGTGGCCAGTTGTATGTATGACAACGAGGCCATCAACAGCCATGTTTACAACAACATTGGCCGGTGCGACAGAATCGTCAACCTTCACTGGGAGCAGATGCTTTCGGACACCCAGGAGGAGGGGGACTGGTTCAACATGTCGGGGAACGCCAAGAAGTGCGTTCAGACCTGCTGGGGCCAGCGCACCGCCCGCCGGCTTCAGGCCCACGGAATGGAAGCCAAAAACACCCCCGTCACCGGAGCCGTTATGATGGATTTTCTGAAATTTCCCGGGTACTATGCGGGGAAGGAAGAGCTCTGCGCCCGTCACGGCCTTGACCCCAAAAAGGAGCTGCACCTTTATATTTCCAGCTTCGGGTATGCCAGCATGAGCGATGCCGAGGTGGCGGAGCTTTCCAAAATGGCAGGAACGGATTTTTCCGGGTTTGCCCGGACCAACCGGGTGAGCATGGAAAAGACCCTGGACTGGTTTGACCGGTATCTGGCCGACCACCCCCAGGTGGAGCTGGTCTACCGCCGCCATCCCAGCGAGTGGAAAAGCCCGGCCCTGGATGCCCTGGCTGCCAAGCGCCCCAATTTTCATGTTATCTTTGAGGGGAGCGTAAAGGACTGGATCACTGCGGCCGACTCCATTTCCATCTGGATGTCCACCGCCATTGCGGAGGTCTACATGGCAGGAAAAAGCTGTCACATCCTCCGCCCCGTTCCCATTGAACACGAGTATGACCCGGTCATCTACAAGGATGCCCGGTACATCACCACCTACCAGGAGTTTGAAGCCGCCATGGCCCAGGGGCAGCCTCCCTTCCCCATTGACCGGGAAGTGATTGAAGGGTACTTTGACCCCAGCCCCACCCCTGCCTATCTCCGGATGGCGGACCTGCTGGAACAGGTATACCGTGAGGAACCCCGGGACCATCCCATGGGACCTGGATTCACCCCCCATTTCAACTGGCTGAAATACCTGGCTCTCTGGGGAGTACACGGGCTGTACAGGCTTCATCTTCCCCCGGAAAAGGTATTCTTCTTCCACAAAGGACTGGCGGATTTTGCCCAGCGCATCTACGGATATGTGGACAAAGCCCATGTGACCCCGGACCAGGTCCGGGCCATGGAGGAGAAAATCCGCCCCTATCTGTCCTGAAATAACTTTTACCAGAGAGGAGGGCTGCCATGGCTGCTCCCGATCAACACTCCCCCCAGGGATTCCTGGGAAACATTCTGAAATACAGCATTGCCACCTACCTGGGATTTGGCATCTCAGGGCTGGCTCTCATTGTAAGCGGGGTACTGGGCCCGGAAAAGACCGCCGCCCCCCTCACTTTCATGAGCGCCACCGCCACCCTTATGAACATTGGTATCCTGGGGCTGGACCAGAGCCTGCTCCGGTTTTATGCGGAACCTCCCGCCGGGCGGACGGGACGGCAGCTGTTCGGATTCTGCCTGACCATCTCCGCCCTGGTCATGACCGCCGCCGGGCTTTTCTTCAGTCTGGTCTGTCCTGACTGGCTGGCCGGCATCCTCAGTTTCCAGGCCATGGGGTCCGGGGTAGTCCCCCTCCTTTTCCTCAACGCCTTCTTCTATATGTGGGTGCGGTACCTGAATGTACTGCTCCGGCTGGAGGGCAAGGTAGGGCTTTATACCCTGGAGACCCTGCTCATGCAGGGATGTTACAACCTGTTCTATCTGGTGGCGGGATTTTTCACCAGCGACCCCTATGCATTCGCCCTGGCATCCGTCCTCTCCTTTGGAGGGGTGGCCCTGGTTTTCGGGTTTCGTTACCGGGGAGTTTTCCGGGAAGGGCGGCACGCATTCACCAAGCCGGTGGCAAAGCAGCTCCTTCCCTACGGTCTGGCCCTGGCCCCCACCCAGATCATGCTCTACCTCAACAACACCTTCAGCCTGGCCTTTCTGGGAAACAGCCTGGGGACCACCATTCAGGGCACCTTTGCCTTCGGGGTACGGCTCTCCCAGCTGGTGACCACCATCCAGGCGGGATTTTCCACCTTCTGGGGTCCCTTCGTCTACGCCAACTACCGGGACCAGCAGGAGCTGATCGCCAAGGTGCAGGATTATCTCTGCCTGCTCATTTTTTCCTTCTACTGCTGCCTTGTGGCGGCGGAGGATATTCTCTTTTTCATCTTCCCTGCTTACCAGGGATGTCTGCCGGTTTTCCCGGTCCTCATGATGAGCCCGGTCTTTACCATTCTCTGCGAGGGAACGGTATACGGCATCTCCATTGCCCGCCGGCCCATCTTTGACACCATCGGCATTGCCATCAGCGCTTTGGGGAACATTGGTCTTTGTATTCTGCTGGTTCCCCAAATGGGGCTGATGGGTGCTTCCCTGGCCCTGGCTATATCCGGAGGCGGGATGTTCCTGTTCCGCACCATTATGGGGCAATACTATTACCGGACCATCCTCCATCCCCTGCGCACCATTGCCGGGTTTGTCCTGGCCATTGGGGTGGCCGCTGCGGGGGTGTTCTTCTGGGACCGGTTCCTCATCAAAGGGGTCCTCTGTCTTGCGGCCCTTGTCCTCTATCTTATTCTTTACCGCGAGCAGCTGAAGGAGGCTGCCGGCTTTCTGGGCCAGCTGACCCAGGCCCGGAAATCCTCCTGAACCATACCATCCAAATTCAACCCAAAGGAGTTTTGATTATGAAGTACTGCAAAAAATGTACCATGCCCGATACCCGACCCGGCATTACCTTTGACAGCGAGGGAGTATGCAGCGCCTGCCGCCATTACGAGAGCCGGAAGCTGGTAGACTGGGAAGCTCGGAAGAAGGAGTTCGAGGCCCTCTGTGACAAGTACCGGGGCTGCAACGGTCCCGGAGGCTACGACTGCGCCGTGGCCGTGTCCGGCGGCAAGGACAGCCATTATCAGGTGTACATGCTGAAAGAGGTCATGGGAATGAACCCCATCCTGTTCAGCGTGGAGGATAACTTCCCCATGACCGAGGCCGGAAAGCACAACCTGAAAAACATCAGCGAGGCCTTCGGCTGCACCATCATCAGCTGCAAGCCCAACATCAAAGTCCAGAAGACCCTCATGCGGAAGTTCTTTGAAAAGTACGGCAAGCCCACCTGGTATGTGGACCGGCTTATCTACACCTTCCCCCTCCACATGGCCCTCAAGTTCAACACCCCCCTTCTCTGCTACGGAGAGAATGTCAGCTTTGAGTACGGCGGAAATGCCGACAAAGAGACTTACAGCGCCCGGGACCAGATCGAGAATGGCGTAGCCGTGGGAATGCCCATGGAGGAACTGCTGGGAGACGGTGTCACCGAGAAGGACCTGAGCCTGACCCTGGCCCCCTCCAAAGAGGAGCTGGCCAAGCTGGACCCCTTCTATATGAGCTATTTCTTCCCCTGGAACAGCTTTACCAACTACCAGCTGGCCAAGAAGTATGGCTTCCATGACCTGACCCACGAGTGGGACCGGAAACATCATGCCGAGAACTTTGACCAGATCGACAGCCGTGCTTACCTGGTCCACAGCTGGCTGAAGTACCCCAAGTTCGGCCACGCTGCCGCCACCGACTACACTGCCCGGTATATCCGGTACGGTCTCATGACCCGTGAGGAGGCCATTCCCATCATCAAGGAGCGGGACGGCGCTCTGGACCCCCTCTGTGTACGGGATTTCTGCCAGTTCTGCGGCTACACCGAGCAGGAGTTCTGGGCCATCATGGACAAGTTCTACAACCCAGAACTCTTCCACAAAGACCAGTATGGCCGGTGGGTGCTGAACCACCCCATCTGGGAAGAATAATTTTCCGCCCTGTGTTCTCCGGAACACAGGGCCTTTTATTTTCCGTTTGGTTCTGGATTTTTACAGCAGTTTTCGATATACTATAGGGTAAGATATTATACCCTTAAAGGAGATTCAGTTACTGCCATGAACCATTGCGGAACCCATGCCATTGAAACGGACCGGTTACTCCTTCGTCCTCTGACGGTGGACGATGCCCAGACCATGTTTGAGAACTGGGCCGGAGATGAGGATGTGACCCGTTTTTTACGGTGGGATGCTCACCGGAACTGGACCGTCACCTATGAATACCTTTACCATCTGGAGCAGGACTACCAGAACCCCCGGTGCTACGAGTGGGGTATCGTTCAGAAATCCACCGGAATTCTCATGGGAAGCATCGGGATTCAGCCCTCTCCCCCTGACCCGGAATGGGCGACCATCGGGTACACCGACAAGGAATTCTGGTCGGTAGGCTATGTGCTGGGAGCCAAATGGTGGAATCAGGGATACGCCACCGAAGCCCTCCGGGCCGTCTGCGAGTATTGGTTTGACAACACCGGAAGCGAGCTGCTGGTGGCATATCACCACTGTGAGAATGCAGCCAGCGGGCGGGTGCTGTCCAAGGTTGGCTTTATCCTGGACCATGCCGCCATCATTGCCCGGTACGACGGGACCCCTGTGGACTGCGACGGGTATTTTCTTGACCGAATGGACTTTTTACGGCCCCGGGGCGTCCGGGCCATTTATGAGGATGAATGACTTTGACCAAGGTAATTTTATTGGCCCTGGACCAGGGCAGGTTTGACCCCCAGCGGAGTCTGGAGGAATTGGAGGCGCTGGCCCAGGCTGCACAGATGGAGCCGGTAGCCAGTGTCACCCAGAAGCGGAGCGTCCCGGAAGCGGGCACCGTGCTGGGAGAAGGAAAACTGGCGGAGGCCCGGCTGGTGGCCCAGAACCTGGAAGCAGAGATGGCCATTTTTGACGGGGAGCTCACCGGCAGCCAGATGCGGAATCTCAGCGAGGCTTTGGGAATTGAGACCATTGACCGGACCATGCTGATTCTGGAAATCTTCCAGGCCCGGGCCATCACCAACGAAGGAAAGCTCCAGACCCAGCTGGCTCTGGAGCGGTATCGCCTGCCCCGTCTACAGGGGCTGGGCCAGATCATGACCCGCCAGGGTGGCGGCGGCGGTGGTGCCGCCGGCGCCCGCCGGGGCAGCGGCGAGACCCAGCTGGAGCTGGACCGCCGGTATGTACACAGCCGAATCGAGGCATTGGAGAAAAAGCTGGAAGATGTGGTCCGCCGCCGGGGGGAGACCCGCCGGGCCCGGCAGAAATCCGGAGTTCCTGTGGTTGCCCTGGTTGGGTACACCAATGTGGGGAAATCCAGCCTGATGAATGCTCTCTGCGGCAGCCAGGAGGTCATGGAGGCGGATATGCTTTTCGCCACCCTGGACCCCACCGCCCGGAAACTGGAACTGCCCAGCGGACTGACCGTGGTCCTCATCGACACGGTAGGTTTTGTAAGCCGTCTGCCCCACCATCTGGTGGAAGCCTTCAAGAGCACCCTGGAGGAAGCCGCCTACAGCGATGTCATTGTCAAGGTAGCGGATGCCTCCGACCCCCAGCGGCTGGAACAGCTGGCAGTCACCGACCAGGTATTGGAGGAGCTGGGGTGCAGCGATATTCCCCAGTTGGTGGTCTACAACAAATGCGATGCCGCCAACGCCCTGAGCATGGACCCCCAGGTGCTTCTCACCAGCGCCAAAACCGGAGCCGGGCTGGAAGCCCTGAAGGAGGCCCTGGACCAGGCTCTCTCCTCCCGAATTCGTCCCATCCGTATCCTTCTTCCCTATGACAAGCTGGCTTTGGCGGATATTCTCCGAAGCCGGGGCAGCGTGGCGGTGGAGGAATACCGGGCCGACGGGGTCTACTATGAAGGAATGGCCAAATTGGAGGATTTGTACCAGTTTGAGCCCTACCTCTGGGAAGAATAAAAAAATCCCCCAAAGCAAAAAGCCCCGCCGGTGGGCAGGGCTTTCCGCATAGAGGGGTGGGAAAGTATATTTGTAGAAGATTATCAAAATTCAGGGGACAGCGGTCAGCTGTCACGGTCTTTATTATACGGGTTTTTCTTTATCTGTCAAACCAAAATAACCCAATTTTATTTATTTAATTTCTTTACTTTCCCCATTCTTTCTTTTATAATAAACTCCAAACCGTTTTTTCGCTTCATATTTTAATTTTGTTTCCAAAGGCATAGGCTTTTACTTTCTTTTTCAAGTTTATATGTAATTTTTAAGGATGTGGCAGCCATGGATCAGCTGGATCAAAAAATCTTGAATCTTCTCATTGAGAACGGTCGGATCTCCCTGAAAGAGATCGCTCAGGCGGTGAATCTTACCAGTCCTGCAGTATCTGCCCGAATTCGTCACCTGGAGGATGAGGGAATCATTGCCGGGTACACAGTGCTTCTGCGCACCCCTCAGGCTCCCTCTCAGGTGGAAAGCCTTATCTCGGTTTCGGTAAAGCCGGGAAGCCATCAGGACTTTATGGATTTTCTCCGCACCGCCCCCCAGGTGGAGCAGTGTTATCATGTTACCGGCTCCTTCAGCCACATGGTCAAGGTCCGGTGCCGGGACATTTCCCAGCTGGAACATTTAATCAGCAGTCTACAGCATTTTGGAATGACCAGCAGCCAAATCATCCTTTCCACTCCGGTGGAAAGGCCTATCCAGACTATCAAGGAGGATTCTTTCCATGACCTGTAAATATTGCGGGGCTCCCCTGCCCCAGGATACCCTTATCTGTCCCGCCTGCGGCAAAGCCCAGGGCTCTATTCCCCGGGAGGTGGAAGATCAGGTCCAGGCCGCTTTGGACCAGGCTCAGGCAGCCCTGAACGGCTCTGCCGCCCAGGATTTCCACAACGATTCTCACCCCGAGGAAGCCGCTCCCCCGGAGGATGCTGCCGACAGCTCCACTGCCCAGGAGCAGGCAGCGCCTTCCGGCTGGCAGCCCGAAGGCCCCGCCCCTGCCGGGGAGCCCTCCCCC
>CALXBE010000022.1 GCA_944386495.1 uncultured Gemmiger sp. | reverse complement strand
GACACAATGGCCAAGTGTCGGATAGGAACGGCAAAATTTTTTGCACTTCTATTGCTTCTTTATCACACATAAGCAAATGTTCAGGGCATGAAGTTCTACGAAGTTCAGCAGTACTTCACCGAGGTGAACTACCAGTTCCATCCCGATCCCTTCTATGTCAACGCCGCTTGGTGGAACAGCCTGCCCGAGGAGTTCCAGACCATCATCACCGAGTGCGCCACCGAGATGGGCACCTACAACGACCAGCTCATCGACGAGACCTCTCAGGCAGCCCGCGACGAGATCGAGGCTTCCGGTGCTGAGATCTATGTTCCCACCGAGGAAGAGCTGAAGGCCTTCCAGGAGGCTGTGCAGCCCGTTTACGACCAGTGCGTCGAAGAGGGCATCTGCACCGCTGAGGAGATCGCCCAGATGCAGGAGATCGTGGCAAACGCCCAATAATCTGTAAAACCTGTAGCGGGCGACCTTCCATTAAGGCCGCCCGCTTTTTATCAAAGTCAAACAAAGGGGTTGATTACCATCGAAGCTTTACATAAAGTAGGAAAACGGGTATTTGACATCTACTTCACCATCGGTGTACTGGCCATGGCTTTGCTGGCCATCCTGGTGATTTTCACCGTCATTGCCCGGTACTTCTTCCACCTGAGCTGGAAGGAACTGTCCGAGTTCAACACTACCCTCTTTGCCTTCACCACCTTCTGGGGCATGGGCGCAAACATCATCATGGACGAGCATGTCATCATTGACATTTTCTATGACCGGGTCCCCCCGGCCCTGAAGCGTTGGCTGGCCATCTTTAACCATCTGATCGTTCTGGTCATTGACCTGGTCTTCACCTGGCAGGGCGTGGGCTATGTTCAGATGGCTGGTAAGCAGCTGAGCATGGGCATGGAAATTCCTATGTACTACATGTACGGCATTATGCCTGTAGCCGGCGTGATCTGCGCCATCTGTGTAGTATTCAAGATCCTCATCCTGGCTACCAGCGACATCTCTTACTTTGCACCCAAAAACCAAGTCCTCACCAAGGAAGATCCCGCCTGAGGGAAAGGAGAGTTAAAGTTATATGGCAATGTTAATTCTGCTGGTGCTGCTGATCATCTTTGCAGCCATCGGCGTGCCCCTGGCCTTTGCCATCGGGGCCTCCTGTGTAACTTATATTATGACCAATGCCCCCACCTTTTTGGGAATGGTTCCTCAGCGTATCTGGAACGGCGCTTTCAGTGAGCTGATGATTGCCATGCCCCTGTTCATGCTGGCCGGTGAGCTGATGAACACCGGCGGCATCACCCAGCGTATCATCAACTTCTGTATGGAAATTCTCCGTCCCGTCCGGGGCGGTCTGGGCGAGGTAAACATTGTTGCCTCCATGATTTTCGGCGGTATCTCCGGTTCCTCCGTAGCAGATACCTCCGCTCTGGGTTCCATCCTGATCCCCGCCATGGAGAAAGAGGGCTATCCCGCTGATGCCTCTGCCGGTATCACCGTAGCCTCCTCCACCATGGGCATGATCATTCCCCCTTCCACCCCCATGATCGTCTACTCCATGATTTCCGGCGGTTCTGTAGGCGCCCTGTTTATGGCCGGCGCCGTGCCCGGAATCCTCATTGGTCTGACCCAGCTGATTCTGGTCTATGTGATCAGCGCCAAAAAGGGCTGGCACCCCAAGCGTGAGCCCTTCAGCGCCAAGCGGTGCGCTCATGCCATTCTGTCCGGCATTCCCGCTCTGGTCATGCCCCTGTTCATCATCGCCTGCGTTTCCTTCGGTATCACCACTGCTTCCGAGAGCGCCGGTGCCGCCGTTCTCTACGCTCTGCTGGTAGGCTTCTTTGTATACCGTGAGCTGACCTGGAAGGCTGTCTGGGAGGCCCTCAAGAAGACCTTCATCTCTTCTTCCTCCATCATGCTCATCATCGGCTTTACCACCATCTTTACCTGGGTTCTGACCATGCAGAATGTTCCCCAGACCGTGGGCGCCTTCTTCATGTCCCTGAATATGCCTTCCTGGGCCATCGCCCTCCTCTTCTGCGGCATGATCCTCCTCATCGGCACCTTCATCGATGTAAGCCCCGCCATTCTGCTCCTCACCCCCATCCTGCTCCCTGTTATGCAGGAGTACGGGTTCTCCACCCTGCAGTTCGGCGCTATGATGATCACCGGCCTGGCCATCGGTCTGGTCACTCCTCCCGTTGGCATGTGCCTCAACGCCTGCAACAAGATCAACCGTATGCCTATTGTCGACATCTTCAAGGGCGCAGCTCCCTATGTGGTCTGCAATGTACTCGTTCTGCTGGCCATCAGCCTGTTTGCTCCCCTGACCACCTGGCTGCCCCAGCTGCTGGGCTACAGCCTCAACTAATTAAAAAGAGGTGTTTTTGCCATGACTTTGAAAGAAAAAATGAAAAAAGGCCCCGTTTTTGGTATGGCTTGCTTTACCGGGACCACCTGCGTCATCGAGAATATTGCCATGTCCGGGCTGGACTTCATCTATCTGGATCTGGAGCACACCAACTATATGCTGGACGAAGCATTTGAAAAGCAGATCATGGCCGCCAAGCTCCATGACATCAGCGTGCTGGTCCGTATGGCCGACGACAACGAAGTCGCCATCCGGAAGGTGCCGGAATGGGGCGCTGACGGGGTAGTAATTCCCCATTGCAAGACTGCCGCCATGGCCCGGAACGCCGTGGACGGCGCCAAGTTTGCTCCTCTGGGCCGCCGGGGCGGCGAGACCAATGTCCGCGCTGCCGGGTTCGGTTACCACAATTTTGACTGGAACAAGTACATTGAGCAGCAGAACCGGGACACCCTGGTCATCCCCATGGACGAGGACTACGAGTTCACCGACAACATCGACGAGATTCTGGCTGTGCCCGGCATTGATGCCGTCAACTTCGGGCCCATCGACTACGCTGTGTCCCGTCAGCTGAAAATCGGCTACTCCATGGGCGAGGAAGTCCACGACGCCTTCAAGGTGCTGGTGGAGAAGTGCAAGGCCAAGGGCATCGGCGTGCTGGGTCCCGTGGTTCCTCCCACCAAGGAGGCTGTGGAGGCTGCCATTGCCGAGGGTTACACCATGATTATCCTGGGCAACGATATGTGGCACTTCCAGAAGGCTCTCAAGGAGCTGGTTCAGAACACCGTAGAGCCGGTTCGGAACCAGGAGTAAGGAGATTTTATCCTTTCTTTCACATTAACCCATAAATACCGGGAGCCCTCGGTCCCAGAGCAGGACCGGAGGCTCCCGGTTTCTTTTATTCTGTTTTGAGGGGAGATTTTATCCTCGGGTCCCCTCGGTCCGCCAGTCATGGGACCAGCCCTGCAGGTCTGCCGGGTTGATGGTGTCCTGGCCGAACCCTTCCTCCTGTTCCCGGGTGTACTGCTCCCAGGCCTCCTGGCTCCGGATAGCGGTGCCGCTGCGGTAAGCCGGGTCCCAGGGATTGAGGGAGTCCGGGTCGGTGGGGTCCCATCCCCGGAGGGTCTCATCCTCCGGGTCAATATAGATGGTCCCCGGTTTTCCCATGGGGCCGGGGTCCTCCTCCCGGTCATAGATGACCACTTTGGTCCCGATGGGGCAGTGGTCATAGATCCACTTCACATCCACCGTGGCCAGCCGGATACAGCCCAGGGAGGCCAGGGTCCCCAGCTTATTGTACTCAATGTATTCCAGGTCATCCTTGTGCTGGGTGTAATAGGGTACACTGTGGAACAGGTAGGCATCCCAGATTCGGGTGGCGTACTGGCCGTAACAAGGTCCCGCCAGCAGCCGCCACTGGTAGTTCACCGGGGTCTCATAATAGCCCAGAGGGGTGTCCGTTCCCCCGCTGCAGACCATAGCCATAAAGGGAATGGCATACTTCCCGGTGTCCGGGTCCACGGTGTAAACGGTAACGGTGGAGGCTGCCCGGTTGACTGCCAGAAAATAGGGGTACCCCTCCTTGGCGGTCAGGTCAATGCCGAAATTCTGGTAATAGGGGTCCTCCTCCAGGGCTGTCAGGGTCTCCCGGGCCTTTTCCTCCCAGAGAGCCGGGTCCACCACCGTGGGCTGGGTGTTGGTGGCGTTGGCCTCTGCCTGCCGGGTCACCTCCTGGTAATACAGCTCCTCCGGGGATAGGGTGGGTTCCGGCGTCGGTGTAGGCTCCTGGGTGGGCGCCGGGGCGGCGGTTTCCTGGGGCAGAGGGGATTCCTCCCCTTTTCCTCCTGCAACGGCCCACACCCCCAGGGCCACCAGCCCCACACAGAGGGCGGTAACAAATATCCGTGCCGGCCAGTTGGTCCGCCGTTTCCTTGCTCTTCTCATTGGTTCAGTCCTTTCCCGGTTGATTGTAACAGGAAAATCTTCCCGTCTTAATAGACATTGAAACTTTCTGTCTTAACAAATCACCTGCACAGGGAGGCCCCGTGCAGGCGTTTTTATACCAACATATCAGGAGGCTGATTGCAATACCTGTTGTATTTCAGCCTGCATTTCCTCCACGCTCTGGTAATCCAGCACCACATAAGGGTCCCAGGCTCCTTCCTCGATGAAAGCGACCGACGGGCCGTTGAGTATGGAATCCAGTCCCATCTGTTCCAGCTCTCCCAGAGTGCTGAGAAGAAATACCTCCCCTTCCGGGGGCTGCGCATGGCTGGTGGACTGGAGCCACTGGCGGATGTTCAGTTCCTTAAAATCATCCACCACCCACATTTCCAGGGCGCCATTGGTCCATTCGGTCATGACCCCTCCGTTCCAGAAGGTAGCATATCCCTGCGTATATCCTTCCTCCACCAGCCACTGACTCACCGGCTCCAAACGAGGGCGTATCTGATAACCGCTGGTAAAATACCGCAGCCCTGTCCCCACTGACACCAGCAGGAAACAGATGCAAAAGGCAGCCGCTGCCAGCCGCCGGGCAAAGGGAACTCTGAAATGTTCCGTTTCCCCTTCCAGCTGAAGCACGGGAAAAGCCAAGGGCACTATTGTGAGCCACTGGTAGGGACTGGTCTGGCTGGCTGTTCCCGTCCAGGCAAAAATTCCCCCCTGAACCAAAAGTGCCCATGCCAGAAGTATGGGCGCCACCCGCTGCTGGGATGTCAACTCCCGCCAATGCCAAAGCAGCCGCACCAAACTGAAGAGTACCGCTCCGCCGGTGACAAGCCCCACTGCTCCCAGAATTCCCGTGACTGAAAAAAGGCTTACATTTCCGCCTGTAGAAGAGTCAATGGGATAGCCGAACAGGGAGAAAAAATCCGCCAGCTTTTTCAAAAAAAGATTTATGTCCAGGGAACTCCATTTCTGGTCTGCAAAGTCGGCTGCATGGTGGGTATTGGCCAGCACCCGGGTGGTGAAGAGGTACCCTGCTCCGGCCACTGCGGCCCCGGCTGCGGCATATCCCAGCAGACAAGACTCCTTCCGCGGGAAGGTTTCCGGCTTTTCATGCCAGCTGAGGGCCAGCACCGTGGCACCGGTAAGAACCAAGGGCAGGAAAAGCCCCATAAGCCCTTTTATTCCGTTCAGCCCTGAAGCACCGGCCGCTCCTGCCAGCACCAAACCATGGAACAGTTTCCAGCCCAAAGGACGGGCATCTGTCAGCCGAAGAACAGCCCCCAGTCCCAGCAAGGCAAAAATCATGTGGGGCAGGTAAAATCCGCCCAGAAGATTGTACCAGAGATAGCAGATTCCAAAGGGGCAGACCAGCGCCGCGGCTCCCCAGGCTCCCTGATTCTTCAATCCCAGGCCCCAGGCAGCATAGATATAACTGACTACCAGCAGCGCAGTTCCCACCATTTCCCCTATCATCTGGGCCGCAAACCAGTCTCCGGGGAAAATCATCAGTCCTAGTCGATAGAGTATCTGCATACAGAATACTCGTATCTCGGTGGAATACCACCAGTTGGCGCTCAGCAATCCGCCTTCCCGGTTGAGCAGGTCTGCCAGCACCATTTCTCCCGCCATGTCACTGTCAATGCAAAGCCGGCCAAATTTCCACAGAATCCCCATGGTGACACAGTACCCCAGAATCAGCCAGACCCAGGGGAACCAGCGCCAAAAAGCATTTCCTTTTCCGGAACGAGAGTCAAAAAGTTCTCCCACTCTCTTCCACATTTTCCTTCCTCCTATCCTTCTTGCCCGGCTCAATCTCTCCGGAACAGGTCCCGGGTATAGACTTTCTTCTGCACATCGTCCAGGCAGGGGTCATACCGGTTGGCAATAATGGCCTGGCTCTGGGCCTTGAAGGCTTCCAGGTCGTTGACCACCCGGCTGCCAAAGAAGGTGGAGCCATCCGGGAGGGAGGGTTCATAGATAATGACCTGGGCTCCCTTGGCCTTGATCCGTTTCATGACCCCCTGGATGGAGGACTGGCGGAAGTTATCCGAATTGCTCTTCATGGTCAGCCGGTACACCCCGATGACACAGTTCTTTTCTTCCTGAGCCTGATAGCTGTTGTGAGTACCGTAATCGTAGTATCCTGCCATCTGGAGCACCCGGTCTGCAATAAAGTCCTTCCGGGTCCGGTTGGACTCCACAATGGCTTCGATCAGGTTTTCGGGCACATCCTGGTAGTTGGCCAGCAGCTGCTTGGTATCCTTGGGCAGGCAGTATCCCCCATATCCAAAGCTGGGGTTATTGTAATGGCTGCCGATCCGGGGATCCAGGCAGACCCCCTCGATGATCTGGCGGGTATCCAGGCCCTTGCTCTCGGCGTAGGTGTCCAGCTCATTGAAATAGGCCACCCGGAGGGCCAGGTAGGTATTGGCAAACAGCTTGACTGCCTCCGCCTCGGTGAACCCCATAAAGAGGGTGGGCACATCCTCCTTGATGGCCCCCTCCTGGAGCAGCGCCGCAAAATCATGGGCGGCCTCCACCAGCCGGGGGTCTTCCATATCAGTTCCCACAATAATGCGGCTGGGGTAAAGGTTGTCGTAAAGAGCCTTGGATTCCCGGAGGAACTCGGGGCTGAACAGGATATTGGAGGTATGATATTTCTCCCGCACACTCCGGGTATATCCCACCGGGATGGTGGACTTGATGACCATGATGGCCTGGGGGTTCACCTCCAGCACCAGCTCGATCACCGCTTCCACCGCCGAGGTATCAAAGAAATTCTTCTTGGAGTCATAGTTGGTGGGGGCTGCAATGACCACAAAATCCGCCTGCCGGTATGCCTCCCGTCCGTCCAGGGTGGCGGTCAGGTCCAGCTCCTTCTCGGCCAGATACTTTTCAATATATTCGTCCTGAATGGGAGAACGGCGCTGGTTGAGCACCTCCACCTTTTCCGGGACAATATCCACCGCCGTCACCGGATGGTGCTGGGCCAGCAGCACCCCAATGGACAGTCCCACATATCCGGTGCCTGCCACGGCAATTCTGATTTCCTTCTTCATAAGCATATTCCTTTCGCCTCCCGAGGAGGCATTACTTATATTATAGTAAAGGATTTTCCTTCTCATTTCAAGAAAAAACGCCCTCTTGATTCCTTTAGAACAGGCTGAGTCCCCGGAGAATCAACCGGTTGGCCAACTGGGCCAGCTGTTCCGGGTCCTCCTGGAAGCCCCGGTCCATCCATCCCCGAATCAGTCCCACTGCCCCGGCCACCATAAAGTCCAGGCATCCTGACCAGAGCTGCCGGTCGGTGGGGAGAAAGAGCCCCCGCCAGTCCTCCCGGTATTTCTGATAAATCAGCTGGTCCAGGCGGCGGAAAAAGGAGTTCTGGGTAGCCTGGTCCCGGAGTGCCACCCGAAGCACCGGCTCGTCCCGGACAAACCGGAACACATCCGCCAACAGGGGGGTCAGTTCCCGGGAAAGCTCCTGGTCCGAGTAGGAGGACAAAAGCCGGTCCAGCCGGACAAACAGCCCCTCCTCCATCTGGTCCAGCAAATCAAAGATGTCCTTGTAGTGGGCATAGAAAGTACCCCGGTTCACATCCGCCCGACGGGTCAGTTCCTGCACCGTCACCGACCGGGCATCCTTCTCCTGCATCAGTTCCAGCATGGCCTGTTCCAGCCTTGCCCGGGTCCGCCGGACCCTGCGATCCTTCTCCTGGGGCATAGCGCTCCCCCCTTCTCCCTTTGTTCACAAAAATTTTGCAAAGGTTTTTCAACAGAATTCCGGAATTTGTCGGATTTTAGACAAGCGTGGAAAAACTGTCTCTTGAGTATCTTTCTAACTCCACTATAATATAAAGTAGATAAATAATCAACAGTTGTCCCTTAATCAACAGGAGGACGGTTATGGCATATATTTCCCTGGAGCATGTGGTCAAGCGGTATCAGATGGGCGAGGTCACCATCACTGCGGTGAACGACATCAACTTTGAAATTGAAAAGGGCGAGTTCGTCATCATTGTGGGCCCTTCCGGAGCAGGCAAAACCACGGTCCTGAACATTCTGGGGGGGATGGATGCCTGCGACGAGGGCACCATCCTGGTGGACGGCAGCGAAATCAGCCGGTGCACCTCCCGGCAGCTGACCACCTACCGGCGGTATGACATCGGGTTTGTGTTCCAGTTCTACAACCTGATCCAGAACCTGACCGCCCTGGAAAATGTGGAGCTGGCAGCCCAGATCTGCAAGGACCCCCTCCCTGCCCGGGAGGTGCTGGAGCATGTGGGGCTGGGGGACCGGCTGAACAACTTCCCCGCCCAACTGTCCGGCGGCGAGCAGCAGCGGGTGGCCATTGCCCGGGCCCTGGCCAAGAACCCCAAGCTCCTCCTCTGTGACGAGCCCACCGGCGCACTGGATTATGTGACCGGAAAATCCATCCTGAAGCTTCTTCAGGACACCTGCCGTCAGCAGGGGATGACGGTGGTGGTCATCACCCACAACTCCGCCATTGCCCCCATGGCGGACAAGGTGATCCATGTAAAGAACGGCCGGGTGGACCGGATCGACCTGAATCCCCATCCCACCCCTGTGGAGGAAATCGAGTGGTAAAGCAATTCTTTATTCCCGGAAAGGAGGCGGCGAGATGAAATCCCATGGCAACCGTGTTCCCAACAGGCTTCTCACCGACACCCTGCGGGAAATCAAAAATACCCGGAGCCGTTTTATCTCCATTCTTATCCTGTCGGCTCTGGCAGTCTGTTTTCTGGCGGGCCTGCGGGTCACCGAGCCGGACATGAAAAACAGCGTGGACCAGTACCTGGACCAGCAGAAACTGATGGACCTGCGGGTGGTCTCCACCCTGGGTTTGACCCAGGAGGATGTGGAGGTCCTGTCCCAGCAGGAGGGGGTGACCCTGGCCCAGGGCGCCTACACCATTGATGCCACCGTCCGGCTGGAGGATATGGACTCCACCGTCAAGGTGCTGTCCTACACCGACGACCTGAATCTGCCCGACCTGGTGGAGGGCCGGATGCCCGAAAACCAGGGAGAATGTCTGGTGGAGCCCCGGTTTTTGCTGGAGAGCGGCCTTTCCCTGGGGGACACCATCACCCTGGACACCGGCACCGGAGACTATGAGGATGCCCTGGTCCAGGAGGAGTTCACCATTGTGGGCACCGCCAACTCTCCCCTTTACATAGGGGTGGAGCGGGGGTCTTCCACCCTGGGCACCGGCAAGGTGAACTATTTCCTTCTTCTGCCCATGGAGTCCTTCCAGATGGACAGCTACACCGACGCCTACCTTCTTCTGGAGGGGGCCTCTGAGCTGATGACCTACTCCGACCGGTACGAGGACCTGATCCAGGAATATGTGGATGCCCTGGAACCCCTGGCCGATGAGCGGGCCGCCCTCCGGAGCGAGTCCTTCCGGGAGGAAATTGCCGACGGAGAGAAGGAGATTGAGGAGGCCCGGCAGGAGCTGGAGGACGCCCGCCAGGAACTGGCCGATGCCCGGCAGGAGCTGGACGAAGGCTGGGCCGACTACAACCAAGGAAAGGCCGACTACAACACCGGCGTCCAGGAATATCAGGACGGCCTGACCGAGTACCAGGACGGTGTGACCGAGACCCAGGATGCCCAAAAGAAACTGGAGGACGGCTGGGCCCAGTATCAGGACGGCCTGGACGAATATACCCAGGGCGTGTATGACCTGGACAATGCTGCCGCTCAGCTTCAATCCCAGCAGGATGCCTTTATGGCCGGGCTGGAACAGTTCCGGGGACAGCTGGCCAAGCTGGGCCTGAGCTACCCGGACACCGATTCCCTTCTGGCTGCCCTGGCTGATCCCACCCAGTCTGCCGCCATTGACGGCGCTCTGGACCAGGCCCGGGCAAATCTGGAAAGCGGAATCCAGCTGCTGGAGGGGATCTCCGCCCTGGAATCCCAGCTGGGCGACCTGGCCAACCTGAGCCTTAGCGATTTTCAAACCGAAATAAGCCGCCTGGAAGGCAATGTTCAGGCTTTGCAGCAATCTATAAAAGACCTGGAAGAATTCCTTGCCGACATGGACGAAAGCGACCCCAATTACCCAGCGTTCGAGGCTCAGCTGGAAGAGCTTCAGGCCCATTTGGATTTTGCCCAGACCAGTCTGGCTGCGTATGTATCCGCACTCCCCTACCGGGAGCAGCTGGAAGACCTGCGGACCCAGCGGGATGCCGCCGGGCTTACCGGTTCCACCCCTGCCGACCTGCTGAACCAGCTGAACCAGCTGGAAGGCCTTTCCGCCAGCTATTTCCTCTCTGCTTATCAGGCCATTCTGGGAGGCTGGGACCAAATTGCAGCCGGCAAAGCGGAGCTGGCCAAAGCCAAAAAGAAGCTGGATGCCGCCTATGAGGAATTGGAGGATGGTCAGGCCCAGCTGAGAGCCGGAGAATGGGAGCTGGCGGATGCCAAGCAGGAACTGGAGGATGCAGAAACCGAGCTGAAGGACGGCTGGGCCGAGCTTGAGGACGGCCGGCAGGAGCTGGTAGACGGAGAAGCCGAGTACGCCGACGGGTATGAGGAATTCCAGACCCAGGAGGCAGATGCCGAGCAGGAGATTGCCGACGCCCAGAAAAAGCTGGAACAGGCCCAGCGGGACCTGGAGGAAAAGGGCGAATGTGAATGGTATCTCCTGGACCGGAACACCAACACCGGCTTTGTCAGCTACTCCATGGATGCGGACCGGATGGGAAATCTGGCCAGCGTATTCCCCCTCATCTTCTTCCTGGTGGCGGCTTTGGTCTGCCTGACCACCATGACCCGGATGGTGGAGGAACAGCGGGTAGCCATTGGCGGCATGAAAGCTCTGGGCTATTCCAAGGGCGCCATTGCCATTAAATATGTAGGGTACGGATTCCTGGCCAGTGCGGCAGGCTCCGTTATTGGTCTGGCCATCGGCCTGGCTTTGCTGCCCTGGATCATCTGCACCGCCTGGAAAATCATCTACACCTTCGGCCCCATCCATTACGGAATCGAGCCCCTCACCTCCATTACCGCCTGTCTGGCGGCGGTGGGGACCGTGACCCTCTCCGCGCTGGGGGCCTGCTTCAATACCCTTACCGCCGTACCGGCCCAGCTCATGCGGCCCAAGGCGCCCCCCATGGGAAAGCGGATTTTGCTGGAACGAATCACTCCCCTCTGGCAGCGGCTTTCCTTCAACTACAAAATCACCCTGCGGAATCTCTTCCGGTACCAGAAGCGGTTCTGGATGACGGTGGTGGGGATCGGCGGATGCGCCGCCCTCATTGTTACCGCCTTTGGCCTTCGGGATTCCATCTTTGCGGTGATGGATAAACAGTTTGATGACATCTACCTCTACGCCGCCCAGGCCGGGCTGGTGGACCGTATCACCCCCGGGGAATGGTCTGAAATCGAATCTGCTCTGGAGGAAAGTTCTTTGGTTACCGACTGGTCCCGGGAACACACCGAGACGGTCACCGCCGAAAGCTCCGCCTATACAGCGGACGCCACCCTGGAAGTGGCGGAGGACAGCAGTGTGCTGGAACGGTTTGTGAATCTCCGGCACCGCACCGACGACGAGCCGGTGACCCTTCCCGACGACGGGGTCATCCTTACCGAGAAGCTCTCCCTTCTGCTGGGGGTGGAGCCGGGAGACACCATCACCCTGGACGGAGACAGCCGGGTGGAAGTGAAGGTGGCGGATGTTACCGAGCATTACATCCAGCACAGCATTTACATTTCCCGGGCATACTATGAGGAAGTGTTCGGGCAGGAACCCGAGGAGAACACCCTTCTCATTGCCTACAATGTGGAGGACCCCCAGGCCGCCGACCTGGAACAGGAGCTGGTGGCCTTGGACGGCATCAATTCCCTCACCCGGATGGTGGACACCCGGAAGACCTTCGGCACCAGTCTGGAAAGCGTGGACTACGCCGTAGCCCTCATTATTGTCTGTGCCGCCGCTCTGGCCTTTGTGGTGCTGTACAACCTGACCAACATCAACATTACCGAGCGGATGCGGGAGCTGGCCACCCTGAAGGTGCTGGGCTTCTATGACGGAGAGCTGTCCGCCTATATTTACCGGGAAAATGTCATCCTTACCGTGTTCGGGGTAGCCCTGGGCATGGTGCTGGGCAAGCTGCTTCACCAGTGGCTGATCCTGACGGTGGAAATCGACCTGCTGATGTTTGGCCGGCAGGTGGAACTTTCCAGTTATCTCTGGGCCATTCTGCTTACCACCATCTTCTCCCTGGTGGTCAATCTGGCCGCCCACCGAAAGCTGAAAAAGCTGGACATGGTGGAATCTTTGAAAACCGTGGAATAAACCCCAAACCCCAAAAAAGCGGGGCCGGTTCCCTTTCAACAGGAATCGGCCCCGCTCTTATTTTATGCTTTTACCGAAAGCCACCACCGGAAAAACTGCCAGAGGTCGTCCCGCTCCGGAAGGGTGTTTTCCCGAAGCCGCTGGGCTGTGGGCATGGAGGCGGGATACTTGGACCCGGTGTAAAAGCGCCGGTCCAGGTAGGCAGCCGCAGCATCCGGGCTCAGGCGAAGGGCGGTAACGGTTTCCGGCACCCCCTTCAGCTTTTCCAGAAGCCAGTCCTGCGGCAGCTGCTCTTTGGTAAAGCAGCGCCATCCTTCCAGGACCCGGGGAGGCTGGGTGTAGATTTCTTCCAGGTACTCTCTCACCTCGGGATATTGGCAGAGTTCCTCCCGAAGGAAGAGGAGATCCTCCTCCCCGGTCCGCCGGGGTCCTTTTGCCTGGAGCAGGCTTCCGCTGAGGAAATGATACCCCGCGGTCCCCCCGGACTCCGCCTTGAAATGGAAGGTGACCTCACTTCCGGACAGGGTCAGCCCATCCTTTTCCCCGGAGAACCAGTTCCGGGAAAGGAGCCGTCCCTTTCCCTGGGCCAGAGGAAGAAGTTCCAGGGCCTGGAATTCCTTTTCCGTCATGCCGCCCGTGGGCTTATAGGAAAACCGGTCCAGACCGCCGCCCAGGCCGTACCGAAGGTTAGCCTCGGTGGCCTGCTGCACATAGCTCCGGTTCATCTCCCGGGCCAGGAAAAAGGTTGCAATGCAGGCCGCTGCCATGACTGCGGAAATCATCATCTGGTTCCGCACCAGCATCAGAACGGCGATGGCACAGAAAACCGCCCCCACCACCGCCATAATGCGGTTGTTCCGGTTGGCTCTGCCCAGCTGCTCCACTTTCGCATTTATCTCTTCCATCTGGTCCTGCTCCTTTCACAGGTGTTGTTTTCAGTTATTGGCAGGGTCTGCCATGAAGGCCAGCAGTTCATCCCGCTTCTGGTCCAGATACCGGCTCCACTGGCCTTCGTCAACAAAGGGGTTGGGGCCCTCCGGATGGTCCAGCTGCCGCTGATGCCGTTCCAGGGTCTGGTTGTTGATGCAGTGGTTTCCCAGGAAGATGTCCACCTTCTGGTCCCGCACCTTGGCCAGGGATTCCAGATAGACCTTCCGGGTATTATAAGCGGTGTCTCCGATTTCAATCAGGTAGTCCTTCTGGAGGGTGTTGAAGCCGAAGCCTCCGTAGTAGCCGCACCGCTTTACCTGGTCCCCGTCGTATGCGTCAAAGAAGCAGGCAATACAGCCGTCGGTGTGGCCGGGCACCAGGTAAAAGGTGATGGTGGTATTTCCGAAGGTGAGCACATCCCCTTCCCGGATCTCATAATCCGGCTGGAAGAGATAGTCCGCATCGTTCCGGGATTCCTGGATCACTGCGATCTCAGGCCGTTCACGGAACATTCTAGCATCCGGCTCTCCCAAATACAACTTGGTCCCAAACATCTTTTTGAAGAAGTTTGCTCCCCCGAAATGGTCCACATGTCCATGGGAGTGAATGATCCACTTTACATCAGCGGGATTGAATCCTGCCTCCCAGATGGCATTGACCAGCATGGCGGTGGCCCCGCAGCTGCCGGAGTCAATGAGAAGCAATCCCTCCCCGGTGTCAATAAGATGGACACAGACCCAGCTGTCCCCCACATACCAGACATTTCCGTAAATCTGGAAGGGATGAACATACCGGCTTTCCTGGTCCATCCAGTAGTGGCTCAGCCGGTTCTTTTTCCATTCTTCCCGGCGATTTTCATAAGCCTGATAGGCTTCTTTCATAGTCATGGAACTTCACTCCTTTTCCTTTACAATATGGGAAAAAGCCGGAGCCGATACACTGGCTCCGGCTTTCTGTTCAGCCCGGCAGCCGTCCCGGATGGACGATCAGACCGATTCTTTCTTTTTCTTGAGACGCCCGATCACCGCAGTAAAGATGGGAGACAGAACGCAGAAGATAGCCACTACCATGAGCACGCCGGACACAGGACGGGTGAAGAAGGTGGTCCAGGTTCCGGTATACTGGAAGGCGCGGAGCATATTCTTCTCCATGATGGGCCCCAGAATGAAGGCCAGGATCAGGGGAGAGTTGGGCAGACCGCCTGCGGCCATGAGAATGCCCACGAAGCAGAAGAACATCATCATGCCCACCTTGTACAGGTTGCCGGAGTCCACATAGGCACTGGCCAGGCAGATCACCAGCAGGGCGGAGTACATGTAGTGGTTGGGGACACGGAGGATGTAGGGGAAGTACCGTTTGCAGACCATCTGGATGGCAAATACCAGCAAGGCTACCACTGCAACGGTGACGAACATCAGGTAGACCACATCGCCGCTGTTGGCAAAGACCATGGGGCCCATTTCCAGGCCATGGATGGTGAGAGCGCCAATGAGGAGGGCGGTGGTGGAGTCGCCGGGAATACCCAGAGCAGCCATGGGGATCATGGCGCCGCCGATGGACGCGTTGTTGGCAACCTCGGGAGCCCAGACGCCGCTTTCGCAGCCATGTCCAAACAGCTCAGGGGTTTTGGATGCATTTTTTGCAGAGGAGTAAGCCACCAGGTTGGACAGGCCGGAGCCCATGCCGGGCAAAAAGCCGATTCCCAGACCGATGAGGAAGGAGCGGACAATGTTGCCTGCCTCATTCTTGAAGTCCTGAACATTCAGGCCATAGCCCTTCAGACCTTCCTTGCTGACCTTGGGGTTTTCCACAAAGCCCTTGCCGAAGGTGACCAGAATATGACTGACGCAGAAGATACCGGTCAGCACTACGATCATGCCCAGGCCGCCGATGAGATACATATTGTCAAAGGTGAACCGAGGCTCAGCATCAATGGGAGAGTAGCCTACAGAGGCCAGGATCAGGCCGATGCTGGTGGCGGCCAGGCCCTTGAACATGTTGCCCTTGGAGATGGCCAGAACCATGGTCATAGCCACCAGGCAGAGGGCGGTATATTCCCAGGGACCCATGGCGAAAGCAATGTCTGCTGTTTTTGCTGCCAGCAGAGCGCCAAAAATAGCACTGAAGAAAGTACCGATAAAGGAAGCGGTCATGCCGATGGCAAGGGCCTTGCTTGCCTTGCCCTGCTTGGCCATGGGGTTGCCGTCCCAGCAGGTGGAAACGGCGGAGGCGGAACCAGGGATGCCCAGCAGTACCGAGCCGATGAAGGCGCCGGAGCAGCCGCCGATCCAGAGGGAGAGCAGGAAAATGATTGCGGTTTCATGGCTCATGGTGTAGGTCAGAGGCATGAAAAGCATAACCGCCATGGTACCGGACAGGCCGGGGATAGCACCGAAGATAATTCCCACCACGGTACCGATGAACATAAGGGCCAGATTTCCGGGCAGAACCAGCTGGCCGAAAATATAGGGAAGATATTCAAACATTGGTTAACCTCCTCCTTTACTCAAACAGCAGGCCGGCGGGGAGGGTCATGCCGAACAGAGGTACATACATGGCCCAGATGGCGACGGCTACAATGATGGAGAAGACGATCCGTACCCAGAGACGGGTCTTGGTGGCGCTGTCCTGGGCAAAGTAGGTGGTAACACCATAAACCAGGAAGGGAGTGGAGACCAGGAAGCCCAGGTACTTCATGGCCAGCACATAAAGGCAAAGAGCCGCAAAGCTGATAAGGACCCGAGTCCATCCTTTCTTGGTGAGGAACACCTTATCCTCATCCTTCTTCAGGCAGCCCTGGACAAAGATGCCTGCGCCGCAGACGATAAGGCCGAAGGCGCCAATTCCGGGCAGGAGAGAAGGGCCGGGATATTCAGGGGTAAAGGGAGTCTTGAACTGGCTGATCAGGTATGCAAAGAACAGGCCTGCAATCACCAGTACCGCTCCGGTAAGTTGATCGCGCTTGACTTTCACGCAGATTCCCTCTCTTTCTTGAGATTTACAAAAAGAGTGCGCCTCACAACACTGACAAGGTAAGGGTGGTGAGGCGCACAGGATTCAAACTGATTAGCCTACAGAGATACCCAGCTCGGCGCAGACAGCAGTCAGAGTCTCCTGCTGATCAGCCACCACGGCCTGTGCCTCCTCATAGGGAACGAACTCCATGCCCATGCCGGAGCCTTCCAGGATCTCAGCAGTATCGGGGTCTGCAGCAGCGGCAGTGAACAGGTCGTTGATGGCCTGAGCGGTGGCATCATCCATATCCTTGTTGGCCAGGATGAAGAAGTAGGTGCCGTAAACGCAGTCGGTGTAGCCCAGTTCAGGCAGAGAGGGAACATCAGGCAGGATGGTGTTCCGGCCGCCCTCGTCGGTGGCGGAGAAGCAGCCCAGGGCATTGACCTTGCCGGCCTCTACATACTGCTTGGCCTGGTTTGCATTGACCAGAGCGCAGTCGATGGAGCCGCCTACCAGGTTGGTGAGCTTGTCGGTGTCGCTGCCGGCCTCTACATACTCCAGCTCAACGCCCAGGGCGCCGGCCAGGATACCGGCCATAATGTGGGAGGAGCCGTTGGTCTCAACGCCGATGTTCATGCCGCCGGCCTTGGCAGCCTCGATGAAGGCATCCAGATCCTCAATGCCGCTGTCGCCGGGAACAACCAGCACATATCCGCCGGGGTTGGTGGGCAGGGCAGCACCGATAACCTTGAAGTCCTCTGCTGCGCTGTAGTCGTACATACCGGAAGCAGTCTTGATGCACATGGTGGTGTGGAAGAAGAGGATATCGCTTCCATCGGAAGCGCCGGTGCGGACGGTCTCAAAGGCTACCACGCCGCTGCCGTCGGTGTTGTTCATAACGGTCATGTTGCTGTCGCTGTTGCCGCTGATGTAGGTGGTCAGGGCACGGGCCACCACATCGGTGCCGCCGCCGGCGGAAGCGGGGACCTGAACCTCAATGTTCTTGGGGAGGGTCACGCTGGTTTCGGTGGTGCCTTCAGCGGAGCTGTCAGGGGTCTCAGCGGTGTCAGCAGTGTCGTTGCTGCCGGAGCTGCCGCAGGCCACCAGGCTCAGGCAAAGTGCAAGGGCGAGTACAAGGGACAAAAACTTTTTCATGATGCATTCAATTCCTTTCTTTTAGTTTGTCGCACCCGTTTGCCGACGCTGGCTTGCCGGGCGCTTTTTTGTGCTGCATCCTCTATGCTCATAGAGTACCATGGCCGCCTACTGTTCACAATGCATAAAATGTCAAAACTTCCTTTTCACTTTTTGACGAATCTTGCGAAATTTCAAAAAACGAACCAAACAGTTCACAGGCGTTTCAATCCATTGCAAAGTGTCCCTTTTTCCTTTTATTTCGGGGTTTTCTTTCGATTTCGCGTTTCATGCGGCAGTTCATTTTTTTCACTTCATCAAAAACCTTCCCCTACTTTGATGAATTTTGACAATTGTAGGCTTATAAATAATAATGTAACCTACAAAGCAGTGAAATGTTTTTTATTCTGTCTTGTGCTGCATTTTCTCTGACCCAATCTTTTTAACTGTAATCAGAAAGAACGGAGGATAATCCATGGAAAAAAAGATTTTTTACGCCCCTGTAAACCATCCCCGGTGTGGTGACGATCTGGAACACCCCTGGAAGTATGCGGTGCCCGCCTATCGGGTCACCCCCCATGTCTGGAATGTGGGTGGCCAGGATGATGTCTGCTCCTATCTGTTTGACACCGGTGAGGGCCTGATCCTCATTGACACCGGCTACCGGTCTTCTCTTTATCTTCTCATTGACCGAATCCACAGCATCGGCTATGACCCCCGGGACATCAAGAAAATTCTCCTCAGTCACTGGCATTGGGATCATGTAAACGGCTGTGCCGCCCTGGCTGCTCTCAGCGGTGCCCAGGTCTGGATTTCCAAAGAGGACGAAGTCTTCCACCAACGGTTCAAGGACGATACCAGCGAAATGCCCATGGTGGACTACACAGCTACCAACTTCTACGACGATGATAAGCCCATCACCCTGGGCCGCTTTACCATCCACACCGTCCTGACTCCCGGTCATACCCCCGGCGCCACCAGCTTCCGGTGGGAGGACACCGACGAGGTGACCGGCAAGACCTACCGCTGCGCCATGCACGGCGGAATCGGAGTGGGGCTTATGACTCCCAAAATGCTGGAGCGTTTCGGCGGCAAGAAGGAGGAAGCCCTCCGCTTTGTAAAAGACTGTGAGGAAAAGCTGGCCAATTGGGAAGTGGATATTCCCGTTCCCAGCCACCTGAACCAGGGGAATGTGCTTCCCAACATTCCCGAGGACAGGAGCGATTACTCGGTCTGGGTAGCCGACTACGCCTGGCGGGAGAGCATGCTCAGCCGCGCCCAGTTGGTCAAGGAGATGTACCCGGAAGATTACGACCTGTGATATTCTTCCCTTTTCTTTTTATAAAGAGCAGCCCTCCGGAAAAGAATCCGGAGGGCTGCTCTTTTGCTTTTTATTCCAAGACAGAAGCATTTTCCCTTCCCCCGAAGGAACCAGAAAATCGCTTCTACAAAGGAGTGAATCGATAGCAGGCCGCCATAAAAGATGCCGGTCTGTTCCTCCTTGTTGGTTAAAAGCCAGGATGCGATTTTTGTTCAATGGACAGGCTTCGAACTCCCGCTCATCATTCGTAATCAGAAAATCGCTCACCAGATATACAATCATCAGGCAGCAGGATACTTCCCCATGGCTATTGACAAAACTTGCTTCCCTGCATATGCTTAACATCGTTAACTATATCGGGAGGCATGGTTATGGAATGGACAGAGATGATGCATTATCAGCAGCAGATGCAGAAAATCATGCGTTCCCTGCTGCCTGTGCGCAAATCCATATTGACCGTCAGCGAATGTGAACTTCTGGCGCACCTATATTTAAAGCCAGCGGAAAACACCCCTGTTTTGCTGGGGAAAAACAGCGGCATGAAAAAAGAAGCGGTCAGCCGCTGCCTGAAAACCCTCTACGAAAAGAACTGTATCCGCAAGCAGAAACAGGAAAAGGACGAGCGAAGCTACCAATTGTTTATCACCCAAACCGGTCTTGAGGAACTGCGGAAGGGATATGAAAGCATCCTGCAGCCCTTCTATGATCTGTGGCGGAGTTCCGGTGAAGATTTTGTAGCGTTTATGCATTATGCGGATAAACTGGCCGCACATATTGAGAACGGGAAGGATATCACTCACAATGAAATTTTATAATGCATTACAGATGGACCCCGCCATCCTCAAACGAAAAATCGCTTCCTGTGATACAAGGCGGGAAAAAGCATATTACTGGGCAGCCATGGCAATTCGTTCTGTTCCCATTGTTGCTTTTGCCATCCTGTTTATCAGTCTTTTGTCCGGCGTTTTCGGCTCTGACAACACCCCCATGGCTGTGGCTTTGTTCTGCATGATGCTGGGCATTCGCTTCGTCAACTTCGAGTACTGTGTGGGAGACTCCCTTATAACCCTGGCAGCAGTGCTGGCTATTCTGGTATTTGCCCCCAGTGCGGCGGCAGTCTTCCCCCCGGTCCTTTTAATCCCGCTGCATTTTGCGGCTTTCTTCGCCATCCTTTATATGACCACCCAGCAGCCTGAAATGGGCAACGGCGGGCTGTACAGCTTCGCCTATATCTACCTGACAGGGAACCCTGTTGCCGGAGAGGCTCTGGTCCGCCGGGGGCTTTTGGCCGTGACAGGTTATTTTATTTGTGGATTGATTCTGTTTGCCAAGCACCGGAGCCGGCACAAAACCACCCGGTTTCATCATGTGGTGCAGAAATCCAAACTATCCGACCCCATCCTTCTGTGGCAGCTGCGAATGGCACTGGGCGTAAGTCTGGTGTTGACTGCCGGACAGGCCTTTGGGGTGGAGCGCTTTATGTGGATGGGCTTTGCCTGTGCATCGCTGCTGTCGGAATATCCCTACCGCAGCAACACCTTCCCCCGCTTTCGGCAGCGAATTGTAGGAGCGGTGGCCGGTTCCTGTGCATTTTTGCTCCTCTATCTGGGTACGCCGGAAGCCTTTCACTCCTTGATGGGCCCGCTGGGAGGCCTGTGTCTGGGCTTTTGCACCGACTACCGGTACAAGACAGCCCTGAACTGCTTTGGCGCGCTGATGCTGGGAGCCGGAATCTACGGGCTCACCGGTGCGGTGATCCTGCGAATCCTGGACACCCTGCTGGGAGTAACCTTTGGCCTGGCATTCGCTGCAATTTTCCACCAGCTGGCAGCGGTCCGGTTGCTGCCCAACCCGGAAAATGAATAAAAAGGCAGACCAGAGCATAAAAAAAGCCCCCGTACATTTGAAATGTACGGGGGCTTTTTGTTCAGATTGCGACCACCGGGGTCAAATCATGTCATTGCAGCAGGTCTTACAGAAGGTTTGCATCTTACCGAATTCCCTGCCAAAGAACAGATTACTTCCGGGGGTTCTTGATGGCAGCCTGTCCTGCGCCAATCCCGCCGCCGAAATGTCCCCATTCAGCCGACCGTTCCTGTTGATCAGAAAGGGTTGACGGGAAGCCCCGGGGGGCGGCCAGGCCCCCCGGTATAAATTGCTTTCCAGTGTAATGCGCGGATATTCCTTCCGCCCGTTGACCTCACAGACCAGCGTCTGGGGTTCGGGGGCCAGATCCAGCACCCAGGCGAACCGCGTATCGTCGATGGGTGTGATGCGGCGGACAAAGTTCTGGATGAACCACTCGCTCACCATACCGTCGGTGAAATCCACCGCTTCGCAGAGGCTGGCCTCGATGGCATCCATGTCCAGCGCCTTGTGATCTCCCTGCCGGGCCAGCAGTTCTGCCTTCTCCTTGTTGACCCGCTGCTGCTGGACGCCGATCTCGTTGCTCTGCTCCACAAACTGGCTCAGGGTGATCTGGTTGGATGCCTTCATCATGATCAGGTTGTCCAGCCGCTGGTTCAGGGCGTCCATCCGCTTATCCAGAGCTTTCAGCTTGGCCGGATCGGCGCTTTCCTCCCGGTAGCAAGCGCTGAACATCCGGCAGGCTTCCAGCACTGCCTCCCGCCGGTTGCCCCATACAGTCTCGAAGATTTTCAGGGCCATCAGTTCCAGCTTCCATTCCGGGAAGGCTTTCAGTTCACAGATGCCCGCGGGCAGGCCGTGCTTCTTCAGATACAGGGCGGATTGTTTCTTGTGGCGGTAGCACTCAAAGCCCCAGACCTGGGTGCCGTCTGCCTTGGTGTTCCACAGATACCGCCGCAGCTTGGAACCGCAGTGGCACACCAGCTTGGTGACCCAGATGTTCTTGGCCACGGTGCCGCCGTACTTGCGGGGCTTGCCGTTCTCGTCCAGCAGGTTCCGCTGGCGGCTTCGGCGGATGTCGTTGCACCGGTGCCAGAGTTCCTCGTCGATGATGGGGGTGAAATTTTCCTTTTTCAGGATGTAGGTTTCCTCGTCGTTGTTCTTCTTCCGGCTGTGCTCCAGCAGGTCAGTGGTCTGGGTACGGTTGTAGACGCAGTAGCCCATGTAGGTGGGGTTGCGCAGGATACGGGTGATCTTGCTGGAATCCCATTTCAGGCGTCCGCCGCCGTCCTTGCGGCCTTTTGCGATCAAGGCTTTGGCCACCTTCCCCAGCCCGTCGCCGGTGGCGTACTGCTCAAAGATCATCCGCACCGTTTCGGCCTGTTCCTCGTTGATGATGTAGGTCTTGTGGATCTTGTCCAGATCGTAGCCCAGAATGTTGCCGTTGCCGTACAGCACACCTTTTTCCCGGCTCATCTGGATGCCCGCCCGCACCCGCTCGCTGGTCTTGCGGCTTTCCTCCTGGGCCATGGTGGCCATGATGGTGAGCCGCAGCTCACCTTCGTTGTCCATGGTCCAGATGCTGTCCGCGGCAAAGTAGACCTCCACCCCCAGCTTGCTCAGCTTCCGGGTGTAGAACAGCGTGTCCATCGTGTTGCGGGCGAAGCGGCAGACCTCGCGGGTGACCACCAGATCAAACTTGCCGCGCTCCGCATCCCGGATCATCTGCATGAAGGACGGACGCCTGGTGGCCTGCGTGCCGGTGATACCCTCGTCCACATACTGGCCCACAACCTCCCAGTTGGGGTTCTTGGCTGCCAGCTCCTGATACCAGTCCATCTGATTGTCCAGCGCCGATACCTGGGCCTCGTGTTCGGTGGAAACCCGCCCGTAAAACACCACGCGGCGGGGACGGTTCCGGTATTCCTGTAAAAAGCTCATAGGATCAACCTCCTTTGGTGTACGCTCATTGTAGCGTATTGGTTTTTGTTTGAGAAATGTACAAACGGGTAGCCTTCAATGCCGCTTCTTTTTCTTTTTGGCCGGGGCAAGCGGCACTGCCGGGACCGGCGGATAAGTGGCCAGCACATTGTCGTAGGTGGCCTTGTTGATCTTGCCCTGCTCATACAGCCGCTGAATCAGCTTGTGGGCAATGTAGCGGGAATCAATCTGCAAACCCTCCATAGGGGTTTACCTCCTCTCCGTTGGGTGTGTTTGGGGTAAAGGGCGAAAATGTCCGGGGCAGCATGGCGCCCTGCATGAGCAACACCGTACTGTTCAGCAGCTGGAGGGTGTAGTCCAGCTGCTCCCGGCTTTCGTCGGTGGACTGGTTGCCTGCCAGCTCTTTCAGCTGGGTTTCCATCCACTGCATCTGCCGCAGCAACAGCCGGTAATCGGCGGGCGGCAGTGCCGTGGGCGTCTTGTGGATGATGAGCAGACGAAGATACTGCTCCCGGGACAGCCCGGTGAGGGCCACGTTGTCGTTGAGCCGTGCCAGCTCTCCCTCGGTCAGGCGGACCTTCACTTCTTTGGTCCGCTGTTTGGTTTTGTTTTTCATGGGTTCTCCTTTTGGTTCGTTCGGTTGGGTAAGTATGCAACAACGCAAGAGGCAGCTGAGGCTCAACCTTTTGCATGGTTGCCTTGGTTCATGCGTTCAGCTGCCAGTACCACTTGTCGCCCTTGCGGACGCTGCGGATGTTCAGCCTGCCTTTGACGAGATTCACCGTCCGGTCCTGGATGCCTTTGTGTTTGAAATGTTGGATGATCTCCTGATTAGATACAGGCCCCTTTTCCAGCAGCCGGGGCAGTTCTTCCTCTACCTGCTGTTGCTTGGTGGGGACTTCCGTCAGACTGTCACAGCCGTTCAAGAGGGATTCGGCGTCCTCGTCCAGTTGCCGCAGCCATTCCACATGGTCGCTCAGCTCGAACAGCAGTGCAGGACCGGCAGCGGCCAGATTGCTTTTCACCGGCACCAGCACCCGCTGTGTGGGCGAACGCTGGTACCGTGTCACAGTCAGAATGGACCGCACAGCACCGGCAATGTCGATGGAACCGCTGGTGCGGTACAGGGCACTGATGCCGCTCATCTTATTCATGTGCGCCACAATCAGCACGGCGCATCCGGTGCGCTGGGCCATGGCGTACAGACTGCGGAAAGCGCTCCGCACCTCGTTGGCCTGATTCATGCTCACCGTAGGGCCGATGTAGGCCGAGAGCGGGTCAAGGATCAACAGCCGGGCGTTCTCCTGCAGGATACTTTGCTCCAGCCGTGGATCGTCGAAGGTCAGCGCCCGCTTTTCTTCATTGATGATCTTGATGCGGGTGCAGTTGGCTCCCGCGCTTTCCAGCCTCGGCTTGATGGTGTCGGCAATGCCGTCCTCCGAAGTCTGGTACAGGATGTTGATGGGGTCCCGGGC
>CALXBE010000021.1 GCA_944386495.1 uncultured Gemmiger sp. | reverse complement strand
CAGTCGGCGGAGGCGGTCACCCCTTCCAGGGCGTTGAGGGCCTTTTCCACCCGGCCCTGGCAGTGGGTGCACATCATTCCCTCAATGGTCAGGGTAAGGGTCTTTTTCTCTCCGGGACGGGAGATTCCGGTTACCTTATAACCGCCATCGGTCACCGCTTTTTCCAGGGTCTCCCGGTCCACCGGGGCGGACAGGGTGACGGTGGCGGTCCCCTTCTCCCAGTCGGCGGAGGCGGTCACCCCTTCCAGGGCGTTGAGGGCCTTTTCCACCCGGCCCTGGCAGTGGGTGCACATCATCCCCTCAATGGTCAGGATAAGGGTCTCGGCGGCCTTTTCCGGTTCCTGCTCCTGCTGAGCAAAGGGACAGGCTCCGGTGGGGCAGGATTCTTCCTCCTGCTCCTGGACCAGGAGGGCGCTTTCCAGCCGGGCGGCCTTTCCCAGAGGCTTATCGTGGGAGGGGTCATACACCTTGACCAGATTCAGCCGGAGGGCGTTGGTGACCACACAGAAGCTGGACAGGCCCATGGCTGCGGAAGCCACCATGGGGTTGAGGACCAGCCCCAGCCCTGCATAGCAGCCGGCGGCCAGAGGAATACAGACCGCATTGTAGAAGAAGGCCCAGAACAGGTTCTGGTGGATGGTCCGGATGACCCGACGGGAGAGCCGGATGGCTGCGGCGGCATCCAGCAGGTCGCTTTTTACCAGGACCAGGTCGGCGGCGTCCATGGCAATATGGGTGCCTGCTCCAATGGCAGCGCCCACATCGGCCCGGGTAAGGGCGGGGGCATCATTGATGCCGTCCCCCACCATCATGACCCGACGGCCTTCCTTCTGAAGGCGGCGGACCTGGGCTTCCTTCTCCTGGGGCAGCACCTGGGCCACCACCTGGTCTATCCCCACCTGGTCAGCCACAGCCCGGGCGGTGGCGGGATGGTCCCCGGTAAGGAGGACCACCTGGCAGCCCAAAGCTTTCAGCTGGGCAACGGCCTGGGCGCTGGTAGGCTTGGGAATGTCCGCCACCCCAATGATACCCACCAGTTTCCCGCCCATGGCAAAGTACATGGGGGTCTGGCCCTGGGCAGCCATCTCCTGGCCGGATTTTTCCATCTCAGGGGAGATGGCGCAGTATTCCTTTACATAGTCCAGGTTTCCCCCGTAGACAGGGCAGTCCAGGAGCATTCCCCGTATCCCCCGCCCCGGCACCGCCTGGATCTCTTTCATGGGAGTGACCCGAAGTTCCATCTCCTGGGCCTTTTCCAGAATGGCCTTGGCCAGGGGGTGTTCGCTCCCCGATTCCAGGCCGGCAGCCAGGTTGACCAGGAACTTTTCGGGGACTTCCTTCTGGGCGGTGAGGCTGACCACCCGGGGCTTGCCCTGGGTAACGGTGCCGGTTTTATCCAGCACCACCGTATCGCACCGACCGGTGATTTCCAGGGCGGAGGCGGTTTTGAAAAGGACCCCGCTTTTGGCTCCCATGCCGCTGCCCACCATCACCGCCACAGGGGTGGCCAGGCCCAGGGCGCAGGGGCAGCTGATGACCAGCACGCTGATGGCCCGGGAAAGGGCATAGCTGAAGCTCTCCCCCAGTCCCAGCCAGACGGCCAGGGTAATTAAAGCAATGACCGTGACCACCGGCACAAAGATGCCGGACACCCGGTCTGCGATTTTGGAGAGGGGGGCTTTGCTGGCGGCGGCCTCCTCCACCAGGCGGATGATCTGGCTCAGGGTGGTGTCCTCCCCTACCCGGGTGGCCCTGCAGAGCAGGTTGCCGTTCTGGTTCAGGGTGGCGGCGCTTACCGGGTCCCCCTCCTGCTTTTCCACCGGGATGCTCTCTCCGGTGAGAGCGCTTTCATCCGCCCAGGAATGACCTTTCAGGATAACGCCGTCCACCGGGATGCTCTCCCCGGGGCGGACAATGAACTCTTCCCCCACTTCCACCTCCCGGGTGGGTACCTGGACCGGCTTTCCCTGCCGGACCACGGTGGCGGTGGGAGGGGCCAGCTGGAGCAGTCCCTTCAAAGCCTGGGTGGTCTTCCCCTTGCTGGCGGCTTCCAGGGTCTTGCCCAGGGTAATGAGGGTGAGGATCATGGCAGCACCCTCAAAGTAAAGGTCATGCTTATAGTGCATCAGGGCTTCCAGGTCCCCGGCCAGGGTGGCAGGGACCATCCCCGCCAGCTGGACCAGACCGTACACCAGGGAAGCACCGCTGCCCAGGGAGACCAGGGTATCCATTCCCGGGGCCTTATTGGTCAGGGTGACCCATCCATTCCGGAAAAACTCCCGGTTGATCCAGACCACCGGCAGGGTGAACACCAGCTGAGCCAGGGCAAACCAGAGGGCATTTTCCGTCCGGCCCAGCCAGGGCAGGGGCAGGCCCACCATGCTCCCCATGGAGATATACATGAGAGGGATAAGAAAGGCCAGGCTCTGCACCAGCCGCTTTTTCAGCCGGGGAGTCTCGGTGTCCCGAAGCTGGTCCTCCAAAGACTGGCTCTTGGGTGCGGGACGGGCGCCATACCCGGCCCCCTCCACCGCCCGGCAGATGGCCTGGCTGGTGGCAGGCTCCCCATATTCCACCTGCATACTCCCGGTGAGGAGGCTTACCGATACCTCCTTTACTCCGGGCAGTTCCCGTACCGCCTTTTCCACATGGGCGCTGCAGGCGGCGCAGCTCATTCCCGATACAAGAAACTTTTCCACTTTTTCAACCCCTTATTTTATCATCTGGCCCAGCAGCTGGACCAGCTCCTCGGTTTTTTCCGGTTTTCCCTGACGCATATCCTGGGCCACGCAGGTCCGGATATGCTGGCCCAGCAGTTCCCGGCTGAATCCTGTGAGGGCAGCCTGGATGGCGGCCACCTGGTTGAGGATATCCACACAGTAGGCGTCCTTTTCCACCATCCGGGACACTCCCCCCACCTGCCCGGAAATACGGTTGAGCCGCTGTATCAGCTTCTTCTGCTCCTCCGGGCTGCGATGAGTGACACAACACTCCTCCATAGTCTTTCCCCTCCTGATTGCTTTTTCCTCAGTATATACCCCCTGGGGGTATATGTCAACGGAAAATTGGGATGTTTTTCCTCTGTACACTATGGTTTTCCCCAGGGGGACAGTGGATTTTCCCCAATCATTGTGGAAAACTCTGTGGAAATTCTTGAAAACCTTATGGGACAAGGGTTTTTATTCCACAATCTTTTCACAAGGGACAAAATCGGGACTTTCTCTCCCCTTTCGGACCGGGGGCGAAGAAGGGCTTTTTTTGTTTTAAAAAGGAAAAATGCCGGACCCGGGAGTTTCCCGGGTCCGGCATTTTTGAATGGTTACAGTTCGATTTTTCCGTAAAGGGCGAAGCCGTCGGCATCGTTGATCTTTTCGGTGCGGGCAGGAGCCATGGGAACGGTATCGTCCCAGATACGCTCGTCAAACTCCCGCTGGGGAACGGTGGATTTCTTGGGTCCCCGGCGGTCGTCCCGACGGCCATAGCCTCCACGGCCCTGGCCCCGGCCACCCTCGCGGCGGCCATCCCGACGGCCACGGTTATCCCGGCCGCCACGGCCCCCACGGCGCTGAGACCGGTCAGGCAGGTTGCTGGCACCCGGGTCGGTGGAGTAGATGACCACATGACGGTTGGTGCCTTCCCCGCTGCTCTCGCTCCGGACACCCTCCATCTGACTGATGGCAGAGTGGATGATCCGGCGCTCGTAGGGGTTCATGGGTTCCATGGCATGGGACAGGCCGGACTTCCGGACCTTGGCCCCCAGCCGGCGGGCCATCTGCTGCAGGTCGGCCTCCCGCTTGCCACGGTAGCCCCCCACATCCAGGCCCAGCTTGATGTACTCCCCTTCCTGGCGGTTGGCCACCAGGCTGGCCAGGTAGCTGAGGCTTTCCATGGTCTCGCCCCGGCGTCCGATGAGGACCTGGAGCTTGTCTCCGGATACCTTGATGATGGTGGCCTCCCCCTTCTGGACGGCGGAGAACTCTACCTCTCCGGCGCCCATGGCGGCGAACACTTCCCGCAGGTATTCCACAGCGGCCTTGACCTTTACATTGGTCTCAATGTCAATGGGTTCCTCGGCCTCGGATTCCTTCTTCTTTTTGGGCTTTTCCTTCTTGGGCTCTTCCTTGGGCTCCTGGGCTGCGGGGGCCTCCTCCACAGGGGCGGGGGCGGCAGCAGGGGCCTGTTCCTGAGCGGGAGCGGCAGGCTCCTGCCAGGTGACCTTTACCTTGGCGGGGATGGTGCGGAACAGCTTCTTGACGGGAGTTTCCAGCACCTCGGTGGTCAGGTTGGGGTCGGAAGGGTCCACTCCCAGAGCGGCAATGGCGGCAGCTCTGGCTTCTTCAATGGTCTTGCCTACGGCAATCTCTTCTCTCATGGATTACTCCTCCTTCTTCAGGCGCTCAGTCCGCTCATCGGCATACCGCTGAGCGTCCAGCTCACGGGCTTTCTCCAAACGGATCTTGGCCATCTCGTTGGAGGAGACGGTCTTCTGCTTGGTCTCGCCGGTGGCGGCGTCAGTATAAGTGTAGGTCTTTTTGGCACGGTTTGCTTTCCGCTTGGCTTCCAGCTCGGCCTTGGCCTGTTCCCGCATCTTTTCCGGGTCATAGATTTTCTTGCTGATGAGGGTCTGGCCCAGCATGAGCACATTGGACACGCAGTAGTAGAGGGAGAAGGCCAGGGGAACGGTGAAGCAGAACCAGGCAAAGAAGAGGCTCATGACCCAGGGCATCATCTTCATGGAGCCCTGCATCTGCTGACCGGAAGCGGACATGGTGATGATGTTGCTGACGATCATGGTAACGCAGGCCAGCACCGGCAGGATGATTCCCAGGTTAAAGCCGATCTGGGGCATATTGCACAGGTTGATGCCGAAGAAGTCCACATTGAAGCTGGCGGCAGCTGCATACTGGTCGGCAGTCAGTCCGGCCAGCTGGGCGCCGTCGTGAGCCATCTGGATGATGGTGGTCTCGGCGGTGATCTGGTTGGTCAGGCCCAGGGTCTCCATCAGGGAAGTGATGGTCTCCTTGGGGATGCCCAGGATGTACTGGAGGGGATAGTACACGGCGTACATAACGCCGAACAGCACGAACATGTTCAGGACCATGGGCAGACAGCCGGCGGTGGGGTTGTACCCATACTCCTGCTGGAGCTTCATCAGCTCTTCATTCTGCTTTTCCTTGTTGTTCTTGTACTTGTTCTGGACCTCCTGCATGAGGGGCTGGAAAACCGCCAGCTTGGCCATGGATTTCTGCTGGTAAAGCTGGAGAGGCATGCTGGCCATCCGGATAAGAATGGTAAACAGGATGATGGCAATGCCGTAGTTTCCCACAAAGGTGTAGACCCATTTCAGGATCCAGCCCAGGGGACCGCTGAGGATAGCGAAAATTTGCATAGACAGTTCCTTCTGCTCCGACTGTGCGCCCGAAGCGGTTTATTTTTTATGTGAAGGACTCCCCCCGCACAGCAGGAAGTCACAAGAAGCAGGTTTTATCCCGGCCTTTTGGCCGGGGCAGGGGAGTGCCCTGAAAGGCAGACCCTTGATTCATTTATTTCCCCGGATAAGCCTCCGGTCGGGGCTTGTCCATTTTCCCTTGGGAGGGACCGGGTCATACCCCCAGGGAAAGAGGGGATTGCACCGGAGTATCCTCAAAGCCGCCAGAAGGCTCCCCTTGGCCGCTCCGTGGACTTTCAGGGCCTGGAGGGCATACTCACTGCAGGTAGGGGTAAAACGGCATCTGGGGCCAAGGCAGGGGCTTATAAAGCGCTGATAGCCCCGGATGAGGAAGGAGAGGAATCGGACTATCATGATTCCTTCTCCAGAAGTCCCGCCCGGGTGAGTAATTTTTTCAGGGTCTTTTCCAGCTGGGTGCTTTTCAGGCCGGGGGTCTGTGCCCGGGCCACCAGGATAACATCCCAGGAGCCCACATCATAGGGCATGACCTGACAAAGGGCCGCCCGCATGACACGGCGGGCCCGGTTCCGTTTCACGGCCTTGCCCACCTTCTTGGTGGCGGTAAATCCTACCCGGGTATATCCCAGGCGGTTTTTCAGCACATAGACTACCACCTGGGGATGGACCTGGGCTTTTCCTTTGCCGTAGACCCGGAGAAATTCCTTATTCTTATTGATGACCCGGTATCGCATACCCGTTCCTCGGCTCTCTGATGAAAGATGGGCAAAAAGCCACCTTACTATTATACTAGAACTGCCCTGGTTTCCACAAGATGAGGGAATGACAAAAGGACAGATGCTTTTTTGGTTAATTTCCCGTAAATTGAAAAATAAGGCCACCCCATGCAGTGTTGCAAGGCGAGTGACCTTTTCTTCATTGCTTATGCAATTTGTTTGGGCAAGGAGCTTCTGACAGATCAGACAGTCAGGCTCTTGCGGCCCTTAGCGCGGCGGGCAGCGATCACTTTGCGGCCGTTCTTGGTGGACATCCGCTGCAGGAAACCGTGAGTGGTGTGACGCTGACGCTTCTTGGGCTGATAGGTACGCTTCATCTGTATTCCCTCCATATCGGCCCCGAGGGGCATAATCTGATTGCCCATCCAAACAGACAGGCTTGCAAGATAAAATTATAGGACAGGGAAGGGGGTTTTGTCAACACTTTTTTGCATTTTAAAAATATTTTTTCCCGGAAGGGGACTGAACTTTCCTTCTCCCGTCCATTCTCTTTTATTATAGTAAATATTTTATATATTACAATATATATAATTGCACTGGGGAGAATTTTGTGGTATACTAGCACTGTGTGTTAATGTGTGATTTTAACCAAAAAAATAATCCCTCTTTAAGGAGTATTGACCAACTATGGATTCACTGAACGACCTGTTTGACCAGGTAAAGCTCTACTGCCGCCAGAACATGGTGGAAGCCACTTATAACCTGTACATTGACGGGCTGGTCCCTCGATCCTTTGAAAATTCCAACCACATGGTGCTGGGGGTCCGCAGCGACTTTATCTGCAAAATTCTCCAGGACCGGTATCTGGGCCTTCTGGGGGAAGCCTTCAAGGCCACCCTGGGCTTTCCCATTGAGATAGAGCTGGTGGTGGAGGAGAAGGAGCCCCGCCCCAGCGACGACCCCGCCCTTACCGACAGTCTGGACCAGGGCAACTACGAGTTCACCTTTGAAAACTTCATCAAGGGGCCCAGCAACCAGTTTGCCTACGCTGCCGCCCAGGCGGTGGCCGCCAATCCCAGCGGAGCCTACAACCCCTTGTTCATCTATGGGCCCAGCGGTCTGGGAAAGACCCATCTGCTCAAGGCCATTGAAATCGAGATCCGGAAGAACCATCCGGATTTCAACATTGTTTATGTGGATTGTGAAACCTTCACCAACGACATCATCTCCGCCATCCGCACCGGCACCACCGAGAATTTCCGGATGAAGTACCGGGCGGCGGACCTGCTGCTGGTGGACGATATCCAGTTCATTGCGGGGAAGGAGAGCACCCAGGAGGAGTTCTTCCACACCTTCAACACCCTCCACAGCGCCGGCAAGCAGATCGTTCTGGCCTGTGACCGTCCCGCCAAAGAAATCAAGAGCCTGGAGGAACGGCTTCGGACCCGGTTTGAATGGGGCCTGACCGCCGACATCCAGCCCCCCAACTACGAGACCCGGGTGGCCATCATCAAGCGGAAGGCAGAGCTGCTCCACATGGACCTGCCCTACGATGTGGCGGAATACATTGCCAACAACCTGAAAAACAACATCCGGCAGCTGGAAGGCACCGTCAAGAAGCTGAACGCCTACTATATGCTGGAAGGGATAGACCCCTGTGTCACCGTGGCCCAGACCGCCGTCAAGGACATTATGGGGGAGGTACAGCCCATCCCGGTGACGGTGGAGCGTATCATCAACGAGGTGGCCCGGACCTTTGACGTAAGCGCCCAGGACATCCGGTCCACCAAGCGGAATGCCAACATCAGCAGCGCCCGCCGGGTAGCCATCTACTGTATCCGGGAAATCACCGGCATGAGCATGGAGAACATCGGCAAGGAGTTCGGTCGGGACCATTCCACCATCATTTACAACCTGGACACCGCCTCCAAGGACATGGCCAAGGACAGCCATCTCCGGGAAACCGTGGCGGATATTATTGAGAATGTGCGGAGCTGAGCTTCTCCACTTTTCCAACAGGTTTTTACACATTCCACAATCCGGTTTCCACAGCCTTTGTGGAGAGAATTGTCTTTCCCCGGGTTTTCCACAGTCAGCTAACAACTTCCGGAAAACTTTCCCCAAAGGATTTTTCGGGGAGAAAAAGGGAAAACCGGGATTTTCCACAGTTTTCACACCCTCTACTACTACGACTACTCTTACGTATGTTTAAAGCAGAAAGAGAGATTATCAAGAACAGAATCAAAGAGGAAGCCTTATGAAATTTGTATGTGAGAGAACCCTTTTATCCAATGCCATCAGCGGTGTGAGCAAAGCCAACAACGGCAAGGCTCCCATCCCTGTACTGGAAGGACTTTTGTTGAAAGCCGAGGGATTCAACCTGACCCTGACCGGTTACAATATGGAACTGGCCATTAAGACCACCATTGAATGTAATGTGCTGGTACCCGGGGAGACCGTCCTCAACGCCAAGCTGCTGGGGGACATTGTTTCCCGGATGAACAGCAGCCAGGTATCGGTGGAGCTGACCGACCGGGGGGTAGCCATTATCAAGGGCGGGGTGGCCGAGTTTGAGATGGCCGCCATGCTTCCCAACGATTACCCGGAACTGCCGGTGCCTGACGCCAGCCACACCTGCAAAATGCCGGTTTCCACCATGCGGGAGATGATCGAAAAGACCATCTTCGCCGTCAGCACCGACGACAAGAAGCCTGCTCACACCGGCGTTCTCTTTGTGATCCAGCCCGACGCCCTTACCTTTGTCTGTCTGGACGGTTACCGTCTGGCCATTGTGAAGCGGGACATTCCCTGCACCAAGGATATCCGGGTCATTGTCCCCGCCAAGACCATGAACGAGCTGAACAAGCTGATGGGGGAGGACGGGGAACAGATGGTGGACGTGTTCGCCAACCGTCACTTTGCCGTGTTCCATGTAAACGGCTATCAGATTATGAGCCGGCTCATCAGCGGAGAGTTCCTCAACTATCAGCGGGTCATCCCCGACGGGTTCAAGACCCGGGCGGTGGTGGACGCCCGCACCTTCATTGAGACCATCGAGCGTGCCAGCCTGATTATTACCGAGCGGCTGAAAAACCCCCTCCGGGTCCAGTTCACCGACGGGATGGTGGTGGTCCGGTGCCAGACCAACCTGGGCAAGGTCCAGGATGAGTTTGAGGCGGACATCCAGGGAGACAATGTGGAGATAGGCTTCAACAACCGGTATCTGCTGGACGCTCTCCGGAACAGCCGGGCGGAGAAGGTGGTCCTGGAAATGAACGGACCCCTCTCTCCCGTAAAAATGCTGAGCGCCGACGGGGACGATTTCACCTATCTGGTCCTGCCCGTCCGGTTCAAGAACGATTAAGGATAAGACTATGAAGATTCAGATTTATACCGAGACCATCCGGCTGGGGGACCTGCTCAAATTTGCCGGACTGGTGGAGACCGGGGGAGAGGCCAAGGAGCTGATCCAGGCCGGGCAGGTGACCCTGAACGGGGAAGTATGCACCATGCGGGGAAAACAGTGCCGGGCGGGAGATGTGATCGAGCTGGAGGGCCAGACCCTGGAGCTGGGACAGGGCCGATGAGGCTGGACCGTATCCAGGTCACCCATTACCGGAACATTCCCCAGGCATTGCTGGAGCCCAAAGACCAGCTGACGGTGCTGTGGGGGGAGAACGGCCAGGGAAAAACCAATCTCCTGGAAAGCATCTGGCTTCTTACGGGGGGAAAGAGCTTCCGGGGAAGCAAGGACCAGGAGCTTATCCTCCGGGGGGAATCCTTCGGGGTGATAGAGGCCTCTTTCAATGCCCAGGGCCGGGACCAGCAGCTGCGGCTGACCATCGGAGGAAAGGAATCCCCCCGTCCCGGGCGTAGGGCCGTTCTGAACGGAGTGGACCGGGGCCGGGCGGCCTCGGTGGCGGGGATATTCACGGCGGTGGTTTTCTGCCCGGAACATCTCCGGCTGGTAAAGGGAAGCCCTGAGGGACGGCGAAAGTTCCTGGATGTGGCTCTCTGCCAGCTTTACCCCGGGTATCTGGCCACCTTGCGCCGGTATACCCGGACCATGACCCAGAAAAACGCCCTTTTAAAACAATACGAAATCACCCCCGATGCCGGGAACCTGCTGGATGTGTTCAACCGGTCCCTGGCCCAGTGGGGGGAGGAGCTGACCCTGCGCCGGATGGAGTATCTGGACCAGCTGCGGATGGTGGCCGGGGCCAACTACCGGGATTTATCCGGGGGGCGGGAGAATCTGGAGATACAGTATCTCCCATCCTTCCGGCCGGGAAAGCTGTACGAGACCATGACCGGGCTCCGGGACAGGGAGCTGGGAGCCAGGTGCAGCCTGGCGGGACCTCACCGGGAGGATATGGAATTTATTCTGTCGGGGCAGCCTGCCAAGGTGTATGCCAGCCAGGGCCAGCAGCGGAGCGCCGTGCTGGCTTTGAAACTGGGGGAGGCGGCCATGGCTGCCAAGGTAACCGGGGAACACCCGGTCATGCTGCTGGACGATGTGCTCAGCGAGCTGGACGAGGGACGGCAGAGTTACCTGCTTACCCGGATGGAGGAAAAGCAGACCTTTGTGACCACCTGCGACCCCTCCGCCTTCTCCCGGACACAGGGAGCCCTGTTCCTGGTGGAGCAGGGAAGGATCAGGGAGGCATGATATGTACCTGCATATTGGCCAGGACCACCTGGTAGATTCCCGAAATATCATTGGAATTTTTGATATGGACACAGCCACGGCCCAGAAAAACACCCGGGATTTTCTCAAGCGGGTGGAGCAGGAGGGGGCAGTGGTCACCTTACAGCCCGGGATGATTCCCAAAAGCTTTGTGCTGGTGGATTTCCCGGACAATATTTTGTATATCAGTCCTCTGGCCCCCGCTACCCTCAAGGCCAGAAGTGAACAGACTCTGAGATAGATTTTTGTAAATGCGACCCAATGGAGGAAGAATATGTCTGATCAACTGAAACTCAATACCGAAACGGCCACTGAGCACGAATATGACGGTGCCCAGATCCAGGTCCTGGAAGGTCTGGAGGCTGTGCGGAAGCGTCCCGGTATGTACATTGGCTCCACCGGCGAGCGGGGACTTCATCACCTGGTCTATGAGATCGTGGATAACTCCATCGACGAGGCTCTGGCCGGGTACTGCACCCATATCCAGGTCATCATCCGCCCGGACAATACCATCCAGGTAGTGGACAACGGCCGGGGCATCCCGGTGGACATCCAGCCCAAGCTGGGAATCCCCGCCGTAACGGTAGTATTCACAGTCCTCCATGCGGGAGGAAAGTTCGGGGGAGAGAACAGCGGCTACAAGGTGGCCGGCGGCCTCCACGGCGTGGGCGCCTCGGTGGTAAACGCCCTCAGCGAATGGCTGGAGGTCACTGTGCGCCGGGACGGCAAGGAATACAAGCAGAAGTTCTCCTACGGCAAGCAGGACGGAGACCTGCAGCTGATGGGAAACCTGGCTCCCGATGCCCAGAACGGTACCACTGTCACCTTCAAGCCTGACCCTCAGGTGTTCACCGACACCACCGAATACAGCTTTGAGACCCTTCAGCAGCGGCTGCGGGAGGAGGCTTTCCTGAACGGGGGAATCTCCATCACCCTTACCGACCAGCGGGAAGGCCAGGAGCGGAGCGAGACCTACTGCTACGAGGGCGGCATCCGGAGCTTTGTGGAGTTCATACACCAGAAGCGGGACCTGGCTGTGCTCCATCCCCAGGTCATCTACCTGAAAGGGGAGCGGAACGGCAGCGTGGCGGAAGTGGCCATGCAGTACAACGAGAGCTTCAATGAACTGCTCCTCAGCTTTGCCAACAATGTCCATACCCCCGACGGCGGCACCCACGAGGAAGGCTTCCGGATGGCGTTGACCCGTGCCCTCAACGACTTCGGCCGGGAAAAGGGATACCTGAAAGAGAAGGACGAGAACCTGTCCGGCAGCGACTGCCGGGAGGGCCTGACCTGTATCATCAGCGTGAAGCTCCAGGACGCTCAGTTTGAGAGCCAGACCAAGGCCAAGCTGGGCAACACCGACATCCGCACCCTGGTATCGGGCCTGGTTTACGATAAACTGAAAGAATTTTTGGAAGAGAACCCCACCGTGGCCAAGGCCATCTTTGAGAAGGCCACCCAAGCCGCCCGGGCCAGAGCCGCTGCCAAGCGTGCCCGGGACATGGTCCGCCGGAAGAGCGTGCTGGACAGTGTCCGGATGCCCGAAAAGCTGGCAGACTGCCATGAGAAGGACCCGGAAAAGTGCGAGCTCTTCATCGTCGAGGGTGATTCTGCAGGAGGCAGCGCCAAGCTGGGCCGGGACAGCAACACCCAGGCCATCCTCAGCCTCTGGGGTAAAATGCTCAATGTAGAGAAGGCCCGGGTGGATAAGGTGTACGGCAACGATAAGCTGACCCCTGTCATCATGGCCCTGGGCTGCGGCATTGGGGAGGACTTTGACCTGTCCAAGCTCCGGTACCATAAAATCTTCATTATGGCCGATGCTGATGTGGACGGCAGCCATATTGCCACCCTGATGCTCACCTTCTTCTTCCGGTATATGCGGCCCCTTATTGAACACGGGTATGTGTATGTGGCCCAGCCCCCCCTCTTCAAACTCCAGAAGGGGAGCGTGGTCAAGTACGCCTACAATGATGCCGAGATGGCCCAGTACAGCGCCGAGATGCCGGGGGCCAAAATCAACCGGTACAAAGGTCTGGGTGAAATGAACCCGGATCAGCTTTGGGAGACCACCATGAACCCGGAAAACCGGGTCATTGTAAAGATCCGCATCGAGGATGCAGAGCGGGCCGACGAAGCCTTTACCATCCTGATGGGTGACCAGGTAGAGCCCCGGCGCCAGTTCATTGAAACCAACGCCAAGTATGCAAACCTGGATGTTTGATATAATAATTAACGATATATCGTAAACTTTTGAATTGTGAGGAAGAAGAATGGCTGACGAGATTTATATGGATGGCGGTACCAAGGTCATTGTGCGGGATGTAAAACAGGAAATCGAGCAGGATTTTCTGGATTACTCCATGTCCGTCATCGTGAGCCGGGCACTGCCCGATGTGCGGGACGGCCTCAAGCCGGTGCACCGCCGAATCCTCTACACCATGTACGAGCGTGGAAACGACCATCATCATCCCTACCGGAAGTCTGCGGACACGGTAGGCGCCGTGCTGGGTTCCTACCATCCCCACGGTGATGCCTCGGTCTATGATGCCATGGTCCGCCTGGCCCAGGATTTCAGTCTCCGGTACCCCCTGGTAGACGGCCAGGGCAACTTCGGCAGCGTGGACGGAGACCCCGCCGCTGCCTACCGGTACACCGAAGCCCGGATGAGCCGGATGGCCAGCGATATGCTCACCGACATTGACAAGGAGACCATCGACTGGGACCCCAACTTTGACGAGACCAAGAAGGAGCCCAGTGTTCTGCCCAGCCGGTTCCCCAACCTGCTGGTGAATGGTTCCAACGGTATTGCGGTAGGTATGGCCACCAACATTCCCCCCCATAACCTGGGAGAGGTGATTGACGGCTGCATTGCCTACATTGATAACCCTGACCTGACCCTGGCTCAGCTGATGGAGTGTGTCAAGGGTCCCGACTTCCCCACCGGAGGGGTCATTATGGGCTACTCCGGCATCCGGGCCGCCTATGCCACCGGACGGGGCAAAATCACCCTTCGGGGCCGGTGCACCATTGAGGAAAAGAAGGACGGAAGCCAGGAAATCGTCATTACCGAGATTCCCTACATGGTAAACAAGGCCCGGATGATCTCCTCCATGGCCGACCTGGTCAAGGACAAGCGGGTGGAAGGCATCCGGGACATCAAGGACCTGACCAGCCGGAAGGGAATGCGGGTGGTAGTAGAGCTGAAAAAGGGAGCCAATGCCCAGGTCATCCTGAACCAGCTTTACCGGTACACCCAGCTCCAGGACACCGTAGGCGTTATCCTGCTGGCCCTGGATAAAAAGATTCCCCGCATCATGGACCTGAAAACCATGATCGCCCGGTATGTGGAGTTCCAGGATGAGGTCATCCGCCGCCGGACCCAGTACGACCTGAAAAAGGCAGAGGAACGGGCCCATATTCTGGAGGGCCTGAAACGGGCCACCGACATTGTGGACGAAATCATCGCCACCATTCGGGCCACCAAGGGAGGCAAAGCCGAAGCCAAGGTTGCCATTATGGAACAGTTCGGCTTTGACGACCCCCAGGCCACCGCCATTGTAAACTTCCAGCTGGGCCAGTTGGCCGGTCTGGAGATTTTAAAAATCGAGAACGAGTTGGGAGAACTGAACGCTAAGATCCAAGCCTGGAAGACCCTTCTCTCGGATGACCGTCTGGTGCTGGAAAAGGTGAAGGAGGAGCTCACCGCCATCAAGGAAAAGTATGGGGATGACCGCCGCACCGAAATCCAGGCCGTTTCCGGGGAAGTGGACATTGAGGACCTGATTCCCCAGGTCACCTGTGTCTACACCCTCACCGGGGACGGATACATCAAGCGCCAGGACCAGGATACCTACCAGGTCCAGAAGCGGGGCGGCCGTGGCATCAGCGGCATGACCCGGAAGGAAGAGGACCAGGTCCAGGAGATGTTCGTGGGCTCCTCCCATGACCATATCTTCTTTGTGACCAACAAGGGCCGTATCTTCCGGCTGAAAGGCTATCAAATCGCCGAGGGCAGCCGGACCAGCAAGGGCACCAACATTGTCAACCTGCTCCAGCTCCAGGAAGGGGAGCGGGTGACCAACATGATGAAGGAATCCAGCGAAGGAAAGTTCGTCACCATGGTCACCGAACAGGGTCTCATCAAGCGGACCCCCCTGGAACAGTACGGAAACATCCGGAAGAGCGGCCTGAACGCCATCAGCCTGAATCCCGGGGACCAGCTGGCCTGGAGCCGGCTCACCACCGGGGAGGACCAGCTTATCGTCACCACCAGGCTGGGGTACGCCATCCGGTTTGAGGAAAGCCAGGCCCGTCCCATGGGCCGTACCGGACACGGTGTCCGGGCCATCCGTCTCCAGGAGGGAGACCGGGTAGTGGGGGTAGGCAAGTGCCGCCCCGGTGCATCCCTCTTTACCGTTACCACCGCCGGCAAGGGCCGCCGGACCCGCATTGAGGAATACCGTCTCCAGAGCCGTGGAGGCAAGGGTATCCTGAACTACCGGACCGGGGAAGTGGCCGCCACCAAGATGGTGGACGACGGGGACGACCTGATCATGATCAGCCGGGATGGCATCATCATCCGGATGCATGCCAGCGACATCAACATCCAGAGCCGGTACGGCAGCGGTGTCCGGGTGATGAAGCTGATGGAGGAGGACCAGGTGGCCACTGTGGCCCGGACCGAACGGAGCGAGGAGCCCACCGAAAAGCCGGAGGAGGAAGCTGCCGAGGAACTTTCCGCCGCCGAAATCGCCGCCCTGGAAGCTGCCGATGAAGCACAGGCTGCCGCCGATGCTGCCCAGGCACCCCAGGACCCGGAAGAAACCTAAACCATAACCTCTGAAAAAAAGGCTGCTGACTGATTCCACCAGCAGCCTTTTTTCAGGAACGAGGCATTTCTGTATGAAAGAATTTACCAAGACCATCTGCGCCATTGCCACCCCTCCCGGAGAAGGGGGGATAGCCGTCATCCGGATGTCGGGACCCCAGGCCTATCCCATTGCCGCCAGGGTGTTCCGGCCCATCAACCCGGACAAAAAGGTGGAACAGGCCAAAGGATATACCGCCCTGTTCGGCCATTACCTTCTGGAAGGCCGGCCCATGGACCAGACCGTAGCCCTGTTTTACCGTGCCCCCCACAGCTATACCGGGGAGGATGTGGTGGAGCTGTCGGTCCACGGAGGGTCTGCCATGGCCCAGGGGTTGATGGAAGCCCTCCTGGCAGCGGGGGCTTCCCCGGCCGGGGCAGGGGAGTTTACCCGCCGCGCTCTGGAAAACGGAAAGATGGACCTGGCCCAGGCGGAATCGGTGATGGAGGTCATCTCCGCCGCCGGCCGTCAGGGAGCCGCCCTGGCCGGGGCCGCTCTGGAGGGAACTCTTTCCCGGAAAATCGATGAAATCGCCGGGGTGCTTCTGGCCCTTCGGGGACATCTGGCCGCCTGGGTGGATTACCCGGAGGAGGATGTGCCCGAACTGGAGGAGGAGACCCTCATCCGTACCCTGGAGACCCAGAAAAGGGAACTGGACCGGCTGATTCGGGACTATCAGGGAGGAGCCATCCTCCGGCAGGGGGTGGATGCGGTCATAGTGGGCCGTCCCAATGTGGGCAAGTCCACCCTGCTCAATCTGCTGGCCGGGTATGACCGGGCCATTGTCACCCCCATTGCCGGGACCACCCGGGACCTGGTGGAGGAAAAGGTGATGCTGGGCAACAGCGGGATTCGGCTCAACCTGTTTGACACAGCGGGCATCCATGAGACCCAGGATTTGGTGGAGGCGGAGGGGATACGCCGCAGCTACCTGAAACTGGAGCAGGCGGGGCTTATTCTGGCGGTCTTTGATTTGAGTCGGGAACTGACGGGGGAAGACCTGGAACTGGCCCGCCGGTGTCAGGGCCGCCCGGCCATTGCCATCTTCAATAAGGAGGACCTGGACCCCCGGCTGGATACGGAGATTCTGGGTCAGTACTTCAAAGCGGCTCTTCCGGTGAGCTTTCATCAGGAGGGCGCCCTGGAACTGGTCACCGACCTGATTCGCCGGGTGCTGGGGCTGACTCAGATAGACCCCTACGCCGCCGCCCTCACCAGCCGCCGGCAGCTGGAATCCGCTCTCCGGGCCAAGGAAGCCCTGGAGGAGGGGATGAACGCTGCCGCCCTGGGTCTGGACGCGGTGTCGGTCTGCCTGGACGATGCTCTGGAAGCCCTCTATGACCTGAAGGGGGAAAACCCCACCGCAGATGTAATTGAGGAAGTGTTCAGCAAGTTCTGCGTGGGAAAATAACCCAAGGCACCGCCGCACAATTCACGGTTAAAGCCTCAGGCGGCACAACCCGCCAAAATTTTCCGTGATATTTTCCAAAAATGCTCGCCAATCCACAAAAGATTGACTGCGCTTTTTGGTTCATCTGACGAAAAAATTTTCGGTGTGCTGCACCACCTGGAATTATGCGGCGCTGCCTAATAATGTTCCACATGGAACAATAGGAGAAACCATGGAATATCACAAGTTAGGAAGCTATGATGTGGTGGTCATCGGGGCAGGCCACGCCGGAATCGAAGCGGCCCACGCCGCCGCCCGGCTGGGGGCCAGAACCGCCCTCTTCACCATCAGTCTGGATTTTATCGCCAATATGCCCTGCAATCCCAGCATTGGAGGCACCGCCAAGGGACACCTGGTCCGGGAGGTGGATGCCCTGGGAGGGCTTATGGGAATCATGGCGGACAAAACCTTCCTTCAAAGCCGTATGCTCAACCGGGGCAAAGGCCCCGCTGTCCACAGCCTTCGGGTCCAGACCGACCGGAAGCAGTATCACATGGCCATGAAGGAAGCCCTGGAAAAGACCCCGAACCTCTACATCCATCAGGGAGAGATCACCGGACTGGAACGGAAAGAGGGAAGGGTCACCGGGGTATATACCCAGCTGGGAGGATATTATGAGGCCAAAGCGGTGGTCATTGCCACCGGCACCAGCCTGGGAGGAAAAATCTTTGTGGGGGAGGCAAACTACGAGAGCGGCCCCGACGGTCAGCACGCCGCCACCGCCCTTACCCGGGATCTGATGGAGGCCGGTCTGCCCATCCGCCGGTTCAAGACCGGCACCCCCGCCCGGGTCCATCGCCGGAGCATTGATTTTTCCAAACTGACCGTCCAGCCCGGGGACCCGGAGGAGGAGCTGCAGCCTTTCAGCTTTATGACGGATTTTCCCCTTCACAACAAGGTGGACTGCTACATTGCCTACACCAATCCCAGGACCCACGACATTATCCGGGCCAACATCCACCGGTCCCCCCTCTATGGCGGGATGATTCAGGGGGTGGGACCCCGGTACTGCCCCAGCATTGAGGACAAGGTCATGCGGTTCGGGGAGAAGGACCGGCACCAGATTTTCGTGGAGCCCTGCGGGGAGAACACGGAAGAGATGTATCTCCAGGGAATGTCCAGCAGTCTCCCGGAGGATGTGCAGAATGCCATGTACCGGACCATTGAGGGACTGGAACATCTGGAGCTTATGCGCCCTGCCTACGCCATTGAGTATGACTGTGTGGACCCCACCGCCATGAAAGCCACCCTGGAAATGAAGGATCTGTCCGGGGTGTACGGGGCAGGGCAGTTCAACGGCACTTCCGGGTATGAGGAAGCCGCCGCCCAGGGACTGCTGGCGGGAATCAATGCCGCCTGCCATGCCCTGGGCAGGAAAGAGCTGATCCTTCCCCGGCATACCAGCTACCTGGGGACCCTGGTGGACGACCTGGTGACCAAGGGAGTCCTGGACCCCTACCGGATGATGACCAGCCGGAGTGAATACCGGCTCACCCTCCGCCAGGACAACGCCGATGACCGGCTTACCCCCATTGGCCGGGAGTACGGTCTGGTGGACGATGCCCGGTGGGAGCGGTTCACCGCCGCCAAAGCCGCCAGGGAAAAGGAACTGTCCCGGCTGGAGAACACCTCCATCAAGGCCGCCCAGCTTCGTCAGGTGGCTCTGGAGGAAGGGGTGGACCCGGGGGAGACAGGAGGCACCGCCGCCCAGATCCTCCGCCGTCCCGGTGTGACCTATGCCATGGTGGCTGAAATCATGGGGCCGGGGGAGGGCATCACTCCCATGCTGGCCCAGAAAATCGAGACGGAAATCAAGTATGCAGGGTATATCCAGCGGCAGCAGCGGACCATCCGGGAGGTGGCCCGCCATGAGAACACCCCCATCCCGGAGGAGTTCTCCTACGCCCGGCTTCAGGGGCTTACCCTGGAAGCCCGGGAAAAGCTGGAAAAGATACGCCCCGCCACCCTGGCCCAGGCAGGCCGAATCCCCGGGGTAAGCCCCAGCGACCTGGCCCAGCTCAGCCTGGCCCTGCTCACCTGGAAGAAGGAGGAAAATCCCCATGATCGATAAATCCCGTTTGGAAGGAAAGGCCGCCGCCCTGGACATCACCCTGTCGGGAGCACAGCTGGACCTGCTGGACCGGTACGCCCAGCTGCTGGTGGAGTATAACCAGAAGGTGAACCTTACCGCCATCACCAATCCGGAAGGCATCGAGGACAAGCATTTTGTGGACAGCCTTCTCTTTGCCCGTCACCCTCAGGTGGCAGGGAAGATGGTGGATGTGGGCACCGGGGCAGGATTTCCCGGGGTGGTAGCCAAAATCTACAAGCCGGAGCTGGAACTGACCCTTATGGAACCTACAGGAAAGCGGGTGGAGTTCCTGAAATACCTTTGCGGCCAGCTGGGCCTGACCGGGGTGGAGTTCGCCAAGGAACGGGCGGAGGAAGCCGCCCGGAAACAATGGCGGGAAGTCTTTGATGTAGCCACCGCCCGGGCGGTAGCCGCCCTTCCTGTCCTGTCGGAATACTGCCTGCCCCTGGTCAAGGTGGGAGGAATATTCCTGGCCATGAAAGGCCCCGACGGGGAGCAGGAACTTGCCGCCGCCCACCGGGCCATCACCCTGCTGGGAGGAGGAAAGGGGAACATTACCTCTGCGCTCCTTCCCGGGGGGGACCAGCGGTGCCTCATTCAAATCCCCAAAATTGCCCCCACTCCCGGGGCCTATCCCCGGAATGGAGGAAAAATCGCCAAAAAACCTTTGTAAGGTTTGACAGGATTCTCCCAAAAACAACCTGCCGCCTGTGGTACACTGGGTCCAGAAAGCCCGGAGCTGCCAAAGGCGGCTTCTCTTTTAAAAAGGAAAGGGGAGAGAACAGAATGCTCCATAAACCTAAGACCACCGGCAAGGTGGTCCAGATTCCGGTGGACCAGATAGACCCTTCCCCTTACCAGGCCCGGACCGTGTTCAATCCGGAGGAAATTTCTGCCCTGGCGGTGAGCATCCTCCAGAACGGTCTCTTGCAGCCAGTGTCGGTCCGGCGGACTTCCGACGGCCGGTATCAGCTGATTGCCGGGGAACGCCGGTGGCGGGCTTGCCGTCAGGCCGGTCTGAAAACCATCCCCGCCATCATCACCAGCTACCGGGACCAGCAGGCGGCGGCTTTGAGCCTTCTGGAAAATATCCAGCGGAGCCAGCTCAACCCCTTTGACGCCGCCCGGGGGATCCGGGAGGTGATTCTCCTCTGGGGCTGCACCCAGGCGGAGGCGGCCAAACGGCTGGGCCTTTCCCAGCCTGCCCTGGCCAATAAGCTGCGGCTCCTCACCCTCACTCCTCAGCAGGAGGAGATATGCCTGAAAGGGGGGCTTACCGAGCGCCACGCCCGAAGCGTTCTCCGGCTTCCCGAACCCCGGCGCACCTCTGCCCTGGAGGAGATGGCCGCCCGGAAAATGAGCGTCCGCCAGGCAGACACCCTGGTGGAACGGCTTTTGAATCCTCCCGCCCCCAAGAAAACCATCCCCGCCCCGGTGGTCCGGGAGATGAAGCTCTTTTACAATACCATTGAGCATGCGGTGCAGGTGATGGGACAGAACGGGATAGCCGCCACCACCAGCCGGGTGGAACGGGAGGACTATGTGGAGTACACCATACATATCCCTCTCAGCCGGGTCAAAACCAGCCCCCGGCCCTGAATTTGTTTCCCTTAACAAAAGGAAGGCAGAACCTGTTTTTCAGGGGAAGCCTTCCTTTTTTTGCCCGGGAAAGTCATTGTATTTCCAAAAAAACTGTGGTAGAATAACCAAGGGCAGTAAAAACAGCCTATTTTTTTTCAGAAAAGGGAATTTACCCTTAAAAAATGTTCCACATGGAACAAAAGGAGGTACTCATGGCAAAGGTGGTTGCAATCGCAAACCAGAAAGGCGGAGTGGGCAAAACCACCACTGCCGTGAATCTTGCGTCCTGCGTGGCCGCTTTCGGTCATCGGGTGCTTCTGGTGGACCTGGACCCCCAGGGAAACACCACCTCCGGATATGGGATCAACAAGCGGACGGTGGAGGTAGGGGCCTACGAGATACTTATTGACCAGGCTCCCGTGGAACAGGCCATCCACCACACCTCCTACAAGGTGGACATTATCCCCTCCAACACCGCTCTGGCCGGTGCCGGGGTGGAGCTGGTGGGCCTGCCCAGCCGGGAAAGCCGGCTCCGGAAGGCCCTTGCAGGAATCAACCGGAACTATGATTTCATCTTTATCGACTGTCCGCCCTCCCTGGACCTCATCACCCTCAACGGTCTCTGTGCCGCTGATACGGTGCTGATTCCCATCCAGTGCGAGTATTATGCCCTGGAGGGTCTGAGCGAGCTGCTCAACACCCTGAAAACCACCCGGAAAATGTACAACAAGTACCTGGATGTGGAGGGAGTAGTCTTTACCATGTACTCTGCCCGGTATAACCTGACCATCCAGGTGGTGGACCAGGTAAAGAAGTTCTTCGGGGACAAGGTGTTCAAGGCAGTCATCCCCCGGGCGGTGCGGCTTTCCGAGGCCCCCAGCTACGGTATGCCGGTAAATTACTATGACCCGGCCGGAAAGGGGACCAAAAGTTATATGGACCTGGCCGCTGAGTTTCTCAAGCGGAACCAGAAGTAAGGAGGGGAGAAGATATGGCAAAACCAAAAGGCGGCTTGGGCAGAGGACTGGAAAGTCTCTTTGCAGATACGGGAGCCAGCAACGGGGAGGACCTGGGCGAAATCACCACCCTTCCCCTGGGTGAACTGGAACCGGACCCCTCTCAGCCCCGGAAAACCTTCCGGGAGGAAAGCCTGTCCCAGCTGGCCCGGAGCATTGAGGAGAACGGTCTCCTCCAGCCCATTGCAGTGCGGCCTACCCTGTCGGGAGGGTACACCATCATCGCCGGAGAACGGCGGTGGCGGGCAGCACGGCTGGCAGGACTTTCCCAGGTGCCGGTGGTCATCCGGGAGGTCACCGACCAGCAGGCCATGGAACTGGCCCTCATTGAAAACCTGCAGCGGGAGGACCTGGACCCCATGGAACAGGCGGAAGGGTTCCAGCAGCTGCTGACCCGGTGCGGTCTTACCCAGGAACAGGCAGCCCAGCGGCTGGGAATCAGCCGGAGCAGCCTGGCCAACAGCCTGCGGCTTCTCAGCCTGCCGGAACCTGTGCGGCAGCTGGTCAAGGAGGGCAAGCTCTCCTCGGGACACTGTAAGGTGATTCTGGGCCTGCCCACCCCCGACCTGATGGAACAGGCCGCGACCCTGGTGGTGGAGGGACAGCTGAATGTCCGCCAGACCGAGACCCTGGTGAAAAAGCTCCAGAAGGCTCCCAAGGCACCCCAGCCTCTGACCCTTCGTCAGGAGAGCAGCCTGCCCACCGAGGTGGAGGCCAGCCTGAAGGAAATCATCGGCAACGAGATAAAGGTCAAGTACAAGCAGGGAAAAGGCAGCCTGACCGTCCACTTCTACAGTGACGACCAGCTGCGGCAGTTTGCCAACCTGCTGGGAAATTATCAGAAAGAAAATCAGTAAAAATAACTATATATCATAAAAACAGGAGGAACATCCCATGCTGGATATTCGTTTCGTCCGGGAAAATCCGGACCTTGTAAAGGAGAACATCAAGAAGAAATTCCAGGAGGCCAAGCTGCCCCTGGTAGACGAGGTCATCGACCTGGACGCCCGGCTCCGTGCCGCCATCCAGGAAGCCAACGACCTGCGTGCCAACCGGAACGCTCTGTCCAAGCAGATCGGCATGCTCATGGGCCAGGCCAAGAAGGACCCCTCCAAGGCTGCCGAGGCCGAGGCTGTAAAGGCTCAGGTCACCGCTCAGGCCAACCGGCTGAAAGAGCTGGAAGCCATGGAGACCCAGCTTCAGGAGGAACTGACCAAGAAGATGATGGTCATTCCTCAGATCATCGACCCCAGTGTTCCCATCGGTCCCGATGACAGCTGCAATGTGGAAGTCCAGCGGTTCGGGGAGCCGGTAGTCCCCGATTATCCCGTTCCCTACCACACCGAAATCATGGAGAGCTTTGACGGTATCGACCTGGACGCTGCCGGCCGGGTCTCCGGCAACGGCTTCTACTATCTGCTGGGAGATATTGCCCGGCTCCATGAGGCTGTCATTGCCTACGCCCGGGATTTCATGATCAGCAAGGGCTTTACCTACTGCATTCCTCCCTTTATGATTCGGGGAAATGTGGTCACCGGCGTTATGAGCTTTGCCGAGATGGAAGCCATGATGTACAAGATCGAGGGAGAGGACCTCTACCTCATCGGCACCAGCGAACATTCCATGATCGGCCGGTTCATCGACCAGATGATTCCCGAATCCAAGCTGCCCCAGACCCTCACCAGTTACAGCCCCTGCTTCCGGAAGGAGAAGGGCGCCCACGGCATTGAGGAGCGGGGTGTCTACCGCATCCACCAGTTTGAAAAGCAGGAAATGGTGGTGGTCTGCAAGCCTGAGGAGAGCATGGACTGGTACGAGAAAATGTGGCGTTACAGCGTGGAACTGTTCCGCAGCATGGAGATTCCCGTCCGTCAGCTGGAGTGCTGCTCCGGCGACCTGGCCGACCTGAAGGTCAAGAGCTGCGACATTGAGGCCTGGAGCCCCCGTCAGCAGAAGTACTTTGAGGTATGCAGCTGCTCCAACCTGGGCGATGCTCAGGCCCGCCGCCTGAAAATGCGGGTAAAGGGAGAGGACGGCAAGACCTACCTGCCCCATACCCTGAACAACACCGTGGTGGCACCTCCCCGGATGCTCATTGCCTTCCTGGAGAACCATCTCCAGGCCGACGGCAGTGTGACCATCCCCGCAGTGCTCCAGCCCTACATGGGCGGTACTCAGGTCCTGGTACCCAAGAAGAAGTAAGAATAAAGAAAACCACCCTGGAAAACCAGGGTGGTTTTTTTAGTTTATCCAACCGGCTGAGGCTGTCGTTTCAATCTCTTTATGATTCTTAAAAGAATCGCTTTTCCCAGGGAATAGAGAGCGTAATAAACGATTCCGCCCAGCAGACAAATGATGGGGGGAATCCATTCCGGGTCACGGACATAGAGGAAGAGAAAATGGGTCACGCCGGTGGCGCAGTAGGCTTTCTGGAACAGGAAGATAAAGTAACTGGCTTTGCCCAGATGGCCCAGCAGCCCGGCCGTGAAGGAGGGGAGAGAGACCCGGGAAATGCAGATGCCCGCCAGAAGAAGGGCTTCCATAATCAAGAGAAGACTCAGCCCGAAGGAACGGCCCCGAATCAGCCAGCCGGCGGCGGCAAAGAGCGCCGCGTGATACCACTGCCATTTTATCCCTACCTGGAAGGTAGCCATTCCCAGAAGGAAGGTGAGAAGCCGGTCCAGGCCGATGGCACGGATTCCAGTGACTTCAACCAAGGCTTCAAAATGCTGCCAAATGGGAATCAGGGCACCCAGCTTGTACATGCAAAGGATGGTCAGGATAAAGCAGGGCCAGGGAAATTTGGCGTAGAACCACCGGAAGAGGGGAAAGAGGATAAGCAGCTGGACCAGAAGGCCTATGTAGTAGCCTCCCGGCCCCGGCCCTCCGGTAAGGAACATGGCAGCCATCTCCCGAATCCGGAAGAACCCCCGAGGGTCCCCGTTGAGGAAGGGATAGTACCAGGTGTTCAGGTTATTCCAGGTGACAAAGAAACTGTGATAGAGAACTTCAAACCCGTACAGGATGGTATAGGGAATCAAAATCTGGGCCAGCCATCGGGGAAAGAGGGTACGGTAGTAGTCCAGAGGCCGATCCACTTCCCGACGGTGAGCTGCCATAGCCCAAAGAAATCCGCTGCAAATAAGGAAGGGCCGCACCGGTTCGTCATGGGAGGCAACTATATTCAGAAAATGATCTACCTGAGCATTGGGAACCGTATGGAGCAGAATCACCAGACAGGCGGCACTCAGCTTGAAAAGGTCCAGCCCCCATAAGCGCTTGGAGGTGGTCATGGATATTCCTCCCAGTGTAATGAATTGTGAACAAAATGTAAACCAGTTTCATTATAGGGGTATTTTTTGGATTTTGTCAAACAAAAAACAAGAAAAATTCCGAAAAAAGAAAATAAAAAAGGAAAAGATAAAAAAGGAGGAATTTTCCAAAAAAAGTTTTTAAAAAGGGTTGACAGAAAAAGGGGTTTTTCGTATAATAATAAAGCGTTCTCCGGAACAGACAAATGTGGCGGTGTATCTCAGTTGGCTAGAGAACTCGGTTCATACCCGAGGTGTCAGCGGTTCGAATCCACTCACCGCTACCACAATTACAAGATTTCGCCAAAATGATCGGTAACCCGCAATAGTGGGTGACAGGCTTGCTGTTTTGGCGAAATTTTGTAATTATGGCCCGATGGTCAAGCGGTCAAGACATCGCCCTTTCACGGCGGTAACCCGGGTTCGATTCCCGGTCGGGTCACC
>CALXBE010000020.1 GCA_944386495.1 uncultured Gemmiger sp. | reverse complement strand
GCTGGAGTGCTTGCTGCCGTCGGGTTTCATCAGGTAGGCCACATTGTTTCTGCTGCTCACATCAATGCCAACGAATAATGGGTTCACGATTTTCACCTCCCCGCATGGAGATTTCAGGCCAGCAGGCTTGGAGATACCCATGATAACCGGAGCATCCGCAACCTCGCGTATCAGAATCATTCCAGAGCAGACCAATGCGATATCCCTCACTGCTGAAAGGGCGGCCTTGCCTCCGGCAAACAGCCAATGAGTTTGCAGCTGACTTCCGGCTCAGGGGAACAGACTAAAAATGAAGTAGCCTTGTGGCTCAACAAGGAGGTGGAGAGCTTGACCCTGCTGTCCTACAGCTATTGTATCACGGGCATCTCAATGCCTGCTGATGCCTGAAATTATTAACTTTGAATCTTATTATACGAGGAGGTGTACCCTATATGTGTACCAGCATTTCCTTTACCCAGCCTGTTCTCTTTGGCCGGAACCTGGACCTGGAAGTTTCCTTCGGCCAGCAGGTGGCGGCGGCGCCCCGGGAGCTGGAATTCCGGTTCCATCACCGTCCGCCCATGACCCGTCACCTGGCCCTGCTGGGGATGGCCAACATAGCCGGGGACACCCCTTTGTATGCGGAAGCTTTCAATGAGGCAGGGCTGTATATGGCAGGGCTGAACTTTCCCGGCAACGCCTATTACTTCCCCGACACCCTGGACGCTCCCCAGGCGGTGGCCCCCTATGAGCTGATTCCCCTGGTGCTGGGCAGCTGCTCCACCCTGGCTCAGGCACGGGAACTGCTGGAGACCCTGCGGATCACCGCCATCCCCTTTGGTCCCGGGTATCCTCTGGCCCCCCTCCACTGGCACATTGCAGACGCCACCGGCTCCCTCACCGCCGAGCCCACCCAGGACGGACTGATGATTTACGAGAACCCTCTGGGGGTGCTTACCAACAATCCCCCCTTCCCCTTCCAGATGATGAATCTGAACAATTACCTCAACCTTTCTCCCTCCCAGCCGGGGAATGATTTTGCTCCCCAGCTGAATCTGGCCCCCTACGGCCAGGGGATGGGGGCCATGGGCCTGCCGGGAGATTTCTCCCCCATGTCCCGGTTTGTCCGGGCCGCTTTCCTGAAAAGCCATGCCGCCTTTGGCCGGGACCGGGTGGGGAATGTGCTTCAGTTCTTCCACATTCTGGACTCGGTGGCCATGGTCAGGGGAGCAGTCATCACCCCGGAAGGAAAGCCGGACGAGACCATCTACTCCTGCTGCATTGACCCGGTGGAGAAGGTCTACTACTACAAGACCTATGACGGAGCCGCCGTCCAGGGAGTCGCCCTTATCGAGACCCTCTGCCAGGGCACTGCGCCCCATGTTTTCCCCCTCCGGACCGAGAAGGAGATTCCTCTGTCCAATCCCTCATAATGGAAAAGCCCCCTGTCCGGCAGGACAGGGGGCTTTTTATTCAAGAGCCGGACAGGGGATCAAATCCGAGTTCCCTTTACAGGATTTCCAGGCCGAAGAATCCAGCCAGCTTTTTCAGGTCCCCGGTGATGTCCTCAAACACAAAGACCTGATGGCAGCCCAGGGCGGTGTCCAGGTAATGGTCCATCTCCTCCAGCTTTACATAAAGCTGGGTCCGGCAGGCGCACTGGTACTCTCCCGGAAGGGTGGTGCCCCGGTGGATGGTGATTTGGGAGGCGTTGTTGGAGATTCTTCCCGCCGTTACCACCTGCCCTGCCGGGATATCCACCTGGAGGCTCACCCCTATCCCGCTTTCGTGGTGGCTCCGCAGGGTGCAGGGGCAGTCCCCGCTTATGGGGGCGATGGGAGCGGTGCAGTGGGAGAAGTTGATGGTGCCGTCATTCTGGAGGCCGGGGTTGGCCATCCAGGGCTTGGTGGAGGAGAGTTTTTTCATCATCAGCATGGTGATGGCGCTGTCCACATCCCCCTCGCAGCTGGCCACCATGGGGGTGCAGTCGTTGATATAGCTTACCCCCAGACAAAGGTTGGTTCCCTGAGAAAGAAGGTTGAAGCAGGCCAGGGCGCAGCCCTGGGCCTGGTGTTCTTCCATCACCTGAATCAGGGCGTGAGCCATCCGGGCGGCATTCCACAGGTCCTCCTGGCTGGGCTCCAGGCATTTCTGGGACTTGGCGGTAAAGTGCCGGTAGTAGGGTTCCCCCTCCTGTCGGGTAGCCGCCTGATATTTCCGGGCGATTTCCTCCTGAGACACCCGCTCCATGGTCAGGCCGAACCGCTTTTCATAGGCGGACAGGTCATGGGCATTGCTGATGACCCAGGGCTCGGTGTCCCCGATGAGGATGATTTTGGCGCTTCGCACCTCCTGCCAGGCCCGGTAAAGGCGGATGGCCCGGTCCAGTTTCTCCCGGTCAAGGGCCAGGGAGCACCGGGGATGGGTGCGGCGGAGCACCGCCCAGCAGTCCATGAGGGTGGGGGCCGCATTCCGGTAGAGCATGGCTTCCTCCAGCTGAGGGGAAGCGTTCCCGGTAATGTAGGCTGGGTATAGGATGACCCCGGAATAGTTTTCGGCAGCAGAGAGAATCAGCTTCTGGACCGCCCCGCTCATGGGAACTACCACCAGCAGGTCCCCCTGGGGCAGTCCGTTCAAATCTTCCTGGCCGGTGACCAGGTGGTGTTTTACCTCACCGGGAAGGGGGGCGGACAGGCTCTCGTAGGCCTGGGTCAGCTGGTCAGGGTCCTTCCAGTACCGGGGGGAAGCAAAAAAGCCGTAGACAATATCCATTCCAAACCGTCCTTTCTCTTTCAGAGGAGTATCCTTTGATTGGATTATACGCCCCGGAAGGGATGGAAAACAATTTGGATTTATGGTACTATGTATTCACAAAGTGGAATAGTAAAGGGGAGAAGCGGATGGAGATTCAGAGACTGGAATACTTTTTGAAGGTATGGGAGACTGAAAGCTTTTCCCGGGCGGCGGAGGAGCTGTTTACCTCCCAGTCCTCCGTCTCCAAGCAGATCGCCCTGCTGGAACGGGACCTGGGTTATCCTCTCTTTGACCGGTCCGGCCGGAAGGTGCGGCTGACTCCCCAGGGCGCCAAGGCCCTGCCCCTTGCCCGGAAGCTGCTGGAAGAGTACCGGCAGCTGCTCCAGCTGGGGGAGGAAGGCCGGCGGCTGGACATTGCGGTCCTGCCCATTCTGGGCTATTACGGAGTGTCGGAGCGATGCACCGCCTTCGCCCAGGAAAATCCCGGGCTGGAGGTGGTGTTCCAGGAGTTTGACAACAGCCAGATCGCCCAGCGGGTCCGGAACGACCAGTGCGACGGGGCCATCTGGCGGGTGCGGGAGCAGGAACTGAAAGAGTGGGATTACCGGGACATCCTCACCGATGAGCTGATGCTGGTGGTCAACCGGAACAATCCTCTGGCCGGGCTGGACCAGCCGGTGCCCCTGGAAGCCTTCCGGGAGGAAAAGTTCATCCTGCTGGGCCACGGCACCCAGCTTCACCGGGACAGTCTGGAAGCCTGCGCCCGGGCCGGGTTCCATCCCAATGTTCTTTACATCGGCTCCTCGGCGGAGAATATTGTCCGGCTGATTGAAAAGAATGCCGGCACCGCCCTCCTTATGGGCCGGGTGGCCCAGGGGCTTCAAAGCCGGGACATCTCGGTGCTTCGGTTTTGTCATGCGCCCCGGTATCACCTTATCTTTGCCCCCTCCCCCTCCGGGAAGAAAAAGCGGGAAGTTGCCGCATTGGCCCGGCACCTCCAGGAATCTTAAAAGAAAAGGCAGGACCCTGGAGAGGGTCCTGCCTTTCTTGTTTGATTCAGCCCCAGGGGGTCAGTTCCAGGTAAAGGTCCTTGTACTGACGGGCGGAGTTTTCCCAGGAAACATCCTTGGCCATATCCCGCTGGACCACCTCGTCCCAGTGATACCGGTTGAGGAAGTACTCGGTCTTGGCCCGGTTGATGGCATCCAGGAGCAGGCCGGCGTCGTACCGGTCAAAGGTGAAGCCGTTGCCCTCCCCGTTGAAGGTGTTGTAGGGTTCAACGGTGTCTTTCAGGCCGCCGGTCTCCCGGACGATGGGCAGGGTGCCGTAATGCATGGCGTTGAGCTGGGTCAGGCCGCAGGGCTCAAACCGGGAAGGCACCAGGAGGGCATCCGCACCGGCATAGATGCGGTGGGCACGGCCCTCGTCATACTGGATGCAGGCGCTGAACATCCCCTTATAGGCATTCTCGTAGTACCGGAAGGTATCCTCGTACACCTTGTCTCCGGTGCCCAGGACCACCACCTGGGTGTTCCCGTCCATGATTTGGGGAACGATGGCATTGACCAGGTCCAGGCCCTTCTGGTTGGTCAGCCGGGAAATCAGGCCGATGACAAACTTGCCCCCGTCCTGGACCAGCCCCAGCTCGGACTGGAGGGCCATCTTGTTCTGCCACTTGTGGTCCAGCACATTGGTGATGTCATAGTTCACTGCCAGGGCCGGGTCGGTGGCAGGATTCCACATACCGTAGTCAATGCCGTTGACGATTCCCCGGAGCTTATAGTTGTGGTACCGGAGATGGTTTTCCAGTTCCTCACCATACTCAGGGGTCTGGATCTCCTGGGCATAGGTGTGGCTGACGGTGGTAATGCGGTCTGCATAGGCCAGGCCGCCCTTGAGCATGTTGGCATCCTCATATCCCTGCTTGAGAGCGCCCATGCCGAACACTTCGTCGGGCAGGCCGGTCCAGTACTGGATGGTGGGGATGTTGTAGATGCCCTGGAACCGCAGGTTGTGGATGGTGAGCACCGTCTTAGCCCGGCCCACAGGGGAATCCTGGAACATGGTCTTCAGGTAGACCGGAACCAGAGCGGCCTGCCAGTCGTGGCAGTGGATCACATCGGGAATCCAGTTCATGTAATTGAGGGCCGCCAGGGCAGCCTTGCTGAAGAAGCAGTACTTGGGGATATCGTCCACCAGGTTGAGGTAGGGGTTGCCGGAGGAGAAGAATTCCTGGTTGTCGATGAAGTCATAGACCACACCGTCCCAGACATATTCCATGATTCCCACATAGTAGTCCCGGCCGGTGAAGCCCAGGTCCATGTAGAATTCTCCCCGGTAGACCATCTTATCCTGGTACTGCTGGGGAATGCAGGCATACCGGGGCAGGATGACCCGGACATCACAGTTCTGGGCCACCAGCTGCCGGGGCAGGGCGTACATTACATCCCCCAGACCGCCGGTCTTGACAAAGGGATGGCACTCGGAACCGATGAAGGCCACGCTTCTCCGGGGCGTATCATAGGCATAGCTCATGGTCTCTTCCTCCTTGGGCTGTTGGGGCTCCTGCGGGGCAGGGGCGGGTTCCTGAGCCTGGACCTCCAAAACCGGAGCGGCGGTCTCGGCCACAGGTTTGGTTTCTTCTGCGGGGGCAGGAACCTCTTCCACAGGCTTGGGAGCTTCCACGGCAGGGGTCTGTGCAGGGGCAGCTGCCTTTTTGGCAGGAGTTTTCTTTTTAGGGGCAGCCTTCTTCTTGGCTGCGGGCTTTTCCTCGGGGGCTGCCGGGGCCTCCGGGGCAGCCTGGGCCTTAGCCTTGGGAGCGGCCTTCTTCTTGGGAGCCTCCTCCTTGGGGGCGGGGGCAGCTTTTTTGGCGGGAGCTTTCTTTTTGGCTGCTGCCTTGGGAGCGGCAGGCTCCTGGACAGCGGTTTCTTCCTTCAAAACAGGCTCTGCCTTGGGGGCAGGGGCCTCCTGCCGGGGAAGGGCCTTTTCAGGGGCAGCCTTTACCGGGGCTGCCGGTTTCTTGGCAGGGTTGGCTTTTTTCTGTGCCACAACAACGCTTCCTTTCCATGAATCTTTCCGGGCGGGAGGTTTTTTCCCCCGCCGGTACCGGGATGGGCGATGCTTTCCATCTTTCCCTCTTATAACAAGACAGTATCACATTTTTGTCCAAATTTCAATAATTGCGGGGGATTTCTCCCTCTGTTGACAGCTTTTTCCCCGGTGTGATATTCTTTGGTTAAAACAAACCTCAGAGGAGGCGGTTTTTATGAAACGATTCCTGGTTCCCGGCATCCTGATTTGTGCTGTCCTGGGACTTGGCCTGCTGCTCATTCCCGACTGGCCCTCCCAAAGCGGAGTCACCCGCCAGGTCACTGAGGACCTGCCCCAGCTGGAGGAACTGGCCGGGGCCATTCTGGAAGCCGGGGAGGTATCCCCCGAGATGAGCTATAAAGACTATGAAATCTCCTGTTACCCCGAGAAGGGGATGGTGGAGTTCCTGGGCCCGGGGTGGGGACTTGGCTCCTCCACCCGATACACCGGATTTTATTATTCCGCCTCCGGAGACCCCTTGGGCTTCCAGGGAAGCCAGCCCACCTTCACCCGGGACGGGGAGGGCTGGCGGTGGAAGGACCCCGCCGGGGACAACTGGGAGTACACCCAGGAAATCACCCCCAACTGGTACTGGTTTGAGATGCACTTTTAAACAAAACCGCCGCTCTTTTGACAGAGCGGCGGTTTTTCTGCGGGACGGGGCTCACCCCATCTCCACCGGTATTTCTCTTTTTTCCAGCTCCGCCCAGAAGGATTCCCCCTTCCGGATGCAGTCCGGGAAGGAAAAAGTTCCCATGTCCCCCAGCTGGCCTTTGGTATAACTGCTTCTGATTCGGTTGGCGGTCATATCCTGGTATTCCACCAGCTCTACCCGGCCTGTCACCGTGACAAGGCCTCCCTTCCGATTTACCCGGGCTATATTGGAGTAGGCGATCTGCCACACCTGCATGCTCCGGGGATCGCGGGAATCCCGGGTATCATGGTATCCGAACTGTATTCCCGATTCATTGGCATAGAGGAACAATTCTCTCATGGAGGTAAAGGGGTCCCCGAACTTTCGTTTTCCCAGGGTCCAGGTCAGCCAGCCCAACAGGAAAAAAACAACTCCCATAATGATACCGGCCCCCAGCAGAATCACTCTTCCCTCCAGGTCCTGCCCCGAAACCGTCAGCTGGGGAAGGGCCAGGGAGAGCACCCCCGTGATTCCAAGAAGGAGGCTGACCACCTTCAGGATTTTCCAGCCCGTCTTTTCATTGCAGAGGCGGTCTGCAATTTCTTTGAACGCCTTTTGGTCAAACTCCCAGTATTGTTCCTTCATGCCGTCCTTCCTCCTGCATCAGCAAACCGGGCTTCCCATCCGGGGTTTTCCATCCTTCCGACTAAACTTTTCCCCTGCCCTTCGGCCGGGCTTTTTTCATCCCAGGAAAAGCATTACCCCCACCCCGGCTGCAATGGGGACCAGATAGAGGAGAAGGCCCAGAAAAAGGCTGGTTTTTTCTTCCTTCATAAAAGCCCGCTTGGGGTTATGGATATAGTAAAGAGTCAGGGTCAGTGGCGCCGCAGCCCTTTTCAGATAATTATACCGGTATTCTTTTCCGTCCACCTCATAGAGGTAGGTGGCATGTACATAGGAGCTGGTACTGGTACGGGTCAGGTAATCGTCCCAAGCCTGGATGCGCTTTGCCCTTACCACATGCCCCAGGGCCTCCGCCTGTTCCACCCGCTTATTCCGGGGCCGATACTTTCTCAGCCAGATAATTTTCCAGGACAAAGAGCAGAATGACCACCGCCATTCCGGCAGCCACATTGAACTTCCATTCTATCTGTCCCAGTCTTTCCAGAAACATTTCATACCGCGGCATTTTTCATCCTTCTTCCCGGTGATTTTTCAGGCCCTGTTTTATATTCCCAGAATAACACAGCATCGTCACAATTACAATATTCAGAAAGATTCTCTGTCTGCCTATCCTCTCCGGCACATTTTTCCATTTGATTTTCTTCCGCTGTTTTTCCCAAAAGAAGAAAACCAGCCGCTTCCAAAACGGCTGGTTTTCTGTTTGACGGGCAGGATTTATCTTCCTGTCCCTCCACTCTTTTCTCTAAAGGTCAGCTTGGGCATCCCTTTGTCTCTGCCCATATCAGTTGTCCTTTACCAGTAGGCATTCTTCTTTATCGGTTTTCCTTTCTCCGGTAAATCATTTCCATCAAAAGCAGACCAATGCCTGCCGCCGCCAGCAGAATGATCCATCCCATGGTCCCATTGTTATCCCCGGTCTGAGGAATGGCAGCCAAGGCTGTTGCCGGGGCTGCAGAGGGAACCGGCGTAGGCTGGGGATCGTTCCCGGAGGGCTCCTCCGTATGAGGTTTGGGATAATTGTTATTCACCGTGACCAGGGCCTGGGTATAAACAGTGCTCCCCTTCCATTCCTCCTGGGTCTTTCCGGATACAGTTCTCTGAGCAGCCACAGCCTGGAACTCGCCGCAGTTTTCACCACTTGCGGAAAAGTTTTTTGCAGAACCCGCATCTGTCTCTGTTATCTGGAAAACAGCGCCCTGCGGAAGCCCTTTGATGGTCAGATCCTCTCCGGCTTTCAGCCGGACCTCTGCTGTTCCATCTGCGCCAAAAATAAGATATTGCTGTCCTCCGGGAAGGCTTCCCACGGATGCATTGGCGGTGGTTCCGTTCAGCACCACCGGATAACGGGTGCCGTAAAGGGCGATGTCCGGCAGATTTCCCATGGTCACCCGGAAGGTATATTCCTCATTGGGAATATTGCTTCCCGTTGCCGTCTTTTTCAGCTGAAGGCTGGTTTCCCGGTCCAGGATCAGGGCAATGCGGTCATGGTCGCTCTGGCCGGGAAGGTAGGTCATCCGGTCCAGGATTCTGCTGGTCATGTACCGGCCCGTATTCCGGCCGGTCTCCAGGGTAGCAGGGTCTCCCTTTCCGTATTGGGAGTCCTGGTCGCTGTAGTCCTTGTACCAGTTTGTAAACCACAAGGTGCGGTCAGCATCCGGAACATAAAGATGGGTGTCGTCCTGGATATAAGCGGTAATGCTCTCTGCTGTGGGAAGGGTCACACCGGTCTTTTCTCCCTCGGCATACAGATCAGCTCCCGCATCCTGGGCACCGGTGCTGGTGTTTCCGTTTTCCCCTGCAATATTGCCGTAAAGCGCACCATCCGTCATAAGGAACCGGCCTGCATTGGGTGCGCCATCTTCCAGGTCGTTCTCAAGATATACTCCACCGCCTGTATCTTTGGCAGTGTTTCCCGTAATGACGCCTCCGGACATGAGACAAAGTCCGCCCCGGAACAGTATATCCGGCTCCCCATCCTCTTTGGCGATGGTTTCTCCGCCGATGTAAATTCCGCCGCCGCTCTTGTCCGCCGTATTTCCGGAGATCCTTCCGTCCTTCAGCCGCAGGAACGCTCCGGCGCCCTCGCTGTCCTCCTCGTAAGTATGGGAATATCCCTCATATGTACCGGTTCCGTCCAGATAAATGCCGCCGCCATGGTTGGCCGCATAGTTATCCTGGACATACCCTTTTTCCATACTGATGATGGCCCCGAAGGTCCCGAAGATACCGCCGCCGCTTCCGTATCCTTCCGCACGGTTCCCGGTGATTTCTACATCTCCGGAAAGGTAAATCCGGTTATCCGCGTGGAGATAGATACCGCCGCCACCGGGTGCAAAGGAATCATCGCTGTGAGCATCCCCGTCCCAGACAGACCTGCTCACATTATTTTCAATCTTTCCCCCATTCAGATAAAGGAAAGAGCCTGCGTCTTCCCCTGTATCTTTTCCAAAAAGGGCTGCCACACAAATGGCGCCGGCATGGGCTTCCGCAGTATTTTGGGAGATGGCGCCTCCATTTATTTCCATAACAGCCTTATTGAAAAGCTGGATGGCTCCGCCGGACAGGTCAGAGTAATTGCCCTGGATCAGGCCTCTGTTCATAATGCATCGGGCGTCATTCCGGATCACAATGGCTCCGCCGCCTTCTCCGGCATCGTCCCCTGCAATTTCAGCCCGGTTATTCCGAATTTCTCCCCCATTGATGGTCAGGGTGCATTTATGTTCCGTGGGAACTGCGGTGACTCCGGTAAGGCAGATGGCACCGCCGCCCAACGCCTGGTTTCCCTCTATTATTCCGTCGTTGATGATAACATCCACCGGCGCCAGGCCCCGGCCTATGGTACAGGCGGAAATAGCGCCGCCGCAGCCTTCGGGAACCTTGTTGTTGGCAATACGCCCGCCATTCATGGTAAAGGATGCCCCTTTTCCCTCAGGATTCATGGTGGCAGTAACGATGGTCGCCACTCCGATGATTCCACCATACCCATTTGTGGTAAGAAAATAGTCGGCAGAGGAAAGATTCTCCTTGATCTCTCCCCCGTTCATCTCAAAGGAGGCGTTGTACAGGAGAACGATTCCCGAGTTGGCAATGGTGTTGTACTGGGCATCATTGCCGGAGATCTCCCCTCCGTTCATGACCACCAGGCTGTTGCCGTCCGCCTTGATGACCCCGGCGTTGTTCCCATCCACGCTGGTACTGCTGCCGGTGATTTGGGTTCCATCATTGATGGTGAGCGTTGCCCTGTTGCCCAGTGTAAAGGCAGTGCTCATCCGTCCAGGACTTACACTGTTGCAGTCCAGAACAATATTGGATACCGTCATGGAACTGCCGTCCAAATGGAACATGACCGCTTTATTGGCTCCGCTGAAAAAGGCATCACCGAATTCAAGAGTAAAAGTATTTCCCTCTTCGCTGGTCAGTTCCATTTTGGCCCCGGAAACCAGCTCAAAATAAAACGGGTTGACAAAGCCATTGTTGGTCAGTTCAATGTCATTCCGCAGGACAATTTTCACAGGATCCTCCTGAGGTGCCTGGTCATTTACAGTTTTTACCGCTTCTTTCAGTTCGTCCTCGGTAGACACAAAAATGGTAACTTGGCTGGATATGCCCTCCGGTTTTTCGGGGGCCTTGGCAGGTCCCGGAGTCGCCGCAGGCTCAGGGGTAATCACGGGCTCAGGTGTTTCCGTGGGTCCGGGAGCTTCCGGATTCTCTGTATCATTCTGCTCAGAGCTTTTTATGCACCGGCCGGGTTCTTCCAAGCAGACCGGACACTCTGAGTTTACGGTATCTTCTCCGCAAGCCTCTGTGCAGATACAAGATACCTGTGTTTCCTGGGCATAAGCCGGAAGGGCTGTCATTCCCAGGGAAACCATCATGGCTGCCGCCATGATGGATGAAACCAAGCGTTTCATAGCCTCTCTCCTCTTTAAGTTGTGTTATTGCTTTTGCCGATAATATTTTCCCGGGAAAATATTATTAACTTTTATTATACGATGCCATGGAGATAAAGTCCATCAAAAAAGAACTTTTTTCTCCAAATACCGTTTTTTATCTTTTCCCTTTCAGATTGGTTGATTGACTCCTTCCCGGTCCCGTGATAGGCTGGACTTGAAAAGACTTTTCCGGAAAAGGAGGCGTTTGTCGTGGAAGAGATCAAGGAAGTCCGGAAAGAGATATTATTCGGAATGAAGGACCTGCTGAAGCCCTACGGTTTCCGGAAAAAGGGAGACCGCTACCGCCGCCTGCTGGACAGCGGCGTCCTTTGGGAGCTGCGGATTCCGGAAGACAATTTCAAGGGCCTTCGGTTTCAGCATTTTACAGTTCAAATCAATCTGGGGATTTTCCCTGCCGGGGCGGAAAAGGATATCTGGGGGCCCCAGGACCTTCCCATAGAGGGGGAACTGGGTCAGGCACTGGCAAAAGGGTGGCAGGACGGGAAGTGGTACACCCTGCTCCCCCTGATTTATCCCGGCATGGGAGCCCAGATCGTCAATGAGCATTTTCCCATCACCTTCAAGGAACCCGGCCAGGACTGGCAGACCCAATGGGTCCCCTGTCCTTCCCCTGACCGAATCATAGAGGAGGCCTTTCAGCTGGTCCGGGATGAGGTGATTCCCTTCTTTTTATCCGTCCAGACCTCCGGCCAATACCTGGCCCTGCTCAAAGACCCGGGAAAATTTGTCTGCATAATGGGCCTGGAACATGCAAAAAGGTATGCGGAGCTCTTCGGCCCCGGATTTCTGCCGGTTTTGGAAAAGTGGATCACGCTGCAGGAGAAAAGTCTGAAACGGGTCATGGAGTACGACCTTTCCCGGCTGGACCCGGCCAGCGCCCAGCTGCACCGCAGCTCTGCCCAGTCCATGGAAAAGGTTCTGCAGGAGTATCAGGCCCTTCAAAAGCAATTGCAGGAAGCCGGGAGCCTGTAAAGCCGGCTCATTCCCTTTTGAAAGTACAAATTTTAAGGCCGGCAGCAGCTGCTGCCGGCCTTTATGATGGTATCAAAATTTTCCCGGACCCGCCCTCAGGACATCAATGGTTGGCAAGGCGGTAGATGGCAAGGATATCCTGGTGGTCCAGCACCCGGAAGCTGCCGATGGTCCGGGTGTTTTGGAAGGCGCAGCGGTAAGCCAGCTCCTCCAGCACCGATTCCGTCTGTACCCCGCACTCCAGCTGGGACAGGCAGGTGGGCATATCCAGGGATGCGAAAAATGCACGGGTGGCCTCGATGCCCTCCATGGCCAGTTCCGACACATCCTTTCCCGCCGGGTCAATGCCCCACACCTTTTGGGCAAACTGGGCAAACCGGGCAGGGTCAGTGTCCAGGCAGTATCTGGCCCAGCTGTCCCAGACGGCGGAGAGGGAAGCCCCGTGGGCCACATCGAACATGGCGCTCAGCTCATGGCCCAGCTGATGGGGTGCAAAATCTGTCTTGTTCCCCAGCCCGGTAAGGCCGTTGTGGGACAGGCTGCCCGACCACATAAGCTCACTCATGGCCTGGTAATCTCCCGGCTTTTCCATAGCCCGGCGTCCGTTCCGGATGGTGTTCCGCAGCACCCCTTCTGCAAGTTCATCTGTCAGCTGGTTGGTGGTGACCGGGTTGAAGTACCGGTCCATGGTGTGCATCATAATGTCCACAATGCCGCAGGCCACCTGATACCGGGGAAGGGTAAAGGTCAGCTCCGGATTGAGAATGGCAAACCGGGGCCGGTGGAAGGGGGAGTTCAGCCCCCGCTTTTCCTGGGTCTCGTCATTGGTGAGAACGGCGGAGTCGCTGCTTTCGCTGCCGGCCGCCGGGATGGTCAGCACCACCCCCACCGGCAGAGCATGGGGGACCGGAACTTTCTTTTTCCAGAAATCATCCCAGATATCCAGCTCGGGGCTGGCTGCGCCGTCGGCCATGGCTTTGGCGGTATCGATGACACTGCCGCCCCCTACCGCCAGAACAAAGTCCGCTTTAAAATCCAGGGCTTTTTTCACCCCTTCCCGGGCAAAGCTGAGCCGGGGATTGGGCTTGACCCCGCCCACACATTCATAGGCCAGCCCGGCCTTTTCCAGAGAACCGGTGACCCGGTCCAGCAGACCGCTTTTCACGGCGCTGCTGCCCCCGTATACCACCATTACCCGGGTCCCGCCCCATTCGGTCACCTGCCGGCCTGTCTGTTCTTCGGTGCCTGCGCCAAAAATCATTTTGGTGGGAGAATAAAACTCGAATGCCTGCATAAACATTCCCTCCGTTTTTTCTGAAAATTCATCCCTTCCTCAGCGGGATGAGAAGCTACAACAAGATTGTACCATATCCCCGTTTTTCTTGAAATGGTTTCCCGGAAGAAACGACGGGGGACGGGTAAAATTTTCCGGCAGTAAAAAAGCCTTCGGGCCGGTGGTCCAAAGGCTTTTGCACAAAGATTCACTTTTTCCCCGCTTCCTTATCCATTCGGGCGCAATAGAGACAGTACTCCTGGTGAACGGTCCTCAACTTCCCGCACCGGCTGCACCGGTACCGGTTTTCCTGCTCTATGACAAACGCATCCAGACCCTTGGCCCGGATAAACTCCAGGTTTTCCAGCATGCTCATCTGGTATTTGGTCCGATACCGTTTGTCCAGAGCCTTCAGCCTTTTGCAAGGGTAGTCGGGACATTCAAAGCAAAAGTCTTCCTTCTTATGGCATTTTCGGATGGAACAATTCTGGCAGGCTTTTCTCTCCCCGCCAAGGCCGCATCCCCGGCAGGCCAGGCCCTTTCCCTGGTAAGCCTGGCAGAGGGCGCAGTTCATGCCGCAGGGGGCTATAAGCTGGTTCATGGGTTTACCTCCCTTTTTCACCGCATCCTTTTCAGGCGGATCTTTGCCCGCCCCAGCTGACGGCGCAGGCCGCTGCCAGTAGGACCAGTGCCCCTTCTACCGAAAGTTCCACCCCGTACACCATGCCGGAGATCCAGGCTGCACAGTCCTGTTCCGGCACAAAATGCGGAACAAAAAGAATGGCATAGGCAGGTATCCAGGTCACCAATACGCTGAACACCCAGACCAGGATTCTTGCTCCACGGCCCAAAGGCGTTTGGTAAAAGAAGGCCACTGCCATATTCCGGGGCTTGCGGAACAGCGCCCAGAGGATAAAGAAAGGCAGTGCAAACAGGAGAAGATAAAGATACTTATTTATCCAGCCGTTTGCCGCTCCTGCCTGGTTCCAGTGGCAGGGAGCGTTCAGAGGGAAAAAGGCCAGCAGCACCGCCTGAACAAGATAGTTTGCCGCCGTCAGAATCACGGCCCATCTGAAAGCCCGGCTCCGGTTTGACAGCATTTTCAGTCCCCTTCCCCGAAGAAATTTTGCCAAAGATGTTTTGCTTTGCCCTTTAAGATAGATTCTTTTTATGAACAAATCATGAACAGAGCGGTCGGCTTTCAAATTCGGTTTTTCTCCCCCCAGACACACAGTTGGTCCAGAATTTTCATCAACGACTTTCCTCTTTCGCTGAGAGAATATTCCACCTTGGGGGGAATCTGAGGATACTCTTTTCGGATAATCAACCCGTCGGCTTCCAGTTCCTTCAGATTGGTGCTGAGCGTCTTATCCGCCACGGTTTTCAGGTACCGTTTCAATTCGTTGAACCGCACCACGCCAAACTCCATCAGGCAGTAGAGGATCACCATTTTGTGCTTTCCTGAAATGAGAGAAAGGGTATAGGCAAAGCCGGTGTCCTCAAAGTTGGCTTTTTCCATATAGTCAGAGAGCATAACACTTACCTCCAGGCCAGTACCTTACAAATATATCAGTACTTGTTTTCAGTGTACCACTGACTATAATGTTAGGCAAAGGCACCCTGTGTGTCAATCCTGAAAGAGAGGTGTTTTGCCATGAGAAAAGAATTGAAAATGACCGAGGGGATTTTTCCCATGCCGGTGCTGATGATCGCCACCTACAACGAAGATGGTACCGTGAATGTGATGAACGCTGCCTGGGGCACCATGCAGGAACGGGATACGGTGGTCCTGAACCTTACAGAGACCCACAAAACCGTACAGAACATCAAGGCACGGGGCGGCTTTACTGTCAGCATTGCCGACGCCGGGCATGTGGTGGAGGCGGACTATTTCGGGGTAGTCTCGGGCAACACTGTGCCGGACAAGCTGGGAGCCGCCGGTCTTTCCGCTTCCCGGGCTGAGACGGTAGATGCCCCTGTCATCAACGAGTTCCCTCTCTGTCTGGAGTGCCGGTTCATTGAGTACCAGACCAACCGGTATGGCTGCGGAGTGATCGGGAAGGTGATGAGGATCACTGCCGATGAGCGGGTGCTGAGAGACGGCAAACCGGATATGTCCCTGGTAAATGCCATTGCCTTTGACCCTTACACCCATGGGTATTATCAGGTCACCCAGCGGGTGGGGGACGCCTTCAGGGACGGACTGAAACTGAAAAAGTAACGGTGAGCGGGCTTCCCTGAGGCCCGCTTTTTCTTTTCGATGCAGCGCCGGATGCGGGGAAAAACCTTTCCCGGGAAACAGAGCGGCTTTTCCGAAGAATTCCGCATCAAAACCGCTCTTTTTCCCCGTCCGCCGCCTTGGAATTTTGAAATCACGGTGCTACAATAAAGAAAACACTCAGCTTTTACCTTCCTCTTCCGGGCGCCGGGGCAAAGGGCCTTGGAAACCGGGAATATTGTCATGGAAAAATCGGCAGAGACCTGCCGAATGCGGGACTATAGATTCAAACCAAGGAGGAATACAGTATGGGACTGAAGGAGCAATTCGACAAATTGAATCCTTACGGACACTTCAAAAAAGAGGATGTCTTCCGGCCGGGGGCTTTCAACCCGGGGTTGTTTGAGGTGGATATGGGAAAGCTGAAAAAGCTGCGGCCCGAAATTTTCCAGCCCATCCACTTTGCCATGGCCAGCAATCTGGACAGCAAAAGCTACATCCAGATGCAGATGAATGACGGGGATATTCAAGCCGCAGTGGTGGTCTCCACCGACCCGCTTCTGGTGGCCTGCCGTTCCGAGGACCTGGATGCAGTGATACTCCAGTGCTATCCTGCCGACCTGGGGAAAGCCCGGGGCTGGGAACTGGGCACCTGCCTTCTCATCTGCTGCACCTACAACGGCTACGGGCCTCTCCGGAAAAACAAGGACATTGACCCCAGTCCCCGGGCCAATCCCAAGTTCAAGTCCTTCGGCCCCATCCTGGCCGACCTCTACGCCGCCGACACTGCCTATCTGGAACGGAAAAAGAGTGAGATTCCCCCGGCCATGTGGCAGACAGCCTGGGAGATGGGAAAAGCCTACATGGCAGCTCATCCGGGAATGGCCCGGAACGGTCTGTCCCTGAGCTTCCGGGATTCGGAGCCCATTGAGAAGATCCACTTCAATCCCAAGGCAGACCTGAGCGTATAAGCCTTTCCCTGCTCTTTGCGGGGATTCATCCATTCCAAAAAATCACGCCCCCGGACACCGGCTGTCCGGGGGCGTTTTCTTTCCCAGCCGCCGCATCTCAGGGCGAATTTTCTCTTTCTGTCAACGGAAAACCCCCGCCGGGGGGCTTGACAGAGCAATCCCGGCAGGGGGTCGTTTCTCTTATTGTGCAGGAATTACGAGCCCACCATAATATCCAAAATCTCGCAGTCGGTGCTCCGCATTCCTTCCCGGGCCAGCCGTCCCACATTGGCGATGGTGTTCTCCACTCCCTTGGTCACGATGCCATCCCCGCCGTAGAACTGGAGCCCGTCCCGGTAAAGCCGGTAGCCCAGCAGTCCGTTATTGACGGCGGTGGCGATTTTGGCTGCGCAGGATGCCTTGGCTCCGTCGCAGACCATTCCGGACAGGATGGCCAGGGAATTGACGATAATATGGGCAATCACCTGATAATCGGCCCCGTCCAGCCAGGCAATGCCGCAGGCTGCTCCCACCCCGGCGCTGGTGGCGCCGCAGAAGGCGGAAAGACGGCCGATGCCGGTTTTCTGGTGGATGGTAATCAGGTCGGACACCAGCAGAGCCCGGAGGAGGGTATCATGGGGCACGCCCTTCTCCCGGCCGTACACCACCACCGGGACAGAGGCGGTCAGCCCCTGGTTACCGCTGCCCGATACAATGGCCACCGGCAGCTCGCAGCCGCCCATCCGGGCATCGCTGCCCGCAGCAGCAGCGGCTGCGGCGCGGGTGTAGGGGTCGTCGGGGGCGGCTTTCAGAAGGGTCCTGCCCACCTGGGCTCCCCAGGGATTCCGCAGCCCTTCTTGGGCAATGGCCATGTTGCAGGAAATCTGCCGTTCCAGCAGTTCCCGCAGAGGGTCCAGGTCCACCTGGGCGGAAAACTCCAGAATATCCTCCACATTCATCCGGGAGCGGTCGGTCAGCACCGGGGTCTCGGCTTCCCCGCAGTCGTTTTTGGGCAGGGGCATGGGGGTATGGTTACGCTCCATCCGGGTCAGGTTGGTGTGGAAGTCCTCGATCACCGCACAGGTTTCCTCGGTCCCGGCGTAAAGCCGCACCTCAATGTAAAAGATTTTCTCGGTCTTGGCCGGGCAGACGGTAAACTTGCAGTGTTCCAAAAGGCGGCGGGTCCCCTCGCGCTGTTCCGGGGTGACCTGGGAAATCACCTGCAATCCGGCCTTTTCGTCTCCTCCCACGATTCCCACCGCTGCGGCGGCTTCCAGGCCATGGAGGCCGTCGGTGTTGGGCACCACCACGCTTTTCCCATTCTTGATAATATTGCCGCTTACATAAAGCCGGCAGCGGTCAGGCAGGGTGCCGGCGGGCAGCAGACTTCGGGCGGTGGCGGCTGTATAGGCCACGGCCACCGGTTCGGTGCAGCCCATGGCAAGGAGCAGTTCCTCCTGCAGAATGGAGGTATACATTTCAAAATCAACCGTCTTATTCATTTTAAAATTCCTTTCCTCTCCCTCCACCGGACAGGTGCGGGAGATTTGGGTATTCCATGGGGAGAGCGGTTCTTCCCGCCCCGGTTTGGGCCGGGCGCCGGTTCCATCCCCTGGCAAGGCTGAAATTTCGCTACCTCCATTATACTATTTTTTCCAGAAGCCTCAACCCGCAGCCGGTGCAAAACCGGAAAAGCCCTGATTTCATCCCCCTTTCCCGGAACCGCCTTTTCTCCCGGACTCCCCCGTCTGAGTAAATCCTTCGTTTTTTGATGTATCAAAAAATCATTCATTTTATTCTCACAGAATATTCTCAAAATTCCCCTTGAACCGGAGGAGCGCTGCGGGTATAATCCAGGCTATAGAGAGGATTCCTCTCTTGCAAAAACTTCATGAAATTACGGAGGTAAAAAAGCATGAAAAGAAACAGATTGTTGCTGATCTGCGTTGCCTGTCTGGCGGCTGTGCTTTTGGCCGCCTGCGGAAACAGTCAGGAAACTTCCACGGATTCTTCCGTGAGCACCCAGGCCACCGCCACCCCTGAGCAAAGCGATACTGCCGATGATTCCCAGGAGCCTGAATCCGAGTATCCTGCGGAAGATGCAGAGCCTGTTCTGGAAGAGAGCCGGCTGGGGTATTCCATGACCTATGACCCCACTGTATTTACCCTGGATGATACCGCAGAGGACAAGGACACCTACACCTACAACACTGCCGAAGAACTGAACGGCCAGGTCTACATTGCAGTTCAGTCCTACTCCGACAAGGATGCCCAGACCCTGGCAGAGGAAATCGCTGCTCAGTCTGGTCAGGAGGGAATCGCCCCGGAGACCACCACTTTCGGCGCTGACGGCCTGGAGACTTTCTGCGTTCACTATGAGGAAGAGGTGGACGGAGTGACCCAGACCCGGGTATTCTATGCCATCTCCCTGGAGGAAGGCTCCCTGCTGGTTGAGATCACCAGCCCTGTGGATGTATCCATGGAAATTCAGGGAAAGCTGGAGGAAATGACCGGAACCTTCAAATTGCTGTAATATCTGACCCATCAGCGGAGCCCCTCCACAGAACTGTGGAGGGGCTCTTTTTGATTCCTTTGCCCCTGCCCTTGACAATCCTTTCCTAGCCCAGTATAGTAACTGCCATATTAAGGTTTTTCTTTTCAGAAAAGGCGCCTTTGGGCGGTCTCTGAACCCGGATGCCCCAACCGCTTTCTGCGGGAGGATAACAGGATGACCCAGCTGCAAACCACTTCTTTGATTGGACTGCTTATCTATTTTGCGGTCCTGCTTTTTGCCGTGTCCAAGGACAAGAAAAACGCAAATGTGCTGGACTACTTTTTTGCCGGCCGGTCCCTCCCCTTCTGGGCCTTGTCCATCACCTTCATCGCCTCCTGGTGGGGAGCAGGTTCCGCCCTTTCCACGGCGGACCTGGCCTATTCCGACGGCCTGGGTGCTTTCTGGTATTACGGCGTGCCGGTCCTTCTCTCCACCTTTCTGATGATTCTGGGGGCAAAGGCCATCCGCCGGGTGGGTTATCTCACCCAGGGGAAGATGATGGCGGCCCGGTATTCCCCGCTGGTGTCCAAAATCCTTTCGGTGATGATTTTAATTTTCATGACCTTCTCCGCCTCCTCCCAGATGGTGGGCATCGGCAATTTCTTCGGCACCTACCTGGGCCTGAATTACGAGCTGGCGGTGCTGGTGGGGACGGGAATCGTCCTGATCCACTCCCTGTTCGGAGGGTTCCGGGGGGTGGTTCTGACCGATATCATCCAGTTTGTGCTGCTGCTTCTCTCCGCCATCGGGGTGTTTGTTGTGGCCTTTACCAGGGCAGGCGGGTTCCCGGAAATAAGTGCGGCTGCCGCCCTGGCAGGGAAGGACGGATACATGAGCCTGACTGCCGGGGCCTCCAAATATGCGGTGTATGTGATCACCTTCGGCTGTGCCTGGATGATACAGGCCAATGTCTGGCAGCGCATTTCCGCCGCCCGGTCGGACAGGGATGCCCGGAAAATGGCGGTCCTCAGTTTCTTTGCCTACATTCCCCTTTACCTTATTGTGGTCTTTACGGGGATGGCCGGGCTGGTGCTGTTCGACACCCTTCCCCAGGGCGGCGTGGTAACCGCCATCGTCATGGACTACATGCCCCCGTCCTGGGCGCCATTGCCTTTGTGGGGATTTCGGCAGCCATTATGTCCACCATGGATTCCCTTATCAACACAGGCGCCATGACCCTGGCCATTGACTTGAACACCCGGGAGCAGGACGAGGACCGGAAGCTCCGGTTTTCCCGTGCCGCCACCCTGATGGTCACCGCCGTCGCCCTGGTCATTGCCCTGGGAATCCGCTCCATTCTGGAGATTTCCTGGATCGCCTCGGATGTTATCACCACCGGGGTCTTTGTTCCCATGGTGGCCGGGTTTATCTGGCGGCGGGGAAACGCCAAAGGTGCGGCGGCCTCCATGTGTGTGGGGCTGAGCTACTGCATTTACAACCTGCTGATTTCCCTGGGAATCAAGCTGCCCGCTTTCTGGGCAGTCCAGTCCGCCGGGCAGGTGATTCTGGGGGTTGTCCTGTCTGCCCTGGTTTATGTCACGGTCAGTCTCTGCACCAAACCGGAATACCAAAAGGCGGACGCCTTTATTGCCCAGGCCGGTCTTTTGGGGAAAAAGAAATAAATCGGAAATCTGCTTTTTCCGTTTTCCTCTGCCGTCAATCCGGTTTGACAAAACCGCACCCCCAAAATAGAATCATTATAAAATCAAACGGTATGGAGAATCTGTTTTCAAGGAGGCTGCCATGAAAAATTTCAACGAGTTTTTTAAGACCCACGGTGTTTCTGTCTGCCTGATTATCGTTGCCATCAGCATCCTTCTCTCTGCATTCATCCTGAGCAGCGCCATTTTGGAAGCCGCCAGCACTATCGGTACCAGCATCTTCATGTCATAAGCCAATTTGGGTAAAAAGAGAACCCCCGGTCCCATGAGACCGGGGGTTCTCTTTGGATAAAATATGGTCCTTACAGGTTGAGCAGCACCAGCGACCCCAGGATCATCCCTGCCGCTCCCATCTGGCGGCGGTTCAGCCGTTCCCGGAAGAGGAAAAAGCTGGCCAGGCTGATGACCAGAATCACCCCTACGCTGTAAGAGGGGTAGACCAGGAAGGCGGGGAGCTCCGCCAGGGCGGCCAGCAGCAGCCGGGAGGAAAGGAAGTTGGGAATGCCTGCCAGGACCCCGAAGAAAACATCCCTTTTTGTAAGGGGCCGCCCCTCCCGGACCAGCAGCACCAGGGTAGCCAGCCCGGCAAACAGGAAGATATAGAACATGAACAGCCCGTCGTCCTGCCGCCGGCCCAGCTGGTTGAACACCTTGGACATGGCATCCGCAGTACCGTTGAGGAGCAAAGTCAGCACCAGGGGCACCAGATACACTTTGGTTTCCGGGGCGGAAGTTTCCCTTTTCCGGGGCAGGCCGTTCATGACCACGGCCGCTGCCACGGCCAGGGCAACCCCCAGTCCCTGCAGAAGGGTGGGCCGCTCCCCAAACAGTGTCACCGACACCAGAATGGGAACCAGCACCCCCAGGCGGGTAAACACCGAGGAAAGGATGGCTCCGTTTTTATGGATGCTGTATCCGTTGGCAGAGAAGGAGGCCAGGTAAATCAGGCCGGTGATTCCTCCCAGCCAGCAGGGGGTAAAGTCCCCGTTATAGAGTGTCCTGGGCTGCAACGCCCCAAAGGCCAGAAGGGCGCAGGTGATGTAGTTGACAAAAAACACTCCGTAGGGACTGCCGGAGTCAAGATATTTCAGGACCAGGGCCAGCACGGCACTGAACAGCATAGCCAGGACAAGGAAAAGCATGGGGCGTTCCTTTCTCTTTTGAAAACTTTCTCACTATACTATATAACATCTTGCCCCCAAAAGAAAGCCGCAGGCTCTTTGAATCTTTTTATTCCCGGATGCCCCCGGAACCGGCCCCATGTTAAGTGCCGTGGACAAATTGCCAACTCTGGTTGGTTGTCACCAAAAGGGTATCCGGATATACTTGAATCACCAGATGCAAGGAGGACGGTTACAAAATGAAGTTTCATGAAAAACTATTATCCCTCAGAAAACAGAAAGGGCTGTCTCAGGAGGAATTGGGGGCGGAGCTTCAGGTCTCCCGGCAGACCATTTCCAAATGGGAGGCCGGGCAGTCCTACCCGGATTTCCAGCGGCTGGTCCTGCTGAGCGACTATTTCGGTCTGACCCTGGATGAGCTGGTCAAGGGGATGGATGTTCAGGATGTGCGGGAGAAAAGCATGACAGACGAAAAAATCGCCTCCATCTATCTGGACATTGAAAAGGGAAAGGCCGCCCTGACCAGCTTTCTCCGGATACTCGGGTATATCACCCTTGCCGTGGCCGCCCTTATGCTGGTCACCTTTCTGATCCATCTGGCTTTCCCCCAGATAGAATGGCTTTGGCGGCAGTATTGATTCTCTCTGCCGGTCAGCGGCAAAAAGCAAATAATAAAAAGCCCCGTAAACAAGCTGTTTACGGGGCTTTCGGTTTGTGGGACTGGATTGCGGCGGATGGGGTTCCAATCGGTCAGTCGTTCAGGTCACTGTCCGGTTTTTCCTCGTCCTCCCCCTTTTTATACCCCTCAAACAGCCAAATGGCAATGACCAGGAGTATGAGCAGAAGCCAAATCAGAATCATCCCATCCCGTGCTTTCCTCTCTGCCGAGGGGGCATCGGCGGTGTCTTCATGGGGCAGACCCTCCTGTCCGGTTGGCTCTGCGGGTTCTTCCTTCTGGGATTCTCCATCCGGTCCAGGTGTGGCGGACGGAGAGGATGTTGCCTGGGGCCGGGTGTCTTCCACCACGGCATCCACTATGGGTTCCTGCTGGGGCGGGGGTACCTTTGTTTCATTGGCTGCAGGGGGCGGCAGCAGAGTCCCGGAAGATTCCTGGGGGTATCCCCGCCGGATCTGTCCGGTATAGTTGCCCTGGAACACCACCATCACCGTCACCCAGCCATTCTCCGTGTAGGTGGTGACCGTATAGTCCCGCCCTTGGCGAAGGGTGGTTTGACCGTCACGGACCTGCAGGGATGCAAGGTCCTGGGACCCTGTCAGCCGGGGCACCCATTCCTCCCGGGCCTGTTTGGGCAGGACCCGCACCACCACGGGAAGATGGTTTTCCACCTGGTAGTTGTCTGTGTCTTCCGGAAGATAGCTTGCCAGGAAGGTTTTTTCTCCCACACTGCCCACCTTCTGTCCGGGATCTTCCCACACAAAGCCGCTGCCGGGGTCTACACTGGCAAGGGTGTTTCCGTACACTGCCGTCAGTCCGGTGGGTACGGTAAAGGTGGGATGGGCTTTCAGGATGTGAAATTCTTCAACATCGGTCAGCCCTGCATGGTCCGGGGACTCTGCCACCGATGCCTTCACATACCAGGTCCCCGCCTGGGTGGGAACCTCCGGGCCAAAGGTGCCGTCGGGGGAATCGCTGTATGTATACACCACATTTCCGTATTCCGCCTCTGCATAGGGTTGGTGGGGCGGTTCGCCGTAGGTCCAATCCTCCAGGGAAAGAGGCTCCACCCAGCCGTTGCTCCCATGGAACAGAACGGATGCGGTCAGCCGGGCTCCCCCAGCGTCATAGTCATAGGTGACCATGACTGCATCGGAGATTCCGGTCAGGACGCTGCCCTGGAGCTGGGCTCCCGTCACATTGGAAATGTTGGCCATATCCAGGGGCAGGCCCAGCCTCATTAAATCGAAGGTGGTTTCATGGGCGCCCACATGCACTTCAACTGCACGCTGATGGGAAAGGTCCGCAGAGATTCCCTCCGGCAGTTTTGCCCCCAAAAGGCGGCAGCCTGATGCCAGCACATGGGTCAGCCTGGGGTTTGCCTCAAGGTCCAGGAACCGAATCTGGCTGTATTCGATTCCCAGCATCTCCAGATTGGAAGCCTGTGCCAGGTCCAGCTCCGACACCAGGGCATAGGAGCACCAAAGTTCCTTCAGGGCATGGTTTCCTCCCAGGGTCAGGATCTCCAGAGGACCGCCCAAATAGAGCAGATAAGCCAGCTGGGGATTATGAGTCACATCCAGGGAAGTGAATGGGTTGTCTCCGCAGGCCAGTTCGTACAGCTCCGGGTTTTGGGAAACATCCAGTTCCGTCAGCTGGTTATCGTGGCAGTGGAGCACCCGCAGCATGGGCAGCTGGGAAAGGTCCAGCTGTGTAAGCTGATTCTCGTTGCAGAGCAGCGAGGTCAGTTTGGGCATCTGGTCCAGGGGCAGTTGGGTAAGGGTATTTCCAATGCAGTTGAGCCTGGTCAGGTTGGGGAAGTCCCCTATCCCCTCCAGGGACTGGATTCCCTTGCTCCGTACATCGATTTCTGTTACGGCTTCCCGTTCCGACAGGGAAAGGCTGCCGTTTCCATCCAGGTCAAAGCGGTCCAGACTTGCCAGAAATGCCGGGTCCGGAAAGTTTTCCACATTCAGGGCCAGTTCCTGTTCAGAACTTTCCGGGGTCTGCACTGCTGTCTCGGGCGTTCCCTCTTCCGGGAGTTCTTCTGTGAGCTGCGGAGGCTGTGCTGTTTCTACGGCTTCCTGCTCCGGTTCCCCGGTGCCTGCCGCCGGCTGCTCAGGCTCTGCCGTTTCTGCGGCTTCCTGCTCCGGTTCTTCGGTTTCCGGTACAACCTGTTCAGGCTCTGCCGTTTCCGCCGTTCCCTGTTCAGTTTCCATGGCTTCCGCCGTGGGCTGCCGGGATTCCGTGACCTCTGTCATCAGGGTTTGCTGCAAAACCACCTCTCCCAGCGGTTCTTCCGCAAATGCCGCCATTGACAGTGTCATGGAAAGAGCCAACGCACACCCCCATGCGCCGGCCCGCTCCATCAGCTTTTTCTTGTATGTTTTCCTTACTTTTTTCGTATACTTTTTCATCCGGTTACCTCCCTCTCTCAAAAGAGCCTCTGCATGGATAGGACGCAGATGCTCTTATTGAGTACTTTAATGGTAACACGGACAGGATGGAAAAGCGGTTTGTTGGACAACGGGCGCCCCATTTCCCGCAGAAACAGGGGTGGGACTGGTTTTTACGGCGGTTTTATCCCATGCGGCGGCTCTGATTTTTCAGAAGGTCAGGCGGACATTGCCCCCAGGACAGAGAATTACAAACAGGAAAACCGACCTTCATCTGAACACAGAAAAGCCGGTCAACCATTGGTTGACCGGCCTGGCGACCTTTGTTGGTGTAAACAGGCGGCCGCTGCCCGGACTTCTGCCCCGGGAAACAGCCCCTTGGAACCAACCAATATAAAAACCCCTCATACTATATGGCAGCCGGTCCCTCCCAGTTTCGCCACGCTGTTGGGGACCCGGCTTCCCTTTAGCGGTGTTTGCTTCCGTGAAGGCGGGCATTGGCCCGGGCCAATGCGGCTTTGCCCCGGTGATATTCCCGCTGGCTGCCGTGCTGGCGCAGCCGTTCCTGGGCCCGTTCCTTGGCCCGCTGGGCCCGGGCGGCGTCAATGTCCTCGGGCCGTTCGGCGGCGGCCACCAGCAGGATGGCATAGTCCGACATCAGCTCGGCCAGGCCCTGGGTCACAATGACGGAATGCCAGACCCCGTCCACCTTGTACCGGGCCTCCCCCGGTTCCACGGCGGTGACCACCGGCTCATGGCCGGGCAGCACCCCATATTCCCCGTCCAGGGCGGGAAGCATCAGGCTTTCCACCGGGCCGGTGAAAAACTGCCGTTCCGGGGTGACGATCTCCAGCTGAAATGTCTTTTCCATCAGAGTGCCCCCTGTGCCCGGGCTTTCTCCCGCACATCGTCCACCGTTCCCACAGAGGAGAAGGCGGATTCGGGGTATTTGTCCAGTTCCCCGCCCAGCAGGGCCTCAAAGCCCTTGAGGGTCTCTTCCAGGGGAACATACCGTCCCTGCAGGCCGGTAAACTGTTCTGCCACAAAGAAGGGCTGAGAGAAGAACTGCTGCATCCGGCGGGCCCGGGCAACGGTCCGGCGGTCATCCTCGGAAAGTTCCTCCATGCCCAGAATGGCAATGATGTCCTGCAGGTCCCGGTACCGCTGAAGCAGTTCCTGAGCGCCCCGGGCGATCTGGTAATGGCGGCGGCCCACAATATCCGGCTCCAGAATACGACTGGTGGATTCCAGAGGGTCCACAGCCGGGTAGATGCCCTGTTCCACGATTTTACGGGAAAGAACGGTGGTGGCATCCAGATGGCTGAAGGTGGTGGCAGGGGCCGGGTCGGTCAGGTCGTCAGCGGGAACATAGACCGCCTGGACCGAGGTAATGGCTCCGTCCTTGGTGGAGGTGATACGCTCCTGCAGGGCGCCCACTTCGTCGGCCAGGGTGGGCTGGTAGCCCACGGCGGAGGGCATCCGGCCCATAAGGGCGGACACCTCGGAACCGGCCTGGACATACCGGAAGATATTATCAATGAAAAGCAGCACATTCTGCTTCTGACGGTCCCGGAAATACTCGGCCATGGTCAGGCCGGTAAGGGCCACCCGCATACGGGCTCCCGGAGGTTCGTTCATCTGACCGAAGACCAGGGCGGTCTTCTGGAGAACGCCGGATTCTCCCATCTCCCGCCAAAGGTCGTTTCCTTCACGGGTCCGTTCTCCTACACCGGTAAAGATGGAATAGCCCCCGTGTTCGGTGGCAATGTTCCGGATCAGTTCCTGAATCAAAACGGTTTTGCCTACACCGGCGCCGCCGAACAGGCCGATTTTGCCGCCCTTGGCGTAGGGGGCCAGCAGGTCGATGACCTTGATGCCGGTCTCCAGAATCTCGGTGGTGGGGCTTTGTTTATCAAAAGCGGGGGCTTCCCGGTGAATGGACCACTTTTCGGGGGCATTCACCGGGCCCTTTTCGTCAATGGGTTCTCCCAGCACATTGAACATCCGGCCCAGGGTGGCTTCCCCTACCGGGGTCTCAATGGTATGGCCGGTGGCCATGACCTCATCGCCACGGCCCAGACCTTCGCCGGGGGAAAGCAGGATGCAGCGCACGGCGCCGTGTCCGATTTCCCGGGCGACTTCCATCACACGGCGCTGACCGTCCTTTTCCACGACCAGCTCCTCGTTGATCTGCGGCAGGCAGCCCTGGGGGAACTCTACATCCACCACGGGACCCAGCACCTGCGCGATCACACCTTTGTGTTCCATAGCAGTCTTTCCTTTCTCTATGATCATCCGGTCCCCCGACCGGAAATTACAGTTCAGCGTCCTCCCAATCATCGTCCCAGTCGTCCTCCCAGTCATCGTCACCGGTCTGGGCGCCGCCCACGATCTCGGTTATTTCCTGGGTAATGGCGGACTGACGGGCACGGTTGTAGTGGAGGGACAGTTCCTTCAGCAGGGACCGGGCATTGTCGGTGGCAGTGTCCATGGCGTTCATCCGGGCGTTCTGCTCGGAGCAGAAGGACTCCACCAGGGTGCCGAAGAGCAGCCCTTTCAGATAGGCGGGCACAATGTGGTTGAGCACATGTTCCGGGGAGGGAACATAGGTCACCTGCTGGCTGCGGCTCCCTTTCCGGGGATGCCAGGGGAAGGCATCCGGGTCCAGGGGGAGCAGCTTCACCATTTTGGGCTCCATCTGCATGGGAGTGACCATCTCGGTGTAGACCACATAAACTTCATCCAGATGCCCTCTGCGGAACAAATCAATGAAGGTATCCCCGATTTCCCGGGCCCGGTAGACGGTGGGGTCCTGGGCGGTGTACATGAACTCCCCGTCGATGTTGCAGCCCTTGTGCTGGAAGTAATTCCGACCGGACTGACCGATGAGGAAAAGGATGGGGTCTTCCACCTTGGCCATCTCTTCCTCCACCAGTTTCAGCACATTGTGGTTGTAAGCGCCTGCCAGGCCCTTGTCCCCGGTGATGACAATGTAGCCCACCTTGTGGGGATGGCCGGGACGGTTGTCAAAATAGGCGTGGTCCACCCCGGAGGTGCGGTGAAGAATGTCCGAAATGGTCTGGGTGATCTTCTCAAAATAGGGCTGGGCGTCGGCCAGCTGCCGACGGGCCTTCCGCAGTTTGGAGGAGGAGATCAGGTACATGGCGTTGGTGATTTTCAGGGTCTGCTGAACGCTGTCAATATGGGTGCGAATCTCCTTTATGCTTTCCATCTGGCGCTCACCTGCTCTTTGTAGCTCTGCAGTGTGGTGCGGATCTGCTCGGTAGCGGTGCCGGACAGGGCTCCGGTCTGGTTGATCTCCTCCATCAGGCTAGCCTGTTCCCGCTCCAGCAGGTCGGCAAACTCCCGGGCAAAACCGGCGGATTCTTCCACCGGCACATCGGAGAGCAGGCCGTTGGTGGCAATGTAGAGAATGACCGCCTGCCGGGCCACCGACATGGGGGAGCAGAGGGGCTGGCGGAGCAGCGCCATCATCCGCTTGCCGTGGTCCAGGGCCTGCCGGGTCTCGGCATCCAGGTCGGAGCTGAACTGGGTGAATACCTCCAGTTCCCGGTACCGGGCCAGGTCGATCCGGAGGGTGCCGGCGGTTTTCTTGATGGCCCGGGTCTGGGCGGCGCCGCCTACACGGGAGACGGACAGACCCACATTGACGGCGGGGCGCTGGCCTGAGAAGAAGAGGCCGCTTTCCAGATAGATCTGACCGTCGGTGATGGAGATGACATTGGTGGGAATGTAAGCGGACACATCCCCTGCCTGGGTCTCCACAATGGGCAGAGCAGTCATGGAACCGCCGCCGTATTCCTTGGTCAGGCGGCAGGCCCGCTCCAGCAGCCGGGAGTGGAGATAGAACACATCGCCGGGGTAAGCCTCACGGCCGGGGGACCGGCGGAGAAGCAGGGACAAAGTCCGGTAAGCCACGGCATGCTTGGACAAATCATCGTAGACAATGAGCACATCCTTGCCCTTGGACATGAAATATTCGCCCATGGCCGCACCGGCGTAGGGGGCGATATACTGCATGGATGCGCCCTCTCCTGCGGGGGCGGAGACAATGATGCTGTACTCCATGGCTCCCTGCTTTTTCAGGGTCTCCCGGAGCCGGGCCACGGTGGATACCTTCTGACCGATGGCCACATAGATGCAGATCATGTTCTGGCCCTTCTGGTTCAGAATGGCATCAATGGCAATGGAAGTCTTGCCGGTCTGGCGGTCACCGATGATGAGTTCCCGCTGGCCCCGGCCAATGGGGACCATGGAGTCGATGGCCAGGATGCCGGTCTGCATGGGCTGGTTGACCGGTTCACGGCTGACCACTCCGGAAGCCTCATGCTCAATGGGCCGGGTCTCGGTGCAGTTGATGGGGCCCAGGCCGTCAATGGGGCGGCCCAGGGCATCCACGGTACGGCCGATAAGGGCTTCCCCCACCGGCACATCAGCGGGACGGCCGGTCCGGCGGACCAGGCTGCCTTCGGTCAGGCCCTTGGCGCTGCCCAGCAGCACCACACCGGTCCGTTTCCGGCGCAGGTCCAGAATAAGTCCGGCGGTGCCGTTCTCAAACTCTACCCGCTCCCCGTAAACGGCGTGGCGCAGGCCGCTTACATTGGCAATGCCGTCTCCGATTTCCAGCACCCGGCCGGTCTCGGAAGCCATGGTATCCCCGGCGCTGCCCGAGAGCACTTCCTTCATCTGGGCGGCCAGCTGGTCCAGGGAATCCTGGGCGGGGGCATCTTCCATCCCCCGGGCCAGACGGTTCAGCCGGCCCTTGACGCTCCGGTCATAGGTGACCCCGTCCATCTCCAGCACAAAACCGCCCAGCAGGCTGGGGTCGATTTTGATTTGAAGCACCACCTTCTCCACACCACGGAGTTTGCAGGCCGCTTTCCGGACTGCATCCTGGGTGGCCTGGTCAGGCTGGCGGGCACAGGTCATAACACATTCCAACCCTCCCTGGGCATTGAGGGTCAGGCGGGAAAACTCGGTGAGGATTTCAGGAAGGGCTTCCAGATGCCCTTCCTCCAGCAGCAGGTTCAGAAAGGCTTTCAGGGCATCCTGTCCGTCCAGCTGGGGAGCCCCTGCCACCAGTTCCTTCTTTTCGGCGGGGGTGGTGGCGGCGCTTACCAGCAGGTTCCACTGCCGGGTATCTGCCATAAGGGCCCGGGCGGCGGAAATCAGGCTTTCCCCTTCTCCCCGGGCTGCCCCGAAGAGGGCTGCTGCGTAACGCTGGGTGGCTTCATTCATTCCTGCTCACCCACCTTTGCCAGAAATTCCTCGGCCAGGGCACGGTCGGAATCGGTGTCCAGCCGCTTGCCGGCCACCTGGGTGGCAGCCATGACCGCCAGGTGAGCTACCTCGCCCCGGGCAGCCCGGAGCATCTCGCTGTGCTGGGCTGCGATCCGGGCCTCGGCCTCGGCGGCGGTCTTTTTGGCATCCGCCTCCGCCTGGGCCAGACGGTCGGCGTAGGCCTGGTCGGCACGGCGCTTGGCATCCGCCACCAGGTCGGCGGCTTCCTGCCGGGCACCGGCCAGCTTGCTCTCATATTCCTGCTTGGCTTTCTGGGCCTGGGCGTTGTTCTCCTGAGCGGCATCCACCTGGCTGCGGATCAGCTGTTCACGCTGTTCCAGCACCGTATTGATCCGCCCGAACAGGAACTTGCGGAAAAAGAAATACAAAACCAAAAGATTGACGATGGTAAAAAAGATCGTCCAGGGCTGGAAATCCAGCATTTGGGACACCTCCTTTTTTAACCCATGAAGATAATGATCAGAGCGGTGATGAAGCCGAAGATGGCAGTACCTTCTGCCATGGCGCAGCCCAGCAGCAGGGTGCTGTTGATTTTACCGGAAGCTTCGGGCTGACGGGCAATGGCATCGCTGGCATGACCGGTGGCAATGCCGATACCGATACCGGCGCCGATGCCGGTGAGAACTGCAATACCTGCGGCGATGATTCCAATAGACATAGTAATTTCCTCCTGAAAATAAATGGATGGGCGGCGTTTGCCGCGGGAATGGGGCGTTGGTTACTCTTCTTCCTCTTTGATTCCCTCACCTGCAAACAGGGCGGTCAGGAACACGAACACAATGGTCTGGATGAGACCATCGAACAGGTCGAAGTAGATGCAGAAGACGGCAGGGACCACAGCGGGCACAATGTACTTGATGATCTCCATAATGATGAATGCGCCCAACACATTGCCGAACAGTCGCATACAGAGCGCCAGGGGACGGATGGCGATCTCCATCAGGTTGATGGGGGTCAAGACAGGCATAGGCTGGGCAAACCGCCTCATCCCTCCGGCCAGGCCGTTGTACCGGAACTGGGCGCCGTAAATCAGCAGCATGCTCATAAGGGCCAGGGCTGCGGTCACGCTCACATCCTTGGTAGGGGGTGTCAGACCGAAAATGCTGATGATGTTTGCCAGCCCGATGTAGAGGGCCACGCTTCCCAGATAGGGGGCAAAGGGCCGCCAGTGGGGACCGATGGTATCCTTGACGAATCCGTTGAGGAATTCCACGGCGGATTCCAGCACGATCTGCATCTTGCCGGGATTGCTGACCTTGAGATTTCGGGTAGCCAGCAGGGTGAAGATGATCCAGAACGCCATAATGATCCAAGTCACCAACACAGATGAGCTGATGGGGATGCCACCCAGAACCGGGATGGTAAACGCGACCTTATTGGCCAGGGCATCCACCAGGGCTTCTTTGAAACCTTCCAAACTTGTTCACCTCTTTTTCAGTTGCTATATTACTCCCGGCCGGGGGCAGTGATAAGTCTTAAGAAAATAAAAAAAATAAAACCGTGCATCCAGTCCATTTATAGGACCCAAAGAGGAGAAACTTTGTGGAAGATTGACGATTATATAGGGAGATGCTATCATTACCCCAGAAGCCGCGCCACAAGGGGAAGGGGTTCGTATGGAAAAAAAGACAACGGGACATACCATCTATGAGCAGATTTTGCGGGTGTCGGTGCTGGGCATCCTGGTCACCATGGTGCTGGCTACCGGAGCCGGCCTTTCCCTGGACCTGATGAACGCCCGCCGGGTACGGCAGGACACCCTTCTCACCGCCGTCCAGGCCGTGTCCCACACCCTGACCATCACCGATGAGACCGATTCCCGGAAAGTCATCGCCTATGTGGACCGGACGGTTTACGGCATTTCCGGCATTGACCTGTTTGCCGTATATATGGAGGACGGGACTCCGGTGTACTTCTGTGATGTCACCGGGAACACTGAAGACCCCTCCCAGCTGGAGCCTCTGGACAGCGGCCTTATGGAACGGCTGGTCCAGAGCAGCGACCCCATACTGGACGGGGACCAGGCTCCTTCCGGCGCGGATTACTGCGCCTTTGCCGCTGTCCGCCGCACCGACGGCACCATCAAAGGGTATGTGATGGCGGGGATGTACCTGCGTTCCATCCGCACCTCCGCTTTGCACACCCTGGGGATATACCTGGCCATAGGTCTGGTGGCCCTGGGGCTGGGCACCTTTCTCAGCCAGCGGCTGGCCCGGCACATCAAGCGGGACCTGCTGGGGTACGAGCCGGATGCCTTCCGGGACCTGTTCCTCCGGCGGATGGAACTGCTGGATGCCCTGGATGAAGGACTGCTGGCCATTGACAAGGATACCCGCATCATCTACATCAACCGGGCAGCCTCCGAAATGCTCTCCCTGGAAAAGAATCTGGTCCTGGGAAGACCCCTGTCGGAGGTCTATCCCCAATCCACCATTGCCCAGGTGATTCAGACCAAGCAGCCTGAGTTCAGCATCAGCCTCCGGTCCCTCCACCGGGTTCAGATCCTGTCCGACCGGATGCCGGTATTCCGGGACGGGGAGATCGTGGGGGTGGTGGCCATCTTCCGGAACCGCACCGAAGTGGCAAACCTGGCCCGGGAGCTTACGGGTGTGCAGCACATGGTGGAGGCCATGCGGGCCTACACCCACGAATTCATGAACAAGCTCCATGTGATCCTGGGGCTTTTGCAGCTGGGCGAGTACCGCCGGGCGGAGGAGTATGTGCTCCAGATCACCCAGACCCGGGCCCTGTCGGTGGCCCGTATCTCCCAGAGCATTGCCGAGCCCTCGGTGGCCGCCCTCCTCATCGGGAAAAGCTGCCGGGCGGCAGAGCTGGGGGTGCGGATGACCCTGGACCCGGAAAGCAACCTCAGTGCCGATTCCCGTTTTCTCTCCCCTTCCAGCCTTATCACCATTCTGGGCAATCTCATTGAGAATGCCTTTGATTCCTTCCGGAAAGCCCCTGCCGACACCCTCCACGAAATTGATGTTTCCCTGCGGGAGGGGGACCAGGGACTGATCCTCAGCGTGGACGACAACGCCTGCGGCATTCCCGAGGAGATGCTGGAACACATCTTTGAGCGGGGCAAAACCACCAAGGGCATCGGCCACGGCACCGGGCTGTTTCTGGTCAAGCAGATCGTGGATGCCAACGGAGGGGAGATTCGGGTGGAATCCACCCCCGGAGTAGGCAGTTCCTTCATTATAACCTTCCGTGCCGACCAGGCGGAATGATTCCAAGAAAGAGGCTAAACCATGTATTCCGTTTTGATAGTGGAAGATGATCCCATGATTGCCGAGCTGAACCGGCGGTACCTGGAACGGGACGGCCGGTTCACCGTCAGCCACAGCTTCGGCCTTCCCCGCCGTGCCCTGGACTGGCTGCGGCAGAACACCCCCAACCTGATTATTCTGGATTTTTATATGCCCCAGATGAACGGCCTGGAATTTTTGCGGGCCATCCGGGCCGCCGGGGTGGAATCGGATGTAATTATGATTACCGCCGCCAACGATGCCGCCACCGTGGAGGCCCTGACCCGGCTGGGAGTGGTGGATTATCTGGTAAAACCCTTCGCCTATGAACGGTTCTGTCAGGCCCTGGACGCCTTCTGCCGCCGCCGCACCGCCGTGCGGGCCGGCACCCTGGACCAGAGCGCCCTGGACCACCTGCTCCATGCATCCTCCTCCGCTTCCCTCCCCAAAGGGATGCAGCCCCAGACCCAGGAACGCATCCTGGCCTGCATGCGGGCAAACCCGGACCATCCCTTCACCTGCGAGGAGGTTGCCGCCGCCTCGGGGCTTTCGGTGGTAACTGTCCGCCGGTACATGGGACACATGGCCCGGGAAGGCCAGCTCACGGGGGATATGAACTACAGCACCGGCGGCCGGCCCTGTCTGGTCTACCGGCTGGTGACCTGAGGGCCGTCCCGGGCCCTTTCCAAGGTCCGCTTTTTCATTTTCCATTTTTCCAAAGCAGAAGGCCGCAGGTTTTTCCTGCGGCCTTCTGCTATTTCATCATATAAAAATGCTGACCGTGATGTTCTGGCGGGAGGACAGGCAAAAAAGGGCTGCATCCAATCATTTTTCAGGGATTTATCCTGGCTGTTCTTTTCCGAAAAGGCCCGGTTGCCATTGACCTTAAATCATAGTACTATGAATGTGGAACCAGACTATCCTGTTTCCGCGGCAGAGAATCCCTGCCGGGATAAAAGTTTTACCGGACACATTCAATACTTCTTTCAGTCTACGGAAATTGACAGTCTCGCCTGAGGATATATCACCAGAAAGGAGAATGCCATGAACACCATCACCTATCTGTTTTTACTCAAGGCCTGCTTTTTTCTTTCCCTGGGAGTTGACATTGTTTTGTTTGCATTCAACTATACCCTGTTGGGGGCGGTGGTGCTTTTCGTTGAATTGATTCTCATGCGGAAATTATACCGCTGCCCTGAATGCAAATGCCCTCTTGATTTCAGGTTGTCCCTCCGCAAAATGGAGTATTGTCCGTCCTGCGGGTGTGATTTTATTTCAGATAGAAAGTAACGATTTTGGCAAATTAACGCAGTTGCAGGAGTGGGACTTGAAAAATCTTTTGCCCCCTCGGGTACAGCCCTCCGGGCACAGCACATTCCTTACCAGCTTCAAGTTCCCCTCTCCGCCTGGTAACAGTAAAGAAATCCCCGGTCCGATTGGACCGGGATTTCTTTATTGGCGTGGGTTAACCGAAAATAGAGTTTTCCTTCCGGTCAATAATTCTCTACGGGCGAACAGGGCCAAGCATGGGCAAATAATCACCTCTACGAACAAAAGTACGCACCGATAAGCATCAGTCCCAAAGCGACGAAATAAAAGATATCCGGGACTTCACGGAACAAGAGCAGTGAAAAAGTCGAAGAGATAAAGGGAGCAATGGCATAGTAGGCGCTGGTCCGTGCTGCACCGAGAAGGCGCTGAGCATATACATAAAAGTAAATGCTGAGACCGTACGCCACAAAGCCAACCATCAGGGCAAACAGGATGCTCCATCCTGTTTTTACCCGCTCTCCCAAGAGCGATCCAATGATCAGGGAACCGGTACCGGAAAAAATGCCTTTGAGCAGAACGATCTGCAGCGGGTCTTTGGAGGAAATTTTTCGGGTACAGTTGTTTTCGAACCCCCAGCAAATTGCAGCGAGAAGGACAAGCAACGAGCCGTAGGAAAACCGGAAACTGGACATATCCTCGAAGGACAGAATGGCGCAAGAAAGTGTCACCGCCAAGATTCCAAACCATAGTTTTGCACTGATGGCTTCCTTAAAGACAAAAAGTGCAATGATTGCTGTTGCTACAATTTCAAAATTGTTCAGTAGAGAAACATTGGCCGCACTTGTGAAGTTCAAGCCAGCCAACAGGAAAATAGGGGCGGCGATATCCAACAGGATCATGGCAGCCGTGTAAGGAAGTTCAGCCTTTGTCAGTTTCATCTCGGCCGGCCTTGATTTTTGGAACCTCCGGGCCAAAGAAAAGGACATCATACCAAAACCTGCTCCCAGATAGAGAAAGCCTGCCAGCAGCGTAGAGGGAATAAAGGCAAGCAAAATCTTGGACAAGGGTGAATTGATAGCATATAATGTGGCAGCAAGAATGGCAAAAGCAATTCCTTTTCTGCGGTTAGACTCCATAATATTCATCTCTTTTCAAAGGCAGTAAAACAGGATACAATATGTATGATAACGAACAAATTGTTCTATTATACTACCATTGTGGATGCGGGCAAAACAACAATCATTTATGTCCGGATGTCCGTTAGTGAACAAAAATTCTGATTTGTACGGAGCGAATTATGGATCGACGCCAAAAGAGGACAAGAGATGCTATTTTTACTGCGTTTGAAACGCTGTTGGAACAAAAAAGCTATAGCCACATCACCGTGCAGGACATTTTAAATGTTGCAAACATTGGCCGCAGTACCTTTTACGCACACTTTGAAACGAAAGACAGTCTTCTGAAAGCTATTTGTCAGGATCTGTTTCAACACATTGTGGACAGCGCTGTGGATGCCTCCCACACGCAAGGATTGTATTCCACACAAGCAGCACCAAAATCGGTTTTCTGCCATTTATTGCAGCATCTGGAAAAGAACGATAATATGGTAAGGCTGCTCTGCGGTGAAAACGGAAATCTTTTTCGGCAGTATTTTAAGGACAGTCTGAACGAGCTGATCAGGACACAGGTGCTTTGTGACAGACCTGCTAATAAAAGTCAAGTAGAAATTTCAGATTTTTAGGGAGGCGAAAAAATGCAATACAAAATCAAGCCGC
>CALXBE010000019.1 GCA_944386495.1 uncultured Gemmiger sp. | reverse complement strand
TGACGCTGGCTGTCGTTGAAGTAAGCGGGAACGGTGATGACAGCCTCGGTGACGGGCTCGCCCAGGTAAGCCTCGGCATCAGCCTTCAGCTTGGACAGGATCATGGCGCTGATCTCCTGGGGAGAGTATGCCTTGCCGTCAATGGTGACCTTCTCGTTGGTGCCCATCTTCCGCTTGATGGAGGAGATGGTCCGGTCGGGGTTGGTGATGGCCTGGCGCTTTGCCACCTGGCCTACCAGACGCTCACCGGTCTTGGTGAAACCTACTACGGAAGGGGTGGTGCGGGCGCCTTCGGCGTTGGCGATCACAACGGGTTCGCCGCCCTCAATAACGGATACACAGCTGTTGGTAGTACCCAGGTCGATACCAATAATTTTGCTCATAGTAAACAACTCCTTTTAAGTCATCTGATTGTTATATTAAAGGTGAATTATCCAAATTGTATATAAACTCTTTTCCGCTTTTGAACGGGAAAAAGAGAGTCCGGCTTATTCAGCCACCACTACCGTAGCATGGCGGATGATTTTATCCCCCAGCTTATATCCCTTCTGGTATACCTGGACCACCTGTCCGCTCTCCTGGCCTTCAGCGGCGGGAACCTGCTGAACGGCGGCGTGGAGGTTGGGGTCAAAGGGCTGGCCCAGGGCGGGAATTTCTTCCACCCGCAGCTTTTCCATGGCCTTGGCGGCTTTGTCCAGGGTCATGGTCACGCCCTTCTTGTAGCTTTCATCGGCACAAGGGGCATTGGCGGCCATGTCCAGAGTGTCCAGAATCTCCAAAATCTGGGTCAGCGCAAAGGAAACGCCGTCATTGAAACGGGCATCCTTTTCAGCGGTGGTCCGCTTGCGGTAGTTATCATATTCAGCGGCAGTCCGGAGCAGACGGTCTTCTGCGGCCTTGGCCTGGGCCTGTGCGGCTTCCAGCTGGGCCTTCAGCACCTCAAGCTCCCCTACCTTTTTCTTTTTCTCCTTCTTGGAGGAGTGGGTCTCGGGCTCCTTGGGGCTTTCCTGTCCGGCCTGGGTCTCAGGCTGCTGTTCCGTTTCCGGGGTCTGCTGGTCCTGCGGGACCTTGGTTTCCTCACTCATGGGAATACCTCCTATCCTTTACCGGACATACACTGTCCGAGCTTTACTGCGAAATAATCCAGCACCGGGATGACCCTGCGGAAATCCATCCGCTTGGGGCCAATTACGGCCATGGTGCCGGTCTGGCCGCCCCCGGCCAGGTAGTTTTTGCTGACGATGCAAAGGCCGGGCATGGGGCTTTCCAGGTCTTCCCCCAGGGTGACGGTGATTCGTCCCCCCATGGGAGCGATGGCCTGCCGGGCGGTGTCCTCCCTTGCAAAGAGGGCCAGCAGGTCTGCCAGCTCCACCCTTGTCTCGGGCCACCGGACCAGGTTCTGGGCCCCTTTCAGGTAAACGCTGGGCCGTGCAGAAAGAAGCAGGATGGCTGCTGCCACCACCGGGGCCAGGTCCTCCCCTGCCGCCTGGATCAGCTGGTGCCGGTACCGGGCGCTCAGGTCAGGAGCAGACCGGAAGGTCAGGTTCTCGTTCAGGAACCTTGCCGCCTCCTGGGCGTCTGCCCGGGTCAGGTTTCCCTGGGTCCGGGCCACCCGGGTCCGCACCCCGCCGGCATTGGTGACCGCCAGCACCGCCGCTGCGTTCCGGCCCACCTGCACCACCTCGTAATGGGCAATGCACTGGTCCTCCGCATTGGGGGTGGTGGCTGCCGCCGCCAGGCCGGTGATGCTGCTCAGGGTCCTGGCAGCGCTCTGGGCCAGGTGATCCGGCTCCATATCCATCTCAGCAAAAAGAGCGTCTATCTGCTGACGGTCCGAAGCCCCCAGGGGGTCCACTCCGTGACTGAGCAGCCGGTCCAGGTAATCCCGGTATCCCTTGGCGCTGGGCACCCGCCCTGCGCTGGTGTGGGGCTGTTCCAGCAGCCCCAGCTTGGTGAGGGCTGCCATCTCATTCCGGAGGGTGGCGCTGGACACCGACTGTCCAAAGTAATCCGCCAGCAATCCGCTTCCAATGGGCTCCCCGCCGGAGCCGTAGAGCAGCACAATGGCGTCCAGCACCCGCTGCTTCCGATCATCCATGGCCATGGGGAATCCCACCTTTCACAAATCTTTAGCACTCTTAACTCCCGAGTGCTAACTTTATTATATTCCAAACCTTTCCCCTGTCAACCCTTTTTTTGAAAAAAATCAAAGTTTAACAATTTGGTCACAAACAAAAAGGGAGAGCCCTTTCCCCTGCGGGAAAAAGCCCTCCCCAAGCCGGTTATTCCTCCATCTGCCGGGCCAGGAATCCTGCCGCTACCTGCACTGCCTTGGCCTGTTCCGGAGGGCAGGGCTGCCGGGGGTCCTGGGTCAGGGCTGCCACCGCCCCCACCAGCTCCCCTGCGGCCAGGATGGGAGCAGCCGCCCCCACCTGCCGGCTGCTGCCCTGGCAGGGGGCCAGAGGCGGCTCCTCTCCCCCGGACCATGTATAAAGGTTCCGCTTTTCCAGGGTCTGCTCCAGCCGGGGAGAGATGGGTTTTCCCTCCAGTTCCTTTTTCCCCGCCCCGCAGGCGGCAATGACCTGTTCCCGGTCGCAGATAAGGCAGGGGACCCCCAGGCTCCGGCTCAGGACCTGGACATACCGCTGGGCCAAAGGTTCCAGCTCCTCCACGGGGGAATACTTTTTGAATATGACCTCACCGTCCCCGGTGGTGAATATTTCCAGGGGGGTGCCCTGGCGGATATGCTGGGTCCGGCGTATCTCCTTGGGGATGACCACCCGGCCCAGCTCGTCTATACGGCGGACAATTCCGGTTGCTTTCATGGTTTGTTCCTCCATTTTTTGCAGTTGCCTTTAGTATGGACCGGCCCGGGGGATTTTATCCCGGGAAGGCCCCGCTCTCCTCCGCCCCTATATAATAAAGTTGAAATTTTTCAGGGGCTCTGTTACAATTAAGGCAACATAGACCCCATAAGGAGGAAGATACTATGGCCAATCATACCGTTATCACTCTCAGTCGGGAATACTGCACCGGCGGCCGGCAGATCGCCCAGGCCGTGGCGGACAAGCTGGGAATCCCCTGTTACGATAAAGAATTGATCACCATTGCCGCCAAGCAGAGCGGTCTCAGCGAGGCCGCCATTGCTGCCAGCGAGAAGCGGCGGACCGGCAGCCTGCTCTACAGCCTATACAGCATGGGTGGGGACCTGCCCCTGGCTGACCAGGTGTACATTCTCCAGAGCAACATTATTAAAAAGCTGGCTCAGGAAGGTCCCTGCGTCATTCTGGGCCGGTGCGGCGATTATGTGCTTCGGGACCGCCCCTACACCCTGAAAGTATTCGTCCACGGTGACCATGACAGCCGTCACGAGTTCGCCAAGACCTGGGGTCCCACCATGAACCTGGACGAGCGGGGGGTGGACATTATGCTGGAGAAGGAGGACCGCCGCCGGGCCGGGTACTACAACTACTACACCGAGAACCGGTGGGGGGATGTGCACAACTATGACCTGGTCCTCAACTCCCGGCTGGGTCTGGACGCCTGCGCCGATCTGGTGCTCCAGGCATACAACCACATGGAGGCTCTCAAGAAATGAGCAATCCCGCAGCCACTTCCACCATCCCAAACAACCCCATGGGGTACGCCCCCATCAACTCCCTGCTCCTGAAACTGGGGATACCCATGATGATCAGCATGCTGGTCCAGGCCCTTTACAATGTGGTAGACAGCATCTTCGTCAGCTTTGTCAGCGAGGACGCCCTCTCCGCCGTAGGTCTGGCCTTCCCGGCCCAGAACCTGATGATCAGCTTTGGAGTGGGCACCGCCGTAGGTGTCAACGCCCTTCTCAGCAAGTCCCTGGGGGAAAAGGAGTTTGAGCGGGCCAGCCGGGCCGCCGGCAACGGTCTTTTTCTCAGCGCCGTCACCTGCGCAGCCTTTGTTCTCTTTGGCCTGTTCGGGGTGGATGCTTTCATCGGCAGCCAGACCACCGACCCCGTCATCCACCAGTACGGTGTGGAATACCTTACCATCTGCTCTGTTTTCAGCGCCGGACTTTTCTGCCAGACCATGTGCGAAAAGCTGCTGGTAGCCACCGGTCGGAGCAGTCTAGCCATGACCAGCCAGCTGGTGGGTGCCGTTGCCAACATTGTTCTGGACCCCATCTTCATCTTCGGCTTGTTTGGCGTCCCTGCCATGGGGGCCAAAGGCGCTGCCGTGGCCACCGTCATCGGTCAGTTCATGGGCGGCGGGCTCAGCCTCTATCTGAACTTTGCCAAGAACAAGGAAATCTCCATCAACCGGGAATCCCTCCGGCCCAACGGCCACATTATCGCCCGTATCTATCAGGTAGGCGCCCCCAGCATTGCCATGCAGTCCATCGGCAGTGTCATGACCTTCTGTTTCAACAAAATTCTCATGGCCTTTTCCTCCACTGCCGTGGCGGTCTTCAATGTCTACTTCAAGCTCCAGAGCTTTGTATTCATGCCGGTCTTCGGCCTGAACAATGCCATGGTCCCCCTCATCAGCTACAACTATGGCGCCCGGAAGCCCGACCGCATCTCCCAGACCATCAAAACTTCCATGATTTACGCCACCGCCATTACGGTGGTGGGCTTTCTGCTCTTCCAGTTTATCCCCCAGATCCTGCTGAGCATCTTCAACGCCAGCCCGGATATGCTGGCCCTGGGCATTCCCGCCCTGCGGCTTATCAGCTTTTCCTTCCTTCTGGCAGGGCACAACATTATCTGCTCCTCCACCTTCCAGGCTCTGGGAAAAGGGATGCTGGCACTCTGGGCCAGCATTGCCCGACAGCTGGTGGTTCTGGTCCCGGTGGCCTGGGTCCTGGCCCAGCTGGGGCAGATCAACCTGGTCTGGCTCTCCTTCCCCATTGCGGAAATCGCCAGCCTTATCATCTGCCAGATTTTCCTGAGAAGCTGCTTCAAGAAAATCATCCGTCCCCTGCGGGAGGAAACCGCTCAACCTGAATACTGATTGAAAGGAACTTTTCTCAATGTATGACCTGATTATCGTAGGCGCCGGCCCCGCCGGCATCTTCACCGCCCTGGAACTGATCAAGAAGGGGAGCAAGGCCTCCATCCTTCTGGTGGAAAAGGGCAAGGCCGTGGAAAAGCGCCATTGCCCCAAGGCTGAGGTGGGCCACTGTGTCAACTGCAAGCCTACCTGTGCCATCACCACCGGATTCTCCGGCGCCGGCGCTTTCAGTGACGGCAAGCTGAGCCTTTGCTACGAGGTAGGCGGCAGCCTGCCCGAGCTGATCGGGGAGGATGTGGCCCAGGGCCTCATCGACTACACCGACACCATCTACCTGGAATTCGGCGCCGACCCCCACATTGAAGGTGTGGACGGCGGGGAGGAACACCGCCAGATCCGGAAACGGGCCATCCAGGCCGGCCTGAAACTGGTGGACTGCCCCATCCGCCATCTGGGCACCGAGAAGGCCCAGAGCCTTTATCTGGCCATCCAGAACTATCTGGCTGACAACGGGGTGGAGATGAAGTTCAGCACCGAGTGCGAGAACCTGATCCTGGAGGACGGCGCCTGCGTGGGCGTTCTGCTCCGGGAGAACGGGGAGCTGAAGGAATACCGCAGCCGTCAGGTGGTGGTAGCCGCAGGCCGCCGGGGCGCCGACTGGCTGGAGAAGCTCTGCGAAGCCCACGGCATTGCCCATCAGCCCGGTACCGTGGACATTGGCGTTCGGGTAGAGTGCCGGAACGAGGTGATGGAGCAGGTCAACCGGGTGCTGTATGAGAGCAAGCTCATCGGCTATCCCAAGCCCTGGAAGAACAAGGTCCGGACCTTCTGCCAGAATCCCGGTGGATTTGTGGCCCAGGAGAACTATGACAACGACCTGGCCGTGGTAAACGGGCACAGCTACAAGGACCTGAAGAGCGACAACACCAACCTGGCCATTCTGGTCAGCCACAACTTCACCTACCCCTTCAACCAGCCCATCGCCTACGCCCAGAAGGTGGGCGAGCTGACCAATATGTTGGGTGACGGCCGTATTCTGGTCCAGCGGTTCGGAGATATTCTGGACGGCAAGCGGACCTGGGAAAAGGAGCTGAGCCGGAGCAACCTGAAACCCACCCTGAAGGATGCGGTGGCCGGAGACATTACCTCCGCCATGCCCTACCGGGCCATGGTGAACATCATTGAGTTCATCAAGATGCTGGACCATGTGGTTCCCGGCTTTGCCAGTTCCGAGACCCTGCTGTACAGCCCCGAGCTGAAATTCTACAGCAACCGGGTCAAGATGGACACCAACCTGGAGACCAGCATTCCGGGGCTCCACTGTCTGGGAGATTCCAGCGGCTGGACCCGGGGCCTGATGATGGCCAGCGCCATGGGCGTGCTCATGGGCCGGAAGCTGATGGAGCTTCACAACTTCTAAGTTTTCCATATTTAAAAAGAAAAAGCGGGGAGCACTGGTTCCAAGGCCGGTGCTCCCCGCTTCTTTTATTTGTTTTTTCTCAGGGCTGCCAGCCCCCAGAGACCCGCTCCCAGGCAGAGAAGGGCAGGGATGCTGGTACCCAGATTGTTCATCTCCCCGCTTCCCGCCCCTACCAGGACGATGGCGGCCATAAAATTCATAGCGATGGAGAATATAAATGCTTTTTTCACAGGATACCTCCCTTTCCCTGTTAAAATCCCGCCGGGGAGGAGGGATTTCCCCTCACCGGCGGGTGGGTTTTGTTATTCTTCCTCCGGCATGGACATAAGGATCTTTTCCGGGGTAATGGGCAGTTCCCGGTGCCAGACCCCGGTGGCCCGGTAGATGGCGTGGGCCAGGGCGGGGCTGGGGGTATTGATAACGATTTCCCCAATGGACTTGGCCCCGAAGGGTCCGGTGGGCTCGCAGCTGTGCTCGAACTCCACCCGGAGTTTTCCCATATCCAGACGGGTGGGGACCTTGTACTGCATGAAGGAATTCTCAATGGGCCGGCCCTGGGCGTTGTAGGTTACATCCTCGGTAAGGGCCATGCCGATTCCCTGGACCAGGCCGCCCTCGGTCTGGACCCGGGCCAGTGCCGGGTTGACCGGGATGCCGCAGTCCACCACCGCCATGTAATCCAGCACCTTCACCGAGCCGGTCTTCTTATCCAGCTCGATTTCCACCATTCCCACCATGTAGGGGGGCGGAGAGACAGGAGAGGTGTGGGTGGCGGTAGCCATGGCGGAGTGGGTGGAGAAGAGCTGGGCCTTGTAGGCAATATCCTGGAGGGAGACGGTCCGCCCGTCGGCGGTGTTCCGCACCTGTTTTCCCTCAAAGACCATGAGGGCAGGGTCGCAGTCCAGCATCTCCCCGGCCATCTGGCAGAGTTCTTCCTTCAGTTTGGCGCAGGCCTTTTCCACCGCCTTGCCGGTAATGTAGGTGGTGGAGGAGGCGTAGGAGCCGGAATCGTAGGGGGACACATCGGTATCTGCCCCAAAGACGGACACTTCCTCCAGGGAGCAGTCCATGCACTCGGCCACCATCTGGGCCAGGATGGTGTCACATCCGGTGCCCATGTCGGCGGCGCCGATAATCAGGTTATAGGTGCCGTCCTCCCCCAGCTTGACGGTGGCGGAGCCCACATCCAGGTTGGAGATGCAGGAACCCTGCATGGCCATGGCCACGCCGGCACACCGGACCCGGCCGTCTCCCAGGTCCCGGACGGGATACCGGTTCTCCCAGTCAAAAATCTGACGGCAGTGTTCCATGCACCGGTCCAGGGCGCAGGCGTTGGCGGTCTCCCCGTAGTAGGCATCCATGACCATCCCTTCCCGGACCATGTTCTGGTCTCTCAGACGGGTGGGGTCCATGCCCAGCCGCTCGGCCAGCTCGTTGACGGCGGATTCCAGAGCAAAGATTCCCTGGGTGGCGCCGTAGCCCCGGTAGGCACCTGCGGCCTGCAGGTTGGTGTAGACCACATCATAGCTGAACCGGTGAGCCTCCAGGCTGCCGGTGTAAAGGGGGATGGACTTGTGTCCGGAGAGGCCCACGGTGGTGGGGCCGTGTTCCCCGTAAGCCCCTGTATTGGAGAGGGTGTACAGGTCCAGGGCCCGGATCTTGCCGTCCTTGGAAGCCCCCAGCTTGACCCGAATCTCCATCTCGTGGCGGGGAGAACCAGCAATCTGGCACTCTTCCCGGGTATAGATGATCTGGGCGGGGCGCCCGGTTTTCAGGGTGACAAAGGCAGGGTAGACCTCGGAAACGGCGGTCTGCTTGGCGCCGAAGCCGCCTCCGATCCGGGGCTTTTCCACCCGGATGCGGCTCTTGGGGATTCCCAGAGCCCGGGAGAGGATACGGCGCACATGGAATACGATCTGGGTGGAGGAGACTACATGGAGCCGTCCGTACCGGTCCAGGTCGGTGTAGGTGCGGAAGGTCTCCATCATGGCCTGCTGCACTGCCTTGGTGTGGTAGGTATGCTCAATGACAATGTCGCAGTCAGCCATCACCTTGTCCACATCCCCGTGGCTGTCGGTCTCGCTGGCCACCAGGTTCCGCTTGTTGTCCCCTCCCACCTGGCAGGGCGGGAACCAGTCCTCCTCAGGATGGACCAGCACCGGGTTATCCTTGGCGGTGCGGTAGTCCAGCACCGGTTCCAGCACCTGGTATTTTACCTTGATGAGTTTCAGGGCCTTGTTGGCGGCCTTCTCATCCTCGGCGGCCACAATGGCCACCGGGTCCCCGGAAAACCGGATATGCCGGTCCAGGATAAGCCGGTCATAGGGGGAGGGTTCCGGATAGGTCTGGCCTGCAATGGCAAACCGGGTCTTTGGAACATCCTCCCAGGTATAGATACCCACCACCCCGGGCACTTTCAGGGCGGCAGTCTTGTTCACTTCCTCCACCAGGGCGTGGGGGTAGGGGCTGCGGAGCAGTTTTACCACCAATGCCCCCGCCGGGGCCAGGTCCTGCACATAGAGGGGCTTGCCCAGCAGCAGCTGGAGAGCGTCCTTTTTCCGGTAGGAATGGCCTACCACCTTCAAATTCTTCTGTTCCATGGCGGCCTCCTTACTTTTTCCGGCTGTCCAGGAAGGCCCGGATGCCCCGCAGCTGTCCCTCATATCCGGAGCAGCGGCAAAGGTTCCCGGCCAGGAATGCTCTTATCTCGTCGTCGGTGGGGTCAGGGTTTTCCCGGAGCAGGGCGATGGTGTTCATCACAAAGCCGGGATTGCAGAAGCCGCACTGGTCGGCTCCCTGGTCGGCAATGAATCCCACAAACTCCGCCGCTTCCTCCTGGAGCCCTTCCAGGGTGGTGACGGTGCGGCCCTCCACCCGGGCAGCCAGGAGAGAGCAGGAAAGCACCGGCTTGTCATCCAGGAACAGGGTGCAGAGCCCGCAGTTGGCGGTATCGCAGCCCCGCTTGACACTGGTGCAGCCCAGGCTCCGGACCAGGTCAATAAGGAGGGTATCCGGGGCGATCTGAGCGGTCACCGGTTTTCCGTTCAGGGTAAAGTTCAGTTCCATTATTTCATCCTCCCCAGCTGTTCCAGGCCCCGGCGGGTGAGGGTGCTCACCAGGCGGGTGCGGTAGGCGGCGCTGCCCCGGCTGTTGGAGCCGGCAGGCACCACCCGGGCGGCGTATTTTCCAAAAGCGGCGGCAGATTCCGGGGTGATTCCCCCGGCCAGAAGCCCTTCCTCATCCCGGACCACCATGGCCCGGCCGGGACGGGCCCCGATGACCGCCCGGTATTCGTCCCCCACCCGGCTGACGGCGCAGGTAAGGACCGGGAAATCGGTGCGGGCGATCCGCATGGCGGAGTAGCTGAACCGGCCCGGGACTTTTTTCACCACCAGCCGGACCAGAATGTCCCGGTCGGGCTGGGCCTTGGCAAACTCCTCCAGGGAAATGGTTCCCGCCTTGTACAGCTCCACCCGGCAGTCCAGGGACAAAAAGAAGGTGAGCAGGTCGGAGAATCCGAACCGGCTGAAAATGCTTCCGCCCACGGTGGCCAGGTTCCGGAACTGGACCCCCACAATATCCTGGACGCTGGCGGCAGCGGCTCCCCGGGTGTAGGCGTTGAACCCGGGGTGCTGTTCCAGCTGGCGGAGGGTGACCATGGCCCCGATCCGGAACTCCCGGTCATTTTCCTCAATGGCGTCCAGCCCCAGGCCGGACAGGTCGATGGCGGTATTCACCGCCCGGTTGGACATTTTCATCCAGACCATCCCGCCCACCAGCCGGTTGGCCCGGACCTGGTTGAGGGTGTACGCCTCCTCCAGGCTGGCAGGGCGGATGTATTTTTGTATGGTCATCATAAGCAGAGGTTCCCCCTTGTTGTGATGTGAAGGCATATTTTCTCCTATTATAAAGAATTATATCATAAATCCCCTTGTAATGAAACGGCGAATCTGGTAGAATCGTTGTAGTTTTGAAACTATAATGCAAAGGAGATTTTCCCATGAAACGCATTTTTTCTCTCGTTCTGGCCCTGGCCCTGGCTGTGTCTCTCACCGCCTGCGGCGCTGCCCGGGAGGAGACTTTGGAGTCCACCGCAGCCCCGGTCACCGAGACCGCCCAGCCCTCTGTGGAGGCCGCCGGTGAGGCGGTCAGCTATCCCCTCACCGTGGTGGACCAGGCAGGCCGTGAGGTCACCATTGAGTCCGAGCCTCAGACCATTGTGAGCGGCTACTACATTTCCACCAGCCTGGTCCTGGCCCTGGGCCAGGGAGACAAGCTGGTGGGGGTGGAGGCCAAGGCCGACACCCGGGACATCTACCGGCTCTCCGCTCCCGAAATCATGGAACTGCCCAGCGTAGGCACCGCCAAGGAGTTTGATCTGGAAGGCTGCGCCGCCCTGGACCCCGACCTGGTCATCCTGCCCCTCAAGCTGGCCGAGGCCGCCGATTCCCTGGCTGAGCTGGGAATCCCCGCCATCCTGGTCAACCCCGAGAGCCAGGACCTGCTGAACGAGGCCCGTGACCTGATGGCCCAGTGCCTCAACTGCACCGACGCCGCCCAGGCTCTGGCTGACTTTACCGCCGGTCAGGAATCCAATCTGTCTGCCGCCCTGGAAGGGGCTGAGACCCCCACCGTTTACCTGGCCGGGAACTCTTCCCTTCTCTCCACCGCCGGCGGCGCCATGTACCAGAGCGACCTGATCACCATGGCCGGCGGCCAGAATGTAGCCCAGGACCTGGAGGACAGCTACTGGGTGGAGGTAAGCTATGAGCAGCTGCTGGCCTGGGACCCCCAGGTGATCCTGCTGGCCTCCGACGCCCAGTACACCGTGGAGGATGTGCTGGCAGACGAGAACCTGGCCGACTGCACCGCCGTGAAGAATGGGGCCGTCTACCAGATGCCCAATAAGGCCGAGGCCTGGGACAGCCCTGTTCCCGGCGGGATCCTGGGTGCTGTCTGGCTGGCCGGTCAGCTCCACCCTGACCTGGTCCCCGCCCAGCAGGTAGAGGAGACCATTGAAGCCTTCTACCAGACCTTCTACGGATTCAGCTATGCCCAGGCATAAGGGATTTCTTGCTGCCGCAGCTCTCACCGCCCTGGCGGTGCTGGCTGCGGCCAGCTTGTTTGTGGGGAAATATCCCCTTACCCTCTCGGGGATTCTGTCCGGGGAGGAAATGCAGGTCCGGGTCTTCTGGACCCTCCGGTTCTCCCGCACCCTGCTGGGGGTGGTGGGGGGATTCTGCCTGGGAGTCACCGGGTTTGTGTTCCAGACCGTTTTCCGGAACCCTCTGGCCTCCCCTGACATCATCGGGGTGGCTTCCGGGGCCAGCGCCGGAGCTGCCTTCGGGATTCTGTTTTTGTCCGGAGCCGCCGCCGTCACCCTGTCCTCCTTCGGGGGAGCCCTGGGAGCGGTGGTCCTCTGTCTGGCCCTGGCCCGGCTGGACCCTTCCGGGAAAAACAGCACCATTGTCCTGTCCGGAATCGCGGTCCATGCCCTGGCTCAGACGGTGCTTATGGCCCTTAAGCTCACCGCCGACCCGGAAAAACAGCTGGCCTCCATTGAATACTGGATCATGGGCAGTCTCAACGGAGTGAGCCTTTCCTCCATGGGCCCTGCCCTGCTCATCATTCCCCTGTCCTGCCTGGGGCTTTGTCTTCTGCACCGGCAGACCCTGCTTCTGGCTTTGGAGGAATCGGAGGCCCGGATGCTGGGGGCGGCGGTAGGGCGGCTCCGGCTGGGCATCCTGCTTCTGGCCACCCTGGGGGTTGCCGCCACCATCAGTCTCACCGGGCTCATCAGCTTTGTGGGGCTGCTGGCTCCCCACGCCGCCCGGCTCCTGACCCGGGACAACCGGACCGGCACCCTTCTGCTCAGCGGGCTTTTGGGAGGATGCATCCTTACCGGGGCGGACCTGCTGGCCCGGAGCCTGGGCCCCACCGAGCTGCCGGTGAGTCTTTTCACCAGCCTGCTGGGAGCCCCTTTCCTGCTCTGGCTGGTCTTCAAGGGAGGGCGGGAAGTATGAGCTTTTTCACTGTGGAAAATCTGTCCGCCGGGTACGGCTCCCGGAAGATAATCCAGGGAGTCTCCTTCTCCCTGGAGGCGGGGACCCTTACCGGGGTGTTGGGGGCCAACGGCAGCGGAAAAACCACCCTGCTGAAAGCCCTCTGCGGCATCCTCCCTCACCAGGGGTGCTGCACCCTGGAAGGGCAGCGGCTGGAACATCTTTCCCCCCGGCAGCTGGGGACCCTTTGCGGGTACATTCCCCAGCGGTCGGGATTGTCCCTTCATCTGCCGGTGGAGGAGGTGGTCCTGATGGGGTTCAATCCCCGGCTGGGCCTTCTTCAAAGGCCGGGAGCCAGGGAAAAGGCCCTGGCCCATCAGGCTCTGGCCCAGGTAGGGCTGGAGGGACTGGAGGGGGAAAGCTACCTGACCCTCAGCGAAGGCCAGAAGCAGCTTTGTATCCTGGCCCGGGCCCTGGCTGCTTCTCCCCGGCTTTTTCTGCTGGACGAACCGGAAAGCGCCCTGGACCCTGCCCGCCGATGGCAGGTGCTGGAACTGCTGGCTGGAGTGCTGGACCGCACCGGCGCCGCCGGGCTGGTGGTCCTCCATGACCCGGCCCTGGCCCTGAATTTCTGTCATCAGCTTCTTCTCATCGGGGAGGGAAAACTGCTGGGGGTGCTGGACCCCCGCCGGAATTCTCCCCAAAAGATGGAGGAGGCGCTTTCCCGGATCTACGGTCCGGTGACCCTGACCCGGACCCGGGACAAAACCGGCCGGGAACATCTGGTACTGCTCAACGAATGGAGGAAGGCCCCATGACCCCTGATGTAAAAGTATATCTCCTGGACCAGAATGGAGAGCGGATTTTCGGAGAAGGCCCCTACCGGCTGCTGGCCGGGGTGGAGGCCACCGGGTCCCTCCGCCGCTCGGCCCAGGAAATGGGAATGGCCTACACCAAGGCCATCCGGCTGGTCCGCCGGGCAGAGGAAGCCCTGGGTTTTCCCCTGACCTGTCCCACCACCGGTGGAAAATCCGGGGGCGGCAGCATCCTGACCCCCCGGGGAAAGGAGCTGCTCCGCCGTTATGAAGCCTATCGAGACGCCTGTCATGAGGCCAACCGTCGAATCTATGGGGAGATCTTTGGAGATACTCTCTAAAAAACATCTTTTTATCACGGGAAAGCGGGGAGCAGGAAAATCCACCCTGCTGGCCCAGCTCTTTTCAGGAGCTCCCGCCCTCCGGACCCTGGCCCGGCCTGGGGAGGGGGTCTGGCTGGAAGGTCCCGGCCGGACCCTGCAGGTAGGCCGGTATGCTCTGGACACCCCCGGCATTCCCGGGGGGATGGTGCCCCTGCCCGGAGGATTTGAGGAGGGGGGCGTTGCCGCCCTGGAAGCCTGCGCCGCCGCCAAAGGGGAGTGGGTGGTCCTGGACGAGGTGGGATATCTGGAAAAGGACTGTCCCCGGTATCTGGCCGCCCTGGATTCCCTGCTGGAGAAAAAGCGGGTGGCGGCCGCCATCCGGAAGGAGGACCTGCCCCACCTGAACGCCCTGCCGGCCCGGACCGACGCCTGGGTGGTGGACCTGGACAGGCCCTTCCCTGCCCTGGGGTGGGTGGTCATGGCCTCGGGCCGGGGGGAGCGGTTCGGCTCCAACAAGCTGATGGCCCCCCTGGGAGGAAAACCTCTGCTGGCCCATGTACTGGAACGGGGGAAATCCCTTTTTCCCCATGGGGTGGTGGTGACCCGGTGGCCCGACACCGCCGCCCTGGCCCGGCAGATGGGGATGGGGACGGTCCTCCACAACAAGCCCCACCGGAGCGACACCGTCCGGCTGGGACTGGAAGCCCTGGGCCCCGGCCTGACCGGGTATCTCTTTTCTCCGGGAGACCAGCCCCTGGTCACCCCCGGAACCCTTCAGGTGCTGGCCCTCTGCGCCGGGGCCTGCCCTCACCGAATCTGGCGGCTGGCCTTTGGGGACACCCCCGGAGCCCCCATCTATTTTCCCGGGGAATACTACCCCGCCCTTACCGCCCTGACCGGGAAGGAAGGGGGCGGCGCCCTGGCAAAGAAAAATCCCCGGCAGGTATCTTACATACCCGTCAGGGAGGAATGGGAACTCTGGGATGCGGACCATCCCCAGGACCTGGAACGGATGGAACAGGTCCTGGCCCGCAGTGGGCAATAACATAAAAAAGCAGACCGGAAAATTCCGGTCTGCTTCTATTTTTATTATAAGGTTCAGGCGGCGGTCTTTTCTTCCTGGGTCTCCTTGGGGAGGACAATGTTCAGAAGGATGGCCACCAGGGCGGCGGGAACAATGCCGCTGCCGCCGAAGATGAGCTGGATGGCCTGGGGAGCCTGAGCCAGAATTCCGGTGTTGGCGCCGATGCCGTAGCCCAGACCCAAAGCCACGGACACAATGGACAGGTTCCGGGGGGTGAGAGGGTCATGGGTGACCAGCTGGATGCCGGACATAACGATGGAGGAGAACATCATAACGGCGGCTCCTCCCAGAACAGCCTGGGGCATCATGGAGACCAGAGCGCCCAGCTTGGGAACCAGGCCGCAGAGGACCAGGAAGATGGCGCCGGTGGCCAGGGCAAACCGGTTGACCACCTTGGTCATGGAGACCAGACCCACATTCTGGCTGAAGGAGGTGTTGGGGAGAACGCCGAAGAAGGCGGCAAAGGTGGAGCCCATGCCGTCACAGGCAACACCGCCGGACAGTTCCTTGTCGGTGGCTTCCCGGTCCAGGCCGCCCATCATAACGCCGGAGATGTCGCCCACCGTCTCCACAGCGGTGACGATGAACATGATCATAACAGGCAGGATAGCCCGCAGGTCAAAGACGATGTCCACGGGGACCAGGTCGGGGATGGCAAACCACTGAGCCTCGGCCACCTTGTCCCAGTTCAGGACCCAGGACTTGGTGAACTCCACCCCATCGGCGGTAACACCGGTGGTGGGCAGGACCAGGCCCATGATACCGGCAGCAATGTAGCCGGCGATGATTCCCACCAGAATGGCGGAGGAGCCCAAAAAGCCCTTGCAGGTGTGCTTGACGGCCAGGATGACCACCAGCACAAAGACAGCCAGGAGCAGGTTTTCCACAGAGCCGAAGTCGGCCACGCCGCTGCCGCCGCCAAAGGAGGCCACGCCCACAGAGATCAGGCTGAGGCCGATGGACAGCACCACGGTGCCGGTGACCACAGAGGGGAAGAACCGGCGCAGAGGCTTCAGGAAGAAGCCCAGAACAGTCTCAAACAGACCGCCCAGAATGGAAGCGCCCATCATGGCGCCGTAAGCGGTGAGGCCGCCGCCCATGGAAGTGGCTACAGAATTGAATACGCCGATAAAACCGGAGGAAGTGCCCATGATGATGGGAACACCGCCGCCGATGGGGCCCAGGGGGAAGAGCTGAACCAGGGTGACCAGACCGGCCACCAGCATGGCGTTCTGGAGCAGAGTGATCTGAAGGTCTGCAAATTCATTGCCGGCCAGGCCGCAGGCGCCGGTGATGATGAGCAGAGGGGTCAGGTTTCCCACAAACATGGCCAGCACATGCTGCAGACCCAGGGGAATGGCCTGGCTGAGAGGCATTTTTCCCTCGAAGCGGAAGGCTTCCTGGGAGAGTTGGTTCTTGGACTTCATAAATTCCTCCTGCAAAAAAACAAATGGATGCCCCGGGAAATGGATTTCCCCGGGGCTTTTTAACGCGGTCTTATTTTACGGCAGAGGGGGAAATTTTGTCAACGGATTTCCCAAACCGGAGAAAATCTCTGGAACTTGTGCCAGAATTCCTCCCCTTTTTCTCCCCTTCCTTGTCCTTGTTGCAGGGAAAAACCGGGGAAAAGTCCGACTTTTTCAGCCGTTCTTTTCCCCGGTCCCTACTTGCATGTCATCCCGCCGTCCGCTGGCCGGTCATGGTCTGGTTCACAATATCGTCCATGATTTCCCGGCTCATGGTTCCGGTCAGGTAGCCGAATACATTCCCCTCCTTGTCGATCATAAAGGTGGTAGGGAAGGAGTTTACCCCGTAGGCCATGAACAGTTCGCCGGTGGTGTCCATGAGCACCGGGTAGTCATACCCGTTCTCCTCCAGGAAGTCGGCAATCTCCTGGGCGGTCTTGTCATCCGCCGGATAAAGGCTGTCGGGACCCTTGGGAGCGGCTACTCCCAGCACCACCAGGTCCCCGGAGTTTTCATCCCAGTCCTCATAGAGGGCCTGCAGGTCGGGCATTTCCTTTTTGCAGGGTCCGCACCAGGTAGCCCAGAAGTTGAGCAGGATGGTCTTGCCCTCATAGTCCGCCAGGGAATGGGTGTTCCCGAACTGGTCGGTGAGGGTAAAATCAGGGGCGGGAGGGGTGAGGGATTCCTCCTGGGAGGCATCCTCTTCCTGAGCCGTGTCCTCCTGGGACTGGGCGGGAGGAGCTGCGGTGTCCCCCAGCCCGGCCAGGGTGCTGGTCAGGCTGGTCATCCGGCCCGACAGCATGAGCAGGCCCATGAGGACAAGGACCACGCCCCCGGCCTTGGCGGTGTATTCCAGCCACCGGCTGTGGCTCCGGAAAAAGCTCAGGATGCGCTGGGTGAAAAGGGCCACTCCCAAAAAGGGAATGACAAAGCCCAGGGTATAGATCCCAATGAGGAAGAAGCCCTTGGCCTGGCTCTGGGAGGAACCGGCCATGACCAACACGCTGGTAAGGGCAGGGCCTACGCAGGGAGTCCAGGCAAAACTGAAGGTAAAGCCCATGACCAGGGCGGGGACGGGGCCCATGGCCCACCGGTCCAGCCGGAAGGGGAGCCGCAGTTCCCGGGAAAAGCCTTTCCCGAACAGCTGCCACAGGCCCATGAGAAGGATGAGGATTCCTCCGGCCAGGGTAAAGGTGGAGCGGTAACTGCTGAAGAACTGGCCCAGGGAGGTGACCCCCAACCCCAGCAGGAAGAAGGCGAAGCTGATTCCCACCACAAAAAAGAAGGTGTTCACCAGGGTACGGCGGCGGGTCTCCTCCTCCCCTGCCTCACGGGCACCTCCGGCCAGGTAGCCCAGGTAAAGGGGCACCAGGGGAAGGACACAGGGGGAGAAAAAGCTGAGCAGGCCCTGGACAAAGACCGCCAGGGCAGAAACACTGGTTTGCAGGTCAAATCCCATAGATTCATTCCTTTCCGGCCCCGCCGGGGCCTGGGACAAAAAGTAAGTTTTGTCTCAAAGTATACCACACTTTTCCCTTTCTGTGTGTGACTCGGTCACGGTAACCGGGAAGCCTTGTAAAAAGCGGGCTTTGGGAGTTATAATGATATTTAAAGAGCGGAAAATTTTCCCCGAAAATCCAAAAGCGAGGTGGAATATTATGACAGAAATGGAGAAAAAACGGAACCGGGTGCTGGCCCCCCAGGTGATCAAGGCCCTGAATCTGCGGAACATGACCGCCCAGTTTGCCGAAACCAGGGAGGAAGCCCTGGCCATGGCCCTGGAACACATCCCCGCCAAGTCCTCGGTGGGCTGGGGCGGCTGCTCCAGCGCCCAGGAGATCGGTCTCATGGACGCCCTGCGGCAGGGGGATTACCAGCTGATGGACCGGGAATCCATCACTGACCCGGCCGAGAAAAACCGGCTGGCCCACGAAATCCTCAACCACTGCGACTACTTCCTGACCAGTGTCAACGGAATGAGCGAGGACGGCGTTCTGGTGAACATTGACGGCAACGCCAACCGGGTAGCTGCCATCGCCTTTGGCCCCGACCATGTGCTGGCCATTGTGGGAATGAACAAGGTAGTCCATTCCGAGGAGGATGCCTACCGCCGGGCCAAGTTCCTGGCCGCCCCCGTCAACGCCCAGCGGTTTGGGCTGGACACCCCCTGCGCCAAGCTGGGGAAATGCGCCCTCTGCAAGCATGAGCAGTGCATCTGCTGCCAGATTCTGGTGACCCGGTTTTCCCGTGTCAAGGGCCGCATCCATGTGATTCTGGTCAACGAGGACCTGGGATTCTGATAGAATCCTTTTTAAAATCATGCCGGGAGGAACTGCCGAGGGATCAGGGCAGTTCCTCTTTTTTGACATTATCTTGCAATCAATGCCCTATCGTACTATAATTTAAGAACCGTTCTGACTTTATAGTTCTCATCTATTTTCCAAGAGAAGGAGTGTACCCATGCCTCATCCCTTTTCCAGAGCCAGCGCTTTGGTTTCCTCCCAGGAAAACCGGCTCAGGACCCTCCAGCTGAGTTGCCTGACTATATCCTGCGCTCTAATTTTACTTTATCTTTATCTAAACACCTCCCTAGGCTGGATTGCAATTTTTTATGCCCGGGATTATATAGTCTTGTTTGGTGCTGCATTCTTCGCCCTCTCCCTGACCCGGCCCTCTTTCTGGTCGGACCGGGGCTGCTGGGTTCTCTGTCTGGTCCCCGTCATCTGGTTTCTTATCAGTGAGAGTTTTCTTTTTCTGGACGGTCAGATGCGGGAAGACCCGGGCCTTTTCTTTTCCATGTATCTTCTCGCCTACCCCTTTGCTGCCGGTGCAGAGGATGGAGACCGCCGGAAGGGTCTGGTTCTGGCAGGCGGGTTTTATCTTTGCTACACTCTCTTCCAGACCATTCGGGTCCTGCTCTGCCTTCTTGACTTTCTTCCCGGTTTTCCTTTGACCGGGGTGACCTGGGACGGTTCCCGCCTTTACCTTCTCTATCACCCCAATGTCTCAGGTTGTGTTCTTATGCTTGGAGTGGGAATTGCCCTTATCTTCGGCTTCCGCAGCCACGGTCTGCGGGGCAAGATCCTCTGGTGGCTGGCTGCCGTAGTACAGTTGATTCCCCTTGCCCTCACCAACTCCCGCACCATCGTCCTCCTCACCGGCGGTCTTCTGGGCGCCACCCTCTTTTTCAGCCAGCTGGGCCGCTCTCCCAAACGGCTCCTTCTTTCCCTTGTAATAGGTCTTGCTTTTGTCCCCCTTTTCTTCACCCTCTCCAAGAGCCTCTATGACTGGCATACTGCACGGCTGATATCCTACTACCAGGCCCAGGCCGTTACAGAAGCCTGGAGAGCCGTCGATTCTGCGGAAAGCTCTTCCCAGGATTCGGAAGCCACCCAGGAAAATCCTCTCCTCGCCGGCGAAAGTCAGGAAGGTTCTTCCGAAGAAGACCTGGAGGAAGGTACCTCCCAGCCTGACAGCCCTGTTGTGGTAGACCCCAACACCGGAGAAGTATCTCTCCAGACCATGACCACCAGCGGGCAGGGTTCGCTCAAGGAAAACTTTTCCTCCTTCAATGGTCGGACAAAAATTTGGAAAGGTGTTCTTTGGACGGTGACCCACTCTCACGCCATTGCCCTTTACGGCTGCGACAATGTGGTAAGCCACCTGGAACTCCACACCGGAATTGCCGCCCATGCCCATAATTCCTGGCTCCAGATCCTTATGCGGCGAGGATGGGTCGGCCTGCTCATTGCCCTTGTCTTTACCCTGCAGGCCTTACGGAATGCCCTGGTCCTTCTTTTCCGCCGGGAGAGCGACGGGGTCCAGCGTTCGGTGGCCCTGCTCCTCCTCTGCATTATGGGCGCAGCCTTCTTTGAGCCTTACCTTTTCACCGCCGACCTGAGCTATTTCTTTATTGAATTTGTTTTCTTCCTTTCTGCGGGATATCTCCAGGTCTGGTACCGCCAGACTCGGATTTCCCGGTAATTTTCCGAAATAATTTACCCCTGTCCCGTTCTGTTGTGGGACAGGGGTAATTTTTATTCTTTTCCGCAGGCTTCCAGAAGAGCCTTCATGGGACTGCTGAGAAACTTATCCTTGTGGTAGACCGCCTCAATGGGCCGAAGGATGGGCAGGCCCTCCACCTCCAGGGCCACCAGTTCTCCCCGGTCCAGTTCCTTCCGCACCACCAGGGAGGAGAGCACCGCTACCCCCCGGCCGGCGGCCACCCCGTTTTTGATGGCCTCGGTGTTGGTGCAGTTCCAGCTCCGGACCATCCGGACCCCTTCCTGGCGGAGCAGCAGTTCAAGCTGATTCCGGTCCACGCTTCCCCGCTCCCGGCTGATGAGCTCCCACCCTTCCAGGTCGGCCAGCTTCAAATTCTTCTTCCGGGCCAGGGGGTGGTCCGGGGCACTGACCAGGCAGAGCCGGTCGGTGAGGACCGGGATATGGAGCAGGTCCGGGTGTCGGACGATTCCCTCCACCAGGCCCAGGTCCACCCGGTTGGAGAGGACCATCTCCTCAATCACCGAGGTATTGTTTACCTCCACCATCACCTGGCATCCTTTCAGGGCCTGGGCCGCCTGGTCCAGCAGAGGATTGATGAGGGCGGTCCCCACCGTCACGCTGCACCCCACCCGCAGTTCCTGGGGCCGGTCCGGGCGGCGGAGGGCCCGTTCCATCCGGTCAAAGCCCTCCAGGACCTGCCGGGCATAGGAGAGGAGCAGTTCCCCTTCCCGAGTAATATAAAGCCGCTGGGAAAGCCGCTCAAACAACCGGACCCCGTAATACTCTTCCAGTTCCTTCACCGCCTTGCTCACGGTGGGCTGGGACAGGTAAAGCCGGGCCGCCGCCCGGTTCATGGACCCTTCCCGGGCCACAGCCTCAAAGATTCGCAGATGTCGGATGGTCATAACCGGCCTCCTTATTCTCAAAGGGAATAAGTTCCCCTTCTATTATTCCTTATAATTATAGCACAGCTTCCCGGTTTCAGGCAAAACAAAACCCCTGTTCCCAAGGAACAGGGGCAAAAAGAGCTTTGTTGGCCCCCTCGTGGAGAGGCAGAAGAAAAATGGGTCAGGCCATATTTACCAGGCCGGGAAGAAGGTAGCAGATGGTTCCCACCACCCCGCTGCCCAGAATGACCAGGACGGCGCTCACCTTGAATTTTCGCAGGATGTACAGGCTGGCGATGAAGATTCCCAGTTCCACCACACGGAGGTTGGCCAGGGAGACATGGAACAGGTCGCTCTGGAAAAGGCCCAGCAGAAGGATGGAGAGACCGGCAGAACCAATCATGGCCACCACCGCAGGCCGGAGGGCTCCCAGCACCACCTGAACGCCCCCCACGGTCCGGTACTTATAGTAGAAGTGGGCCAGGATAAAGCAGATGATAAAGGAGGGCAGGATGCACCCGAAGGTGCAGAGAAGCACGCCCCCTACTCCGGCCAGACGCATTCCCACAAAGGTGGAAGAGTTGATGGAGATGGGGCCGGGGGTCATCTCGGCCACCGTGATCAGGTCGGAGAACTCGGCCATGGTCATAAGACCGTGACGGTTGACGATCTGGTCCTGAATCAGGGGGATGGCGGCGTACCCGCCGCCTACACTGAACATTCCCACCTGGATAAAGGACAAGCAAAGCTGCAGCAGCAGTTCCATATCAGGCACACCCCTTTCCCTTGGTTTTCATTTTATTTTTTCCCACAGACCAGGCCAGGTCCAGAAGGCCGATGCCCAGGCAGCAGAGGATGACCACCATGGCGCTGACACCCAGCACGCAGGTGGAGAAGAAGGCCACCACCATCATGGCGATGTAGAGGGGCCGCCGGGTCTTGAGTACATTCCCGGCCAGGTTGATGACCACATCCGCGATCACTGCCGCCACACCGGCCCGCATGACCTGGAGGGCAATGGCAATATAGGGGTTGGTGCGGAACTGGTCGTAGCAGAGAGAAATCAGGGAGATGATGATCATGGGGGGCAGGATGGTGCCCAGCACGGCCACCAGAGAGCCCACAAACCCGAACATCTTATACCCGATGATGACCGAGGCGTTCACCGGCAGAGGTCCGGGAGCAGACTGGGTGATGGCGGTGACATCCAGCATCTCGTCCTCCTCCAGCCAGTGAAGCTCCTCCACATACTTCTTTTTCATGAGAGAAACAATGACAAAGCCCCCGCCAAAGGTACAGGCGCTGAGCATAAACATGGACTTGAACAGAATAAACAGCTTTTTGGCATCCAACTTCATGGGATAACTCCTTTCCTTTCGACCCCGTTAGTATACCACCTCCCGGCTTATTTGAAAAATATATATGTTTCATAATTGTTATAGCTAAATCGAATAATAAATCGCAAGAGAAAGCCCGCCGGTCCTCAAAGGACGGCGGGTCTCTCTGTTAAGGAAGAATCGTTTGAGACTTTAGTTTATTTTCCTACATCCCGGCCCAGGCTGATGGGCTTGGTGGCCTGGAAGTTTTCCACGCTCTTGGTCTTTTCGTGGAAATGGGGCATGGTGGCGGCAATGCCGCCCTTTTTGTAGAACACATCCTGGTCAGAAATGGGCAGGTCCACCCGCTGGCCGGTGGCCGCAGACTTGTAAATAGCGGCAATCAGCTCAATGGTATTCCGGCCCTGGAGACCGTCTATCTCCAGTTTTTCCCGGCCCAGAATGGCATTGAGGAAGTTTCCGATCTGGGCGGGATGGCCTTCCAGTTCCAGGTCGGGCAGTTCCTTGTACCGCCGGTTCAGGGCATCCACCTGGTCGGTGTCCGGTTCCGGGAAGCCGTTGGGCAGAGCCTTGGAGGCGGATGCCTGCCAGGGCACGCTGATGCCGCCCTTCCGGCCCTGGAAAATGATTTCCTGGGCCTCGTTGTGGGTGACCAGGGAGGCGGTCAGCTGGACCATGGAGCCTGGGTATCCCATCACTGCCACTGCGGCATCCTCACACTGAGAGTTGGAGTGGCCCACATTGGTGATGACGGCGCTGACCCACTGGGGCATTCCCAGCATCCACTGCATCAGGTCAATGTGGTGGACTGCGTGGTTGGTGACACAGCCCCCGGATTCCTTTTCCCAGGTGCCCCGCCACCACAGGTCGTAGTAGTTTTCACCACGCCACCAGAGGGAGTTGATGGTGCCAAACAGCACCGGGCCGATGGCTCCCTCCTCCAGCAGTTTTTTCACCTTCTGGTTGGGGGTCTTGTACCGGTTCTGGGCCACCACACTGAGGAGCCGTCCGTTCTCCTGAGCCGCCCGAATCATCTGGTCGCACTCCTCCAGGGAGCCGGCCATGGGCTTTTCACAGATAACATGCTTCCCTGCATTGAGGGATTCCACTGCGGTCTGAGCGTGAGCGCTGGGGGGCAGGCAGATGGAAACTGCATCAATATCCTCCCGCTCCAGGGCCTGATGGTAGTCCTCACAGGCCTGGGCATCCAGGCCGTACCGGTCGATGAGTTCCTGGGCCTTCTGGGGGTAAAGGTCGCAGACTGCCCGCACCCGGCAGAGTTCCGGGAATTTCAGGTAAGCCTGGATATGCACATCCGCAATGGCCCCCGCTCCGATGATGGCGATTCCCAAAGGTTTCGGTTCCATAGTTCAGTCCTCCTTGTAGCTCACCCGGACTGCCCCTTCCTGGGCACCCAGAGCCAGCTCCATGATCCGGAAAATGTATTCCTGGTCCATGGCGTTGTGGGTGCCGTCCAGGCAGTCCCGAATCATTTTTCCAAAGAAGGGGAAGCCGCATTTTCCGCTGACACACTCGTGGTGTTCCCCTTCCCCGTTTACCCAGTACACATGGTCGCCCTCGGGGCTGTTGGCTACATCAATGTATTTCCGGATCTCAATGTATCCTTCTGTTCCGATGATAAGGGTCCGGCCGTCCCCCCAGGCCCCCAGGCCGTCGGGGGTGAACCAGTCCACCCGGAAATATCCGGTGACCCCGTTGTCGCATTCCAGGGTTGCATCCCCGAAATCCTGGAACCGGGGGTAGTCGGGATGGGCATAGTTTCCGACTCGGCTCTGGCGGATGACACCGCCTTTGGCCCCGGCAAAGAAGATGAGCTGTTCGATTTGATGGCAGCCAATGTCGGTAAGAATCCCGCCGTACTGGTCCGGTTCAAAGAACCATCCGGGGCGGTGGGGGGCATCCATCCGATGGGGGCCCCAGCCCATGACCTGGACCACCCGGCCGATGGCCCCTTCTTCCAGCAGCTGCTGGGCGTAGACCGAGGCTTCCACATGAAGCCGCTCACTAAAATAAGTATAATAATGTTTTCCCGTCCGGGCAACCGTCTCCCGGGCTGCAGCCAGCTGCTCCCGAGTGGTCAGGGGAGGTTTATCTGCAAAAAAGTCCTTCCCGTGTTCCAGAGCCTGGATGCCGATGGGGCACCGGTCCGATGCAATGGCAGCGGAGGCGATCAGCTTGACGGGGCTTTCCAGCACCTCCAGAGCGCTCTCTGCCCGCCGGGCAGTGGGGAAAGCCGCCTGGAATTTTTCCACCTTGGCAGGATCGGGGTCGTAGACCAGGGCAATTTCCGCCCCGGCCTCGGTAAGACCGTTGCACATACCGTAGATGTGTCCGTGGTCCAGTCCGATGACTCCTACCGGGAATTCTCCCGGCTGACAGACAGGGCAGGACTTTCCCTTGGGGGCGTAGGTGCTGCCGTCTTTCTTAATCTGCATGGTTACAACCCCCTGTTATCCGTAAATCATATTGGGCAGCCAGGTAACAATACCGGGGAAAATCAAAGCCAGCACGGTGGCAATGATAACGGTGGCAATGTAAGGCAGCAGGGGCTTGATGGATTTTTCCATGGGCAGATGTGCCACACCGCAGGAGATAAAGAGGAAGGTTCCCACGGGAGGAGTGATGGCGCCCATCTGCATGATGATGACCATGATCACACCGAAGTGGATGGGGTCGAAGCCGAAGGCGTTGCCGATGGCCAGCACGGTGGCGGCAAACATGGCAATGATAACGGTGGGGTCCAGGAACATGCCCAGGATGATGAATACAATAAAGAGGAAGATGACCACCAGGATGGGATTGCCCAGCACATTGATGGCGAAATCCTGGACCTCAGTCTGGAAGTGGAGCCGCACCAGCACATTGGAGAGAACGCCTGCACCGGCGATGGTCATGTACACCACGGCGGTGGTGACGGCGGATTCCACCAGGATGCCGGGGATGTCCCGGACTTTCAGGCTCTTGGTAATGACAAATCCGTAGAACAGGCCGTAGAGGATGGCCAGAACGCCGGACTCGGTGGGGGTAACGATGCCGAAGCAGATACCGGACAGGATGATGAAGGGCATAAGGAGAGCGCCCAGGGAATGCCAGCCGGTGACCAGCAGGTTCTTGATGGAGAACCTGGTCCGGGGAATATCATACTTCCGGAGTTTGTATTCCATGTAGACCACGCCCATCTGGAGCAGGCCCAGCAGGATGCCGGGGCCCAGGCCGCCCATGAACATCCGTCCGATGGGCACTTCGGTGTAGTAGGCGTAGAGAATCATGGCAATGCTGGGAGGGATAATGGGGGAAAGCATGGAGGAACCGGCGGTAACTGCCACCGAGTAGTCCTTATCGTACCCCTGCTTTTCCATGGCAGGGATGAGCATTCCGCCGATGGCGGCAGCGTCGGCACAGCCGGAGCCCTGGATGCCGCCGAAAATCATGGAGGTAAGCACATTTACATGGCCCAGGCCGCCGGGAAGGAAGCCTACTGCCGCATCTGCAAAGTTTACCAGCTTATCGGTGATTTTGGCCTTCATGATAATGTTGCCCGCCGTCACAAAGAAGGGGATGGCGAGAAGGGACAGGCTGTTCACGCTGCCGAACATCTTGATGATGGTCAGGCTCATGGAGTTGCCTTCCGAGACAATGAAGATGATTCCTGTAATCAGCAGGGCCATAAAGATGGGGAATCCCAAAAAGATAAAGACCAGCAGGACCAGGAAGATCAAAAGGGTCATTAACATAGACTATATCCTCCTTTTAAAAAGCGCCGCCGGCGGTTCCTTCATCTTCCTTGACAAAGGGATGCTTGCCAAAGATGAAGATGAGCAGATAATCGTAGAACAGGTAGAAGCACCCTACCGGAATAGCCGCATAGAACCAGGCGTTGGAGATATGGAGATTTTGCAGATAGCTCCGGCTCTGGTCCATGGTGACCTGGATGCCCACCACGATCAGGACTACCAGGGTGATGAGCACCACCACCTGGGCGATCTTTTTCAGGCCCTTGGCCACCTTGGGGGGCAGATGATTGCTGACCAGAGTCTCCAGGCTGACATGAGCGTTGCTCTTTACCCCAAGACCGGCTGCCAGGAAAGCGATCCAGACCGCGCCCATCTGCATCAGCTCGTTGACCCAGGGGAAGGGCCGCATGGAGGGCACGCCCCGGACAATATACCGCAGAATAATGTTGGTAAGGCACATGATAATGCAGGCGGAAAGGATGCCCACCAGGGCAGCGATCCGAATCCCGTTCAGAACCTTATCCACTTTTTCCAGTTTTTTCACAATTAACCTCCCGAAAAAAGTTCCCTAAAAAAAGCCGGGCCGCCGGCCTGATACAGCCGGCAGCCCGGATCAAACCGCTATTGTTCCGATTCCTGTATGGCAGGGAATTTTATTCCACTGCGGTGAGCAGGTCGTAGAAAGCCTGCCAGCCTTCGCCCTTGGACAGGTATTCCTCGGTCATGGGAGCACAGGCTTCCTTCCAGGCATCGATGTCCTGGATCTCGGTAACGGTAACGCCGTTATCCTTCATGGCCTGGAGAGCAGCCTCCTGGTCAGCATCATCGATCTCTTCCTGGTAGGCCTGAGCCTCGTCGGCAGCTTCCTTCACCACAGCCTGGAGATCCTCAGGGAGAGACTCCAGCCATTCGGTGTTGAAGAAGTAGTAGGTGCAGGCGATGATGTGGTTGGTGATGGCCAGGTACTTGCCGTTGTCTTCCAGAGCGGAAGCATGGAGGGAGCTGGGAGAACCTTCGCAGCCATTGCAGACATTCTGGCTCATGGCGGTGTAGATGTCGTTCCAGTCCATGGTGATGCCGGCGGCGCCCAGGGACTCAAACATGGAAATGTAGACAGCGTTGGGGCCCCGCATGATCAGGTCTTCCATATCAGCCAGGCTGTTGACGGGCACATTGGTGAGCATATCACGGGAACCCTGGGACTGGCCGGACATGGCGGTGAAGCCAATGGGAGCAACCACTTCGTTCATGTAATCCAGAACGGCCTGGTCCTTCATGACCCGGCGGTAATGGTCGTTATCCTTGAACAGGAAGGGGAACTCGAACAGCATAAGCTGCTCGCAGCCTTCGTAGGCGCCGGGGCCGGTGCCGGGGGCGGCGCAGACCATTTCCAGGTCGCCTGCCTGGGCCATAGCCACCTGCTCGGACTGGCTGCCCAGCTCGGAGCCGAAGTTGGCGGTGCAGTTGATACGGCCTTCAGACTTCTCGTTGACCAGCTCGGCAAACTTTGCCAGAGCCTGGCCTACGGTGGAGTTGGCTGCCAGGTTGGTGGAGCAGCGGAGTTCATAGGTGGTGTTATCGGCGGCAGCAGTTTCACCGCTGTCGGCAGCATCGGTTCCGGCGGTATCGGTGCCGGCAGTCTGTCCGCAGGCGGCCAGGGACAAAACCATGACCAGAGCCAGGACCAGGGCTAACAGTTTTTTCATGTTGATCTCCTTTCAGATGTTGGCTTTCGGGGGAAATCCCCTTCTTTTTGGATTCTGTGTGTCCGGACCTGATCGACCTTCCGGGGCCCGGGCCCGGCGTTCACTCCCCCTTTCCTTGGTGGTTTATATTTGAATTTCATTCTGAACCCATTGACTTCCCCGGGGGTGCCCTCCCCTCCCCGGAGGAAAAGAAGGGGGAGGGGGAAAGGCGGTCCCGGAAAATAGGCAATCGTTTGCTTGTTTGCTTTCAGTATATTTGCCGCCCTTTCCTTTGTCAATGATTTTTTGTCAATCTTTCCAGTTTTCAGCAGCTTTTATATATTTTTTTGTGTTTTTTGTGCATTTCCCATAGGCAAAAAATGGGCAAAAAAACTGCAATTTGGTTGACGGGGCCGAATCTATCTCTTATACTGGAACTATCAGAAATCCGCAGCAGTCCTGATTTTTTTCGGTCTGCCGCTTTTTTTCGAGGTGATAAAATGGCCCAGCACTACGCCACTTTGAAAGATGTTGCCAAACTGGCAGGAACCACTGCCGGCACGGTTTCCTATGTGCTCAGCGGAAAGGAAGGCCGGTACATCAGCGACGATATGCGCCGGCGGGTCATGCAGGCGGTGGAGGAGCTGGGTTATGTAAAGAGCAGCGCTGCCAGCAGCCTGCGGGGGAAAAAGAGAGGGATCATTGCGGTGCTGGTCCCTCAGTTTTTCAACCAGTTCTTTACCCGGATCGTGGTAGCCATTGAGGCGGTGGCCGACCAGAAAGGATACATCCTCAGTATCTGCAATACCTTTGACGACCCCAAGCGGGAAGGAGAGATCGTAAACCGGATGGCCCAGCACCGGGTGGACGGCTATATCATCTCCCCCACCATTGCCGGGAAAGAAAATACCAGCCAGGTGCGGCGGCTGGGGGTGCCCCTGGTGCTGGTGGACCGTTCCATGCCCGGGGTGGAAGATTATCCCCTGGTCACCTTCAGCAACTATCAGTGCGGATACATGGCCGCTGAATATCTGCTCAAAATGGGCCACAGGAAAATTGCGTTCCTGGACTGGGATTCCGGCGTTCCCGACCTGGAACAGCGTCTGGACGGATTTCAGGATGCCATGACCCGGTACGGGATTCCTCCCCAGGAACGGATCTGCCGGCTGGATGTTCTGTCCGACGAAAGCGGCTACCGGCTGACCCGGGAGACCCTGGAAAGCCACCCGGACACCACCGCCATCCTCTTTGCCAACAACATCCAGGCCAAGGGCGGGGTCCGGTATCTCAGCCAGCAGGGGCTGAAAATCGGGGAGGACATCTCCATCATCCTGATCGGTTCCCCGGAATGGGCCAGCGTGGGCGGAAACGATTTTGCCCACATTGAACAGCACGAGGAGGAGATGGGCCGGCAGGCGGCTTCCCTCCTTCTGGAACTGATCGAAAACCCCGGCGCCCACTGCGCCCCGGTGACGGTGAACTGTTCCCTTCACCCCGGGACCTCGGTGAAAAATCTTTTGGAAAACGAGGGTTCTCCCCGATAAAATCCCTTTGGCACCGGCGGAAGATTCCGCCGGTGCTTTTTCTTTTCTTCCAAAAGATTACAAAAAAGAAACGATTCCAACCGTTTTCCCCCGAAAAAAGAAAATACTGCACAAAAACCAGGGTCTTCGGTTGTGATTTAAAACAAAGTTCATTAAAATTTTAATATAATACTTGAAATTTTAGTGGAAAAGGTGCATGATTGGAACATAATCCGGTTGGAAACATTTCCAACTCCAATCAAGGATCATGCCTGCGACAGGCATATTTTTTAAGGAGGAAAACAGTTATGAATGCAAAGAAGATCATCTCTCTGCTCATCGTCTGCGCCATGGCAGCTGCTCTGCTGGTTGGCTGCGGTTCTTCCGCTCCTGCCACCAACGACGCTTCCGGCGAGACCGCCAGCACCGGGGCTACCGGAAAGGTTTACTACCTGAACTTCAAGCCCGAACAGGATCAGCAGTGGCAGGATCTGGCCGCTGCCTACACCGCCGAGACCGGTGTTCCTGTAACCGTTGTTACCGCCGCTTCCGGTGAGTACGAGACCACCCTTATGAGCGAGATGGCCAAGAGCGACGCTCCCACCCTGTTCCAGGTGAACGGACCCGTAGGCCTGGCCAACTGGAAGGACTACTGCTACGACCTGTCCGGCACCGAGCTGGTCTCTGAGCTGACCAGCGACGCTTATGCCCTGAAGGACGGCGAGGCCACCCTGGGCGTTGGCTATGTTATCGAGTCCTACGGCCTCATCGCCAACAAGGACCTGCTGGAGCAGGCCGGCTACACCGTTGAGGACATCAACAGCTTCGAGTCCCTGAAGGCCATCGCCGAGGACATCACCGCCCGTCAGGACGAGCTGGGCTTCGCAGCCTTCACCTCCGCCGGTATGGACGGTTCCTCCGACTGGCGTTACAAGACCCACCTGGCCAACCTGCCCATCTACTTTGAGTACCAGGCAGACGGCATCACCTCCACCGATGCCATCAAGGGCACCTACCTGGACAACTACAAGAACATCTTTGACCTGTACATCAACAACTCCACCTGCGATCCCACCCAGCTGGCCGGCAAGACCGGCGACGACAGCCGGAACGAGTTCCTGGCAGGGGAAGCCGTCTTCTATCAGAACGGCTCCTGGGAGTATGTCAACCTGACCGGTGAGAACGGCTTCACCGACGACCAGCTGGCCATGATCCCCATCTACATCGGCGTAGGCGACGAGGCCAACCAGGGCCTGTGCACCGGCTGCGAGAACTACTGGTGCATCAACAACGCTGCTCCCGAAGAAGATATCCAGGCTACTCTGGACTTCCTGACCTGGTGTGTCACCTCCGAGGAAGGCACCGCTGCCCTGGCCAACGAGATGGGCTTTGTTATCCCCTTCAAGGGCGCTGCCGAGTCCACCAACCTGTTTGTAAAGCAGGACAGCGAGATGACCGCCGCCGGTAAGGTTCCCGTAGCCTGGACCTTCACCACCATGCCTTCCGAGAACTGGAAGAACGGCGTAGGCTCCGCCCTCACCGCTTATGCCGCCGGCACCGGTGACTGGGACGGCGTTGTGACCGCCTTTGTGGACGGCTGGGCTGCTGAGGTCGCTCTCAGCGCCAACGCAGGCTAACAAAGCTGCACTGACCCAAAGTCAAGGACTAAACACCATGCGGGAGGGGCGGGCGAATGTCGCCCACCCCTCCCGCTTTTTTTACAAAAAATAGGGAATGATGTTATGGAAAAATCCATCCGAAAATTCTGGCCCATCTTCGTTCTCCCCACTCTGGCGGCCTTTATCATCGGCTTTATCTGGCCCTTTATCTGGGGGATCGGACTTTCCTTCTGTCAGTTTATCACCGTAGACCGGGTAAACTTTGTGGGGCTTCAGAACTACATCAGTGTCTGGGCTGACAACACCTTTACCCACGCCTTTGCCTTTACCACCCTCTTCACCATTGTTTCCACCGTTCTCATCAACCTGTGCGGGTTCGGGCTTGCCCTCCTTCTCACCCGGCACATCAAGGGGACCAACCTGTTCCGTACCGTCTACTTCATGCCCAACCTGATCGGCGGCGTGGTGCTGGGCTACATCTGGCAAACCCTGTTCAACGGTATCCTGACCATTCTGGGCAAGCCTCTGATCACCCTGAACGCCACCTACGGTTTCTGGGGCCTGATCATCCTCATGTGCTGGCAGCAGATCGGCTACATGATGATCATCTACATTGCGGGACTCCAGAATGTTCCCCCCGACCTGATCGAGGCCGCCAAAATCGATGGCGCCAACTCCCGTCAGATCCTGACCAAGGTGAAGATTCCCATGGTCATGCCCAGCGTTACCATCTGCACCTTCCTCACCCTGACCAACTCCTTCAAGCTCTTTGACCAGAACCTGTCCCTGACCGGCGGCGAACCCGCCAAGTCCACCATGATGCTGGCCTACAACATCTACGATACCTTCTACGCCCGCAGCGGGCCCCAGTGGAAGGGCATCGGCCAGGCCAAGGCTGTGGTATTCTTCCTGGCGGTCATTGTCATCGCCCTGATCCAGCTTCGTATTACCCGTTCCAAGGAGGTGCAGCAGTAATGAGTGCCAGTAAAATGACCCGCCGGGTAAATGCTGTGCTTTCGGTCCTGCTGGGCCTGCTCTGCATCGCCTATGTTTACCCCATCTTCCTGATTCTTATCAACTCCCTGAAAACCGAACGGGCCATCACCACCGCCACGGTGTTTGAGCTGCCCACCGCTGAGACCTTTGTAAAGTTCCAGAACTACATTACAGGCATCACCTCCATGAACTTTTTGCAGTCCTTCTGGTACAGCCTGTTTATCTCGGTCTCCTCGGTTTTCCTTATCCTCCTCTGCTGTTCCATGTGCGCCTGGTTCATTACCCGGGTAAAGGGCAAGCTGTCCAGCGCCATGTATTATCTCTGTGTGTTCAGCATGGTGGTCCCCTTCCAGATGGTCATGTTCACCCTGGCCAAGACCGCCGATACCCTCAAGCTGAACAACCCCTACAATATCTGCATCATCTACCTGGGCTTCGGCGCCGGTCTGGCCGTCTTTATGTTCACCGGATTCATGAAATCCATGCCGGTGGAAATTGAGGAAGCCGCCATGATCGACGGGTGCAATCCCCTCCAGATTTTCTTCAAGGTGGTATGCCCCATCCTCAAGCCCACCATGATCTCCACCGCCATTCTGGAAGTCATGTGGGTCTGGAACGACTACCTGCTTCCCACCCTGGTGCTGGACATCAAGTCCTACCGGACCATCCCCATGGCCATCCAGTATTTCCGGGGCAGCTACGGCAAGGTGGAAATGGGCCCCATGATGGGCTGCATCATGCTCACCGTTCTGCCGGTGGTCATCCTTTACCTTATCTGCCAGAAGTACATCATTGAAGGGGTCGTGGCCGGTGCCGTCAAGGGTTGATGCCTGCCCCTTCCCGGGAAATTTCCAAGAAAGAAGGCCTTTCCCATGACCATCAAAGATATTGCCAGGGAAGCCGGATATGCAGTTGGCACCGTCTCCCGGGTTTTGAACAACAACCCCAATGTAAGCCCCCAGGCCCGCCAGCGGATTCTGGAGGTGATTCAAAAACACAAATTCCAGCCCAACACCAATGCCCGCCGTCTGAAACAGCAGCAGTCCCAGGGAATCGCCATGATCGTAAAGGGCACCCACAACATGCTCTTTGCCCTGGTGCTGGAAAAGCTCCAGGCCCAGTGTTCCGCCGCCGGATACAGCAGCATGGTCTACTACATCGACGAAGCGGACAACGAGGTGGAGCGGGCCCGGCAGATCTGCCGGGAGCACAAGCCCCGGGGGGTGGTGTTCCTGGGCTCCAACCGGGAGAACTTTACCCCCCAGCTTACCGAGCTGGGCGTTCCCTGCCTGCTTATGACCAACACCGCCGCCAGCCAGCCCATTGAAAACCTGTCCAGTGTCAGCGTGGACGATGTGTCCGCCGCCGCCCGGATGATAGACCATCTCTGGGCCCAGGGCCACCGTCAGATCGAGCTGATCGGGGGCTTCCTGGAATCCAGCCAGCCCAGCGCTGCCCGGCTCAGCGGCTGCCTGTCCGCCTTTTCCCGGCTGGGCATTTCCTACGATGCCGCCACCCGGTACACCCAGGCCCGGTATACCCTGGAAGGGGGATACAAGGCCATGGAACAGCTGCTGGCCGCCCGGCCCAACCTGACCGCCGTATTCGCATTCAGCGACATTATGGCCATAGGCGCCATCCGGGCTTTGCAGGACCACGGGCTTCGGGTCCCCCAGGATGTTTCGGTCTGCGGCTTTGACGGGCTGGAACTGGGGGAATACCTGATTCCCCGGCTTACCACCATCCGCCAGCCTGCGGAAAAAATGGCGGAACGGGGGGTCGCGCTCCTCATCCAGTGCATTGAGGAGGACGCCCCTGCCGTCCATGAGCTGGTCCCCTACCAGCTGGTGGAGGGGGAGAGCGTGCTCCGGTTTTAACCCACCATCGAAAGGAGGAACGACCCTTGCGTGCAGCCGGTGTGCTGTTGCATCTGTCCAGCCTTCCCTCCCCCTACGGGATGGGGACCATGGGGCAGAGCGCACGGTCATTTGTTGATTTTCTTGTCCAATCAGGGATGAAGTACTGGCAGCTCCTTCCCATCTGTCCCACCAGCTATGGGGACAGCCCCTACCAGTCCTTCTCCACCTTTGCGGGCAATCCCTATTTCATTGACCTGGACCTTCTGGAGGAGGAGGGCCTGCTCCAGAAGTCCGAATACCAGAACCTTCCCTGGGGGGATGACCCTGCCCGGGTGGATTACGGCCTTTTGTACCAGAACCGGTTCCGGGTGCTGGCCCTGGCCTGCCGCCGGCTTCTGGCCCGGTCTCCCAACCAGTACGAAAGCTTCTGTAATGAGAACCGGTTCTGGCTGGAGGACTACGCCCTCTTTATGGCCCTCAAGCACCAGAACGGAGGCGGCCCCTGGACCCAGTGGCCCCAGCCCCTGAAAAACCGGGAGCCTCAGGCTCTGGCCCGGGCCCGGGAGGAACTGGGGGAGGAGGTGGACTTCTGGAAAGCAGTCCAGTACCTTTTCTTCTCCCAGTGGAGATCCCTGAAAGAGTACGCCAACAGCCGGGGGATCCAGATCATCGGGGACCTGCCCATCTATGTGGCAGCGGACAGCGTGGATGTCTGGAGCGACCCTTCCGCCTTCCAGCTGGACGAGGACCTGCTTCCCACCCAGGTGGCAGGCTGCCCTCCCGACGGATTTTCCGCCACCGGCCAGCTCTGGGGGAACCCCCTCTATGACTGGGAGGCCATGGCCCGGGACGGCTTTACCTGGTGGATCCGCCGCATCCAGGTGCTTTGCAGCACCTACGACATTCTCCGCATCGACCATTTCCGGGGCTTTGCAGGATACTACTCCATCCCCTACGGCAGCACGGATGCCTGCAACGGCCAGTGGCGGACCGGCCCCGGCATTGCCCTGTTCCGGGCGGTGGAGAAAGCCCTGGGCAAGCTGCCCATCATTGCCGAGGACCTGGGCTTTTTGACCCCCGATGTGCGCCAGCTTCTGGCGGACAGCGGGTTCCCCGGCATGAAGGTGCTGGAGTTCGGCTTTGACAGCCGGGACGGGGGGGATTACCTTCCCCACACCTATCCCCGGAACTGTGTGGTTTACACCGGCACCCACGACAACGAGCCCATTCTGGGCTGGTTTGACACCGCCCCCGCTGATGATACCGCCCTGGCAGTGGAATATCTCCGGCTGACCCGGGAGGAGGGATATCACTGGGGAATGATGGCCGCCGCCTGGGCCAGCGTGGGAGACCTGGCCATCGTCCAGGCTCAGGACCTGCTGGGTCTGGGCCACAGCAGCCGGATGAACACCCCCTCCACCCTGGGAGGAAACTGGTGCTGGCGGGCTTTGCCCGGGGCATTTGACCATGCCCTGGCCGCCAAGATCCACCGGCAGCTGGAACTGTACGGCCGCCTTGCCTGAAAATTTCTTTCTCCTTCCTTTCCCCGCTTTCGGCGCTTTGCCGGGAGCGGGGCTTTTTTGTGGGATTTTTCACTTTATTTTGACAAGTTTCCCCCAAAGGAATACAATGTTTTCAAAGACATTCTGCTAAAAGGAGGACTCTCCATGGATATGGTTCAAGAAGCCCGGTACGGCTGTTTTCTCATTCTCCCTTTGAAATTCCGGCCCCAGGACCTGGACCGGGAAAAGCTGGCTGCCTGGGGGAGCACCCTGGTGCCCACCACCCCCGACCTGAACGAGAACATCAAGGCCATGCTGGTGAAGGACGGCCCCGGCTCGGTGGGCTGGGGCGTCTGTCTGGAACCGGAGCTGCTCACCCGGCCTTTGGAAGGTCGGCCTGTCTCCTTCCGGGTGGGGGAGCCGGACCAGGAATTCACCTTCACCCTGGACCGTTCCTACCTTTACCTTTTCCACACCCAGGTGGCCTTCCTCTGTCTGGGGCTCTCCTTTGACAGGATGGAGACCCTGGCCGCCATCTGCAACCCGGGCTTTGCCAAGAACGAGGCGCCCTTTTTCTGGCTGGACCAGACGGGGACTTCCCATCCCCTCAATCCGGACCATTGGCTCTCCCAGCTGATGGACCCCCTGGGGCTGGAAAAGTTTTTCCCCGGGGATTCCCCCTGGCTGCTGGACAACTACGCCTACATTTTCGGGGTCATGCCCCAGTGGTTCCAGACCCTGGAAGAACTGCGGCAGATCACCTTCTCCCTCCACAAGATGAAATCCCCCCAGGCTCCTGCCCAGGACCAGGCGGAGGAGGACATCCGGTATGTTTACGCCGCCCGGAATCTGGCCCGGGACAAATACCGTTGGGGCTGCTGTGTGGCCAGCCAGACCATCTCCTACATTACCGCTGACCCGGAAATGAACCTGGAGGCCGAGCGCCAGGCCCAGGCCCGGGACGGGCTTCCGGTGGTGCTGCTGGCCCTCTATGAAAAGTACACCTGTCTCCGGTTCACCCAGCTTATGGTGAGCCTGGAGAAGAAAGAAATCCGGAGCCTGAAAAACCTGATGCTCAATTTCCGGGCCTTCGGCACGGTGGTCCCCGCCAATCTGTCCCGGTGGCACAATGTAAAGCAGATTTACGCCAACCTGCTGGAGGTAAACGACATTCCTGCCGCCATCAGCGATGTGACCGACAAGCTGAATCTGCTGGCCGCCCATCAGGAGGAGGTGGAGCGGGCCCGGAACGAGACCATCTTCAATCTAATCACCCTTTTCGGCATCGTCTCTATTCTGGCCTCGGTCCTCTCCATTGTCCAGATCCTCTCGGAAGGGGGCGCCGCCTTCTGGATCTCCACCCTTCTGACCACCCTTTTCATGGTTCTGGTCACCGCTGCCGCAGTTTTCCGGCGATAAAACAAGGGAGCCTTCCCCCGGGGAAGGCTCCCTTTCTGTTTTTATCAGCCATACACGGCGGAGTGGAACTGGTCCACCCGCCAGCCCTGGGCCGTATTCACCAGCCGGATGGGATATTCCACCGTGTACACCTCCATGGACTCTCCCTTGTCCCAGTTGGCATCGTAATGGGCAATGAGGGTGAATTCCACCTTCTCCCCATCCCGGTATTCCAGCCGGTAGGTGTCGGGGTATTCCTCCGCCACATACCGGGTGTACCCTTCCACCATGGTCATGGAACAGCCTCCCGGCCCTCCATAGCAGGCCAGCTGGCCATTATAATCTATGAATTTCCGGTCCAGGCTGTACCGGGGGTCATCCAGCACATTCCGGGTGAAAATGCTTTCCATCAGCTGGACATATTCCTCATAGGTATTTTCAAAGAGGTAGTATTCCCCCTCCACCTGGTCCACAAAACTGCCGTCAGTCGACTGCTGGACAAAGCCAAAGCTGACAATGTTGTCCCCCAGCCCCTGGAGGGTATAGGTGGCCTCCCGGGCCCGCTGAAAGACTTCCTCCTGGTCCGGGGTAAGGAACTGGTCGGTGGAGTCCACCTCCTGGCCTGCCATGGGGTCGGGGGTAGGTTCCGGGGATGGGCTGGGAGAAGAGGTCATCTCAGGGACAGGGGCCATGGAAGGTGTGGGGGCAGGCGGGTCCTGCACCCCGGCGCACCCGGCCAGGAGGGCCAGCAGAAGGGCAGCTCCCGCCAGAAGGGAAAGCCTTTTCATAAAATCATCTCCTTTTCCATTACCTCTACTTTATCTCCAAACTGTTTCCTTTCTGTAAACAGTTGTCCGTCTGATATATTTTTGTCAGGCTGACCAAAAGAGCCCCGGGAAAATATGGCAACCTGCCAAAATCCCTGGTATATCAGGAAAAACCGTTGACTTCCCCTTTGGGGAGTGGTATTCTTTACCCAGTGATCAGTGGCCCCGGTGGGCCTGGTTGGATTGTTACCGGTAATGCGGGCTAGACCAACTCCGTTAAGACCTTCTTCTTGTTGCAGGAATGGTGTTTGATGGGGCTGGTATTTTTTTTACCCGCCGCCGAGAGGAGGAGGGTGTCAGCTGTGCGGATCAAAAAGGTGATCAACAACAACATCCTCTGTGTCATTGATGAAAAAGGCAGCGAAATGATCGTTACCGGCCGGGGCCTGGGCTTTGGCCGGAAGGTAGCCCAGTTTGTGGACCCCGCCCAGGTGGAAAAAGTCTACCGGATGGAGGGGAAAGCGGAGCAGCGGAAGCTGCGGGAGCTGGTGGAGCAGATCCCCCTGGAACATCTCCGGCTGACCGAGGAGATGATCGGGATGATAAAAGCCTCCATCCCCCAGCCCTTGAACGAGAGCCTTCTCATCACCCTGGCCGACCATGTGAGCTTTGCCATCCAGCGGAAGGAACAGGGCATCGAGTTTGAGAATCCTCTGGCCGGGAGCATCCTCTGCTACTACCCCACCGAGTACCAGCTGGGCCAGCGGTGCCTGGAACTGGTCAAGGAAAATCTGGGGGTCACTCTTCACCCGGACGAAGCCTCCTTCATTGCCCTCCACATTGTAAACGCCCAGCTCAACACCAAAATGAGCGAGATGTATCAAATCACCCAGCTCATTGACGGGGTCATCGGGGTGGTGGAAGGGTTTTACAGGGAGGGCAGCAGCTTTGACCGGCAGTCCCTCAACTTTCACCGGTTTGTGGTACATCTGCGGTACTTTGCCCAGCGGCTGTTCCAGGATAAGCTGATGGAGGATTCCCCCGCCCAGAGCGATGCCTCCTTCCGGGCCCTCATTGCCCAGAGCTGCCCCCGCCATTACCAATGCGCCCAGGAAGTGGGCCAATACATCCAGACCGCCTGGAACAAGACCCTCTCCCAGGAGGAGCTGATTTACCTGACCATCCATCTCAAGCGGGTGGCGGGCGATTTGGAGGAGCCTGTCTCCTGACCCTTTTTACAACTGAATTTGACTGGATAGTTACTGCACCCACCGATTTCTGTGCAGGCTAGACCTGTATGGCTCTGCCCCCAAAGGACAGGGTCGTATGGGTCTGTTTTTATATATACCCTTTTTCAACCTTTTCTTTTTTCAGGAGGAATCTGTATGAAAGACAAGATCTTCGGAGTATTGCAGCGGGTCGGCCGCTCCTTCATGCTCCCCATCGCCCTGCTTCCGGTGGCAGGTCTTCTGCTGGGTATCGGCAGCTCCTTCACCAATGAGACCATGCTGGAAGCCTACAACCTGACCGGTATTATCTATCCCGGCAGCGCTGTATACACTGTGCTGGACATTATGAACCAGTGCGGCAGCGCCATCTTCAACAACCTGGCCCTTCTCTTTGCCATGGGCGTGGCCATTGGCATGGCCAAGAAGGAGAAAGAGGTTGCGGCCCTCTCCGGCGCCATCGCCTACCTGGTCATGAACACCGCCATCAGCGCCATGATCCATGCCGCCGGCGGCGTGGAAGCCATGGCTCCCAACACCACCACCTCCATGCTGGGCATCACCACCCTTCAGATGGGGGTATTCGGGGGTATCATTGTTGGTCTGGGTGTGGCTGCCCTTCACAACCGGTTCTATAAGATTCAGCTGCCCCAGGTCCTTTCCTTCTTCGGCGGCACCCGGTTCGTTCCCATTGTCTGTACCGCCGTCTACCTGCTGGTAGGCATTGCCATGTTCTTTGTCTGGCCTGTGGTCCAGACCGGCATCGGCATGCTGGGGAACCTGGTTCTGGTCTCCGGCTACGCCGGCACCTGGATTTACGGTCTCATTGAACGGGCCCTCATTCCCTTCGGACTTCATCATGTATTCTATATGCCCTTCTGGCAGACCGCAGTGGGCGGCACGGCCATCATTGACGGGGTCACCGTTCAGGGCGCCCAGAACATCTTCTTTGCCGAGCTGGCTTCCAAGAATGTGACCCAGTTCTCGGTGGAAGCCACCCGGTTTATGGCCGGCAAGTTCCCCCTGATGATTTTCGGCCTGCCCGGAGCCGCTCTGGCCATGTACCGCACCGCCCGCCCCGAAAAGCGGAAGGTGGTGGCCGGTCTGCTTCTCTCCGCCGCCCTCACCTCCATGCTCACCGGTATCACCGAGCCTTTGGAGTTCACCTTCCTCTTTGTGGCCCCCGCCATGTATGCGGTCCACTGTGTCTATGCCGGTCTGGCCTACATGCTCATGCACATGCTCAATGTCTGCGTAGGCATGACCTTCTCCGGCGGCCTCATTGACCTGACCCTGTTCGGTATTCTCCAGGGGAATGAAAAGACCCACTGGATCTGGGTGGTCGTGGTCGGCATTGTCTACTTCTTCCTCTACTACTTCACCTTCACCTTTATGATTCGGAAGTTTGACCTGAAGACCCCCGGCCGGGAAGCCGACGGGGAGGAGACCAAGCTCTACACCCGTGCCGACTTCAAGGAGAAGACCGGGGTGGGTCCCGACGCCTCCGGCGCTGCCGCCGGGGAGGATGCCGTTTCCGCCCTTATCCTGGCCGGTCTGGGGGGCAAGCCCAACCTGTCCGACCTGGACTGCTGCGCCACCCGGCTCCGGGTGACCGTCCATGACCCTGCTCTGGTCCGGGACGACCTGCTCAAGCAGAGCGGCGCCTCCGGTGTGGTCCACAAAGGGAACGGCATCCAGGTGATTTACGGGCCTCAGGTGTCCGTCATCAAGTCCAATCTGGAAGATTATCTGGAGACCCCTGCCGCTGATGCCCCCGTTTCCGTTCCCGCCCCCGAGGCTCCTGCCAAGAAAGCCGCCCCTAAGGCCGCCCATGAATCCCAGGTGCTGGCCAGCCCTCTGGCCGGTGAGGTGATGCCCCTGGACCAGGTTCCCGATGAGGCCTTTGCCTCCGGCGCTCTGGGGGATGGCATTGCCATCCAGCCCACCCAAGGTCAGCTTTTCGCCCCCGCCGACGGAACCGTGGATAACCTGTTTGAGACCCATCACGCCATTGGCCTGGTCACTCCCCAGGGTGCAGAGCTGCTCCTTCATATCGGCATTGACACTGTCAAGCTGGAAGGAAAGCACTTCACCCCTCATGTCCAGGCCGGGCAGGAGGTAAAGAAGGGCGACCTGCTTATCTCCTTTGACCTGGAAGCCATCCGGCAGGCGGGATATTCCACCGTCACCCCCCTTATCCTCTGCAACAGCGAGGAGTATTCTTCCCTCACTCCCCTGGCCCAGGGCACTGTTCAGCCCGGTCAGGACCTTCTGGAGCTCCGGTAAGAATCCCTTGTTTTTCTCCCCTCTGGCCTCCCGGGAAACCGGGGGGCCTTTTTTGCTCCGGTAAGAATTGGAAAAACCATTTTCAAAGCTGTTTGAATCTGATAAACTGTGTAAAGAAGATTTATTTCGAGGGGGTGCCCTGGATGGTTCATATTCTGTTTTCCCGGCTGGTGGTAAGTCTGCTGGCCTGCACGCTTTTCCTTACCGGCTGCGGCCAGGAGCCGGAGGAATCCCCGGTGGGCGCCACCGCTGCCCCCGGTCCTTCCGCCCCGCCGGTGGTGACCGCTGCCCCTACCGGGCCTGCCTTCCTCACCGCCGCCTTTGCAGAGGACCATCAGCCCCAGGAATATATAGAGTTTCATGAGGAATCCACCGGTCATGAAGTACAAATCGTCATTGCCACTGACCGGCAGGTGACCGATTTTCAGTTTCTGGCCCTCACCCCCCGGGAGGAGGAAGGGGACCTGACCTGGGACACGGAAACCCTCTATTCCCTGGATGTATTCTCCCCCCACACTCCCCTTCTGGTGACCACCACCTTTGCCGGGGACCTGCCGGGGCGGGGAATCGCCTACACCGACACCGATGGCAGTGTCCGGCATTACACCCTTTCCCTCAGCGGGAAGGACGGGAGCCTGCTGCTGGAAGAGTTCACCCCAAGTCCCCAAACCGAATAATCAACAAGGCCGGACCGGGCGCAGCACCCTGGTCCGGCCTTTTCTTTTTCCCATCCGGGATAAAATCCCCCGTTTTTCTCCCTTCCGGCAGGACAATTCTCTATATTTTATATTGACAAACTGTAAAAAAACTGCGATTCCCTGTACCCCGGGCCTTTGGTGGGGTATAATAGAATCATAGCCAAACAACAACCCCATTTTTCGAGGAGGGCTTTTATGGGATACGATGTAAGTTTTCACCCGATCTCGCCAGACGAAATACAGGAATGGTATTTTACTCCCCTAACC
>CALXBE010000018.1 GCA_944386495.1 uncultured Gemmiger sp. | reverse complement strand
GCACTTCTAGCTCAGTTGGTAGAGCAACTGACTCTTAATCAGTGGGCCCAGGGTTCGAGTCCCTGGAAGTGCACCAGCTCGGAATGGACTTCGCTCCATTCAAAAAGCCCCAGGCTTCGGCCTGGGGCTTTCCTTATACCGCTGCGTTATTCCTCGCTTTCCCCGTGAAATTTTGCTTTGCAACCTTTCACGGGGGCCCCCAGAGAACGTCGTGTCCCGACTTGCGGGTGTTCTTTTTGGCTTGCCTTCCGGACGAGAACAGGCCGATAGTGTCGGAATGTACTTCGCTGCCTTCAAAATATCTGACCTGTGGTCAAGATATTTCTCAGAGCGCTCCGTTATTCCTCCACTTCCCCAGAGAATCTTGCTTCGCAATCTTCTCCGGGGGCCCCATTGAGTCAGCGGGAAAGAAACAGTCCAGTGGACTGTTTCTTAGGCCGCGGGTGCCGGGACTGGGCGCATGCTACCGGGGACAATCTATTTGTGTTGCAACCTTTCATAGGAGCCCCAGCGGTGGCTTTCTTTTTTGCTATTATTTTTCATTGGGTATGTTCCGATACACTTCCCCCTCCGGGGCGGCCTCATCCGTCGCGGCGTCGCTGCGGACGGCATATCGTTCGCAGCGATTTTTTTGTTTTAAATAGTTTAAAATCGCTTCTTACTCATTCTGTCCCAACTCCTTTTCCCCATAAAATCTTGCTGCGCAACTTTTTACGGGAACTCTATAAAGTCATCAACCAACTTATTTTCCCTTAGAAGATAGGGTCAGATTATTTGTTATATTCGAGCCCGGAGAAGCCAATCGCTCTGCCCGAGGGAGGAAAGGAGCTATATGAACGCAAAAAGGCGGGATGTCACCATTGTTGGATGACACCTCGCCTCTGATATACTCTTATTCCTGTTTCTTCTCTTTTTTCCACTGGGCAACCTCCCGCTGGCTTTCCGCACCTTCATGGAAGGGCGTAATATCCGGCAGAAGGTATCCACCACAACGGGAAGGCGGCCAGGGCTTTTCGGAATGGATGAGTTCCTCAACAAACTCTATTTTTCTCCGGTGCAAATCTGGGAACACCGGATTTTTTGTTTTCAGGGTGCCTTATAGGAAGGATTATTTTCAGCGCTGTCTCTCGGGCATCCGTCCGCGGAAATTCAGGAAATTTTCAGAGTCATCTGATTCTTTGGTAAGCCGACACCGGGGCTGCGGGTGATGGTGTGCCTATCATTTGCGGAAAAGCCAATGGTCTCTCCATTATGAAGTTCCACATCATTTTCCAGTACATAGGACACAAGACTGGCCAAAAAGCCCCGCAAATCGCTTGGGTCAGCATTGGTGCCCAGGACCTCCATTTCCTCTTTGCCGAACGCCTCCAGACCGGAAGTGTAACCATTCATACCCTTTTTGTTCTGCCAGAAGCCGAACCAGACCCAATTGAAGATGGGGAGTTCACCTTTCTTCATCATGTTGGCAAAAGCCTCATAGAACCGAGGCTCAAATACCACGCCGCTGGTATAGATGCCGGTGGCATACTTTTGACAGCAGCAGACGGCAAGTACTTTGGTGAACAGCTTGCCCTTTTCCAGTAAATCTTCTTCTTTGCCAAGGACCGCCACTATCAGGTGGCTGCGGTGTTCCTTGGCGGCTTTGACTGCATCCGACCACATATAGTTGTTTTTGGCGTTTGCTTCGGCTTCGCCACCGGGAATAGGAGAGTCGATCAGGCTGACGGCAGCCAGCATATCATCTACTCGGAATACCAGTATATTATTGCCCTTTTCTTCGCTGGCATCACATTCATCCACGATGATGTCCCACTTTTCCTTCATATCCCGGGTGAACTGCTCCTGATCCCATGTACCCTTGGACAATAGAACAAAGCCGGTGAAGATGTCGGTGGGGTGGGGGCCATCAGCCCATATCGCCTCGGCCTGCTTTGCAATCTTCTCCCGGAACGCGCCAACCGCTGATGGGGTCTCCTTGTTCAATTCCGGGTTCATGTCTTTGCTCCCGCTTTTCACCTCCTGCGATGAGGAGCTGCTTTGAAAAAAGTTCAAAACAGAAGTTAGAAGGTTGGCCATATTTCTATGAATCTCCTTTCTATAACTCTCCCAATCCGGAAAAGTTCATTCTGCCCGAAGTCTTCAAACTCCTGATTCTTTGCAGTGACAGCCCGGACCTTTCCGCAAGAATCAGGAGATATTGTCGTCATAGTACCATGTTTTTTCACATTAGTAAAGTCTTTTTCAAATTAACAGGAAAAAAGGAGTGCTGGTTGCTCAGACAAAAAGAGCGCTTTAGCGGCACCGGAGAATCAACTGTGTTCTGTCAAACCGCCAAGCTGCCAGGTTTTCCTCGGTGATGAAAAAAGGTGTGCCCGCAGTCACCGAGCATGAGCTGAAAGTCGATGCAATCCACTGTATCCGGTTGAAATACCAAGCAGAAACCAGGACTGTAAGACTTTCCAATAAGGCCTGACAAAGGCATATCTACAATAGGACCGCATTGAGGAAAAACAGCAAAGAGAGAAAGAACGAAAGTATGAAAAAAATTGAAAAACGAAGTTGTGATTTTTAGCAAAATAGGTATGACTATTACTTCACTTTTGTTCGAAATATGGACTTTATTTGAAAAGAGTGTTAAACTTAAACAAGATGGTGCGTTTTCTGGATAGAGTAAGAAAAAAATAAATGCCAGTTGCCACAGAATGTGAATAATCAGTAAAAACCAAAAGATAGGGCAGCACCATTCCGCAAAGGCGGACTGGGTGCTGCCTAAAATTATATTTATACTAAACAGCAGGAAGGAAGTGGACCGGAAATGCTGGGGAAAAAGAAAGAGAATGATCTGCGCAGCATGAGTAAGACAGAACTTCTGACAATGCTGCGGGACCAGGAAGCAGAGATCAATGAACTGAAAGAAGAGAATGCCCGGCTGGAGCAACAGCTGGAGGATAAAAGGATCGGGCTCCAGGAATGCGGGTCCATTGCAGAGGCGGCCCTCAAGCTGAACGGCGTTTTTGAGGCCGCACAGGCGGCAGCCGAGCAGTATCTGGAAAGTGTAAAGGCAGGGTCCTCGGAGAGGGGAGACCTGGATGCACAGATGCAGGAGGAGCTTGCCCAGACCCGGGCCCGCTGCCGTCAGATGGAGGAAGAAGCCGCCCAGCGTGTGGAACGGCAGCGGCAGGCCTTTGCCCGGATGGTGGAGCGGTGCTGCCTGGACAATCCGGAGCTGAAGGAAAAGCTGGAGGCTCAGGGGCTCAAGATTCTGCATACAAAGAAACAAGCCTAGCGGGGAAAGGAAATGGAGCGTATGTCAACCGAAAGAATATCAGCTCCCCGCCCCACGGTGGAAGAGCTTGACCAGGAACTTAAAAGGCGAAAACATATCAAAAGCTGCTGGAGTGCTTTGTGGAGCACCATCTGGATATTGGTGGTGGCGGCCGCAGCAACGGTGTTATTTGCAACCTACTTTGTATCGGTTCTGCGGATAGACGGCGGCAGCATGAATCCTACCCTGGAGGAAGGCCAATATGTGGTGGCCGTTCGGAGCAAAAAGTTCAAAACAGGAGATGTGGTCGCCTTCTATTACAATAATCAGATTTTGCTGAAACGGGTGATCGCGACATCCGGAGAATGGGTAGACATCAAGGAGGACGGCAGCGTCTATGTTGACGAAGAACTGCTTGAGGAACCCTACCTGGAGGAAAAGGAATACGGAGACTCAGACCTGAGTTATCCTTACCAGGTGCCGGAAAGCCGCTTGTTTGTGATGGGGGATCACCGGAGTTCGGCGGCAGACAGCCGGCTGAGCATGATTGGCACCATCACTTCGGACCAGATCGTGGGAAAGGTTATTTTCAGAGTCTGGCCCCTGACGGATTTAGGTACAATTTGAAGTTTATAGAATGCACAGAAGAGGAAAGGATTTTTACCGGAGATGGAATACACAAACTATTACCGTGAAAAAAATCACAGCAGGAAACAGCGCGGCATAGCGGCAATGCTCTCGGTCTGCATTGTATTCAGCATGCTGATGACCTTTGTTCAGCCTGTACAGGCCCTGGAAAATCAGGCTCTTATCCTGAGCTGTGGAAAGCAGGAGCATACCCATGACACCTCCTGCTATGATGAAACAGGAGCACTGGTCTGCGCTGTGGAGGAACATACCCATAGTGACGGATGCTATACCCTGGTCTCGCTGATGAATGAAACCAGCGATACCGGCACGGAGGCCACCCCTGCGCCCAGCAGTGAGCCTGCCGCCACCCCCACAGCGGCTCCCACTGCTGCGCCCACCGCAGAGCCTACTGCAGTACCCACTGCGGAGCCTACCGCAGAGCCCAGTGCCACGCCTACTGCTGCGCCTACAGCTGAGCCCACTGCCACACCCACTGTGGAGCCTACGGCTGAGCCCACTGCAACACCCACTGTAGAGCCTACTCCTGCTCCCAACGGGGAAGATGTTGTAGACGGTTCAATGGTCACCACTTTTGCGGCAGGAGATGTGTTTCAAGAAGGAGATTTTACTGAGATCGATCCTGAGTGCACCCTGACCTGGAAATTGGTGGAGGATGCTGAGTCCACTGAAGATCAGCCTTTGTATGACCTGATCATTTCCGGAACCGGTCCTATGCCCAGCGTGATTGGGTTGGGAAGTGCCCCCTGGAAGTCCTGGACAGACGAGATATATCGGATCGTTCTTGGGGAAGGGGTTACCACCATCTCTATGAATGCCTTCTCTCCCTTCCTTGGCGACTACTCAAAGGTTGTTTCTCTGTCCCTTCCCAGCACTTTGGAATCTATCGGTTTAGCTGCATTCAATGGCTCTTATATGCCCCTGACCGAAAGCGGACTGGATCTGAGCAATACCAAACTTGAAACCATCCCGCCCTTGACCTTTTCCATGATGTCCATGACGGAGGTGAAGTTTCCTGCGACATTGACCTCTGTGTCCGGCAAAGCATTTTATGGCTGCTCCGAACTGGAGAATGTGGACTTTTCTGCCAGTATCAACCTGAAGGAACTGGGAGGAAACTATCCAGAAGGCGTATTTTCAGAGTGCACCAGCATCAAAACGCTTGAGTTGCCGGACTCTGTAGAGAAAATCCATGAGAACGCCCTCCAGGGAACTGCAATAGAGACCTTTACGGCCCCCGCATCCCTGAAAGAAATTGGGAAGGGCGCCTTCCAGAGGACTGCACTCAAGTCTGTGGATCTGAGCACGGCTCCGGGCCTTGTGAGCATTGGAGAAAAAGCATTTTACAACAACTCCAACTTGTCGGAGGTTCTGTTCCCCGGAAGCATCCAAAACATCGGCAGCAGTGCGTTCGAAGGAACGAAAGTTACCCAAATCGAATTGCCCGAAGGTGTGCGGAGCATTGGAGACAATGCTTTTGCCGTAAGCAATGTCCGGATGGCCACCCTGGAAAGTGTGGTCATTGCAGGGACGGTAGAAAGCATTGGAGCAGGCGCTTTTAAGAATCAGGAGAAGCTCCAAATCGTTATGCCGGATAAATCCAATCTGACCAGTATTGGGGATGAGGCATTCTATGGCTGCAAGACTCTGGATGCTTTTGATATGACCGGCTGCAATCTGGAGAGAATCGGCGCCAGAGCATTCTATCAGTGTGATAATCTTTCAGAAATTGGAACCTTGAATGTGGCACAGCTGGGAGAAGGCGCGTTTTATCAGTGCCCGATGCTGACCAAAATAGACTTGTCCGTTTCTGATCGGTTGACAGAGATCCCCAAAGAAGCGTTTTATGATGATATCAATGTGCAGAAGATCCTGCTGCCTTCTTCTCTCACAGCCATTGGAATGGATGCATTCTACAACTGCAAGCAAGTCACGGAGCTGGAGCTTCCTCAAAATCTGCAGCGGCTGGATGAAAGAGCTTTGTACCAGATGTTCTCTCTGAAAAAGCTCACACTCTCTCTGGATCAGCTGACCCAGGTCGGAGCCAATATTCTGAACCATGGTGCAGAGGAACTGGAAATCCATGTGCGCAAATCTGAAAACGGAACTTTGAATCTTGCGGCAAACCTGCTGGCCGGGATCGATGCCGCAGATGGAACCGTGCAGTTTGAGGGTGGTCCTTACCAGGTGGAGTTTGTCCTGGGCGAGGGCGCAGAAAATCAGGTGGCAGTTCAGCCCCTCAACCTTCTTTCCGGTCCCGCTCATGTGACGGCAGAAGGTGTGGTCTATCTTCTCAACGAGGAGACTCTTGAGGCAGCGCTGGCTTATCTGCCGGCTACTCTGACAGAGTACACTGTTCCTGAAACCATTGCCAGCGGAGACAAAACCTATTCGGTCACCCAGGTAAATTCCTGGGCTGCTGGCTCTGCCAAGGCTTTGACTTCCCTTGAATTTGTCCAGCCCGGCAAGGTGAGCCTCTCCAATTACGCCCTGGCAGACTGCCAGACCCTTGTCAGTGTCAATGGCCATAGCCAGGTGGAAGAAGCAGAAAAACTGTTCTCCTCCCTGGGAATCGTACCTTTCCTGAATACCGGGCTGGCAGGAAATACTACCGATGTTGAAATTCCGGATAATGTGAGCCGCCTGTCTCCCGATGACAATATTACGATTACAGCAAAAGAACTCTTTGGCAACAGAGATGAGGCGACCGTTCGGCTCGACATGGGATCACGGCCTGACCCTAATCAAGTAGAGAACAATGTGCTCATTTGCGGCACCGGCTCGGTTGTGACCCTGAATTTCAGCATCAGCGGGGCACAGGTAAACAATTACATTTACCGCCTGTACTTTATTGCGCCGGAAGGCGATCTGAATCTGGCCAGACTGGGCATGGAGCTGGATACCGAGTATACCTACAATGACAGTTCGGGCAACGGCACCATTCGCTATAAAATGACCTTGGATGATGCAGAGGAACGGCGCTACTGTGTAGAGTTTGTTCCGGATACTCCAGGCATCACCTACGCTCCCATTTTCCAGTTCCAGTATCAGGCACCCGAAACGGACGGCGGTCATGTGATCGCCTGGGTGGAAATGTATCGGAAGGATGACCAGGAAAAGGCCTTCCGGTATGGGGACTATTTTGAAATGTTCTGGGAGGTGGAGCGCACTCCTTACAGCCTGACTACCAAACTGGACCGGACAGAAAATGAACTGCAGCGTGCAGGGGTAGGCCAGCCCGCCAACCTGGTTTATGATGTGACCGGCACGGTCCATCTGAGCAAGCTGCCCCGTTCGGTTTATAATGACTATTCTGCTCTTGCCCGGGACAACGCTTTGACGGCACAGTATAAGGTCTCTGTAACCATGCCGGAGGAAATGACCTGGCTCAAATCGATTCTGGATGATTGCAAGGCCGGAAATGTAACGGTGCGGGGAAATTCTTTCTATGCGGGAGAAACCGAGATCATTGCCTTCAACAGTAATTATGTGGTCCCCAACCGTTTGGAAGTAGAGGGTGAAAACCTGATTTTCTATCTTTCCCAGCGTGCGGCAGAGGGTGAAAACGATCTGCCTTCCACCGCTATTTCTGGAACCCCGGTCAAATTCCTGATCCCCAAAGAAAACTTTGATACCACTACGGAATACAATGCGGAAATTGATCAGGAAATGCGGATCAATGTGGAAACGCAAATTTCCTATGCTTACTCGGAACCGGCCACTTTGACCAGCAATGATGCCATTATTACCATTAAACCTGGTGATGCACGGGTAAAGGTGACCAAGCATCCGGTTAGTACGCTCGTGCCGTATCGCGGCAATGATTACTATCTCTATATTGATGTGACCAACGACGGCATGCGCCCCGGGGCAATCACAAAGCTGGACGATGAAATGACCGGCTCTCAGACCCGTCTCTTCTTTGACGGGGAAGAAATAGAACAGCTTTTCTTTGCCACCGAATGGCAGGAAAGTCCCTGCAACAACAAGGAATACAACCAGTACCTGACTCTCACCATCGACAAGGTACGGCTGTATGCTAAAATGAATTTGGGTACCGTAACTGCGGTGGACGGTACTACCCAAGTCACCCTTACAGCTTTGGCCGCAGATGAATTGCCGGAGGATAAGACGCAACAGCCTGTATATACGGACAACCATACCGTTGTGATCCAAAGTCAGGGAGAGCAGCTGGCTGTAAGCCTGGACGGGGGAGAACCAAAGCTGGTTGCCCAGGGAAATCTGCAAAATTACCTGGATGAGATAGGCTTTGCAGTGGTGAACGAGACCGTTTATAAGGTGAACTGGGACTTTACCAGCTATCCCGGCGGAGCCCTTCCTGTTCGCAGCGGTGAGATGATCCGCATGCTTATCCCCACTGAGCTGCGGGATTCGTTCCAGTCTTTGAAGTCGGATACGCTTGGCTTTTTCAATCGCCAGCAGGGAGATTATCCGCCTGAGGCTTATGTAGGATATGGTCGAACTGAAGATGACGAAAACACTGCAAGGCTTTTTGTCGAGGGCTCGTCCAATCCCCTCATCAGTGAGAGAGACATTGACCTTTATAATGACTACTATATTTATAAGGAACAATTCCTGGACGGTGTTCCCATTGGAGAAGTAAGTGAAATCCCCGATGAATCTGTCTTTGATTATAAGGTTTGGGTAGGATCCAATGCGGATGGTACCGGAATGAAAAACTGGGGTGTTGACGGCCTTCCCATTGTGGATGTGATGAGCGGCGTGCAGGCTATGCTGGTCCCGGTGGAACTGAATCAGGACAGACCCTGGGCGAACGACCAGAGTCGTCCCATGAACACCTATGAGGTAGATGGCGTTGAATATTTCGTCATGGACCTCCGGGAGGGAGAGGAAAGCTTCAAATACGACGGGGTGTTTGTCAGCAGCACCCCCTGGCAGGACAGTAACGGTCAGGATCACTGCTATACCTATGCGGATAACGTAACCGTGTATCTGGACAACGATGTGCCCAATCCGGAAAAGTATATCTTGTCTGATGGCGAAGCAGAATTCGCAGGCCAAGAGTTTGCCCTGCCCGATGGAGACAACATGGTGGTTTCTGGGGGGTATGCAACCATTACCCAGTGGTATCTGGATTCCTCCCTTTTTAAGAGCAAAGAGGATCTCCAGGAATTTACCATCAGCTACAAGGCGCTTACCAGTGTGGAGTTTGCGGTGGAGGAACCGGAAGCTTTTGAAGTACTTTGGATGAACAATGTGGTTTATCTCAATGACCGGGATAATGACCGCTTGTGGTATCCTACCGGATGGTTCCCTCTGGTGGGAATGACCATGGACAAAAAAATCCTTCTGGAAGACGGCAGCATCGAGGAAGATGATGAGACCGTAGTCCGGGAAGGGGAAACGGTACATTATCGTCTTCGCCTGTTGAACAGTGTAAAGGGAACGGACGGGATCGCCCCGGGCGGTATGGTCTACGACGTACTGCCGGATACCTGCGGCCTGTTCCAGTGGGATAAAACCAATGTGAACCTGCGCTATGAATACAAGTGTTACCCGGAAGACAGTGGAGTAGAATTGCCGGAAAGCGCCGTATTTGACTGGGAAATCAGATACGATGAACCAACGGGCAAGTACCGGATCGTCTGGCTGGATGACATCAAGGCTCCCGGCGGGACCCAGCTGGTCATGTATGTGGATCTGGTGTTCCCGGACAACACGGTGAAGACAGAGGACGGAAGAGGCCTGTATGAGGAATACTGTCTGAAAAACGGCGGCGCCAGACTGAGCAATTCCTTTGTTGTTGGAGACAAGGATGATATTGTTTATCATTATCTGGCCGAACCGGTAAACGCTGTGATCCAGAAAGGTGTCTACAGCATTGAGACCATACAGTGGAACCAAAGACAGCAACAGTACATGGTAGCCAACCGGTTTGATACCTGTATGACCTATCCTGCTCTGGAAGATAATCAGCGGTATGTGACCTACTACCTTATGGTCTATAACGATGGAAATCTGCCCTTGTATCTCACTGAAGTATACGATCATGTGCAGGGAGATAATGTGGAATTCAAGGGAATTATTTCCGGGCCGGATTGGACCCGTATAACCATCCCCTCTTCTTTCGGCAAGCCCAAACCCGCCCTTCTGACCAAGGAACAATCGGATACGACTGGTCAGAAAATCATACTGGCAGGGAAGCCTCTGGATTCCTACGAGTTGCAAAGAGTGGAGGTAAATGCGGAAAGCTATGAGGATGAAACCGGCGACGGCTGGTGGTATCGGTTTACCTTTGAACATCCCGAAGTGCATGATAACCGGACCATTAATTATGATGAAAACCTGGATATGTGCTATCTTGATCCGGGCGCAGGAATCTGCCTGGTATATACCTGCCGGTTGAATAATCAATACGATCCAAGCCTGCTGGATGAGGAAGTTCATAACACTGTGGCCATGCCCTTCTATGACCAGAGCGGTGCCGGTGTAGTGGCCAGCAGCCAGAATGTTACCACGACCAGACGGTGGGGGCCGGCCAACGATGGCGACTGCAAGGTATGGACCGCAGACCAGGCAGCACAGAATGGATTTACCAGCACAAAATACAGTGACAGCCAGCAGTGGGTAGCTTCGGAAGTGACCATTCAACAGGGCGATATTTTGCCGGGCATTACCAAGCAGGCTACAAAGGTACGGGATCAGAACGGTTCTGAGAAAGAGTGTGGCGGAGTAGCCTATTCTTCGGATGATATCCAGTGGAAGATCACCGGAACCAACAGCGATGTGGCCTCCATCCGTGGATACACCTTGGTAGATACCCTTCCTGCTCCCTACACCTTTACCGGGCAGGTAGATCTTACCATTTACAATTCCAGCGGCAATACCGAGGCAGCGGAAAATGTAAAGGTTGATACGCCTCTGTTTGAAATCACCGGATATACAAGAGAGGACCAAAATGACCCGGCTTCCAAAGTATCCAGTGTGACGGTGCAGCCGCTCTTTGTGGAAGGAGCAGTCCCTGTTACCATATCGGTAGGGGAAGATCCTGTAGTGGTTGGAACCAATAATGTAAAAGAGGCTCAGCTTTTGGTAGGCTTTGGTTACGATGGGGAAAATATGACCATGACCCTTACTTTCCCGATGATTTACGAAGATGTGATGAGAAGGATCAATCCCTTGGGAACAATTCCGGGCTTTGGCCGTGCTGAAATTACCCTCTGGAGCGAAAATACCTCCAACCAGATTCGCTACAGCACCTTTATCAACGATGCGGTTATCAATCCGCAGCAGGAGTTTGATCCCTCTTCTGTGGTGGATGGTACCTGTGTTTACAATGCGGACGGAAGTCTCAGAGGAATTCAGGCCCGTGCAGCCGTTACAGTGTCGGACGGTATCTTCACCTCCTCCCTGAAAGGGGTTGCCGAAATTGGCGACGAAGAGAACAAGACCGATTCCTCCCAGGCAGTACGGTACATAGTTCTGGGAGAAGGAGAGAATACCGATCAGAGGAGTATCCGGTATACCCTGCAGATAGGCAACTCTTCTCCGGATCAACAGGCTATCCAGTGGATCAATCTCATTGATAATCTGCCCCAGGTGGGAGACCATCTCACCTTCAACCCGGATATGGAGCGATACAGTGACTTCCAGGTCAATTTCAAGAAAGACCCCAAGGTGACGGTTTGGTATGAGACAGAAACCGGTAACAAGGTGATTCTGAACCAGGGAACGGATTACACGGTGGAATTTGACAGTAAGACAGAGTTCACCCAGGAGGATTGGAAGGGAACCAACGCATGGACCAGCGCTGCGGTGCAGGATGATTCCCGGTCCATTCGGCTGTGTATTGGCCATAAGGCGGGACAGGAAGCCATCGTTCCTCAGCGGGCCAATCTGTTTGTTACTTTTGAATGCGAGATCGCGGAGGGAGAGACCCCCGCAGCAGGTGAAATCGCATGGAACTCCTTTGGATACCATTACAAACCGCAGACAGCTTCGGTTGAACTGGAGTCCGCACCTCTGGAGGTGGGTATCATGATCCCCGAAACACCGCGGCTCCAAAAGGTGGTCGTGGATGCAGATGGCACGGAGACAGCCGTAGAACAGAATCAGACCTTCAGATTCCTTATCTACACAGGAGAAGCGCTGGAGGGACAGTCCCCTGCAGATGAAGCTGCCTTTGCGCAGGCACTTCAGGCCGCCGGACGGCAGTTCACCTATCTGGAGACCACTGTAAAAGCAGGGGAGAGCAGCTCTGCAACCAGGAAACTCAACGACCTCTACCAATATGGGTACGAGAATGGGAGCTGGGTTGCGCATACAACTCCCTGGACCTGGATAAAGGGCCAATCCTATACCATTGTTGAGTTGGGAGACTACAAGGATTATGACTTCTACCGTCTCAACGATTCCACCACCAACAGTTACACCTTTGTGCATAACAGTGCCACATCCCTGCTTCTGCAGTGTACCAACAAGATGGTAGAGCGGGAACTCCTGGTAACCAAGGTGGATAATGAAGATCCTTCTCTCAAGCTCCAGGGTGCGGTCTTTGCACTCTACAGTATAGAGCAGCGGGATCAGATGACTCAGGAGGAGTATCAGGATGATACCATCATCCAGGGCCTGAAACAGGACGAAAAGCCTGCCATGACACAGCAGGTGGGCAGCCAGACCTATTACCTTTACGATGTGGCTGCCAGCAATGCCCTGGGCCAGATACAGTGGGACGGCTTGCTGAGAGGACGGTACTACCTTATGGAACTCCGGCCGGCTGAAGGATACCGGATGGAGGGCTTTGATCCTCAGGAAGTTATTTTTGACAACGAGCAGGAGAATGTATACCAGCGTCGAATTGAGATTCGGGCACAGAACCGGCGGACCTATGCCATCCCCAAGACCGGCGGAGGGGGAACCATTCCCTTTACTGCGGCAGGGCTGGGCCTGACAGCAGGTGCAGCGGTCCTGCTCCTGATGCAAGGAAGAAGGTGTAAAAAAAGGAAAACTTGATTCCTGTAAAAATAAGAGACAAATATTGAAAGGAGAAAAAAAGATGTCAAGTTGTAAAAGATGGATAGCGGCGTTGATAGCGGCTGTCATAATGGTAAGCCTGGCTGTGCCCGCCTGGGCGGTGGATACTTATACCCTTACCATCACATCAGAGACCAAGGGTCACAACTATAAGGCCTACCAGGTGTTCAGCGGGACAATAGCCAAGGCGCCGGGAACCAACACAGATACCTTGGTTGATATTGAGTGGGGCAACGGTGTTAACGGAAGTGCATTGTTGAACGCACTGAAAACAGCCAAGTTTACCAACCCGGAGTATGTCGAAGGCAATGGCAAGCCGGAAAAAATCACGCCTTTTGCAAGAGTGACCAGCGCCCAGGATGTGGCAGATGTTCTGACCGGCTGGGGAGACAATGCGGTTCAGCTGGACGAGTTTGCCGAAGTGGTGGGCGCTCATCTGAATGAGGGCAATGTCAAGACTCCTACTACTAAGGAGAATGAAAACCCAGGGACGGATGGCAAGAAAACTTACACCACTACCTTTACCGGTTTGAGCGCAGGGTATTACCTCCTCTGCGAAGGCAATATGGATCCCGATGCAGACAAGGACAATGCATACACCAAGTTCATCCTGGAACTGGTAGGCAATACGACGGTAGAAGCCAAGGCCGATGCGCCTTCCATTGAGAAGAAGATCGTGCCGCCCAAGGTTGCCTCGGACAACAATGAAGCAGACCAGGGAAAGGACACAACGGTGGCTTCTGTGGGGGATAGCGTATACTTTGACCTGACCGGTACGGTTCCCAGTATGGACGGTTATGATAAATATTTCTACATCATCGTAGATACATTGTCCAAGGGACTTACATTCGATTTGGGGTATGAATATTTCCTTTCCATTTATCGTGAAAATGGAGAGTTGGCAGCTACTGTGGCTAAAAGTGATTTACAACATAACCCATTTTACACGGTAACTCCTACGGTTAATGGGGATGGAACCACCACGCTTAAAATTGTCATCAATAATGCAATCCGGCTTAAAGAATTTGCCGGTGGAAAGGTTTGCTTTACTTACCGGGCAACCCTGAACCAGAATGCAGTCATCGGCAGTTCCGGAAACCCCAACAGTGTCCATCTGGAGTACTCCAATGACCCTAACTATGATTACGAGGGAGGAAATGAGCCTACCGGTAACGACCCCATGGGTCAGACCCCGGAGGACTATGTCATTGTTTACACCGGGGCGGTGCAGGTTCGGAAGGTGGATTCCGACGGCGATGTCCTTACCGGCGCCGGATTTACCCTCACCGGACAAGGCGCCAACCAGGTCAAGGTGACTACCAATAAATTTGTGGAAGACAATGAAAATGGTACCTACTACAAACTGAAGGACGGAACCTATACCACTGAAGCTCCCAACGGAAATGATGAAGAATATGAGAGTACGACGGATAAGTATTCTCTGAAACAGACCGTTGCTTGGACGGGAACGAATACCTCCAATACAACTATCGCCGGCGATGTAGGCCAGGACGGCTACCTCACCTTCGGCGGCCTGGGAGAGGGTACATATACCATTGAGGAGACCACTGTTCCCACCGGTTACAACAAGATCGACAACATCACCGTGACCCTGAGTTTCACTCCTCCGGAAGGAGAAATCACAACCGGTCAGGAAACCGGAACCTGGAGTGCTACCTACAAGGTGGGCAATGGAACGCCTGGTGCTGCCAGTGTTGATGGTGACGGCACCATCCACTTCCAGGTAGAGAACCGTTCCGGTGCAGTGCTTCCCTCTACCGGCGGCATGGGTACCACCCTGTTTGTGGCAGGGGGACTGGTGCTGATGGTAGTGGCAGCAACACTTCTGGTTGTCCGGGCCCGTGCAGCACGGAAAGACCAGGAAGAAAATCAGAACTAAGATAAAGTGATTTGCCGTATCCCCGGCAAAAGACCGGGGATACGGCAATAAGGAGAGCCCTATGAGTGATAAACCCCAAAATTCTTCCCCGGAGGCGGGAATAGCTTCCCGCCCGCCCCGCAAAGGGAGCAGCAAAGGACAGAACCTGTCCACTCTGCTGCTGGTAGCGGTGTTTCTGATAGGACTTTGCTTATTGCTGTATCCCACCATAAGTGATGCGGTAAACAGTATTACCCAAACACGGGTCATTGCGGACCACGAAAAGAATCTGTCGGAAATGGATGATTCCAACCTGGAGGAACTTCTGGCGCAGGCGTTGGAGTACAACCGGAAACTGGCGGAATCGGACCAGGGATGGTATCTCAGCCAATACGAGACCGGTATTTATAACAATATGGTGAACCCGTTCGGCAATGGAATGATGGGATATATTGAGATTCCCGGCATCCAGGTGCGGCTTCCCATATACCATGGCGTGGATGAAGCGGTTCTTCAGGTGGGAATAGGCCACCTGGAAAGCACCTCCCTTCCGGTAGGAGGGGAGAGCTCCCACTGTGTCCTTTCAGGACACCGGGGCCTGCCTTCCGCACGGCTGTTTACGGATTTGGACCAGCTGGTGGAAGGGGATGTATTTTATATCCATGTACTGAACCAGACCCTGGTCTACCAGGTGGATAATATCCGGATCGTGGAACCGGAGGACCTTTCCGCCCTGACCATAGAGGAAGGAAAAGATTACTGTACCCTGGTCACCTGTACGCCTTACGGAGTCAACACCCACCGGCTTCTGGTCCGTGGGGTGAGGGTGGATTATACCCCCCAGGAAGTCACAGAGCTTGTGATTTCCGGCGATGCCACCCTGCTCCATCCCACTCAGGTGCTGCCCCTTGTGGCGGCGCCCCTGCTGGTGATCCTGCTGATAGTACTGCTGTTCAAATATAGGAAAAAAGCTTGAAAGGAATGTTAAGACAATGAAAAAAAGACTTTGTACTTTCCTGATGGTCTTTGTGCTGTTGGTGTCTTGTGCGCTGCCGGCCATGGCTGCGCCTGCCTATGACCCGAACAAGTCCATCTCTCTGACCATTCAAGCGTTATGGGAGAAGGCCCCCCTGGAAAACGCACAGGTGACCCTCCACCGGGTGGCGGATATTACAGAGACATCCCCCTGGATCACCTTCACCCTGTCCGGGGCATTCGAGGATTACCCGGTGGAGCTGAAAGACCTGGATAACGACGGCTGGAAAGCGGCGGCATCCACCCTGGCTACCTATGCAACCAAGGACAAAATCGAGCCTACCGCCCAGGCGGTGGTGGATAAAGACGGCAATGCAGTATTCCACAATTTGACCGCCGGTCTTTACCTTGTACAGATGGTCCCCTTTACCGATGAGGTAGGGTATAGCTATAAGGCGACTCCCGTGCTGATGGAACTGCCGGAATTCGACGATACTACTGATACCTGGAACTATACGGCAACGGCCCGGCTGAAACTGGAAAAAGTTGTTCCCCAAACGGAACTTACGGTTCAGAAGGTGTGGAACAATGGCTCTACGACCCAGCCCAAGAGCATTAAAGTTGCTCTGCTTTGCGATGGAGTAGAAAAAGAGGTAGTAGAACTGAACAGTTCCAATAACTGGCGGCATACCTTTAAGAATCTGGATGCCACCAAAACCTGGACTGTGGTTGAAGTAGAAGTGCCCCACGGATATACCGTGACCTACACGACCAAGGGGACCGTAATTACCATAACCAACACGGGCAAACCTTCTGAGACGCCGGAGCCTCCCACTCCGCCCACAGCCACCCCTCCGGGAGGACTGATTCCCCAGACCGGTGTCCTTTGGTGGCCGGTTCCCGTAATGGCGCTGGCGGGACTGATCCTCTTTGTCCTGGGCTGGCATCTGCGGTGGGGGAAACGCAATGACCGCTGAACGGCTTGGGGCAATCCTCATGGGGGCAGGCCTTCTGTTTCTGGCGGGAGCGGCAGTGATCCTGGGAACCAATCTGCACACCGAGGAGCAGGCGGCTGACCATACCCAGCAGGTCCGAACCGCCTTTGTGGAGGAGATACTGCCTGAGACCCCTCTGCCCCAGGACACGGCTACCGAGATGCAGAAGGTGGAAATACAGGGGGAGGAGTATATCGGGCTGTTGGAGATTCCCTCTCTGGAACTGTCTTTGCCGGTGGGAGAAGAACTGACCGAACAGGCACTCCGGCTGTCGGTCTGCCGCTACAGCGGTTCCTACCTGGATGACGACATGATCATCGGGGGCCACAATTACCGGTGCCACTTCGGCCCGCTCAGCCGTATCAAGGCGGGGGATTCCCTGTATTTTACGGATACAGGCGGGGTCCGGTATGAGTACCAGGTGGCGGGGGTAGAGCAGATTCCCGGCAATGAGGCCCAGCGTCTGCCCTGGAACCAGCCCGGGCTGACCCTGTTCACCTGCGACTATACTGGCAATGAGCGCCTGGTGGTGCGGTGCCTCCGGATTTACGGAGCAGATTAAGAACAAGAAAGGGGCGCCGGAAGGCGTCCCTTTTTGATTATAATAAGCAGCGGAAAAACCGCATAAGAAAGGCAGAGGTGAAACAGATGAACTTTATAAGAGAAAAGGAGCGGATTTTTGCCCGGAACCAAGAGGGCCGGCTGGTGGCGGAGATTACCTTTGTCCGGAGAGGGGGGGGACCTGGCCGAAATCAATCATACCTTTGTGGACCCCTCTCTCCGGGGGCAGGGCGTTGCAGGACAGCTGGTCCAGGCGGCTGCGGAAGCCCTGAAAGAGGAAAATTGCAAGATTTACCCCACCTGCTCTTATGCCCGCCGCTGGTTTGAAGAACACCCGGAGTATGGGGAACTTCTGGAATGACAGGAGAGAAATCACCGTTGAAGGCGTTGAGAAACACCGCTGCCGGGCAAGGTAGGGGATGCGGGACTTTCCGGTGTCGTCCTCGGACTGCCGGATAAGCAATTATTTCTTTTGCGCTGTTTGTAAAAAAGCATAAAGAAAAGGCCGCTAGGTTGGGTTGCTAGCGGCCTTATTTTATAAAGAATTACGCCTTGGTAAAGCCTTTTCCGAATACCTCGTTGGTGCTGGCTACCGAGAGGAAGGCATCCAGCTGCTTTTCATGGATGTAGCTCCGCAGCTGCTCTGCCTGGCGGCGGGTGAGGGTGGTCAGAACAACATACTTCTGCTTGTCAGTATATCCGCCCCGGGCTTCCAGAATGGTGGCGCCCTTGTGAAGCTCCTGGACTATAAAGTTCCGGATGGGCTCCACATCGGTGCAGACAATGGTGATGGACTTGCAGAGGGTCATGCTCTGGATGATGTCGTCGATCATGAAGGACTTCACTGTCAGGCCCACAAAGGAATAGAGGGCGGTCTTGATGTCAAAGACAAAGCAGGCCGCAATGATCATGACCAGGTCGGTGAGGAAAAGAGCCAGCCCCGTATCCCGAAGATGAGCGTACTTCTTGAGGACCATGGCCAGAATATCAGTGCCGCCGCTGGAAGCATCGGTCTGGAAGAGAAGGGCCGTGCCGATGGCGGGCAGGCCAATGGCAAAGAGCAGCTCCAAGATAGGCTCGTCAGAGAGGGGCTTGTCCATGGGATAGATCCACTGGAAAAACATGAGAAGAAGGGAGAGCAGGATGCTGGCATAGGCAGTGCGGAGGGCAAAGGTCTTGTCCACCGCTATCCAGGCCACCGCCAAAAGAACCAGGTTGGCGATCATGGTAAAGCCGCCGGTGGAGAGGGTGGTCACCTTGGCCACCAGGGTGGCGGCGCCGGTTACTCCCCCGAAGCAGAAGTTATTGGGGAATTTGAAGAAATAAATCCCCACCGCCATAATGATAATGCTGATGGTGATGATGCCGTACTGCCGTAATGAGCGCATGAAAAACCTTCCTTTTTAACCTTCCGTTTTTCGAAAACTCATGTATCATACCACTATCATAGCAGGATTTCAAGTGGATGGGAAGGGCAGGGAAAAATTGTAATATTTGAACGGTCCGGCCCGGAAATTTTCCGGGAAAGAGGGGATAAAAAACGCCCCGGAAGATATTTCTTCCGGGGCGTTCACTCTTCAATCAGGGCCGGTATCAGTTTCTGCCGGCAGAGCGCTTGACTACAAAGAAGATGACCAGAGCCAGGACTACAACGCAGACAGCAACCACGGGAATCACAGGGAAGGAAGCAGTCTGGGTCTCAGCCTCAGCGGGGGCGGAAACATCCTGGGCGGGCTGAGTGGAAACATCCTCCACAACAGGAGCCTCGTAGCCAATCACATACTTGGAGAAGTGGGTGGTCTCAAAGGTGACCTGCTTGGCCTGAGCATCATAGCTGGTGGTGCAGGGAGTGGTGGTTCCCTCATCATCCACATACAGAACTACAACGCCTTCAGCCTCCTCGGCATCAGCCAGAGTGTAGGGGAGGGTCACGGTGACTTTGCCGCTCTGGAAATCAGAAACCAGGGCATCGCCGCTCTGGAGGCTGAGGTCAAAGACGGGACGGTCGCCTACAGCGGTCTTCTGGGCATCGTTCAGGCCGTCAGCCTCAACGGGAGCCACAGAGAGAACTACCTCGTCGTCAGCCTGTCCGGCAATGGCAGCCAGAGCAGCGGCGTCAAAGGAGACCTGAGCCACATCGGAGGTCAGAACCAGCTTGGCATCGGCATTCTCGGACAGGGTGGACAGAGAATCCACAGGGAGAGTTACATCGATGGCCTGAGCGCCCTCGGTGTCGATCATGGAAATCTCTACCACGGGAGCGGCATTGTTGGTGGCAACATCAGCAATGGCCTTCTCAACACTCTGAGCCAGGGCTGCGGAGGAAACCACCACAGAGGCCTTGTTGTCGGAAACAACAGCGCCGATCTCGGTGTTCACCACTACCTGACCGTTCACAACGGGAGCGGGGGTGGCAGAGGGAGCAGGAGTGGCTGCAGGCCGTCTGGCGGGAGCGGGAGTGGGGGTGGCTACAGGGGTAGGAGCAGGGGTAGCCACGGGAGCGGGGGTATCGTCATCGTCATCAGGCTTGGAGGGCTTGGTGTCGGAGGGAGTGTTCTTGCCCGGAGTAGAGGTGGGGGCAGGAGTAGAAGAGGGGGTGGGAGTGGGATCGGTGTCCGTGTCGGTGGTCAACAGGGAGGGAGTGTCAGCAGCGGTGCCGCTCTGTGCGAAAGTGTAGAAGGGAATGGTTCCGGCCAGAACTGCAACAGCCAGAACTGCTCCCAACAACTTTCTCTTCAGATTGTTGGACATTCGGTGTTTTCCTTCTTTCTATGAGTGGTTGATTTTGATGGCATAAAACTGCCAGGTACCTTTCGTGATAGTCTTTAAAAAGTGGAATTTCAACAAAAATGCGTTATATTTTACATTACCGGAAAAAAGGTACCGGTTTTATCCGAGATAAAGTATAATGGTGGAGAAGAACAAAAAAGGAAGGAAATCTGGGTCTAAGGAAACGGGAAAAATCATCCGGAAAGCATCCCAATGGGCGGCCTTTCTGGTGCTCAGCGGATGCATGGCGGCCATTCCGGGAATCCACTATCTCTGCCTGAAAAACGACCTGCACACAGGGTATATTGCCCAGACCATCTACGGGTTTGCTTTGGCAGGCGCCGCTGTGCTGGCAGCCACCTTGTTTTTCCGGCGAAAAGAAATACGGTTCACCCGGTATGAGATCCTTTTTGGGCTTCTGCTGGTGTTCGCGGCGCTTTCGGTAACCTTTTCCGGGAATCCCTATCAGTCGGTCCATGGAAGCTCGGCCCGGTGCGAAGGGCTTTTCATGCTCCACTCCTACTACCTGTTTTTCTATCTGGCCCGGCTGGTGGAAGACCCCAGGCTCCGCCGGGGAGTGGTATATGTGTTTTTGGGGGTTCAGACGGTCCACTGCCTGTATGGTCTGAACCAGCAGTACCACTTTATCCAGGGCGGCTTTGATTATTATTTTTATGCCATCAGCGGCCTGGCGGGAAACCCCAACTTTATGGGGACCCTCACCGTGATGGCATCGGCGCTGGCCCTGGGCCTGCTGATCTATTCGGGAAAGGTTCGGGATAAGGCAATATTCCTGGTTCTCTTGGGGGTGTTCCTGGCCACCCTTCTTCTCACCAAGACCCTCTCCGCCGTGGTGGGATTCTGGGGAATGGTGCTGGTGGGGCTGGGATACCTGAACCGGAAACGGTGGAAATGGTTCCTGGCTATCCTGGCGGGAGGGGCGGTCCTGTTCGGTGGACTGCTCCTGCTCACCAACGGAACGGGAAACAATTTCCTCAGCAGTGACCTGGCAGAACTGGCGGGACAGCTTCCTACCCTGGCGGCGGAGGGGCTGACTGACCCAGCCATCGGCTCGGGACGGCTCTATCTCTGGAACAACTGTTTCCAGCTTTTTCTTCGGCATCCTCTCACCGGGGTGGGAATCGACAATCTGCAGGTCCCCTATTATGAGAATTTCGGGCTGCTGCTGGGACAGTACGCGGACAAATGCCATAATGAACTGCTCCAGGTCCTGGTCACCATGGGAATCGGGGCGTTCGGATGCTACCTGGCCTTTTATGGATTCCTGTTCCGGGATCTGGGAAAGAGACTGGGAAAGGAAAAGAGTGTCCCACCCTTGGAGGCGGCGCTGCTGCTCTGCCTGACAGGATACCTGATTCAAGGGTGCTTCAATATCAGTGTCATCGATGTGGCACCCTATTTCTGGATGCTCTGCGGGTTGATGGCGGAACCTCTCTTTGGAGAGGGGCCGGGAATTTTGGAAGCGCAGGAAAAGGAGAAACCGGTATGATGGAAAAGAGAGAACAACTCCCACAGGGGATGGAAGAAAAGCTGGCGGTGCTGGAACAGATCGCCCATGCCTTCAAAAAGGAAAAAATCCGCTGGGCGGTGGGCGGCTCCCTGCTGCTCTATTTTAAGGGGATTACCCGGACCGTCCATGACATCGACCTGATGGTCTGGGAGCCGGACATTGAGAAGGCCCGGCGGCTCCTGCTGACCATGGGCACCCTCTGCCCGCCCCGGCCTCAGGGCAGTTACCGCACCCGCCACTTCCTGGAGTTTGTCCTGGGGGGAGTGGAAGTGGATGTGATGGCCGGGTTTGTGATTTTGAAGGATGACCAGGTCTGGGACTGCTCCCTGCAGCCCGAACAGATCAGCGAATACCTTCCCCTGGGAGAAGAGGTTATCCCCCTTCAGGAGCTGTCTTTGTGGAAAAAGTATTATACCCTCATGGACCGGCAGGCAAAGGTGAAGCTGCTGGAAGAGCATGGGGTCTGACCCTGTGTCAGGTATAGCCCAAAAATCCCCGGAAAGCCGGGGTGACATAAGAAAACAGCGGTTCTTATCCGGAACTGATAAATCAAAAACCAGACCAAGCTTTACCGCTTGGTCTGGTTTTATATTATTCTTTTTTACAATTCCGGAAAGAACTGTCCTGCACCGGGGAAGGGGTAATTTTGAGGGGAGTTCAAGGAAAATTCCCGTCGGCACCCTTGGTGGTTGTCAAGGAAATTTGACGATGGAATCACCCAAAAGTACCCCTTTTCCGGCGTTGTTTTCTTACGGAACTTCGGTTAAAGCCGGGGATTTTTCTTTTCCCGGGAGCCGGGGCCTCTTGCGGTTTGGATTCTGGAACATTATAATGATACTGTTCGGAAAAAACCGAATAAGAGAGGGATTCCCGGCCTCGGCCGGGGGAAAGTGCCTTCCCGGCAGGGAAGGAAAAAAGGAAGTTTATAGTTTGGAAATTACCCTGGCACAATATCTTATTGTATGCCCTTTGGTCTTTCTGTCCGGATTGGTGGACAGCATGGCCGGGGGCGGCGGGCTGATCAGTCTGCCTGCCTATCTCATTGCAGGGCTGCCCACCCACTATGCCATGGCCACCAACAAGCTGAGCAGCAGCATGGGGACCACCCTGGCTACGGTGCAGTATGCCCGGAAAGGCTATATCCCCTGGAAGCCGGCGGTCTGCTGTGTGGTCTGCGCTTTTGTGGGAAGCAGTATAGGAGCCCGGCTGGCCCTGATGGTGGAGGACCGGTATTTCAAAATGCTTATGCTGGTCATCCTTCCCCTTACGGCTTTGTATGTAAGCCGGAGCCGTTCCCTTATCCGGGAGCGGGAGGAGTACCCCCTGGGCAAAACCATCTTCATCGCCATGGCAGTGGCCCTGCCCATTGGAATGTACGACGGGTTTTACGGCCCCGGCACCGGGACTTTTCTCATCCTCCTGCTGACGGGAGCGGCCCACATGAAAATCACCCAGGCCAACGGAGTGGCCAAAGCCATCAACCTGACCACCAACATTACCACGGTGTCGGTCTACCTTATGTCGGGCAAGACGGTCATCACCCTGGGACTGGTGTCGGGGGCCTTTGCCATCCTGGGCAACTACCTGGGATGCAGCCTGTTCATCAAGGGCGGCGCCCGGAATGTGAAGCCGGTAATGGTGGCAGTGCTGGCTGTCTTTTTTGTAAAAGTGCTGTGGGAACTGATGGCATGATCAAAGAGAAGGGAGAAGACCCATGAAGATTTTGGCGGTAGATTACGGCGATACCCGTACCGGTCTGGCAGAGTGTGACCCCACCGAACTGCTGGCCACCCCCATTACCCCCCAGATCGTGGAAAAAAGCATGAACAAGGTAGCCCAGCAGATCGTGGACATGGCCCAGGCCAAGGGCTGCGGCCTGATCGTCATCGGGCTGCCCCGGAATATGGACGGCACCGAGGGCTCCCGGGCGGCCAAAAGCCGGCGGCTGGGCAGCCGGATCAATGACCGGTGTGACCTGCCGGTGGTGTTCTGGGACGAGCGGCGGACCACCGTCACCGCTGCGGCTATCCTGTCCGAGAATGATACCTTCGGCCTGAAACGGAAGGAAAAGCTGGACAGTGTCAGTGCTGCGGTCATCCTGGAAAGCTACCTGGATTGGCGACGGCTCCACCCCGGGGAGGATACCCCATGAGAGAATTTGAGAAAAGCCCTCTGGTGGAAGGTCTGCTGGCCATGCACCTGCCCCGGTGGGAGGAACTGCCCGGCCTGGACCTGTATATGGACCAGCTGGTCAACTACATCAATGCGGCCTACAGTCCCGCCACCGACCCCAGCGAACTGCCCCTGACCCGGAGCATGGTGAATAACTATGTGAAGCAGAAAATCATTCCCGCCCCGGTGAACAAGCGGTATCAGCGCCAGCACCTGGCCCTCCTGATTTTGATTTACGCCCTGAAAAAGGTGTTCAGCCTTCCCGAGTGCGTGGAGCTTATCCGGCTGGTGGTGCCGGGGGGAGTGCTTCATCCCCGGGATTATAACCGGAGCTGTGATGCCCTGGAGGCTGCCCTCCGGCAGGTCTTTGGGGCAGGGGAGGAAAGCCTTTCCGGAGACCCGGTCCTGGACCGGGCCGCCCAGACCTGGGCCGGCAAGCTCTATCTCCAGAAATATATGGAGTATATGTCCCGCCAGCGATAAAACAAATCAGAGCCCTCCGACCAAAATCGGAGGGCTCTGATTTTTGGTAATACATTGCGGGCCAGAAATCATGTGGGAAGGACTGCCGACGGCAAGCCATTACCATGTTATAAGAAAAAGAAGGGTGTTAAGGAACAGAACAATAGCCGACACAGCAGTGCAAATATGTCTCGGAAAAGTTCCCATGTGCTTGAGGTGAAAGCAAAGTATCACGACTACCGCCAGGGGAAGCGACATAGGCTGAAAGTTCAAATATCCGAAAATATTTCCCTGCAGCAGGGAAAGAATAGCCCGGGTGGAACCGCAGGCAGGGCAACGGTGGCCTGTGAAAAATAAAATGGGGCAGGGGATATGAAGTTGGTAATACAAAGCCCAGCCTCCCAGAGAAGCGGCGCACAGAAGGAAATGCCGTTTTAAAAGCTGCACTGCAAATCCCCTGACCTGTATTACAGAAGAGACATCAGCTTGTTGAAATTGACTTCTTTGGTTTTCTTGGAAATGGTAAACCAGTCGATGATAGCAAGGATTCCGCAGCAGCCGGCGGTCAAGAGTTTGAGAATCCCCATGCCGATATCCCCCAGCATAAAACGGTCAATTCCCAAAACACCCAGGAAGATAGAAACAAGAAGCAGGGTGGTAGGATCTTTCAGCTCGATGGTGGAAATAAGGGAAAACTTTTCGTCATCCATAGTGCGAAGTTTGTCTTTCAGATAAACGATTTTTTCTTCGGGGAAATATTTCTGGTTGGTCATCATGTAAAGGTCAATTTTCTGTTGGTCTAACATTTGAAATCCTCCTTGTTGTCGACAGAAATTTTAACTATATAGGCATATTATAGCCTATATAGTTTATTCAAATATAGCATAGAAGTCTACATAATTCAAGTATATTTTAACTGAGGGGGCAAAAATGTGGACTACTATGCAATTGGACAGCGAATCAGAAAAATAAGGAAGGCACGAGGATTATCTCAGGAGGACTTGTCGGAAAAAATTGGAATATCTATCACCCATATGAGTCACATAGAAACAGGAAATACAAAAATGAGCCTGCAGGTCTTAGTGGATTTGGCTGCTGCACTGGAAGTAAGGACAGATGAGTTGCTGTATGAGCAAAGACCGTCGGAGAGAAATGCATCCATAGAGGCGATCACTCAGATACTGAATACCTGTACCACTCAACAGCTGCGGGTGTTGGAAGATATTATAAAAACAGCAAAAATATCGCTTAGCAAAAATTATTAAAAGGAAAACCGTTTCTCTCCAGCATTGACTGAAAAGAAACGGTTTTTATGTTGCATGAAAAATACTATCAGGAGGCCATCTGGGCCATCAGTTCAAACCGCTGGGCATATTTGGTGTTGGGCTTTACCGGGTCGGGTTGGGCGTACCCTTCTTCCAAAAGCAGCTCCTGGACCATGGTCCCGTCCTCCAGATAGACATAGGCCAGGGTCCGGCCATACTGGTCCATCCGGTTCAGGTCATATTCCAGGTAAACCTTTTCCCCGTCCAGAAGCCCGGCGGCATACTCTGCCGCAGCTTCCCCCTCGGGGGTGTTTTTGGACTGGTCCGGGTGGACGCTCTCCGGGGTGTCCACCCCAATCAGCCGGACACGGGTGGATTCTCCATCCAGCTCCACCACCAGGGTGTCTCCGTCCACCACCCGCTCCACCGGCCAGGGGCCGTCCAGCCCTTCCAGGGGCGGATGCCGGAAGGTGCGCCAGCTTAAAAAAAGAATCAAAAGCACTCCCCCTGCCAGGAGCAGCCATTTCAGCCGCTTCTTTTTTGGGGGAGCGCCGTAGTCAGGTCGATTGAACCGCATGGGTCATTTGGCCTCCAGCCTGGCCTTGCACTGGGGACAGAGGTACTGGATGTTCAAGTCATAGCCCAGCACCTTTCCGCCTACCTGCCGTTCCAGACGGCGGGTAAGGTCCTCCCAGAACAGGTCGGAGACCTGACCGCACTCCTGACAGACCAGATGGTCATGGCGGGTGGCCCGGTCATACCGGTCAAAGTCGGATTGGACCCGAAGCTGCCGGATGGCACCCATCTCCACCAGGGCGGCCAGATTGTTGTAGATGGTGGAAAGGGCAATCTGAGGATAGACCTGCCGGGCCTGCTGGAAAATCTGCTCGGCGGAGAGATGATCGGTGCTCTGGTTGATAATATCCAGAATCAGCTGCCGCTTTTTGGTCATAAGCAGGACTCCTTTCTAATAGGGTTTTATGTATCATATCACGAATGATTCTTTTTTTCAACACCCTTGGAAAACCTTAAAAAATAAGATGGAGAAACAAACCGAAAGACACCGGAGAAGGAAATCTCCGGTGTCTTTTACTCTGCTCAAAAGCTCAGGGCCGGGGCGGATAGTCCAGAACCACCCGTCCGCAGGCGTTTATCAGCCGGGTGGCGCCCACCCGTTCCAGCGGGGCCTTGCCTCCCGTGTAGCTGGTGTGGACATGGCCGTAAATATGAAACTTGGGCTGGTAGACCTGGACCAGGTCATTGAAGCAGTCAAAGCCGGTGTGAGCCCGGTCGGTGGCGTCGTTCCGGCCAAAAGCGGGGGAGTGGGTCAGGAGAATATCCATCCCTTTGTGCAGCCACAGATCCATCCGGCGGCGGGCGATCCGCAGACCCATCTCCCGCTCCGAGTACTGGTAGGCGCCCCCGCTGTACCGCATGCTTCCGCCCAGCCCCAGGATACGCACCCCCTGGAAGACCACCAGCTTGTCGTCAATGCACTGGCAGCCCTGGGGAGGCTGGGTCAGATAGCTGCCGTCGTGGTTCCCCGGCACATAAAGCACCGGAGCCCTGGACATGGTGGCAATAAATTCCAGATATTTCCGATTCAGGTCCCCGGCAGCCAGAATCAGGTCCAGCCCGTCGAATCGTCCGGGCTTGTAATAATCCCAAAGATATTTTTCCTCGGTGTCCGAGATAGCCAGTATTTTCACTTCTGACACCTCCAATTTATTCCTGGGATTCCGGGGGCAGGACTCCCTGCAGCTCTACCAAAGGCAGGGCAGCGGGGATCAGCTGGTCCCGGCGGGGGAGGGTCCCTTCCACCCGGTCCAGCAGCCAGTCCATGTGAAGGATGGCCTCGGGGGCCATGGAGCCCCCTTCATGCCGGAGTGTCCCTGCCTGGTCGGTGAGAGGCAGGTCAAAGGGGTCCAGCTCTCCGGACTTGATGCCCTCTTTGAGGAGCCGGGACAGACGGGCCACCGGGGCGGGCAGGCTTCGGCTGGTAAGCAGGTCCACCACTCCGCTGGCCATTCCCCACCAATAGTTCACCGCCTGGACTTCCTGGCTGCGGGAGGGCCAGACTCTGCCCAGCAGCAGTTCCAGCAGCCGCTCATAATATCGGCCCCAGTGCCAGAAGGGAGCGGCCAGGTCCTCCCGGGTGCCGTCCTCCCGGACCCGGTAAAGGCCGAACTGTTTGTCCGGACCACTGGGAGGGCTCATATCCCGGTGGCAGATAAGCCGTATTCCCTGGGAGAGGAACCATTCCTCCGGGTCCTGCTCCTGGTCGACACAGCTCCACCGGAGATAGATCCGGGCCTGCTGGTTGACCATGGCTGCGCCCAGGGCAAAGGCGTTGATCTCGGCCAGCGCTCCGTAAATGGGATATTGGGCCAGGTATCCGATTTTTCCGTCAGGGGTCATGGCCCCTGCGATGGCTCCCAGCAGGAACTTGGCCTCATACACCCGCATATAATAGGTTTTCACCGAGGGATAGGGCATGTTGAGACTGCAATTGAGAAACTTGATTTCCGGGTGTTCCACCGCCGCCTTCAGGCTGGTCTGCATCAGCTTGGGGGTGGTGGTAAAGATGATGGAACAGCCCTTGGCAATGGCCTGCTCCACCATTTCCCGGTCGTTGACCCCTACTTCCACATTGGGATAGGCGTAGGTCTCCACCCGGTCTCCCATGGTCTCCCCGGCCTGACACCGGCCAAACTCGTGGGCAGCGGTCCAGGGACTGGTGCCCGGCTCCTTCTCATAGAGGAAAGCCACCTTCAGCTTGGGGGCGTACAGCTTTTCCAGAAGCCGTGCGGGGGCGGAGAGGGCAGGTTCCTGGTGAGGCTCCAGCTCCATGGCCACCGTCCGGGCCGGGTCCTGCCCGGCTGCCTGCAATTCGGGGCGGAGCCGGGCCAGCCGCCGGCCCAGAGCCTGGTCGGACAGCTGAGACAGCTCCCGGTAAGGGTAGAGGGACAGATAGGTGACCAGGGCCTCGCCCACCGTTACCCCCTCCAGAGGGGACTGACGGTAGACCTTCCGGAACCGGTAGTAGGCAGAGTAGAAATCCGCCCGCTGGTCAGGGGTCCAGGGAGTGCCGGGCTGGATGTCCAGCTGGTGGCAGATCTGCCGGTAGCTTCCCGGGCGGGTCATAATGAGATAGTTTATCTCGGTGTCCCGGTAAAAGTCCATGTATTCGTAGTAGAGGATGCTCTGGGTGGAATCGGTTTTGGGTGGGACCAGCCGGGTGACCTGCCCCGAGATGGAGACGGCTCCCAGATAGGCCATCACCGAGACCCGCTTGTTACCCTCCTCCACATAGAACCGGCCCATGAATTCATAGGCCTGGATGGGGTCCCGGATGCCCTCCTCCATCTGGGCCTGGAAAAGGTTGGCCCACTTGACCGCAAATTCCGTGTCCACTCTCAGCAGGGGAAGGAAGGACCGGGAAAAAGCGGTTTTCCGCCCCTCAGACCGGGTCCCTTTGATCAGTTCCAGGGGGATGTCTACTACCCCCAAAGACTCCTGTCGGGTGGAGCCGGTGTTCTGGAGAATATCGTCCAGGACCTGGGGATAGGGATAGATTCCGGCGGCCACACTGGACCGGTATTCCCGCAGGCCCATTTTTTGGGCTTTCCGGTATTCCTCCATATCAGGCATAAAAAAGCACCTCCAATCAAAACTGACCGCTTACAAGCAGGGGCTGCAAGCGGTCAGTGTCAGGTTATTGGGAAATGGGTTTAGCCCTTGGCCAGACGGCGGCGGGCGTTCTCCTTGGCCAGGTCGGCAATATCCACCAGGGGAATGGTGCTGATGTCATGGTCACCCCGCAGGGCGTCCACCAGTACATTGGCGGTGTCCAGAGCGGTCAGGGTGGGAATGCTCAGCTCGCAGGCCTTCCGGCGGAACTTTACGCTGTCCCGGCTGGGGTCACGGCCCTTGGCGCTGGTGCTGATAATGTAATCCACCAGTCCGCTTTCCAGCAGGTCCACCACATTGGGACGGTCTCCGCTCATCTGGCGGACCATGTTGCAGGCCACCATGTGCTTGTTCAGGAACCGGCAGGTGCCTTCGGTGCCGTACAGCTTGTAGCCGTAGTCCTTCAGCTTCCAGGCCAGATCCAGAATCTCAGGCTTGTCGCTGTCCTTCACGGTCAGGATGACACAGCTGCCGGGACCGGGCTTCTTGAACTGGTAACCGGCGGCCACCAGACCTTTCAGAAGGGCTTCCTTGTAGGTGGGGGCAATGCCCAGCACCTCGCCGGTGGACTTCATCTCGGGTCCCAGCATGGTGTCCACCCCGTGGAGCTTCTCAAAGCTGAATACGGGGACCTTGACCGCCACATAGGGGGCGTCGGGGAAAAGCCCGGTGCCGTAGCCCATGTCCTTCAGCTTCTGGCCCAGGGTGCAGCGGACAGCCAGCTCTACCATGGGAATGCCGGTGACCTTGCTGATGTAGGGAACGGTACGGCTGGACCGGGGGTTGACCTCGATAACATAGACCTTCCCGTTCTGGACAGCGTACTGAACATTGACCAGACCTACCACCTTCAGCTCCCGGGCAAACCGGCCGGTGTAGTCCACCAGGGTCCGGATTACGCTGGGGCTGAGATGCTGGGGAGGATAGACGCTGATGGAGTCGCCGGAATGGATACCGGTCCGTTCCACATGCTCCATGATGCCGGGGATGAGGAAGTCCTCACCGTCGCAGATGGCATCCACTTCGCACTCGGTGCCCAGAATGTATTTGTCCATAAGGACGGGGTGGTCCATGTCCACATGAGCCATAATAACGCCCATGTACTCCACCACATCGGCGGTGTTGTAGGCTACGATCATGTTCTGACCGCCCAGAACATAGCTGGGACGGAGCAGGACAGGGAAGCCCAGCTCGTCAGCGGCCTTGAGGGCCTCCTGGGTGTTGAAGACGGTCCGGCCTTCGGGGCGGGGGATGCCGCACCGCTCCAGCAGCTCGTCAAACCGTTCCCGGTCCTCGGCCTCGTCAATGGCATCGGCGGGGGTGCCCAGAATGGGCAGGCCGATTTTGTCCATGTGGGTGGCCAGCTTGATGGCGGTCTGACCGCCGAACTGGACCACACAGCCGTCCGGCTTTTCGGTGGCAATGATGTTGTCCACGCTCTCCGGGTTCAGGGGGTCAAAATAGAGCCGGTCGCCGGTGTCAAAGTCGGTGGATACGGTCTCGGGGTTGTTGTTGACCAGGATGGCCTCGCAGCCGTTCTGTTTCAGGGTCCATACGGCGTGGACAGAGCAGTAGTCGAACTCAATGCCCTGGCCGATGCGGATGGGACCGGAGCCGAATACCAGGATTTTCTTCTTCTTGGGGTCGCTGTGCTCGGCAATGAACTCCTCGCCCTCGTTCACCTGGTCGTAGGTGGAGTAGAAGTAGGGGGTCTTGGCGTTGAACTCAGCGGCGCAGGTGTCAACCATCTTGAAGGAAGCGGTCCGGTGCCAGGGCAGTTCCTTCACCCCGGACAGCCGGGAGATGGTCTTGTCCAGGAAGCCCATTTCCTTGGCCTGGTTGTACAGTTCCTCGGTGAGGGGCTGGGACTTGAGGGCGTTTTCCAGGTTGGCCAGGTTCTGCATCTTGTCCAGGAACCAGTGGTCGATTTTGGTAATGTCGTAGATGACCTCATGGGGTACGCCCCGCTTGAGAGCCTCGTAGACACAGAAAGCCCGTTCGGAATCCTGCACATGGAGATGGTCAATGATGTCCTGGGTCTCCCAGCTTTCAAAGGCGGGCAGGGTCATGGTCTCCAGGCCCAGCTCAATGCTGGAAACGGCCTTCATAAGGGTATGCTCAAAGTTGTTGCCGATGGCCATGACCTCACCGGTGGCCATCATCTGGGTGCCCAGGTCCTTGTGGGCGTAAACGAACTTGTCAAAGGGCCACTTGGGGTACTTGACCACCACATAGTCCAGAGCGGGCTCAAAGCAGGCGCAGGTCTCCCCGGTGACCTCGTTGATGATTTCATCCAGGGTGTAGCCGATGGCAATTTTGGTGGCCACCTTGGCAATGGGGTAGCCGGTGGCCTTACTGGCCAGAGCAGAGGAGCGGGACACACGGGGGTTGACCTCGATGACCGCATACTCAAAGCTGTCCGGTTTCAGGGCAAACTGGCAGTTGCAGCCGCCTTCAATGCCCAGCTCGGTGATAATGTCCAGAGCGGCGGTGCGGAGCATCTGATACTCCCGGTCGCTGAGGGTCTGGCTGGGAGCCACCACAATGGAGTCGCCGGTGTGAATGCCCACCGGGTCCAGGTTTTCCATGTTACATACGGTGATCACATTCCCCTTGGAATCCCGCATTACCTCGTACTCGATTTCCTTCCAGCCGGAGATGCACTTTTCCACCAGAATCTGATGAATGGGGGAAAGGCGCAGGCCGTTGGTGGCGATTTCGTGGAGCTTTTCCGCATCCTCGCAGATGCCGCCGCCGGTGCCGCCCATGGTAAAGGCAGGGCGGACAATGACGGGATAGCCGATTTTACCGGCGAACTGGAGGGCGTCCCCCAGGTTTTCCACCACCTTGGAGGGGATGATGGGCTGGTGCAGCTTCTCCATGGTGTCCTTGAAGAGCTGACGGTCCTCGGCACGGTCGATGGTGTCGGGACGGCAGGCCAGCAGCCGTACTCCGTACTTGTCCAGAACGCCCCCACGGGCCAGCTCCATGGACAGGTTCAGACCGGTCTGACCGCCCAGGTTGGGCAGGATGGAGTCGGGCCGCTCCTTCTCAATGATGCGGGTGACGGTCTCGGCGTTGAGGGGCTCAATGTATACATGATCCGCAATGTCCGGGTCAGTCATGATGGTGGCGGGGTTGCTGTTGACCAGCACTACCTCGATCCCTTCGCTTTTCAGGGCACGGCAGGCCTGGGTGCCGGAGTAGTCGAACTCGGCGGCCTGGCCGATGATAATGGGACCGGAACCGATCACCAATACCTTTTTAATACTGGGGTCTTTAGGCATTATTCCCCCTCCTTTCCGGCTTTGATCCGCTCCACAAAGCGGTCAAAGAGATATTCGGTGTCCTTGGGGCCGCCGTTGGCCTCAGGATGGAACTGAACAGTGAAGCAGTTCCAGGCGGCATACTCCACCCCTTCGCAGGTGCCGTCGTTGGCGTTCATATGGCTCACCTTCCCCATCTCAGGGGGAACCGAGTCGGACACTACGGCGTAGCCGTGGTTCTGGCTGGTAATGTAGGTGCGGCCATCAGTGTGGTCGGTGACAGGCTGGTTGGCGCCCCGGTGACCGAATTTCAGCTTCTCGGTCTTGGCACCGGCGGCCAGAGCAGTCAGCTGGTGGCCCAGGCAGATGCCGAAGGTGGGGATGCCGCTGGCCATCAGGGTGCGGATGTTGGCGATGATTTCCACATTCTCCGCAGGGTCTCCGGGGCCGTTGGAGAGCATGATCCCGTCCGGGTTCAGCTCCAGCACCTGGGCAGGGGAAGCGTTGCCGGGCAGAACGGTGACCTTGCAGTCCCGCTTGGCCAGGCACCGGACAATGTTGTTCTTGCAGCCCAGGTCCAGAAGGGCCACATGGTACCGGCCCTGGGGATTGTGGACCGAGGGCTGGGCGCAGGTCACCGCCTTGACGGCGTCCAGAATGGCGTAGGAGCGAATCTCCTCCAACAGGGCGGCAGTCCGGGCTTCATCGGCGCGAGGGTCAAACTCGGTGGTGATGGCCCCGTTCATAACACCGGCGGTGCGGAGGATTTTGGTCAGAGCCCGGGTGTCGATCCCCTCCAGGCCGATAATGTTATGCTGTTTCAGGAAAGCGTCCAGAGTCATCTGGCACCGGAAGTTGCTGGGGGTCTGGCAGGCCTGCCGGACAATGTATCCCTTGGCCCAGATCTTGCCGCTTTCATAGTCCTGGTCGTTCATTCCGTAGTTCCCGATGAGGGGATAGGTCTGGGTAATGATCTGACCGTAGTAGCTGGGGTCGGTGAGGGTCTCCTGGAATCCCACCATGCCGGTGGCAAAGACCACCTCTCCCATGGTGGTTCCGGTCTGTCCAATGCTTTTCCCGGTCAGCACCTGACCATTGGCTAAAAGCAGATAAGCGTTCATCTTGTAAACCTCGCTGGCATTAGTGTTGAAAAGGGGAGGGGGCCATTACAGGGTCTGCTTGGCCTGCTGGTTCATCTTCCGGCTTCCCAGGTGGACCAGGGGCAGCTTGCCCTCGGCGCAGATGGGGCACTCCTCAGGGAGATAGTTGGGCAGGTCCAGCTTGAGGGCGCTGGCCAGGATGGGAATGGGGCTGGGAGCGTCGGCCTTGGTCCGGTCCACCACGCAGGTGATACCCAGGCAGATACCGCCGGCTTCCTCAATGACCCGCTTGGTCTCCAGGCTGGAAATACCGGTGGTCACCACATCCTCGGCAATGATGCACCGCTCGCCGGGATGGATGGCGAACCGCTTCAGGCTCATCACATTGTCCACCCGTTCGGTGAAGATGGCCCGCTTGCCCAGCTGACGGCCCAGCTCGTAGGCGTAAACAATGCCGCCCATGGCAGGTCCCACAATAACATCCACCTCAATGTTCTGGTCCTTCAGCTTCTGGGCCACCTGCTCCATGACCTGAGCGCACTTATCGGGGTACTGCTGCAGAAAAGCCATCTGGCAGTAGGCGCTGGAATGCCGTCCGCTGGACAGCAGGAAATGTCCCTCCAGAAAAGCTTCACATTCCTTCAAAATTTCACGAGCATCACGCATGGTACTTCCTCCCTCATGTCTCTTCAAAAATACAGTATACTCTATTTCACAGATGATTTCAAGAATCGATTTGAATAATATGCAGATTAAAATAAATAAACTGCATAAATATTGGCCGTTAAACAGGACTTGCTGCCGGATTAAATCCGGCAGTTTCTTGCAAATGGAATGAATAAATATTCATCCCCGGGCACAGCCCCGGATCTCGTCCAGGTTCTTTACCCCGTTTTTGTCCATCCAGGCTTCCATTTCCCGGGTGATACGGACGCAGGCGGCGGGGTCTGCAAAGCTGGCAGCGCCCACCTGAACGCAGGCAGCGCCTGCCATAATGAATTCCAGGGCATCCCGGCCGGTGGCGATGCCGCCCATTCCGATGACCGGGATGGAGACAGCCCCCACAGCCTGCCAGACCATCCGCAGAGCGATGGGCCGGATGGCGGGACCGGACAGGCCGGCGAAAATGTTGTTGAAGACGGGTTTCCGCTTCTCCAAATCAATGGCGCAGGCGGAGAAGGTGTTGGTCAGGCTGATGGCATCTGCTCCGGCGGCTTCCACCGCCTTGCAGACTGCTTCCAGGTTTTCGGCCTGGGGGCTCAGCTTGACGATAAGGGGCTTTTTGCAGTGGGAGCGCACCTGGGCGGTGGCCTCCCCGGCAGTCTCGGCCTTGATTCCCAAGGCGGCGCCTCCGTGCTTTACATTGGGGCAGCTGATGTTCAGCTCGATCATATCTACATCGCTTTCGCTGAGCAGGTCGGCCCCTTCCATGTAATCCTCGATGGCGGCGCCCCCCAGGTTGGCAATGGCCAGGGTCCCCATCTTCTTCATCTGGGGCAGCTCCACCTCAATGAAGTGGCGGACACCGGGGTTTTGGAGGCCGATGGAGTTCATGATTCCGGAGGGGGTCTCGTAGAGCCGCTCTCCCAGGTTGCCGGCCTGACCGTTCAGGGTCAGACCCTTGCCGGATACGCCGCCCAGCACCCGCAGGTCGCAGATGTCGGCGTATTCAGGGCCGAAGCCGAAGGTGCCGCTGGCGGCAATCACCGGGCCGTTGAGAGTGTGGCCCAGCAGGTTTACCCGCATATCCGCCATCAGAACACCTCCTTTGCGTTAAAGACAGGCCCGTTCTTGCAGACAGACTTGGGCCCCTCCTTGGTGTGGCAGGTGCAGCCCAGACAGGCGCCGATGCCGCAGGCCATCTTCTTTTCCAGGCTTACCAGGCATTCCACCCCGGCGGCGGCAGCCTTTTTGGCCACATTCTTCATCATGATTTCAGGGCCGCAGGTCAGAATCAAATCATAGTCCCCGGCTTCAAACAGGTCGGTGACAAACCCGTGATGCCCGGCCTTGCCGCTGTCGGTGGAGAAAGCCACCTTGCCGCAGACAGCCTCAAAGGGCTCCAGGGCATAGGGCAGGTCCCGGTACCCGGCAAAGAAATCTGCCTTGTTTCCGGCCTTTGCCAGTTCCCGGCAGAGCTGGTAAAGGGGAGCGGTCCCGATGCCGCCGCCCACTACGGCGATTTTCTTTCCCGCACAGGCGGCCACATCAAAGCCGTTGCCTGCAGGGCCGGTCAATTTCAGGGTGTCCCCGGCGGTCAGGCGGGCCAGCTTTTCGGTGCCCTGGCCCTTGACCTGATACAGGAACTCCAGCCGTCCGTTCTCGTAGGCGTGAACGCTGATGGGACGGCTCAGGAAGGGAGCCTCGTCAGCCCCCCAGGACCGGAGCATGTAAAACTGCCCGGCATGGGGCAGATGGGCGGTGTCGGTCCATTCCACCGCCAGAAGGCGGATATCCTGGGCCAGAACTTCCTGGCTCAGGACCCGGCACTCACAGCAGACTGCACTCATGAGCGATGGCCTCCTTCATGGTGACGCACTCGTTGTAGGCGGCCTCGGCGGGGGTGGTGCCGGACTGCTTCTTGTAAGCCAGCAGGATTCCACGGCTGCTGTTGACGACGCCGCCGTTTCCGCGGGTCAGATACTGGGCAATGTCCTTGGCGGTGCCGCCCTGGGCGCCGTAACCGGGAATCAGGAAGAAGCTGTCCTGGTACTTGGCACGAATCTCAGAGGCCTCCTCAATGTGGGTGCCCCCAATGACCAGACCTACGCTGGAGTAGCCGCTTTCGCCCAGGTACTTCTTGCCCAGGGCGTTCAGCTTGTCCCCCACCATGTCGTATACATGACGGCCGTCGGCCAGCTTCTCATACTCAAAGTCCTTGGCGCCGGGGTTGGAGGTGCGGACCAGCACAAACAGGCCCTTGCCCTTCTCCTCCACATAGGGCAGGTAGGGGCTGATGGAATCCAGACCCATGTAGGGGGCCAGGGTCACAATGTCAGCTTCCAGCTCCCCGGTAAAGTGAGCCTTGGCATACATCTCGGCGGTCTTGGCAATGTCCCCCCGCTTGATGTCGGCAATCACAGGCACGCCGGTGGCCCGGACCAGAGCCAGGGTGTCGGCGTAGGCCTTCAGGCCGTCCAGACCCAGGGCCTCATAGTAGGCGATCTGTACCTTGAAGCAGCCGGCCACAGCCTTGGTGGCCTCAATGATCTGCCGGTTGTAGGCCACCAGGTTCTCCCCGGGGGTCTTGGCAGAGTCGTACATCTCGGCGGGGATGTAGCTTACATCGGTGTCCAGGCCTACGCAGACGGGGCCTCTCTCGGCAACGGCGTGGTACAGTTTATCCATATTGGTCATCATAGCAGGTTCCTCCCTTTATTGTTCCAGTTCGTAGGTTTTGACTCCGGCCTTGTAGGTGGCGACCACCCGTCCGGAGAGAGTCTGTCCCTCAAAGGGGCAGTTTTTGCTTTTGCTGTGGAGCTTGGCAGAATCCACCACCCAGTCCGCCTCGGTGTCCACCAGGACGATGTCCGCATCGTAGCCGGGAGCAATCTGTCCCTTGGTGGTCAGGCCCAGAAGGGCGGCAGGGGATGCGCTCATCAGTTCGCTGAGGGCGGCCAGAGGCAGCCGGTTCTGGACACAGAGCTTGGTGAAGCAGACGCTGAAAGCGGTTTCCAGCCCTACCATCCCGGCAGCGCCCTTCTCTTTCTCCTCGGGGGTGTGGGGGGCGTGGTCGGTGGCAATGGCATCCACCATTCCTCCCATAATGGCCTGGACCAGGGCGTTCACATCAGCCTCCTCCCGGATGGGCGGGTTGACCTTGTACTGGCAGGTGTCCTGGGTGAACCAGAGGTGATGGGGGGTGACCTCGCAGGTCACAGGGGCGCCCTTGTACTTGGAAGCGGCAATGGCCTGAATGGCCTCCTTGGTGGAAACATGGCAGAAGTGGAGCCGGGTGCCGTAGTACTCGCAGAGGTGGAGGTTCCGCACCGTCTCCAGGTTTTCCGCCAACCGGTAATCCCAGGGGCTGATCTCCATCTCCTCGGCGTGGCTCATAATGCACAGACCCTTCTGGGCGGCCAGGGCAAAGGCCTTGGCCATCACATCGTTGGAGGCCACCCCTTTCCCGTCCTCGGTGATGAACCGGATATCCTCGGGCAGGGTTTTCAGATGGTCCAGGGTCTTTCCGTCAAAGTCCTTGGTAATGCTCACGGTCTGGTTGCAGTCGCAGATGCCCAGCTGGCGGGCTTTCTCCATTACCTCATGGGCAATGGCGGCAGAACTGCAGACAGGTTTTGTGTTGGGCATCAGGTTGACAAAGGTGTATCCGCCGGCGGCCGCAGCGGCGCTGCCGGTGGCAATGTCCTCCTTGTACTCAAAGCCGGGGGTCCGCCAGTGACAGTGGGTGTCAATGAAGGCGGGGAGCGCCACCAGGCCGGTGCAGTCCCGCACTTCCTCCCCGGGGGCGGACAGGTCCTGCCCCAGGGCGAAGATCTTGCCGTCCTTCATCCAGATGTCCTGCCGGACACCCTGGGCAGACATGGTATTTTTCAGAATCATGGTTGGTACCTCCAGGCAAAAAAAAGGACTTTTCCGAAAAAGGAAAAGTCAAAAAACAAACAAAAGGGCCTCCCAAAAAGGCGCCCCTGCCATCAGCTGTACGGAAGTATGGGAACAACGCATAAAGGGGGCCTCCTCTCTGGCACATTCTTTTCGATATGGTATCATATATAACACCCTCCTGTCAATGTAAAAAGGGATTTTACAAACGGAAACTTTTGGTGTATACTAAAGCCAGTTTTTGTGGAAAATGTCGAGTGGGAAAGAGTGCAAGAGAGGTATCTGTTTTGGGACTGTATGCGGACGCTAAAAATATCCAGAAGAAGGACCCTGCGGCCCGGAGTGTGCTGGAGGTCATGCTTCTCTATCCGGGGTGGCATGCCCTGGTGCTTCACCGGCCTGCCCACTGGCTGTATCAGCATAAATGCTTTTTCCTGGCCCGGTTCATCAGCCAGCTGGCCCGCCACCTGACCGGAATCGAGATCCATCCCGGGGCCAAAATCGGGAAATGCCTGTTCATTGACCACGGCATGGGAATCGTCTTTGGTGAGACCACCGAAATCGGGGATAACTGCACCATCTACCATCAGGTGACCCTGGGAGGTACCGGCAAGGATGTGGGCAAGCGGCACCCCACTTTGGGAAACAATGTTCTCATCGGCGCAGGGGCCAAGGTGCTGGGCCCGGTCCGGATCGGGGATAACGCCCGGATCGGCGCCGGAAGCATCGTCCTTCACAACCTGCCCGCCAACTGCACCGCTGTGGGCAACCCGGCGGAAATCGTCCGGATCAATGACCGGCATATCATCCCTGCCGACGACCTGGACCAGCAGGACATTCCCGACCTGGTGGATGCCCGGCTGGCAGCTCTGGAAGCCAGGATGAGCCGGATGGAAGCCGCCGCTCAAGGGACAGTGCCTCCCACCCTTCCCCCGGAGGAAGAAGAAAAAGAGAAGAAATAACAAAAGGCCCCCTCTCCCAGGCCAGGGAGAGGGGCCTTTTTAATATTGTCTAAAAGCACATCAGAACTGGATGGTTCCGGGGCTGATCTGGTCCAGGGCTTCCTGGTCCAGATGATTTTCCAGGCTCTTGCCCCTTTCCACAAACTGGTCCTGGATGGCAGTCACCTTCATCCCTTCCAGCAGCCGGTCCTGCCACTGTTCCAGGGGACAGCTCTCCACCGGGTCCTGGCGGAGGAAAACCTGGTAGGCAGTGCCGGTAAAGATGACCCCGGCCTGGCCCACTTCCAGATTTTTGATCACATCCAGCACCGGGTTGGTGCCGTCTTCTTCCTCATAGTAAGCCAGGTCCTCGGGGAGGAAAAGCCCCTGCCCGGTGTACCCGGAGAGAATGTCCTCCTCGGAGGGCAGCTCCTGGCCCAGCAGTTCCATCACCACCGGAATGTATTCCAGGGCGGCCTGGTCCACGGTAAAGGCCTCCGGTCCGTTGATGGCCCCGGCGGCAGTCTCGGCCCACTGAGCAATTTCTTCCATGGTCTCCTGGTCGGCGGTGACACTGCCGTCCATGGAGGAGATAGGAAGGTAAAGCACTTCCCCGGCGTAGCACTGGTTCTCCATGTAATCCAGGTATTCCTCCTGGGTCACAGGGGTGATTCCCTCAGGGCCGTACACCCCTTCCAGAAGGGCCTGGGCCTTGTACCCCTGCTCCATGTAAAGGGCCAGGGTGTCCCGGTCAATGCCGTTTTTCTCATAGTGGGAGCCGTTGTAGTTCCAGATTTGGTCAACGGTAGTGTTGATGGTATTCAGGGTCTCCTGGTCCAGGGAAAGGCCCAGTTCATCGAACCAGGAGAGTACCCCGGCGTAGTAGTAAAGCTGTTCCAGGCTGTGGTCCTCAATGTACTGGAGCACCGGAACTTCCTCCCCCGAGACCGGGTCGGTGACGGTGGCTTTCAGCACCTGGACCAGCTGGGACTGGTCGTAGGGGGTCAGGCTGGCTGCCCCGGAATAGTTGTTGTACTGGACCAGCCGGTAAAGGCTGCCGGGAATTTCCACACTTCCCAGGCTTCCCACGGTTTCGGGGACCGGGGTATTGGCACATCCGGCCAGGGTCAGGATAAAGACCAGGGCCAGAAGAAGGGCCATCAAACGCTTCATGAAAAAAGCTCCTTTCAAGGAAAATATAAAGGTATCATACCTGCCCGGCGGGAAAAAATCAAGGGTTCTGGGGCAGGGCAGGGAGAAGGTCCAGGGTCATCCGGAGCAGGTCGGTGGGCTTTTCCCCGGGCTGGACCCGGATGGACAGATAAGTCCGGCCCACCGCGCCCAGGGTGATTCGTCCGGGCAGCTGGGTGGCCAGGTCCTTGATGCGGGCGGGGGTGAGGAACTGGGAGTAGAGAAGGAGGTTGGGCCCCTTCTGGGCAATCTCGTCCACCCCTACCCGGGCGGCGGTGACCCGGATGAGACTTACATCCACCAGCCCGGACACGCTGGCCGGGGGCTCTCCCCACCGGTCAATGAGTTCATCCATCACATCGGTGGCATCCCCACGGTCCTGGATGGCGGCGATTTTCTTGTACATCTCGATGCGGTGGGCGGGGTCCTGGATGTAATTTTCCGGGATGTAGGCATCCACCGTAATGTCCACCAGACACTGGCTCTTGTCGGGGGGCGGGGTTTCCCCCTTGGCCGCGGCAATGGCCTGGCCCAGCATCTTTACATACATATCGTAGCCCACCGACATCATCTGGCCGCTCTGGCCGGTGCCCAGCAGGCTTCCTGCTCCCCGGATCTGAAGGTCCCGCATGGCGATACGGAATCCGCTGCCAAAGCTGGTAAACTCCCGGATGGCGGACAGCCGCTTGGCGGCTATGTCGGTGAGAGCCTTATCCCTTTTAAATGTAAAATAAGCGTAGGCTTTCCGGTTGCTCCGGCCCACCCGGCCCCGTATCTGGTAAAGCTGGGACAGGCCCATCCGGTCGGCGTCCTCAATAATAAGGGTGTTGCAGTTCCGCACATCCACCCCTGTCTCAATGATGGTGGTGCAGACCAGCAGGTCTATTTCTCCGTCCAGAAGCTGCTTCCAGGCGGCGCCGATCTGTTCCTCGGTCATTTTGCCGTGGGCAATGGCAATGCGGGCTTCCGGGACCATCTTGGCCAGCCGGGCGGCGCAGTTCTCAATGGTGTCCACCCGGTTGTGGAGATAGTACACCTGACCGCCCCGGGCCAGTTCCTTCCGGATAGCCTGGGTCACCAGCACCGAATCGTATTCCAGCACATAGGTCTCAATGGGAAGCCGCTCAAAGGGAGGCTCCTCAATGGTGCTCATGTCCCGCAGGCCGCTCATGGCCATGTTCAGGGTCCGGGGAATGGGGGTGGCGGAGAGGGTGAGAATGTCCACCCCGATAAAGCTTTCCTTCAGCTTCTCCTTCTGCTTCACCCCGAACCGCTGTTCCTCGTCAATGATGACCAGGCCCAGGTCCTTGAACTGAACATCCTGGCTGAGGATGCGGTGGGTGCCCACCACCATGTCCACCACTCCGGTGCGGAGCCCCCGCAGGGTCTCCTGCTGCTGCTTTTGGGTGCGGAACCGGTTGAGAAGCCCTACCTTGATGGGAAAACTCTCCATCCGGCTCAGGATGGTGTTGTAATGCTGCCAGGCCAGCAGGGTGGTGGGGGCCAGCAGAACGCACTGCTTGCCTCCCATAATGCACTTGAAGGCCGCCCGGAGGGCTACCTCGGTTTTGCCCACTCCCACATCTCCGCAGAGAAGCCGGTCCATGGGCCATTCTTTCTCCATGTTCCCCTTGATTTCGGCTACGGCCCGCAGCTGGTCCTCGGTCTCGTCGTAGGGGAACCGGGTCTCAAAGTCCCGCTGCCAGGTATCGTCCTCCGGGAAAGCATACCCTTTGGCCTGACGGCGGCGGGCGTACAGCTGGATCAGCTCCTGGGCCAGTTCCACGGTGGCGGCCCGGACCTTCTTCCGGGTCTTGGCCCAGCTGTCTCCTCCCAGACGGCTCAGCTTGACATTTTCGTTGTCACCGGGGGCGGTGTACCGGCTGAGCAGGTCCAGCTGGGTGACGGGGACATAGAGATTGTCCCCCTTGTCGTAACAGATTTTCAGGTAGTCCTTCTTGACTCCCTGGACCTCCATCCGGGTGATTCCGGCATAAACGCCGATGCCGTGGTTCTGGTGGACCACATAATCTCCCGGCACAATGTCGGTGAGACTGTTGAGAGCGTTCTTGTTTTTCCGGACCTTTTTCTTTTTTCCGCTTTCTCCCTGGCTCCGCCCGGTAAAGAGGGCGTAATGGGCAAAGGGGAACTGACAGCCTCCGCCCATGTGTCCGGGAAGGACCTGGACCAGACCGGGAGCAGGGGAGTCGGTCTCGCTGAGAATGGGTTTCAGCAGCCGTCCCCGCAGGTCCCCCGCCAGAGCGGCGGCGGCCTTCTGGGTCCCGGCCAGAATGGTGATTCCATATCCCTGGTCCAGCAGGGGTTTCAGGTCCTCCACCAGACCGGTCACCTCCCCGTTCCAGGGGGGAAGGGCGTGACCGGGAAGGTTGAACAGCTCTTTCAATTTGAAGTCGGGCATGGACCGGGTAAAGTTCTCGGTGCAGAGGGAGGCCAGCTTGTGGGCGGCCATCGTCAGAAGACTGTCCGGGGGATAGAGCAGATCCAGTCCGGGGCAGAGGACCCCCTCCTCAAAAAGCCCTTCCAGCTCCTGGCCCCGGCGGAACTCCGCCGCCTTCATGGCATCCCGGATGGCGGAGGGTTCCTCCAGCACCAGAATGGGATTTTCCAGATAATCCAGCAGGGTGGCGGGGGTCTTGTACCGGATACCCAGGTATTTGTCCAGAGCTTCCGGCACCAGTCCGCTGTCCAGCTGGGCCAGATCCTGCTCCATGGCTTTTTCCAGGGCTTTCCGCTTCTGGCCCCGGGCGGCGGCAATGGCGCTCCGGAGGGCGGCGGCTGTCTCGGCGGCATCCCCGAACAGCACCTCCCGGGCGCAGCTGAGATATACCTTCTCCTGCCAGTCCTCCCGGCGCTGGGTGAGCAGGTCAAAGGTGTTGATGCTGTCGATTTCGTCCCCCCAGAACTCCACCCGGACAGGCTGCTTCATTTCGGGAGCATAGATGTCCACCAGGCCGCCCCGGACACTGAACTGTCCCGGGCCTTCCACCTGGCTCCGGCGGTGGTATCCCGCATCGGCCAGGGCCTGGGTCAGGGCTTTCTGCTCAATGGTCTGGCCCGGTTCCAGGGTCAGGGTGTTTTTGCAGAACTCCTCCTTGGGGACGGTGTACTGGAGCAGGGCCTCCGCTGAGAGACAGACCGCCCTGGCCCGGCCTCCCACTAGGTCTCCCAGTACGGCCAGACGGCGGTACTCGCTTTCCCGGTTGGCGCCCTCAATGGGTCGGAGGAGATAATCCCGTCCCGGGAAAAGGGCGGTCTCCACTCCCAGGGCGGACAGGTCGGCGGCAAACCGGGAGGCTTCTCCCTCCCCGGCGGTGACCACACAGAGGGGACGGCCAGTGTCCTGGGCCAGTGTGGCCAGCAGGGCGGCCCGTCCTGCGGGGGGCAGACCAAAGAGAGCCGCCGGACCGGGGGTGGCCAGGGACTCTTTGATTCGGTTATATTCGGATGTGGTTTGAAAGATGGTTCCAGTCATACCTTCGTTCCTTATATAGAGGGGAAGGAGGGAACCGGAATTCCCTCCTTCAGTTACTTGGTGTTGAATCTGTTCTGGGCGGCGGGCAGGTCCCCGGCCATAATGAGACGGCAGGCCTGCTCGATGTCGGGCAGACGGCCCTCGATGGCGGTCTTGTCCTCCCCGGCGGGTTTCCCCAGCACCCAGTCGGCCAGGTCATAGTCGGGGTGAGGCTTCTGGCCTACCCCGATTCGGATGCGGACGAATTCCTGGCTCCCCAGCCGGGCAATAATGCTTTTCAGGCCGTTGTGGCCCCCGGCACTGCCGCTGGGCCGGATGCGGAGCCGTCCCGGCTTCTGGTCAATGTCGTCGCAGAGGACGATGACCCGCTGGGGCGGGATTTTGAAAAAGGCGGCGGCGGGGGCAATGCAGTCCCCGGACAGGTTCATGTAGGTGAGGGGCTTTACCAGAATCACCTTTTTCCCGTCCACCACCGTCTGGCTGTAAAGGCCCTGCCATTTTCCCTTGTTGGGGGCAGCGTTCCACTTTTCCCCCAACAGGTCCAGGGCGGCAAACCCTACATTGTGGCGGGTGCCGTCATACTTGGGTTCCGGGTTTCCCAGCCCGGCAATCAGCCAGGCTTCCCCGGAGTCGGTGTTTTTCCGGAAAAACATTTATCTGGACTCCTCCAGCTTTTTCTTCTTTTCAATGTAAGCGGCCAGCTTCTTTTCTCCCCAGCCGGCAATGGCGGTCTGCTTGGCCCGCTCAATTCCCAAAGCTCCGTCGGGCACATCCTTTCCGATGGTGCTTCCGGCGGCGGTGTAGGCATGGTCTCCCACCTTGACGGGGGCCACCAGGTTGGTGTTGCAGCCAATGAAGGCGTAATCCCCGATGACGGTCCGGTACTTGCCTTCTCCGTCATAGTTGCAGGTGACGGTGCCGCAGCCGAAGTTGCAGTACTTGCCCACATCGGCATCCCCGATGTAGGTCAGGTGGCTGACGGTGTTCCCCTGGGCAAAGTTCACATTCTTGGTCTCCACATAAGCGCCCAGGTGTACCCCTTCCCCGGTAACGGTCCCGGCCCGCACATGGGTGAAGGGGCCGATTTTGTTGTTCTCCCCCAGGTCGCTGTCATAGGCCTGGCTCTGGTTGAAGGTGGTGTTCTTTCCCAGATGGGTGTTCTGGAGCAGACTGTGGGGGCCTACCACACAGCCTTCCTCAATGACGGTGTTTCCCTTGAGGGTGCAGCCGGGCAGGATGACAACGCCGGGGGCAATGACCACCTCCGGGTCAATGTATACATCCCGGGAGCAGAACTCCACCCCATTGTTCAGATGTTTCTCAAAAGTTTCCCGGAACTGCTTTTCCCGGGCTTCCAGTTTTTCCAAAGCGGTCATATTCAAAAACCTCCCTGCTGTTTTCAGAAGTGAGTGTCGGATTTTTCCCTCCGGAATCTTCTCCGGAAGAGGGGTCAAATGCTCAGTCTGCCATCTGCCCCCAGTATAATTTTATAATATTTTTATAAAATTTCAAGAGAAAAGTGGGAGTTTTCCTGTAAATTTTTCCGTAAAACACTGGCAATTTCCAAAGGGGTTTGGTATAATATTACAGCATTCTAAAGTAATAAGTAATGGGCAGGGCTGCCCAGAATGTAATTTTACTTGGAGGTAAAAGCGTAATGAGCAAAAAGTACTTGTACTACTTTGACGAAGGCGTCAAGGCATTCAATGGTGACATGACCACCATGAAGAACATCCTGGGCGGCAAGGGCGCTGGCCTGGCAGAGATGACTGCCGCCGGCATGCCTGTTCCCCAGGGCTTCACCATCAGCACCGAGGCCTGCACCCAGTACTATGCCGATGGCCGGCAGATCAACGATGAGATCGCTGCCGACATTTTCGAGCATGTTAAGGGTCTGGAGAAGATCACCGGCAAGACCTTCGGTGATGTGAACAACCCCCTGCTGGTTTCCGTTCGTTCCGGCGCCCGTATGTCCATGCCCGGCATGATGGACACCATCCTGAACCTGGGTCTGAACGATCAGGCTGTTGAGGGCCTGGCCAAGAAGACCAACAACCCCCGGTTCGCCTACGACTGCTACCGTCGTTTCATCCAGATGTACTCCGATGTTGTTATGGAGCTGGGCAAGAGCTTCTTCGAGGAGAAGATCGATGAGATGAAGGCTGCCAAGGGCGTTAAGCTGGATGTGGAACTGACCGCTGACGACCTGAAGGAGCTGGTGGACCAGTTCAAGGCCATCTACCTGGAGAAGCAGGGCAGCGAGTTCCCCCAGGACCCCAAGGAACAGCTCATTGGCGCTGTCAAGGCTGTGTTCCGCAGCTGGGACAACCCCCGTGCAAATGTTTACCGCAAGATGAACGAGATCCCCTACGAGTGGGGCACCGCTGTCAATGTGCAGCAGATGGCATTCGGCAACTCCGGCCCCAACTCCGGTACCGGCGTGGCCTTTACCCGTAACCCCGCCACCGGCGAGAAGGCTCTCATGGGCGAGTACCTGATCAACGCTCAGGGCGAAGATGTTGTTGCCGGTATCCGGACTCCCTCTCCCATCAGCAAGCTCCAGGAGGATATGCCTGAAGTATACGACGAGTTCGTGGCCATCGCCACCCGTCTGGAGAACTACTTCAAGGATATGCAGGACATGGAGTTCACCATCGAGGACCGGAAGCTGTATATGCTCCAGACCCGTAACGGCAAGCGTACCGCTCAGGCCGCTCTGAAGATCGCCATCGACCTGGTGGACGAGGGCATGATCGACGAGAAGACCGCCGTTCTCCGTGTAGAGCCCAAGCAGCTGGACACCCTGCTCCATCCCCAGTTTGACGCTGCTGCCCTGAAGGCTGCCGAAGTAGTAGGCAAGGGCCTGGCTGCTTCTCCCGGATCTGCCTGCGGCCAGATCGTATTCACCGCTGAGGAAGCCGAGGAAGTTGTCAAGAACGGCACCATGCCCAAGTGCGTACTGGTCCGTCTGGAGACCAGCCCCGAAGACATCGTGGGCATGCAGGTTTCCCAGGGCATCCTGACCGTTCGCGGCGGTATGACCAGCCACGCTGCCGTTGTAGCCCGCGGCATGGGCGTATGCTGCGTTTCCGGCTGCGGCAACGACAACGATGTTGTGATCAGCGAGGAGAACAAGACCTTCTCCATCAATGGTGTTGAGTTCAAGAGCGGCGACTGGATCTCCATCGACGGCTCCACCGGCAACATCTACAAGGGCCAGGTTGCTACCGTGGCCGCTACCGAGAACCCCAACCTCCAGCGCTTCATGGGCTGGGCTGACGAGAACCGTCAGATGAAGGTTCTGACCAACGCTGATAACCCCAACGACGCTCAGAACGCCGTGGATATGGGTGCTGAAGGCATCGGCCTGTGCCGTACCGAGCATATGTTCTTCGCTGCCGACCGTATCAAGGCCGTCCGTGAGATGATCTGCGCCCGGACCGTTGAGGCCCGCAAGGAAGCCCTGGCCAAGGTCGAGCCCTTCCAGGAGGCTGACTTCACCGCTATGTACCGGATCATGGGTGACCGTCCCATGACCATCCGTTACCTGGATCCCCCTCTGCATGAGTTCCTGCCCACCAAGGCTGAGGACATTGCTGAGCTGGCTGCCGACATGGGCATGACCGCCGAGGAGCTGAACAACATCGTTGAGTCCCTCCACGAGTTCAACCCCATGATGGGTCACCGTGGCTGCCGTCTGGCTGTCACCTACCCCGAAATTGCCGAAATGCAGACCAACGCTGTCATCAAGGCTGCTCTGAAGGTTTCCGCTGAGACCGGCAAGATGATCACTCCCCACATCATGATCCCCCTGGTAGGCGAGGTCAAGGAGCTGAAGTATGTCAAGGCCGTGGTTGTTGCCACCGCTGACAAGCTCATCGCCGAGGCCGGTGTTGACATGAAGTACGAAGTAGGTACCATGATCGAGATCCCCCGTGCTGCTCTGACCGCCGGTGAGATCGCTCAGGAAGCCGACTTCTTCAGCTTCGGCACCAACGACCTGACCCAGATGACCTTCGGCTTCAGCCGTGACGACGCAGCCAAGTTCCTGACTGCTTACTACGACACCAAGATTTACGAGAGCGATCCCTTCCAGCACCTGGATACCAAGGGTGTTGGCAAGCTGGTCAAGATGGCTGCTGCTGACGGCCGCGCCACCAACCCCAACCTGGGTCTGGGCATCTGCGGCGAGCATGGCGGCGACCCCTCCAGCGTAGAGTTCTGCCACAATGTTGGCCTGGACTATGTGTCCTGCTCTCCCTTCCGTGTTCCCATCGCCCGGCTGGCCGCCGCTCAGGCTGCCATCAAGAACCCCCGGAAGTAATTCTGTCGGGCTCATGGAACTCACGCTCAGCTTAGAGGACGCGCAAGCGTTCAAAAAAGCACAGAACAGCGTGATAAAACCAAGCCGATGGCGTGATATCGACTTGGAAGTCTACCTGTAATACGCCGATCCCCCTGCTACTGATTTCAGTTGCGGGGGGATTTTTTATGCCTACTTTTTGTTCAAAAGGCGATTTTGGGCCCGGAAAATCTGGAATTTCTGAAAATGTACCCGGTTTTTTGTATACATTTTTGGGCACAAAACGCCTCTTGCAAGCCTTATTTTTACCAAGAAAGGAAGCGTATTGTCATGGCAGAAAACCAAGTCCAAAACCCACCGGCTGAAAGAGTAATTACTCTTTCAGCCAGTCTGCTGGAACCCTTTCAGGGGCATCCCTTCCGGGTGGCCAGCGGCGAGGAAATGGAACACCTGAAGGAGAGTATCCGGGAGTACGGTGTCCTCTCACCGCTGCTGGTCCGCCCTCGTGGGGATGGCCGCTACGAGATCGTCAGCGGACACCGTCGCAAGGCCGCCTGCGAAGCCCTGGGCATCACCGAACTGCCGGTACTGGTCCGGAACATGACCGATGATGAGGCGGTGATCCTGATGGTGGACAGCAACATCCAGCGGGAGCATATCCTGCCCAGCGAGAAGGCGTTTGCCTATAAGATGAAGATGGAAGCCATCAGAAGGCAGGCCGGTCGGCCAAGCAAGAATTCCCGACAAGTTGTCGGGAATATTGAGTCGGCAGATATAATTGGCCAAGCCGTAAATGAAAGTGGCCGCACCGTCCAGCGGTACATCCGCCTAACCCACCTGATTCCCTCCATCCTCCAGATGGTAGACGAATACCAGATCGCCTTCAATCCGGCAGTAGAAATCTCCTACCTGACCGAGGAGCACCAGCGTATGCTCAAGGAGGAGATGGACGCCTGTCAGGCCACACCGTCCCTCACCCAGTCCCGTACCCTCAAACAGATGAGCCAGTCCGGGACGCTGACCCGTGAATACCTGCATCATCTGCTCACCGAGGAAAAGCCCAACCAACGGCAGAAGTTCTTTCTTAATCAGGAGGATGTGCAGCGGTATTTTCCCAAGCACTACACCCCGCAGCAGATGCAGCAGGTCATTCTCCATCTGCTCCACACCTGGCAGCACAAACGCGGCTACAACAAGGACACACCGGAACGCTGAAGGAGGCGCACCATGAAACTGAACTATACCGAGATCAACGGCTATCTGATCCCTGACCTGATTCTCCCCGAAACCGACACCCGGCCCATCGGCAAATACGGCGAACTGCGGCGGCAGTTCCTTCGGGAGTACCGCCCCGACCTGTTTGACCTTATGCTTCTGGAAGGTACGCTGAACAACCATCTGGCCGATGTGGATGCCTCCGCCCAGAAGATGGTAGAGGACACCATCAACCAGATGGCCCGCCAGCAGGGCGTGGATGAAGCCCTCAAACGGGCCGATCCGCTGGACTGGGCAGGACGCATGAATGCAATCAAGAATGCAGCCGAGGAAGCGGTCCTGCCGGACCTTCTGTACGGGGACGCACTGGAGTGATT
>CALXBE010000017.1 GCA_944386495.1 uncultured Gemmiger sp. | reverse complement strand
TCCGAGTGACAGGATTCGAACCTGCGGCATCCTGCTCCCAAAGCAGGCGCGCTACCAACTGCGCTACACCCGGATATTCTGTAAAGATTTACACCTGATTATACCCGGAATTTCAGGTTCAGTCAAGGGCGGCCCAAAAGGGAAAAACAAGAAAAAATCAGAAAAAGGTTGACAAAGCCGGGAAATGGGCTATGATAATAGAGTAACCTGCTTTAGCAGGAAAAAGGAGAACCGATTATGAAACGGATCGTCGCTCACAGCATGGAAATGATGTGCGGCTCTATGTGCATTCAGTAACATAGGGTTTATTTTCGCATGCGTTTTCCGAGATTGAGTTATGGACCGTTATCCTTTCGGGGATATTGATGGGATACTAAGCGGATGCGGAATGGACGCATCCGCTTTTTTTGTGTTCCAAAAGGAGGAATAGTATGGCAGAGATCCTGGTACAAGACCTGCACAAAACATTCCAGACCAAGGACGGTATCCTGGAGGCCCTGAAAGGGGTCAGCCTAGAGATTGAGACCGGAGACATCTACGGAATCATCGGAATGTCCGGGGCAGGAAAAAGCACCCTGGTTCGGTGCATGAACTATCTGGAAGTTCCCACCCAGGGCAAGGTGGTGGTCCAGGGCAAAGACCTGGCCAGCCTGAACGGTGCCCAGCTTCGAATGCAGCGGCAGAAGATGGGAATGATTTTCCAGCACTTCAACCTGCTCATGCAGAAAAATGTTCTGGATAACATCTGCTTCCCCCTGACCATTCAGGGCGTAAAGAAGTCCCAGGCCCGGCAGCGGGCTATGGAACTGCTGGAAGTGGTGGGCCTGTCCGACAAGGCCCAGGCTTATCCCGCCCAGCTTTCCGGCGGCCAGAAACAGCGGGTAGCCATTGCCCGGGCGCTGGCTTCCAACCCCAGCATTCTCCTTTGTGACGAGGCCACCAGCGCCCTGGACCCCCAGACCACCTACAGCATCCTGGAACTGCTCAAGGACATCAACCGGAAGCTGGGCCTGACCATTGTCATCATCACTCATCAGATGAGCGTGGTCCGGGAGATCTGCAACCGGGTGGCCATTATGCAGGCTGGCCGGGTGGTGGAGGAGGGCTCCGTTGCCCAGATTTTCGCCCATCCCCAAAGCGATGTGGGCCGGGAACTGGTGAGCAAGGACAGCCCCAGCGAGGGCGACACCCGCACCCTGACCCAGGACCGGATTCAGAGCGGCAACCGGATTCGAATCGTATTTTCCGAGAATTCCAGCTTTGAACCGGTGATTGCCAACCTGATCCTCACCTTCAAGGAGCCGGTAAACATTATGAAAGCCAACACCAAGAATGTGGGCGGCACCGCCAAGGGCGACATGCTGCTGGAGTTTATGCCGGGCAGTACCCAGCAGGAGGCCATGAAGGACTACCTGCGCCAGCGGGGCCTGGAACTGGAGGAGGTGAGCGACCATGAGTGAAGCTGTGATTTCCATGCTCTGGCAGGGCGTTCAGGAAAGCCTTTACATGACCATTTTTGCCACCCTGTTCGGGTATCTGCTGGGCCTTCCCATGGGCGTGCTCCTGTCGGTGACAGACCAGGGCGGACTGTCCCCCAACCGGGTAGTCTACCGGGTGCTGGATGTGATTGCCAATGTGGTGCGGAGCACCCCCTTCCTGATTCTTCTTATTTTAATTATCCCCGTTACCAAGGCAATCGTGGGCAAGAGCTACGGCCCCACTGCCACCATTGTGCCTTTGGTCATCGCTGCGGCTCCCTTTATCGCCCGTATGGTGGAAGGCAGCCTGAAAGAAGTGGATGCCGGGGTCATTGAAGCCGCCCAGAGTATGGGGGCAACCACCTTCCAGATCATCTGGAAGGTCCTGCTGGTGGAAGCCCGCACCAGCCTGATCACCGGGGCTACCATTGCCCTGGGCACCATTCTGGGCTATTCCGCCATGGCAGGCGCCGTGGGCGGCGGCGGACTGGGAGACATTGCCATCCAGTATGGCTACTACCGGTACGAGACCGACATTATGATCGTCACCGTACTGCTCCTGATTCTGCTGTTCCAAGTGTTCCAAATGGCAGGCAACGCAATTGCAGGCCGTTTAGATAAGAGAAAATAATTTGGAGGAAAGTATTCATGAAAAAGTTTATTGCACTGGTCCTGGCCCTCACTCTGGCCCTGACCCTTACCGCCTGCGGCAGCACCAGCACCGCAGGAGACGCCACTCAGGACGCCGCACAGGATGCCGCTCAGGACACTGCTGCTCAGGAGTCCGCTGAGGACAACACCATCACCGTGGCTGCCAGCGCCACCCCTCATGCCGAGATTCTGGAGCAGGTAAAGCCCATCCTGGAGGAACAGGGCTACCAGCTGGAGGTCAAGGTATTCAGCGACTATGTACAGCCCAACGAAGTGGTAGAGTCCGGCGAGTTTGACGCCAACTACTTCCAGCACATCAACTACCTGAACGAGTTCAATGAGAGCCGTGGCACCCACCTGGTCAACGCCGGTTCCATCCACTACGAGCCCCTGGGCATCTACCCCGGCGCCAAGAGCGACCTGGCTGAGCTGGCCAAGGGCGACACCATTGCCGTTCCCAACGACCCCACCAACGAGGCCCGTGCTCTGGCTCTGCTGGAGGCCAACGGCATCATCACCCTGGCTGAGGGCGCAGGCCTGACCGCCACCGTCAACGACATTGTGGAGAACCCCAACGAGCTGGAGATCGTGGAAATTGAGGCTGCTCAGATTCCCCGGATGGCTTCCGAGGTTTCCTTTGTGGTTCTGAACGGCAACTATGCTCTGGAAGCAGGTTACACCAGCGCTGATGCTGTTGCCCTGGAAGATGCTCAGAGCGAGTCCATCAAGGAGAACTTTGTCAACATCATCGCCGTGAAGGAGGGCAACGAGAACCTGCCCAAGATTCAGGCTCTGGTGGAGGCTCTCAAGAGCGAGACCATCCAGAACTACATCAACGAGACCTACAACGGCTCCGTGGTTCCCTTTGTTTAATCATTGACCTGCTGCCCCGGGAGAGTTTCTCCCGGGGCTTTTCTGCGGGGAAGTGCTACTTTTTTCTCCTGCGCCTTGCAAAGGAAGGGGCGGGTGTGGTATAGTAACAAAATACAAAATACGGTGCGGCAGCCAGCCGTGCAGTGAGGAGTAAGAAAATGAAAAACAGCGAAAAAACTTTGGACATGATCGTGAACCTCTGCAAAAACCGGGGATATATCTATCCGGGCAGTGAGATTTACGGCGGCCTGGCCAACAGCTGGGATTACGGCCCTCTGGGCGTGGAGTTCAAGAACAATGTGAAGAAGGCATGGCTGAAAAAGTTCGTGCAGGAATCCGGCCTGAATGTGGGTCTGGATGCCGCCATTATCATGAACCCCCAGACCTGGGTGACCACCGGCCATGTTTCCAGCTTCAGCGATCCTCTGCTGGATTGCAAGGCCTGCAAGGCCCGCCACCGGGCTGACAAGCTCATCGGGGATGTTCACCCTGAGGTGAATGTGGATGCCATGAGCTTTGACGAGATGGACAGCTTCATTGCAGAGCATGAGGATGTGGTCTGCCCCGTCTGCGGCAAGCATGACTTCACCCCCATCCGGAAGTTCAACCTCATGTTCAAGACTGCCATCGGCGTTACCGAGGACAGCAGCAGCACCTGCTACCTGCGCCCCGAGACCGCCCAGGGCATTTTCGTGAACTTTGCCAATATTCAGCGGACCACCCGCCGGAAGCTGCCCTTCGGCGTATGCCAGGTAGGCAAGGCTTTCCGGAACGAAATCACCCCCGGCAACTTCACCTTCCGTACCCGGGAATTTGAGCAGATGGAATGCGAGTTCTTCTGCAAGCCCGGCACCGACCTGGAGTGGTTTGCCTACTGGAAGGACTTCTGCAAGAACTGGCTGCTGAGCCTGGGCATCAAGGAGGAGAACCTCCGCCTGCGGGACCACGAACCCGCCGAGCTGGCCTTCTACAGCCGTGCCACCACCGACATTGAGTATGCTTTCCCCTTCACCGACTGGGGCGAGCTGTGGGGCATTGCAGACCGGACCAACTACGACCTGGGCCGTCACCAGGAAGCCAGCGGCAAGAGCCTGGAATACTTCGACCCCGAGACCAACGAGCATTATATTCCTTATGTCATTGAGCCTTCTCTGGGTGCTGACCGTGTAGCCCTGGCTTTCCTCTGTGAGGCTTATGACGAGGAGCACCTGGGCACCGACGCCAAGGGCAAGGAGGACATCCGTACCGTTCTTCACCTCCATCCCGCTCTGGCTCCCTTCAAGGCCGCTGTGCTGCCCCTGTCCAAGAAGCTGAGCGAGCAGGCCCGGCCCGTATGGCAGGAGCTGAGCAAGTACTTCATGGTGGACTTTGACGATGCCGGTTCCATCGGCAAGCGGTACCGCCGCGAGGACGAGATCGGAACTCCCTTCTGCATTACCGTGGACTTCCAGACCTTCGGCTCCGAGACCGACGAGGCAGACCACTGTGTCACCGTCCGTGACCGTGACACCATGGAGCAGGTCCGTATCCCCATTGACCAGCTGAAGAATTATATTGAGGAGAAGATCCAGTTCTGATTTTCTCTTTCAGACAGAAAAATCCCCCGGCCATCAGGTCGGGGGATTTTTTGCTGTCTTAAATATAAACTCAGGTCAGCTGATGCTGCTCCAAAGCAGCCTGGTGTTCCCGGGCTACCCGTTTGATGTAGTAGTAGCAGACGGGAACCAGGAACAGGTCTGCCAGAATCCAGGCCACAGGCCCGGCCAGGCAGGCGGCTACATATCCCACGGAAGGGATGATAAAGATACCTACGGCGGACCGTCCCACCATTTCCAGAACACCGGCGCAGATGGCCATCTGGCTGAACCCCATGCCCTGAATGCAGAACCGGTAAACGATCACTGCGGCCAGGGGAATATAGAAAAGGGCGTTGAGAATCAGATACAGCCTGGAATTCTCCACCAGGAGGGCATCGGAGCTGTCCAGGAACAGGAGGGAGAGAGGACCGCCTGCCACCCAGAAAACGGCCAGGGCAATCAGGCTGTAAACGCTGCCCAGAAGAATGCAGCAGTAAAGGCCGTCCCGAATCCGGTGGATTTTTCCGGCTCCGATATTCTGCCCTGCATAGGTGGCAATGGTGCTTCCCAGAGCATCAAAGGGACAGGTAAAGATAAGGCTCAGCTTGCTGCCGGCAGTGATGGCGGCAATGGCGGCAGTGCCCAGACCGTTGATGAAAATCTGAAGCACCAGGCTGCCGATGGCGGTAACGCTGTACTGAAGCCCCATGGGAATCCCGATTCCGCAGAGTTTGGAGGCATGCCGTGCGGTCAGCCGCCACTGGTTGCCCTTGGGCTGAAGGATGGGGAACTTTTTCTTCAGGTAGATCAGGCAGAGCACGCCGCTTACTCCCTGAGACACCACGGTGGCCCAGGCGGCCCCGGCAATCCCCATTTTAAAATTGAGAATGAAGATAAAGTCCAGGGCAATGTTCAAAAGACTGGCCAGGGCCAGGAAAATAACAGGGGTCTTGCTGTCTCCCACGCTCCGGATCATGGAGGAGAGGATGTTGTACAGGTAAGTCACCGGAATGCCCCAGAAGATGATAACGATGTACTTGTAAGCATCATCCAGAATCTCGGGCGGGGTGTCCATGATTTGAAGAATGAACCGGCAGGGAAGGGCAGTGCCCACTGCCATGACCACCGAGAAGATGATGCAGAGCCAGGTGCTGCTTCCGATGTACCGTTTCAGCAGGTCCTCATCCTTGGCACCGAAACTCTGGGCCACCGGGATGGCAAAACCGGCACAGACACCGGAGCAGAAACCAATGACCATAAAGTTCAGGCTTCCGGTGCTGCCTACGGCGGCCAGGGCATCGCTGCCCAGGGTCTTGCCCACGATCATGGTGTCCACCAGACTGTAGAATTGTTGGAATAAAAGGCTGAGCAATACCGGAATGGCAAAGCCCAGAATAAGCTGGAGGGGCTTTCCCTCCGTAAGATTTTTTGTCATTTCAGGTCACACTCCCCGGCGCTTGATTTTGATGGTGCCAAGAGAGTATCTTAATCCTTTTACCCTTCCCTGTCAACAGTGAATTGTTTCAGAACGCCCCGGGTCAGGGGAATGGCCAAAAGGAAGGTGCAGACATCAGAAACAGCCTGGGCAATCTGTACTCCGGTAAGGCCCATGAAGAGGGGAAGAATAAAGATGAGAGGGATAAAGAAGATACCCTGACGGGCAGCGGCGGTAATGCTTGCTCTTGCAGCCATGCCAATGGTCTGGAGCATCATGTTGCTGAGGACGATGTATACATTGAGAACAAAGACCAGACACTGGCTGCGAAGGGCCAGAACTCCGATTTCAATGACCTGGGGATCTTTCCGGAACAAAGCAATGAGCGGTTCGGCTCCCACAAAACCGGCAATACTGATAATGATAAGGAGGACGACCCCCACCCGGAGGCAGAAGTTGAAGGCTTCCCGGACCCGGGTGTATTTTCCGGCCCCGTAGTTGGTGCCGCAGACCGGCTGGAATCCCTGGCCAAAGCCAATCAGGGCACTGTTGGCAAAGGTGGAAATGCGGGTCACCACCCCCATGGCGGCGATGGCGGCATCAGCGGCAGCCCCGCCGTAGTTCCCGGCGGCGGTGTTCAGGGCAATGGTGGCAATGCTGCCGATTCCCTGACGGCAAAGGCTGGGAACGCCGCCCCGGAAAATGTTGGTGAAATAATGCCGGGAGGGGGTGAACATTTTCAAATCCACCCGAATCACGGCCTGGGTCCGGTTCATCCAGAGAAGGATAAAGAAGGAAACTGCCTGGCTGATGACGGTGGCAGCGGCAGCTCCGGCCACCCCCATATCAAAGACGAAAATCAGGATAGGGTCCAGAACAATGTTCAGAACGGCGCCGCTGACAATTCCCACCATGGCGGAGCTGGCGCTGCCCTGGAACCGCATCTGGTTATTCAGCACAAAGCTGCCCATGATAAAGGGGGCACCCAGAAAAATCAGGCGAAGATAACTGACGGTGTAGGGGAGGATGGTAGGGGTGCTTCCCAGCAGCACTGACAGGGGAGAGATAAAGAGGATTCCCAATACACCGATGGCTACCCCTGCAATCAGGCAGGTGATGAAACCGGTGGCAGCCATTTTCCGGGCACTGTCAAATTGCTGCGCGCCCATGGCTCGGCTGATGTAGTTGCCGCTGCCATGGCCGAAGAAGAAGCCGAAAGCCTGAAAAATGGCCATGACGCTGAAGGAAATGCCCACGGCGGCGGTGGACTGGGTGTCCAGCTGGCCTACAAAAAGGGTGTCAGCCATGTTATAAAGGCTGGTCACCAGCATACTGATGATGGTGGGTACGGCCATTTGGCAGATAAGCCCCGGAATGGGGGCAGTGAGCATGTATTCCACCTTCTGGTCCTGGGGCATGGTGTGAATCTTCATAAAACAAAACCTCTTCAATTCGCCAGCAAACGCTGTCCAACAGTTGTTATTCAAATCATATTATAGGAGCTTTGCGGAAACTTTACAATTGAAGGGGGGAACTTTATAATAGAAGAAAATTATACAAATTAAGAGATTGGTTATATATCTTCAGGGAGGATAAAGAGAATATGGATCAGGAACTGGTAAGAAAATATGCAGAATTTGTAGTAAGGGTAGGGGTAAATGTACAGCCCCGGCAGACCCTGATCATCCGCTGCCCGGTGGAACAGGCCCCCATTGCCCGAATCTGCGCCCAGGTGGGATTTGAGGCCGGCGCCAAGGATGTGGTGGTCCGGTATGAGGACGAAAAGCTGACCCGCATCCGGTATGAGCAGGGGGCGGAGGCTGACCTGACCAGTCATAAGCCCAGCGCGCTCCGGGCCTGGCTGGACTATGCGGAGGACCCGGACGGCTGCTGCCTGCTGGCCCTCCGGGGAGCCGACCCCCAGATTTTCGAGGGGCTGGATGTGGAGAAGGTGAACCGTGTGGCCCTGGCGGGACGGCTCTTTATGAAGCCCTGGCAGGAGTACACCATGAAGGACCGGATACAGTGGTGCATTGCAGCCCTGCCCTGCCCGGCCTGGGCGGCCAAGGTATTCCCGGAACTGCCCCCGGAAGAAGGGGTGGAACGGCTTTGGGAGGCCATCTTCAAGGTCTGCCGGGTGGACCCGGACACCGACCCGGTAGAAAACTGGAAGGCCCATGTGGAAAAGCTGACCCGGTGCGCCAACGCACTGAATGAATATCATCTGGACCGGCTCCACTTTACCAGTGGCAACGGCACCGATTTGTGGATTGGTCTGGCTCAGGACGCCCGCTGGGAGGCGGCCCAGAGCAGGGCGGAGAACGGGGCGGTGTTTATCGCCAACATCCCCACCGAGGAAGTGTATACCGCTCCCCACCGGCTTCGGGTGGAGGGGAAGGTGTACGGCACCAAACCCTATGTATACAACGGGCAGCTGATTGAAGGCTTCTGGGTGGAGTTCAAGGAGGGTCGGGTGGTCAGCCACGGGGCCGCCAAAAATGACGACCTGCTGGCCCAGCTGCTGGAAAGCGACGAGAACGCCTGCCGGATCGGGGAGGTGGCTCTGGTTCCTGCCTCCAGCCCGGTCAACCGGAGCGGTCTGCTCTTCTATGATACCCTCTTTGACGAGAACGCCGCCTGCCATATTGCCTTTGGAGACGGCTATCCGGGCACCGTAGCCGGGGGAAATGACATGACCCCGGAACAGCTGCTGGAAAAGGGAGTCAACGCCAGTGCCGTCCACGAGGATGTGATGATCGGCGCCGGGGATACGGACATTACCGGATTCACTGCCGACGGCCGGGAAATCCCCATTTTCCGCCAGGGAGAATGGGTGTTGCAGTAACCTTGCCGATATGGTATGCTGGGGGAAAAGAAGAGTAAAGGAGGCTGGCCCTTATGTGGAACAGAAGACTCTTGAAAAGCAACGCAAAGAATGTGATCGCCCGGCGGGGCTGGGTCATCCTGATTCTGGCAGCATTGATTTACGAAGCCCTCAACGGATTTTCGGTGACCTATAACGCAGAGTACCGGTTTGCAGACATTGTGGTGGCAGGCATTTTCCAGATTCGGCTGGTGGGTAGCCAGTGGATGGGAAAAGTGGCGACCCTGGGCATTGCAGGCGGACTGCTGATGTTTTTTGTGGGGCTGCCTCTCCAGGTGGGCTACATCCGCTACCTGATGGAAAGCCGTCAGGGGGAACCGCCTTTGGATACCCTGTTCTCTGTGTTCCGGGATGGATACGGAAACATCCTCTGGGTCCAGTTCATCACCGGCGTAAAGATTTTCCTTTGGAGCCTTCTTCTTGTGGTGCCCGGCATTGTCAAGGCCTACCAGTATTACATGGTGCCTTACCTGCTGGCTGAGAATCCCTACATGGAGGCAAACCGGGCCCAGCAGCTCAGCCGTCAGATGATGGATGGGGAAAAATGGGCAACCTTTGTGCTGGAGCTCTCTTTCCTGGGGTGGGCACTTCTGGCTGCTCTGGCCGGAGAAATTCTGGAAGTGATTCCCTTCCTGGACTTCATCAGCTTCACTACTATCCTGGGCCTGCCTGTTATGGTGTACCTGAATGCTACCCTGGCGGAGCTGTATGCTGCACTCCGGGCCAAGGCGGATGCTATGGGAATTGTAGAGCCGGATGAACTGAACGGTTTTGTGACCTATCAGTAAAAAAAGGCTTGATTTGGGGGATTTTGGCCTCCTGACCCCGGAAAAAGGGGTTGCATTTTCCAAAAAGCATGGTATACTAAGTAAAGTTAAGTAAATGTAAGGTAAAAGGAAAGTGGGCCGCAAGGTCCGCTTTTCTTGTTTGTCTTGAGAGAAAGGAGGAAGTCCCGTGGCAAAAAGCAATCACAGCGCAGGCTCCACCGCTGCGGTGGTGGAACAGCTGGTAGCTCCGGTAGCCCAGGAGATGGGTCTGGAGATTTGGGACGTTCGGTTTGAGAAGGAGGGCCCCGACTGGTTTTTGCGGGTGCTGATTCAGCGCCCCGGCGGATATCTGGACACAGATACCTGCGAGGCATTCAGCCGGGCCATTGACCCCATTCTGGACCGGGAGGACCCCATTGACCAGAGCTATTATCTGGAGGTGGGAAGCCCGGGACTGGGCCGTCGCCTGACCCGCCCGGCCCATTACACAGCCTGCATGGGCCAGCCCCTGGCAGTGCGGCTGATCCGCCCTGATGAGTCCGGACAGCGGGAGTATGAGGGAACCCTCACTGCCGCCGACGGCCAGGGCTTTACCCTGGATACTCCCCAAGGGGAAAAGACCTTCCCCTATACCGCCGCCAGCTTTGTAAAGCTCTGCGACGACCGGGATTTGTTTTGATAACCTGAATCGAATATGAAAATCTAGGAGGAATTCCCAAAATGAATCAAGAGTTTTTTGACGCCCTGACTGCCCTTTGTCAGGAACGGGGTATCTCGGTGGACTACCTGGTGGAGAAGATCCGGGCTGCCGTGGTGCTGGCTGTAAAGAAGAACTGCGGGGTAGAGGACGATAATGTTCTGGTAGAGATCGATCCCGAGGCCGGCAAGTTCTCCGCCAGCCTGGTCCGGGATATTGTGGAGGAAGTTGAGAACCCCCACACCCAGGTATCCGTGGAAGATGCCCAGCGGGTCCGGAAGACCTACAAGGCAGGCCAGCGGATGGTGACCAAGCTCAAGACCAAGGACTTCGGCCGTATCGCTGCCCAGACCGCCAAGCATGTTATCCGGCAGGGAATCCGGGATGCCGAGCGGAACCAGCAGTACAATGAGATGCAGTCCAAGAGCCATGAGATCATCACCGGCACCGTGGTCAATGTGGATGCCGAGCGCGGCCTGGTCAGCCTGGACCTGGGCAAGGGCGGCAATGTGATCCTGCCCCGGAACGAGCAGATCCCCGGCGAAGAATACTACGAGGGCCAGACCCTTCAGGTATATGTGGTGGATGTGGCCGAGACCGAACGGGGTCCCAAGATCATGATCAGCCGGACCCATCACGGCCTGGTCAAGCGGATGTTTGAAATGGAAGTCCCCGAAATCTTCGAGGGCACCGTGGAAATCAAGGCCATCAGCCGGGAAGCCGGCGCCCGCACCAAGATGGCAGTGGCCAGCAAGGACCCCAATGTGGACCCTGTAGGCGCCTGCATTGGTGCCCACGGCACCCGTGTGGCCAAGATCGTGGAAGAGCTGGGCGGTGAGAAGATCGACATCGTCAAGTGGAGCGAGAACATTGAAGAGTTCATCAGCGCTGCTCTCAGCCCTGCCAAGGTGGTCAAGGTGGAGATCCTGGACCCCGAGACCAAGAGCTGCCGGGTCACTGTTCCCGATCAGCAGCTGAGCCTGGCCATCGGCAACCGGGGCCAGAATGTACGGCTCTGCGTCAAGCTGACCGGCTATAAGATCGATATTCATCCTGAGTCCGGCTACTACGGCGAGGACGAAGCCTGAGAAGTAAGCATTATTGAGGGAAAAGGAGGTCTGCGGGGTGCAGCAAAAGAAGATTCCTGTCCGTCATTGCCTTGGCTGCAATGAGGGAAAACCCAAGCGGGAGCTGGTGCGGGTGGTCCGCAGCCCCCAGGGAGAGATCTCCCTGGACAGCCGGGGGAAAATGCCCGGCCGTGGGGCTTACATCTGCCCCAAGGTAGAATGCCTGACCAAGGCCCGGAAAGCCAAGCGGCTGGAGCGGGCGCTGGACCGGGAGATTCCTCCGGAGATTTATGCTCAGCTGGAGGAGCAGATCGCAGCGCTGCCCTCCGGGGAAAGGGAGGAATAAGCCATGGCACAGGACCCATTGTACGGGGCTTTGTCCCTGACCCGGAAGGCAGGAAAACTGGCCATGGGATTTGACCCGGTAAAGGATCAGGTCCTGTCCGGTAAGGCGTTTCTGGTCCTTACCGCTGCCGACCTGAGCCCCAAGACCCAGAAGAGGGTAGAGCTGTATTGCCAGGACCTGGTGGAGATGATCCCCACTCCTTTGACTCAAGCCCAGCTGGCGGGATTTGCCCGTAAGCCGGTGGGTGTGCTGGGAGTGCTGGATTCCAATCTGGCAGCCCTCTGCAAAAATGCCCTTCTCAAATCCGCAGCCGCAGCAGCTGCCCAAATACCAAACCAGGAGGATAAGAGCGAATGACCATTAAATATAAAATCTCTGATGTGGCAAAGGCTTTGGGCCTTCCTGCCAAAAAGCTGGTGGAACAGATGAATGCCGCCGGCGACAATACCGTTAAGACCGGCTCCAGCCTGGAGGAGAGCCAGATGAACCTGCTGTTCGATCTGCTCACCACCGCCAACAGCGAGACCGATCTCACCGCTTACCTGAACTCCGCCAAGAAAGAGGAGCCCAAACCCCAGCCTGCTCCCAAGGCAGAGCCCAAGAAAGCCGCTCCCGCTCCCCAGAAGAAGGCTGAACCCAAAAAGACCCAGCCCAAGGAGAGCCCCAAGAAGCACCAGTCCAACCAGTCCGTCAGCCTTCATGAGCTGGCCGGAAGCGAGGCTGCCTCTGAGCCCACCCAGGTGGTGGAGGTTCAGCGCCAGCAGGTGACTGTGGACACCCGTACCGTGGATGTGAACCTGGATAAGTTCAACGAGCGTTACACCGATATGGCTGCCAGCAAGGGCGGCATGGATAAGCGCCGGAACCAGCCCAGCGGCAACAAGCAGAAGTTCACCAACCGGAACAACAAGCGGAACGACAAGTTCAAGAGCCGCCGGGAGACCGAGGCCGAGCGGCTCCAGCGCATCCAGCTGGAGAAAGCCCGGAACGCCCAGCTCAAGATCACTCTGCCTGACGAGATCACCGTGGGCGAGCTGGCTTCCCGTCTGAAGAAGACTGCCGCCGAGGTCATCAAGAAGTTCATGATGATGGGCGAAATGCACGCCATTTCCGATGTGGTGGATTTTGACACCGCCGCCCTCATTGCCGACGAGTTCCACGCCAAGGTGGAGCGGGAAGTCCATGTTTCCATCGAGGAGCGTCTGTTCCAGGTGGAGGAGGACGATGCCGCTTCCCTCCAGACCCGGCCTCCTGTTGTGGTGGTCATGGGCCATGTTGACCACGGCAAGACCTCTATTCTGGATGCTATCCGGAAGACCAATGTGACCGCCGGAGAAGCCGGCGGCATTACCCAGGCCATCGGCGCCTACCAGGTCAAGATCAACGACGATGTGATCACCTTCCTGGATACTCCCGGCCACGAAGCCTTCACCAGCATGCGGGCCCGGGGCGCCAACATGACCGATATTGCCATCCTGGTGGTTGCCGCCGATGACGGCATTATGCCCCAGACCATTGAGTCCATCAACCATGCCAAGGCTGCCGGCGTAAAGGTCATTGTAGCCATCAACAAGATGGATAAGCCCACCGCCAACCCGGAGCGGGTAAAGGAGCAGCTGACCCAGTACGAGATCATCAGCGAGGACTGGGGCGGCGATGTGGCCTGCATCCCTGTTTCCGCCCTCACCGGCATGGGCATCAACGACCTGCTGGAGCGGGTCGCCTTGGAAGCCGAGTTCATGGAACTGAAGGCCAACCCCAACCGCCGTGCCAAGGGCGCCGTGGTGGAAGCCCGTCTGGATAAGGGCCAGGGCCCCGTGGCCACTGTGCTGGTTCAGAACGGTACCCTCCACAAGGGCGACATTATCATTGCCGGCACCGCTGTGGGCCGTGTACGGACCATGCGGAGCGACAAGGGTCAGTTCATTGAGGAGGCAGGCCCCTCCACTCCCGTGGAGATCACCGGCCTGACCGAAGTGCCCGAGGCCGGCGACAGCTTTGAGGCCGTAGAGGACGAGCGCCTGGCCCGTGAACTGGCCGATCAGCGTATCGCTGAGGCCAAGGAGAAGAAGTTCGCCGCTTACACCAAGGTCACCCTGGATAACCTGTTCAGCCAGATCGCCGAGGGCGACCGGAAGGAACTGCCCATTGTGGTCAAGGCTGATGTACAGGGCAGCGCCGAGGCTGTGAAGCAGAGCCTGGAAAAAATCAGCAACGAGGAAGTCCGGGTACGGGTCATCCACGCAGGGGTGGGCGGCATCAGCAAGAGCGATGTTATGCTGGCCAACGCCTCCGGAGCCATCATCATCGGCTTCAATGTCCGTCCTGACGCCGTGGCCAAGGCAGAAGCTGCCCAGGCCGAGGTGGAAATGCGGATGTACCGTGTTATCTATGATGCCATCAACGATGTGACCGATGCTATGAAAGGTATGCTGGCTCCCAAGATTCGGGAAGTGGAACTGGGCACCCTGGATGTGCGGCAGGTCTACAAGATCTCCAGCGTGGGCACCGTGGCCGGCTGCCGTGTTACCCATGGCAAGATCACCCGGAACAGCAAGGTTCGGGTGGTCCGTGACGGTATCGTCATCGCCGAGGATGAAATTGCCAGCCTGAAGCGGTTCAAGGACGACGCCAAGGAAGTGGCTGAAGGCTTTGAGTGCGGCGTGACTCTGGAGAAGTTCGCAGATGTAAAAGAAGGGGACATCTTCGAGGCATATATCCTGGAAGAATACCGGGATTGATCTGGGGAGGTAACTGCTATGCCCAGTAAAAATCAGGGCCGTTTGGCCCAGGATATGAAGCGGGAGGTCATTGCCATCATTGACCAGATGAAGGACCCCCGCCTGACGGGAGGACTTCTCACCGTCACCCGGCTGGATGTGACCCCCGATCTGGATCTGGCCCGGGTATATATCAGCGTAATGGGCCGGGAAGGGGGCACCGCTCCGGTGGTGGCCGCCCTTCAGAAGGCCAGCGGACATGTCCGCACCGAGCTGAGCCGCCGGATGCACATCCGGAAGGCCCCCCGGCTGGAATTTGTGGCAGATGACGGCGCTGCCTATGCCGCCCACATCAACGAGATTCTGAATGGATTGAATATCAGCAAGGACAACACACCTGACGAGGAAGAGGAGTGATCCTCTTCCCCCCGTCAAAGGAGGAAGAAATGACTGAGTTTGTGGACCTAGCGGTTGCGGCCCAGCGACTGCGGGAAGCGGAAAATATCCTGATCCTGTCCCATAAAAATCCCGATGGAGATACCATCGGGTGTGCGGGCGGCCTGCAATGGATTCTGCGCAGTCTGGGAAAACAGGCGGCGGTTCTGTGCGGCGACCCTATCCCGGAAATCTACGATTACATGAATATCGAGCCCTTTGAGGGCCAGTTCCACCCGGATTTTGTGGTGGCGGTGGATGTGGCCAGCGTTCAGCTGCTGGGAGAGTCGGAGCTCATGCTGGAGTATTCCGAAAATCCCAACCTCTGCATTGACCATCATGGGGGGAATACCGGCTACGCCTACGAGACGGTGCTGGACCCCACCGCTGCAGCTGCGGCGGAGATCATCACCCTTCTGGCCCAGGAGCTGGAAGTGGAGCTGACTCCCCAGATGGCGGACTGCCTTTATACCGGTATCAGTACCGATACAGGCTGCTTCAAGTTCAGCAGCACCACCGCCCGGACCCACCGAATTGCCGCCCAGCTTATGGAAGCCGGGGCCAATGTGGAGGAACTTAACGGGATCCTTTTTGAGAGCCGTTCCACCGCCCGGCTGGAAATCGAGCGGATGGCCCTGGAAAGCCTGGAATATTATCTGGACGGAGCCTGCGCCATGGTCTGCCTGACCAAGGAGCAGATTCAGGAAAGCGGGGTGGCCCCCGCTGAGCTGGAGGACCTGACCAGCCTGCCCCGGAGCATTGAAGGAGTACAGGTGGGTCTGACCCTCCGCCAGCAGCCCTATGGCAGCTACAAGGTGAGCGTCCGGACCACCAAGCTGGTGGACGCCTGTGCCATCGCCAACCGGTTCGGGGGCGGCGGCCATGCCCGTGCCGCCGGCTGTGAGCTGGACGGAAGTCAGGAAAGCATTAAGGAACTGCTGATTCAGGAGGTGACCGCTGCTTTGGAGGCGGCCACCGCCCGGCAGCAGGAGGAACAGACGGAGCAGCAGGAAGAAGTATGAGAGGAATCCTGGTGGTAGATAAGCCTTCGGGCTGGACCAGCTTTGATGTGATCGCCAAGCTGCGGGGTGCTCTGGGCACCCGGAAGCTGGGCCACTCCGGCACTCTGGACCCCATGGCTACCGGGGTGCTCCCGGTCTTTGTGGGGGCTGCCAGCAAGGCAGTGGACCTTCAGGAAAACCACGATAAGGCCTACCGGGCGGCGGTCCGGTTCGGATTGGCCACCGACACGGGGGACATTACCGGAAACCCGGTCCGCCAGAAGGAGTGTACTGTCACCCGGCAGGAGCTGGAATCGGTGCTTCCCTCCTTTTTGGGGGAGCAGAGCCAGGTGCCTCCCATGTACAGCGCCGTCAAGGTGGGGGGCGTGCCCCTTTATAAGCTGGCCCGCCAGGGAAAAGAGGTGGAGCGGAAAGCCCGGACCATCCGGGTCTACTCCCTCACCTGCCTGGAAGAACTGGGACCCAATGAATTCCTGCTGGAAGCTTCCTGCAGCAAGGGGACCTATATCCGGACCCTGCTGGAGGATATCGGGGCGGCCCTGGACTGTCCTGCCACCATGACCGCCCTGCGGCGGACGGCGGCGGGGGTGTACACCCAGGAACAGTCCCATTCCCTGGAAGAAATTCTGGAGCTGGCCGGTCAGGGCAGGGCAGAGGAGCTGCTGCTGGACCTGGAAACGGTTTTTGCACACCTGCCCCTTCTCCGGGTAAATCCAGGGGTGGAGGCCCACCTGCGGAACGGCTGCCCCACCAGCCATTACAAAGCACAGGACGGCCGGTATCGGGTGCAGGACCAGGAAGGAAACTTTCTGGGCACGGCCCGGGTCACCGGCGGGGTGCTGAATGTGGAAAAGTTGTTTGTGGAAAGGGCGTGACTGCCATTAAAATCTACCATGCCCTGGAAGAACTGCCCCAGGGAATCAATACTGCGGTGGCTATGGGCTTTTTTGATGGAGTCCACCTGGGCCACCGTCAGGTGGTGTCCCATGCAGTGGAAGCCGCCCGGAAAGAGGGGCTTGCCCCGGCAGTGTTTACTTTCAATCTGCCGGTGTCCAGCACCATGAAGGGAAAACGGCTCCAGACCCAGGAACAGAAATACCAGGTGATGGAGGAACTGGGAGTGGAATACTTCCTGGAACCTTCCTTTGAGACCATTGCCGGGTTTAGTCCCCGGGAGTTCGTGGAGGAGATGATGGGGAAACTCTATCATGCCCGGGCTCTCTTCTGCGGGGAAAACTTTACCTTCGGAAAAAAGGCGGCGGGGAATGTGGAAGTTCTCCGGCAGCTCTGCGGACCCTTGGAAATCCAGGTGGGGGTAGTTCCCATGGCCGAGTACCAGGGCCGGACCGTCAGCTCCACCCGGATCCGGAAGGCTCTGGAGGAAGGGGAGATGGAACAGGTCACCGCCATGCTGGGCCGGCCCTACCAGATCCTTTTCCCGGTGGTCCACGGCCAGAAGCTGGGCCGGACCCTGGGAATGCCCACCATCAACCAAAAATATCCGGAGGGATTTCAGATCCCCCGGCTGGGAATCTATATTACCAGGGTGAGGGTGAACGGAGAGTGGAGACCCAGCATTACCGGGCTGGGCAGCCGTCCCACCGTCAATGACGACCCCACCTCCATCAGCTGTGAGACTTTTATCCCCGGCTATGAGGGGAACCTTTACGACAAGGAAGTGCCCCTGGAGTTCTGCCGGTATCTGGAGCCCAGCCACAAGTTTGAAAATGTGGCCCAACTCCGCCAGGCGGTAATGAACTGGGCCGACCAGGCCCTTTCGTACCACGGCTGCAAAAAGCCCGGGGAGTAAATCTTTTTCAAAAAATCCAAAAACCCTTGCAGTAGGGAAGGATTTGTGGTATCATCAAGTAGTTACCGTGGCTCAGTTTTGGGCGGATGCCTCGCATACTCCTACCCATTTCTTGGCCATCGGCAAATAGAATTAAGTGAGGTATACAACAATGGAAGACAAGAAGACAATTATTGCCGGTATTCAGCTGTCTGAGAACGACACCGGTTCTCCCGAGGTACAGGTTGCCCTGCTCACCGCTCGGATCAACCACCTGAACGACCACCTGAAGGCCAACCCCCTGGACCACCACAGCCGTCGGGGCATGCTGAAGATGATCGGCCGCCGCCGGAATCTGCTGGCTTACCTGCAGAAGAAGGATGTTGAGCGGTACCGTGCTCTCATCGCTAAGCTGGGTCTGCGTAAGTAATTGGAACAAAGGCAGACAGGCGGAGTCTTTCCGCCTGTCTGTTTTCCTGTTTTTCCCGGTATGGAATCCGAGGGGCGGCGGGTACCGCTTTCAGCAATAAATCGAGGGTCTTACCTTTAAGGGTAGGGCGCCGGATTTGTTGCTTAAAGGGTGAACGCCCCCCTCTATGAAAAAACAAAGTATAAGGAGGCAAAATCTATGGCAATCGAGTTTGGTTCCAGGAAAGAAACTTTCCCCAACTACAAGAAGTTTGAGACCACCCTGGCCGGCCGTCCCTTTGTGGTGGAGACCGGAATGATGTGTGCATTGTCCAACGCCAGCGCTATGATCCGCTACGGCGATACCTGCGTGCTCTGCAATGTGGTCATGAGCCCCAAGCCCCGTGAGGGCATTGATTTCTTCCCCCTCAGCGTGGAATTTGAGGAGAAGATGTATGCAGTAGGCCGGATTCCCGGCAGCTTTATGCGCCGTGAAGGCCGCCCCGGTGAGAAGGCTATCCTCACCTCCCGTGTGGTGGACCGTCCCATCCGTCCTCTCTTCCCCCACGAGCTGCGGAACGATGTCTGCGTTACCATGACCGTCATGAGCGTAGACCCTGACTGCAGCCCCGAAATTGCCGGCATGATCGGCACTTCCGTGGTCCTGAGCATTTCCGACATTCCCTGGAACGGCCCCATCGGCGGCGTTCAGGTAGGTCTGGTGGACGGCGAGATCGTCCTCAACCCCACCCGGGAACAGCGGGATGTAAGCGACTTGGCCCTCACCGTGGCTGCCACCATGAACAAGATCGTTATGATCGAGGCTGGCGCCAACGAGGTGGACGAGGCTACCATGCTCCAGGCCATCAAGACCGCTCATGAGGAGATCAAGAAGACCATCGCCTTCATCAACGGCATTGTGGCCCAGATCGGCAAGCCCAAGGTAGAGTTCACTCCCGTGGAGATGGACCCCGCTATGATGGCTGACATTACCGAGAAGCACCTGGCTCAGTTTGAAGCTGCCATGGACACCGACGACAAGAATGTGCGGGATGCTGCTGTTCTCCCCATTATGGACGAGATCGCTGCCGAGTACCCCGACCTGACCGAGGGCGACCTGGAACAGATCAGCTACCTGATGATGAAGAAGGTAGTTCGTACCTGGCTGCTCCGGGACGGCAAGCGGGTTGACGGCCGTGGCATCAACGAGATCCGTCCCCTGAACGCCCAGGTCGGCCTGCTGCCCCGGGTACACGGCTCCGGCATGTTCACCCGCGGCCAGACCCAGGTCCTCACCGCTGTGGCTCTGGGCTCCACCAAGGACGCTCAGCTCATGGATGACCTGAGCGATCAGGATACCAAGCGGTATATCCACCACTACAACTTCCCTCCCTACTCCGTAGGCGAGGCCCGTGCTCCCCGCAGCCCCGGCCGTCGTGAGATCGGCCACGGCGCTCTGGCAGAGCGGGCGCTCATCCCCGTTCTCCCCGACCTGGCTGACTTCCCCTACACCATCCGGGCCGTGTCCGAGGTCCTCTCCTCCAACGGTTCCACCAGCCAGGCTTCCATCTGCGGCAGCACTCTGGCTCTCATGGACGCAGGCGTACCCATCAAGGCTCCTGTGGCCGGCATCAGCTGCGGCCTGATCACCGACGGTGATCCCCTCAACGGCGGCCGTTGGATGACCATGCTGGACATCCAGGGCGTGGAAGACTTCCACGGCGATATGGACTTTAAGGTAGGCGGCACCCGGAAGGGCATCACCGCCATCCAGATGGACATTAAGGTGGACGGCCTGACCTACGAAATCATCGAGGAAGCCTTTGAGAAGTGCCGGAAGGGCCGTCTCTACATCCTGGATGAGATCATCAAGCCCTGCATTGCAGAGCCCCGTGCTCAGCTGAGCAAGTACGCTCCCAAGATGTTCAGCATGATGATCCCCGTGGACAAGATCAAGGATGTCATCGGCAAGGGTGGCAAGGTGATTCAGGAGATCTGCGCCAACAACAACTGCAAGATCGACATTGAAGAGGACGGCCATGTCTTCGTATCCGCTGTGGATGCCGACGATGCCAACCGTGCCATCTTCACCATCAAGACCATTGTGGAGGACCCCGAGGTGGGCGCCATCTACAAGGGCCGCGTTACCCGTCTCATGAACTTCGGCGCCTTTGTGGAGATCGCTCCCGGCAAGGAAGGCCTGGTTCACATCAGCAAGCTGGACACCAAGCGTGTAGAGCGGGTTGAGGATGTAGTGGCTGTGGGCGACGAGCTCATTGTCATGGTCACCGATATCGACCAGCAGGGCCGTATCAACCTGAGCCGGAAGGACGCTCTGGCTAAGCTGGCTGCCAAGAAGGCCCAGCAGAACGGCTGATTCAAAACCTGAAAGATAAAGAAAACCCCCGGAACGGAGAAATCCGTTCCGGGGGTTTTTTGTTGTATGAAATAATCAGAAGGGAGCGCTGCCCTCCTGGCTGCGCAGGTCGTCCTGCTCCAGTTCGGCCATGAGAGCGGCCCGGCGGCTGTCCAGCATAAGGGTCTTGTTGTACTGGAAATACCGCTCGCAGCCGTTCTCGGTAATGAAAGCGTGGCTGTCGAGCCCAAGGGTCAGCTCGGTGACAAAGACCACCATCTCCTGGCCGTTGGCAAAGGCGGCTTCCATAAAGTCGAAGGCGTTTTCCAGGGCTTCCGAAGCGTGGCCCAGGGATTCCTCCCGCAGCCGGACCTGGTGATTGAACATTCCCCGCACCTGTTGGAAGGCGGCCTCCCCGTCCAGACCGGAGTCGGGCATCCAGCCTCGGAGAAGCCGGGCGGCGTCTTTCCGGCAGGTGAGGGTCCGCCGGTCGGCCAGGCCGGACTGCTCCATCCGGCGGGTCTCTCCCTCGTACTCCTCCACCAGTTCCTGGTAAATCATAAGGGCAATTACGATGCCCTCGTTCAGCCGGGAACGGAACTCCTTCAGCACCTGGTAGCACTGGTCGGTGACCGCCTCGGTGTCCCGACTCTGGATGATGAGGGTGTTCACTCCGCTGAGAATAAGCCCCACCAGACTGAGCCGTTCGTCAAAGGGCGCCGCATAGACCCGCTGGTACACCTTGGGGTCCACCAGACCCTGGAGAATGTCGGACACACCGTAATCGTCGGCGTACTTCCGGTACAAATCCAGATAGGAGGCTACATCCTTGGCAATCTCCCGGTGCTGTAAATACTGGGAGACCACATCCTCGTCCACGGTCAGGCCCAGCCGCTGATACTCTTCCAGAAGCCCGCTGAGGTCTTCCCAGCCCCGGGCGGTGACAAACTGGGTCCCGTCCACATCGGCGTTGATTTTGTAGAAGTTCTGGGGCCGCAGCTCCAGATAACTGAGGAGGGCAGAGTGGAGCCGCTGTCCCCGGGCGTATTCCTTCCAGACGGTCAGGTCCGGCTCCAGGTCCATCCGGCGCACCCGGTCCAGGGTGACAATGTCAAACTCCCGCACCGACTTGTTGTACTCCGGCGGGTTGCCGGCGGCTACAATGATCCAGCCCTGGGGAATGGCCTGATTTCCGAAGGTCTTGTACTGTAAGAACTGGAGCATGGTGGGGGCCAGAGTCTCGGAGACACAGTTGATTTCGTCAATAAAGAGGATGCCCTCTTTCAAGCCGGTGGACTCCATCTTCCGGTAAATGCTGGCAATGATCTCGCTCATGGTGTACTCGGTGACCGAGTAATCCTTCCCGGCAAAATTCACCTGACGGATAAAGGGCAGGCCCACGGCGCTCTGGCGGGTGTGATGGGTGATGGTGTAGGCCACCAGGGCAATCTCACACTCCTGGGCTACCTGCTCCATGATCTGGGTCTTTCCGATACCGGGAGGCCCCATGAGCAGGATGGGCCGCTGGCGCAGGGACGGAATCCGGTACTGACCGTTTTCGTCCTTTTCCAGATAAGCCCGGACGGTATTTTTGATTTCTTCCTTGGCTCGTTTGATATTCATAACTGGATGTCCTCCTCCAAGTAATCGGGGTCGCTTTCGGGGTCATAGTCCAGGTCCTCCCGGACCGGGGGCGGGGCCAGAAATTCTTCCGGGTCCAATACCAGCTTCATGGCCCAGGGGGGCAGCCCCTCATCCTCATAAAAGTGGTTGAGGAACAAAAAGGCCACATCGTAGCCGGGGCGGCGGCTGGGATAGATCCCTTTTCCGTCGGTGAGATAGAGCAGCCCCCGAAGGTGGCGGAAGGCTTTCTGCTCCACCAGCCGGTCCACATAGGCAAAGGCGGGACGGAAATCGGTGCCCCCGCCCCCCAGTACCGTGAACTGGGAAAGCAGGTTTTCCAAGCTGGAAAGGTCGGTGACCAGGGTGTCCGCCCGGACCGTATCGTCGCACTGTAAAATCCGGAGATTACACCGGCGGGAAAAGCTCTCGCTGCTTTTCAGAAGGGCGAAGGTCTGCCGTAGAAATTCCTTAATTAAATCCCCGCTGGTGGAATAGCTGGTGTCCAGCACCAGCACAAATTCCTCCACCCGCAGCTGCTCCCGGGTCTCCAAGGGCTCCACCAGGGGCATATTCCCGTACAGGCTCAGGCCGTAGGTGTAAAAGTTCAGGTCAAAGCTGTCCGGGTCCAGATGGGGCTCCTCCCGGAGGGCCGCAAATTTCCGTAAAAATTCTTTGTAGCTCCGCCGGCTTTTGGAGGCGGAAAGCTGGGCGGCCAGGGCTCCGTCCCCCTCGCTCTGCTCCTTGGCCCGGCTTTCCATCCGGGTCTGGGTCTGGCGGCTGAGATTCTCCCACTGGGCGGCCAGGGCGGTGGACTGGGGGGCCTGTGGGTCCTGAGGCCACTTGCCGTGGTCGTCTCCGTAAAACTCCCGGGCCAGCTGGTCCAGGGAATATTGGGTCTGGGTGGCCAGCCACCGGTAAACCGGTCCCGGAGCTGCCAGGGGCAAGGGGTCAAGCACCTGGGTGTAGATTTGGGTTCGGAGAAGGGCCATGGGCCGGGGAAACACCTGCAGCTGGTCCAGCAGATGTTCCACCACAATGTCACAGGCAATGTTCCAGAGCTGGGGCTGCCGGGGTCCCCGGAGCCAGAGATGCCGGAACAGGCAGTGGAACAGGGCATGGAGATAGGTGCGGGAGAGATAGACCGGATTGTGCCGGAACAGTTCCAGCACCCAGGCGGGGGAGTAGTCCAGATGGACTCCGTCCACGGCGATTCCCCGAAGCCCCTGGACCGGGCGGGGCGTCAGGCCGCTGAGGGCACAGTCCAGATGGCGGAGTTTCATATATAACTCGGTCCGGGCCAGTTCCAGGGCCTGGGCGGCTTTTTCCTCCTCCCAACGGGTTTGGGTCAGGGGTGCCATGGAGATCCCTCCTTTCCTGAATCAAAGATCAAAGTCATAGGTCTTTTTCTTTACCGGGAAAAGCCGGTGCTGCCAGTCCAGAAGAAGGGCGGAAATCTCCCCCAGCTCCTTTTCCAAAGCCAGGTCCTGGGCCGCTGCCAGTGCGGCGGGGGAGGTGATTCCCAGCCCCAGGAAAAAGTTGATTCCCTCAATATCCTCCTGTTTGACCAGATAGGTCAGGGCAGTGGAATCCTGGCCGGAAAGATAGTCCAGATAATCCTGCCGGGCGGCGGGGGAGAGGGCATAGGGATATTCCAGCCGCCCCAAGGCCAGCCGGCAGAGGCTTACAGGATTTTCCTGGGCCTTCTCCCGCTGGAAGATGGCGTCATACTCTCCAAAGCTGACCTGTCCTCCGGAAAAGCATTGCCGGTACCGGTATCCTTCCCCCGAAATGGTCCGGCTGAAAATGTGGGCGGGAGCGGTCTCGTCTATCTCCTCGTCATACTCCGGATAGAAAAGCCGGGCGTCCCGGAATATTACCTCCAGATCTCCGGGCAGGGCGGCCAGCAGCTTCCGCAGACCGGTAGCCTGTCCCGCCCCGGCGTCCAGTTCCAGACGGCCCAGGGCAAAGCAGTTGCTGAATAAATCGCTTCCGGTCTGGACCAGGGAAGGCCCCACCCGGAGCCATTCCAGCTTCCGGCAGTTGTAGAAGGCGGCATTATCCAGAAGCACGGCCTGAGCGGGCAGCTCCAACCCCAGGACCTGGTTTCCGGCCAGGGGAACGAGAGAAATGTCTTCCCCGATACGGGTGGTGTAAACCGGACCCCGGGGAGAGGGCGGGGTGGCACTGAAACAGTAAGGGCCGATTTCCAGAATGGAGCGGCCCTCTACCTGGGCGGGAAGACGGAGAACGGAGCTGTCCGACTCCACCCGAACCAGCCGGGCGCCCTGCTCCAAAGGCTGCCAGTGCAGTACCATGGAAGCCATCTTCTCTTCCTCCTTCCTCCGGGAAAAATCCTTTACATTTGACCCAGTATACCATAAAATGAAGGGTGTGAAAATAGCCCGAAACAGGGAAAGGGGAATTTTGGGAAAATGTCATTGGAGCGCGTGAAAGAGTATCTGAAGGAATTTGGGGCGGAGGACCGGGTGCTGGAGTTTCCTGTGTCCAGCGCCACGGTGGAACTGGCCGCCCAGGCCGTCGGCTGCGAGGGAAAGCAGATCGCCAAGACCCTTTCCTTTGAACTGCCCCAGGGAAGCCTGCTGATCGTGGCAGCCGGGGATGCCAAGGTGGACAACCACAAGTTCAAGGAAACCTTTGGAGTGAAGGCAAAAATGCTTCCTCCCGACCAGGTGGAGGAAAAAATCGGCCACCGGGTAGGCGGGGTCTGCCCCTTTGGAATCAACCCGGGGGTGCGGGTCTGCCTGGACGAATCCCTCAAGCGGTTTGAGACAGTATACCCCGCCTGCGGCAGCGCCAACAGCGCCATTCGGGTGACCCTGCCCGAGCTGGAAACCTTCGCCCGCACCCGGGATTGGGTAGATGTGTGTAAAAACTGGGAGTAAGAAAAAACAGCCGTCCCGGCGGGGATGGCTGTTTTTAGTTTGAAAAAATCTTCTGAATAGCTTTTCCTTGACGGTGAAAGGAAAAAGAGATACACTTGTACTGGATTTTATAATGATAAAATGGAGGAGGAATCATGGACGATATTAAAATTTTTGATTCAGAACTTTTGCTGATGGAATATCTCTGGGAGAATGGCCCCTGCCTGGCAGTAGACTTGGCCCGGGTTTTTCTGGATAAGTACAACTGGAAAAAAAGCACTACCTATATTGTGCTGAAACGGCTGGAGGGAAAAGGCGCCATTCAGCGGGATTATCCCAAGTATACGGTTACACCCATCATTACCCGTCAGCAGGTCCAGAGCGCTGAGACCCATACTCTGGTGGATAAAATGTTTGGAGGCAGTTTTCCGGATCTGTTTGCCAATTTCTTGAAAACTGATTCTCTGCCTGAGGATACCCTGGACCAGCTCCAGGCCATGATCGACCAGAAACGGAAGGAAAAGTAAAGGGAAATTACGGAAAGACCATGGAGCTTTTCATCTCGGTTTTAAATATGAGCATAGCAGCAGCCATCCTTTTTGGGTTTGTGGTGCTGCTTCGGCGGCTGATGGGCAAGGTGGATACAGGCGGGTTTCTTTATCTGCTCTGGATTCCCTTTTTGTTTCGACTGCTGATCCCGTTTTCTTTACCCAGCAAAGCCAGTCTTTACAATCTGTTCGGAAAAAATCTGGCCACACCCGGCGGCGCATTGATTTCGGTGGAATATATTGAATCCTATCAACCTGCGCTCCAGACTCTCCCTCAGGGAGAAAACAGCGGATTTGGTCAACTGCTGGAAATCTTGGCTTTGGTGTGGTACGCAGGCGCTTTGATATTGGGATTGGCGGCGTTGGGAAAGTATTTTCTTCTAAGAAAAAGGCTGGCCCATGCCCGCAGCGCAGATCTGACTCCTTTTGAACCTCTTTTTGCCGGGATTCTAAAGGAAAAACGGGTGCCAGTGGTCTATTCTGCCCGGGTTGCCTCTCCCATGGTGTTTGGCTGCCTTCATCCCAAGGTAGTTCTGCCCGCTGCCCTGGAGGAGCGGGGACGGGGAGTAGAATATATTCTTGCCCATGAGCTGACCCATATCCGGCGAAAGGACCATCTTATTCTTCTTCTCTTTACGGGGGCGGCGGTCCTTCACTGGTTTAATCCACTGGTCTGGATCGCTCAGAAAATGATGGTTCAGGACATAGAGTCTGCCTGCGACCAGGGCGTGCTGGAACCCCTGGATGCTTCCCGGCGGCTGGACTATGCTCAGACTCTTCTGGACTGGGCAGACCCCCGGCGGCATTTGCTTTCCAATCCGGGATTCAGCCGGGACAATACCTCCCATCGAATTATGGGAGTGCTGAACTGGAAAGCACTGCCCCGGTGGGGAAAGATTTTTTTGGGGGGGACTATCTGCCTGGTTTTTGCCACCACCATGACCAACCCGGTAGTAAAAGCGGACAGCTACATTCCGGTTTCTTCTGTATTTGTGTCCGAAACACAGAAAGATGCCTTCCGTCAGGCTGCCTCCGGGCTGGTTCAGGCGCTGGAGACGGGAGACCCGGAACAGCTGGCATGGCTGGCCAGCATGGACCCGGAATATTACACCCCGGTGTATGAACCCTTCCGCCAGGCAGAGCTGGTGGTGGAGGATGTGGACCTTTACTTTAACAACAACCGCTCTGCTGAAGTCTACCTTACAGTAATCGTAGAGGAGGGGAGCGCTGTTTATACCCCGGGCAGGGGAACCCTGGTAGCCCGGCTGACCCAGACAGAGTACCGGGAGGAACCCTTTGTCTCCTGCCTTATGCCCCGGGATAAATATGAGGGGATTCGCTTGTTGGAAGGAACCAATGAGGCGGTGAATCTGGCGGTGCGCCTGGCCCGGAACCTGGAACAGACCGATTTCGGAGAAGGGGAACTGCTGCCGGTCACTGTGGCCAGGGTCTGTATGGAGACCGCCATGGAGGATAAGGGGGAAACACCTCCCTTTAGCCGGGACCGGATGACCCGGCTGGCAAAGGAATACTTTGGAACAGAGAATTTTTTCTGTGATGACCCGGCTGTTTACGATTCTGTTAGCCAGACCTACTTTTACACCAATAACGGGGAAGAACCTTTCTATCCTTTGGAACAAAAGGAGGAAAACGGCCAGACTTGGGTTTGGGTGGAAAGCTACCGGGACCCCATGGCTGCCTTCCCTCTGGCGCAGCTTCAATGCAGCCTGACCAGGGCGGACGGATAAAATTGTGAAAAAGCTATTGACCTTTTATGGGAAAAAGAGTATTCTGTTTTGGACAGGTATTTTATCTGAATAAAATATTTTATTCAGATACAACATCAGACACCGTTTGCCAACAGGAAAACGGGGAAAGGATGAAAAAAGATGAGAAATGGAAAGCGGAGCATAGGCCTGCGGCTGGCGGCTCTGGGACTTTGCCTTATGCTGGTGGTCAGCGCCTTTGCACCTCTGGCAATGGCTCAGGAGCCGGAAACAGAAGTGGTACCGGCGGCAACTGAGCAGGCCCAGCCGGAGGAAACGGCTCAGGCCGAGGCCACTCCGAAAGCAGCTGAGGAGACCGATGCCAAGCCGGAAGAAACTCCTGCACCCCAGGAGACCCCTCAACCTCTCCAGGTTCCCGCTGTTCAGGAGCCGGAACAGGAAAGTCTGGCTTCTGACCAGAGCCCTTTGGCAGAGGAAGAGCTTTTGCTGAAGGTCAACTACGGGGACCATAATGAGTATTACGGGGACGGGCAAACCGTTATCGGAACTTATTTTGAGGTGGTCCTGGGCCGGGAAGAAAAGGTAAAAGTGGTGGCAGACTATCTCACCATCAGTTACTGGATGAATGGGGAGGAAATTCCCAAGGGAGCCATCAAGGGGGAAATCTACGATTTGAATCCCGGAGCAGTTTTCCAGTGGTCTTTCCCTGATACCCCCGAAAGTGCAGCATACTGGCTGGAACACTTGAAGGATACCAAAATCCAGATCAAGGTTGCCTATGCACCTGCCGGCGGAGAATCCCAGACCATTACCCTTACCTGGGAAATCCCTCAGTCCGCCGGTGTGATCGAGAGCACCATCCCTACTCAGGAAAATCCTTCTCAGGTGGTTTATGAAGGAGACGGTATTTTCCGGTATACCCGCCCGAACTGGGAAAGTTACGGTATCAGCTTCAATGAGGGCTCTGTCTTTGCTCTGGCCAGCCAGATCAAGCTGGAAGGAGACATGGCTCAGTATTTTACCCTGGTCGAAGGGGAAGAGTGGAAAGAGTTCCAGCTGTATGAATCCAAGCTGTACAAATATCCTCATCTTCAGAAGACCGAGGCATTCTCTCAGCTCCGGGTGGGGCAGACTGTGACAGGAACAATCTCCTTCGTCGACAACTTTACCGGTCAGGAGCATTCTTTCCCTCTGACCTATACCCGCACTCAGCTGGCCGAAAAGGCTGCCTGGTATCTGGTGAAGGACGGAACGCTGCGCAATGATTCCGTGGCTATGCTGTATGCCGGAACTTCCGGGACCATTCAGCTGCGGCTTTATGCTCCCAACCAGTATGATCTGCCTGACACCACCGAGACTTATCCCATTTCTTTGGATGAGATAAAACAGAGCGTTCTGCCTGACTGGGTAACTGTCAAGGTCCTGGAGGACGGCTGTACCCTGGAAGTGAGTTACAATCCCTCTTCCGAAGACATCGGTAAGGCTGTCCCTATCCAGCTGGAAAGTGACCAGTACCAGGCCAATGAGCCCGGCCGGGACATTATCTTCACTTTGCTGGTGAAGGAAGCAAGTGTTTACCGGCTGGCAACCCACAAAAATGACAGCGGAGTCCCCTCTGTTTTTGCCGGAGGATACTGGGTAATACCTGCCACCGCTGACGGCACTCTGGCCGAGACCAAAACTGAACTGGAAGAAAGCGGCATTACTCTGGATTATGACCAGAAAGACCTTCTCTGTCTCACTGCACCGGTGGAGTACTACGACAGTGAACAGGGCAGAAACCTGGATGTATGGGCCTATGTGCTCTTCCCCCTTCGCCCCACAGAGGATGGTTCGGTCTCCTTCAAAATCATGAAAGGAAACCAGATACTCCAAACGGTGCCTGTAATGGCCTATGCCGGATGGGCCGGATTTAACACCTCCATCAGGAGCGGCTATGTGATCGAGCGTGGAGTGGAACAGCAGGTTTCCTTTGAATCAATGAAAACTTTCTGGCTTCAGGGGGAGGATGAGAATTCTCCCTGGATTGACCCTTCCACCCCGGTGGTGACCGGCGAACCGGTGGTGACTGGCTCTGCCAAGGAGAATATCCGGGTCCTTTGGGGGGAGAATCTGTCCTGCTTTGGTATCATTTACCTGGAAAACCAGGTGAAAGGCCAGGCTGTGATCACCATTCCCACCGGACCTAAATCCAATGGGGGAACCGCTCCCGTAAAACAGATTCAGGTCATTATCAACTTCGGAAATAATGTCACCTCCGGAAGCTACATCCTTTCCGGGGGAGCCGGAGAAGTGAATTTCAAGCTGGTGGATTCCCTGGAATATGCCCTTGAAAATGGCAGATTTAACTTTGAGTCCCTGGATGTGGCTCGTGCCCGGTTTGTGGAGGACGGTCCCTTTGAACTGTTCTTCTATGGGCTTTATAAGGACTCCATGGGATTCAATGGCAACGGAACTTTTGGCAGCGAACTGGTAGAGTCGGTAACCTTTGAAAGTTCGGACTCCCAGATTCTCCAGGTTACGGAAAATCTGGAGGAGGCTTCTCTCAAAGATGAGCAGAACCAGTCCAACCAGGCGTTTGGTGCCCGGATCACTCCGGTGGGCGCCGGAAGCTGTGACATAACAGCCACCATCACCTTCAAGAATCCCGATGTGTACGGGACCAAGACCGCGACCATCGGGTATACTTTCCAGGTAGTGACGGAGGACATGGTGGAGACGGAAGAGGCTGCCAATGCCCAGCAGTTACAGGCTATTCTGGATAAGCTGACTCCTTCTGCCGTACCCACCATTATTGAGCTGGCCGGCGGAGAGTATGCCATGGACCTGGTGCTGGACCAGAAAAATGTGGTTCTCCGGAGCAAAGACCCCGCAGATCCTGCCATCTTTACCGGAAACCCGGAATATACCCAGTCTCCCCTGGCAAAACAGAATATGCCCAGGTACTCCTATATTGTCCGGGTGAATCCTTATGTCCCCGGTCTGGTCCTTCAGGACATTGTCATTGACGGCGGCGGTCAGCGCAGCGGCGCTACCCATACTTTTGATAAGAGCGTTTCCAATATCCAGGTCCCTGTTTCTTACACCCTGAGGAACTGCGTGATTCGGAACTGTGTCATTGGTGTGGAAGGTATCCATGAAAACAGCATTTACCTGCGTGGCTGCCAGGTAGAAAACTGCCAGGTAGGCGTAGAATGGGCTACTTGCTACAACACCCGGTTTACCGAGAATATCATGGCGTTCCTGGAACAGGGCGTGGTGCGGTTCTGCGACTTTGAAAACAACCAGTATGACTGCGCCGGTGTCAGCGGCGATTCCACCGGTAATGTTGTTCTTCTGGAAGAGAGTCTGCCCCAGAACTATTGGGGTGTCCGGGATGGTGCAGTCAAACCCGGCCCCGACACGGTAGTGGTGGATGCTAAGGAATACACTAAATTTGGGGAATCCGGATATGATGAGATCCTGGTCAACCAGGTAGAGGGTAAGACCGCAGATGTGTATGCTTCTCCCTACTATCTGGACAAAGCCCATACCAAGATGGATGTAGACCTGGAAACCTTGGAGGTGCAGGACAACACCGCTATCCTGCCCCTGGAACAGCCCCAGGAAGGAAATGACGCCCTGGTCATTACTGCCCAGGCCTTTGCCACCATGCAGGAAAATGGTCTGGCCGTAAGCGCTCCCATCCGGAATGCCGAGGGAAAACAGTTTGCATCCTGGTCTATCCCGGAAATTACCGATACTACCATTGAAACCAACCTGAACCTGTCCGATGAACTGTCTGACAAGGCCCAGAACACTGTGGACAGCCTGCCTGAAAGCGAACAGGCCAAGGTGGTTCAGGAGGTCAACCTGAGCCATAACGGCCAGCTGCCCGGCCGGACCACCATCCGGATCAAGGCTTCCGACCTGCCCCAGGGAGATCTGAGCCAGCTCTATCTCTACTGGGTCAAGGAGGACGGGACCATTGTTCCCGCCGAAGTGGTGGAAGTGACCTATGACGAGAAGACCAATGAGTACATCATCACTGTGGATCACTGCTCTGAGTATGTGATCACCAGCGGAAAACTGGTGGATGTGTCCCAGCCTACTCCCACCCCTGTACCTACCCCCACTCCTGGTGGCGGCAGCTCTTCCGGTGGAAGTGGTTCTTCCGGGAACAATCCTTCTGACTCCGGAACCCCTGCGGCCACTCCCGCTGCAACCCCGCTGCCCAGTGCAACTCCGGCGGCAGCAGGAAACGGCGGAAGCACAACCCGTCCCGGAAAAAATGTCCAGAGTGGCAATACTCAGCAGAAACTGTTCAGCGCTCAGAAGGTAATGGATGCCTTTGCAGACCAGCCTCAGGATGTTACCCTTAAACTGAATGGCCAGCCCATGGTCAGTCAGAAGGCTTTTGAACTTTTGATGGAGCGGGAATCCGGTGTCCTTCGTCTGGAAGGCAGCGGCTATGCCTGGTCCTTCGACCGGAAGGATCTCACCGATACCAAGCTTCCGGAAGGGGTATTTGACACCTCTGTCATCCGTCAGCTGGATGAGGCCATTATGGAACAGATCCGCAGTCACACCGGGGAAGGCACTATGACAGCCCTGGAGACCGGCTTCTCCGGCCAGTTGCCTGGTGCAGCGGTGCTGGAACTGAGGGTGGATCCTGACACCTTCGGAAATACCCGATGCGGCTTGTTCTATCTGCCCCAAGAGGGCAATCCGGAACGGATCGCCACCGTAGAGGTGGACGGAGAGGGACTGGTAAAGCTTCCCCTGGAACATTGTTCCGTCTATTATCTGGTGGTGGAAGAGCAGCTGGAAGGGACAGCCGGCGAGCCGGTAGAGACCCTGCCCAACCCTGAGATTCCCGAAAGTCAGCCAACCCAGACCCAGTCTGGGTCGGTCATCCCCTTCATTGCCGGGGGTGCAGTCATTCTGATTCTGGCAGTGGCGGCAGTGACCATTTTCCGCCGCAGAACCAGAGATTGATAATAGCCTCCCCATGAGGACGGGAATTACCCGTATATACAAATAAAGCCAGGCCTCTGCCCAATTGGGTGGGGGCCTGGCCTTTTTTATGGGACTCAGCAGGATTTTCCACAAGGGTTTTATTTGAATTGTCGCTGTGATATAATGACCGCAGAGTAGCCTTTATACCATTTATTCCTATTATTGTCTTTTTCCCTGCCTGGGCAGAAGAAAAAAGAGAGGTGCCTTTTATGACCTACGGACTTTACCCCCTGATGGGATTATTCTTTGTCTATTCCTTTGCAGGCTGGGTGCTGGAGACAGCTCAGGCGGCGGTGGTACAGAAACGGTTTGTTAACCGGGGCTTTCTGAATATGCCCCTCTGCCCCATTTACGGCATTGTCTCGGTCAGCTTTGCCCTCTTCCTGCCGGAACTGGCGGACACCTGGTTTTTCCTGTTTTTGGGAGGGATGATCCTTTCCTCCTTTGTAGAACTGGTCAGCGGCAAGATTCTGGAAGCAATTTTCCACCGGAAATGGTGGGATTACTCGGGACAGAAATTTCAGTTTGAAGGGTATGTCTGCCTGAAATACAGTGCGATCTGGGGCTTGTTCGGGGTCCTCTGCATGAAGCTGCTCAACCCCGTCCTTCTGCGGCTGGGCGGGCTCTGCCCTCCCTTGGTGGGAAAACTGGTTCTCTGGATCCTGACCTTCCTCTTTGCAGCAGACTTTATCACCAGCGCCGCGGCAGTGACCCAGATGAAGCTGCGGCTGGGCCGTATGGAGGAACTGGGGGAAGGTCTTGGCCAAATCACCGACCGGCTGGGCAACGCCCTTACCCGGAGAATACAGCACCGTATGGTCCGGGCTTACCCCAACCTTCAGGTGGACAAGCTGCTGGAGGAAGTCAAGGCCCGGCGGGAGGTGGAAGCAGGCCCCAAGGTGTTTGCCCAGGGCTGCGGCTTTTACAAGCTGACCCTTTTCTTTTTCATCGGCGCCTTCTTGGGGGATATTATCGAGACCATCTTCTGCTTTGTCACCTCCGGGGTACTCATGAGCCGGAGCAGTGTGGTCTATGGCCCCTTCAGCATTGTGTGGGGCCTGGGCGCTGTTCTCCTGACCGCCATCCTCTACCGGTGGCGGGACAAGAGCGACCGGTATATCTTCCTGGTAGGTACCGTCCTGGGCGGCGCCTACGAGTATGTGTGCAGCGTCTTTACCGAGCTGGTGTTCGGGACGGTCTTCTGGGATTACAGCCACATCCCCTTCAACCTGGGAGGACGCATCAACCTTCTTTACTGCTTCTTTTGGGGAATTGCGGCGGTGGCCTGGCTCAAGGGCGTTTACCCCCGCCTGTCTGACCTGATTGAAAAAATCCCGGTCCGCACCGGCACCATCCTTACCTGGATTTTGGTGGTGTTCATGGTCTTTAACATGATAGTGAGCAGCCTGGCCATGGCCCGGTATGTGGAGCGGAACACAGTGGCCCAGCCCAGCACCACCGCCCTGAGCCAGCTGCTGGATGAACGGTTCCCGGACCAGCGGATGGAACGGATTTATCCCAACGCCAAGATTGTGGAAAAATAAAACGGTATTCAGAAAGAATTCTGAAACTCTCTTTTGATTCGGTTGCCGGAAACAGGGGGGATGTGTTAGGATTTCCCCGAGGTGAGCGAAATGTATCAGCTGGATAAAAAGGAATTCGGCGCTTTTGTGGCCAGCCTGCGGAAGGAGAAGGGCTACACCCAGAAGGAACTGGCGGCCCGGCTCTGCCTGTCGGACAAGGCGGTGAGCAAGTGGGAGACCGGGGTGAGCATCCCGGACACCCCCATGCTGGTCCCTCTGGCCCAGGCCCTGGATGTGACGGTGACGGAGCTGCTCCTCTGCCGCCGCCAGACCCCCGGGGAGACCCTGGATAAGGAAGCAGTGGAAGAGGTGGTCCAGCAGGCCATTCAGTACCCGGCAAAGGAGAGAAAGCGAGCCTATACCCATTTGGGGCCCTGGGGATGGATTTTCTCGGCGGCTGCTTTGACGGGGGCGGCCGGTGCAGCGCTCCATGTTTGGCTGGGCCTGCCCCTTTACAATCTTTCCACTCCTCTCATCCTGGGCGGAGTGTTTGGACTCTATTTCTGCTTTTTTGCTCCTCTCCGGCTTCCCGACTACTATGACCAGCACCGGATCAGCGGGTTCATGGACGGCCCGGTCCGGATGAATATGGCTGGCCTCTCCTTCAATAACCGGAACTGGCCCCACATTCTGCAGGTATGCAGGATTTGGTCCTGCGCCGACCTGGCAGGATTTCCCTTCCTGCATATGGGACTTCGACTCCTTTTCCCGGGCCTGTCAGAATGGGCTTTCTTCTACATGATCCTGGCCGTCACCCTGGGAGGGCTGCTTTTCCCGCTTTACCTGGTGGGCAAAAAATATGAATCCTGACCCCAAAAGCTCCGGTTTTACCGGGGCTTTTGTTTTGTGGTTGATTTGCCGGGGAAAAAACTCTATCATAAAAGGAACGGGGAAACTTTCCCCAAAACCATACAATGAGGCAGACCTATGAAAGAAATCTTGCTTTTGGAAGATGACCGGGACCTGGGCCGGGGGATTGCCATGGCCCTGGAATCTCCTGACTGTACCGTCCAAAGGACCCAGACCCTGGCAGAGGGAAGGGCGGCTTTGGAAAAAGGAGAGTTCAGCCTTCTGATTCTGGACATCAACCTTCCCGACGGCAGCGGCTTGGATTTGGTGCGGCAGCTGCGGGAGAGAGGGGACCATACCCCGGTCATCCTTCTCACAGCCCGGGACCTGGAACTGGACGAGGTAACCGGCCTGGAAGCGGGGGCGGACGATTACATTACAAAACCTTTCTCCCTGGCGGTGCTCCGGGCCAGGGTCAACGCCCAGCTCCGCCGTCAGGGGCGGGAAAAGAAGGAGCAGCTGGTACTGGGCCCCTTCGCCTTTGATTTTGATAAGATGGAGTTCCGCCGGGAGGATAAGCCGGTGGAACTTTCCAAAACCGAGCAGAAACTTCTCCGGATGCTGGTGGAAAACCGGGGCCGGACCCTGACCCGAGGCCAGCTGGTGGACCGGGTCTGGTCGGACGGGGCGGAGTTTGTGGAGGAGAACGCCCTCTCGGTGACGGTGCGGCGGCTTCGGAGCAAACTGGAAGCCGACCCTGCCCACCCCCGGTACCTGAAAACCGTTTACGGCATCGGCTACACCTGGGAGGACAAGGAATGATGGGCTGGATAATCGGAGGAGTGGCCCTGGCAGCGGCTTTGATTCTGGCAGGGGTCAGCCGGTGGAGGACTGCCCGGCTGATGGCCCGGCTGGAGGAAATGCTGGATGCCGCCATCCGGGGAGATTTCGTCCCCGAGACCTTTGACGAGAGCCGCCTTTCCTCTTTGGAAAACCGGCTGGCCCGGTATCTCTCGGCCAGCACCCTCTCCGCCCGGAGCCTCCAGGCCCAGCGGGATGAGATCGCGGCCCTGGTGTCGGATATCTCCCACCAGACCAAAACCCCGGTGGCAAACCTCCGGCTGTATACCCAGCTGCTGGAGGAAGAACCCCTCACTCCCCGGGGCCGGGACTGCGCCGCCGCCCTGGAAGCCCAGGGGGAAAAGCTGCAAAACCTGGTGGACGCTCTGGTCAAGGCTTCCCGGCTGGAAACCGGAATCCTGGCCCTTTACCCGGAAGAAACACCTTTGGCCCCTCTGGTGGAGGGGGCAGTGGCGCAGTATGCCCTTAAAGCGAAAGAAAAGGAAATCACCCTTCTGGCACCGCAGGCGGAGGGGAGTGCCTGCTTTGACCCCAAATGGACCGAGGAAGCCCTCTGCAACCTGCTGGATAACGCCCTGAAATACACCCCCGCCGGCGGAAAGGTGGAGATATCGGTGGAAGCCTATCCGCTTTTTGCCGCACTCCGGGTAAAAGACAACGGCCCCGGAATCCCGGAGGAGGAACAGCCCCGGATCTTCGGCCGGTTTTACCGGGGCGCCGCTGCCCGGCAGACCCAGGGGGTGGGAATCGGCCTTTACCTGGCCCGGCAGATCGCAGAAAAACAGGGCGGGTATATCAAGGTAGAGAGCCGGGAAGGAAAGGGCAGCACCTTCTCCCTCTATCTGCCCAGGGAAAAATCCTGAACTTCTTTCAAAACTGTTATATTTCAGAAAGGGGCAGGAAAGATTTGTTTGATAAAGTCTGTATTGTCGAAAGACAGTACAGACTTTTCCTTATGGAGGACAGAATCTATGACCGTTTTACAGACCAAGGAACTGAAAAAGTATTACGGAACAGGGGAGACCCAGGTGAAAGCCCTGGACGGAGTGAACCTGACCGTAGAGCAGGGGGAGTTTTTGGCCATTGTAGGAACCTCCGGCTCGGGCAAATCCACCCTCCTTCATATGCTGGGCGGACTGGACCGGCCTACCTCGGGCCAGGTGCTGGTGGACGGAAAGGATATTTTCTCTCTGAAAGACGAGGCACTCACCATCTTCCGGCGGCGGAAAATCGGGTTTGTTTTCCAGTCCTATAACCTGGTGCCGGTCCTCAGTGTCTGGGAGAATATTGTGCTTCCCATCCAGCTGGACGGGGGCAGGGTGGACCGGAACTACCTGAAGGAGGTGGTCCGGACCCTGGGCCTGGAAAAGAAACTGGAAAACCTGCCCAGCCAGCTGTCAGGCGGTCAGCAGCAGCGGGTGGCCATTGCCCGGGCTTTGGCGGCAAAACCGGCCATCCTTCTGGCGGATGAGCCCACCGGAAACTTGGACAGCAAGACCAGCCAGGATGTACTCAGCCTTTTGAAGGTGAGCGGCCAGAAGTTTGGCCAGACCATGGTCATGATCACCCACAACGAGGAAATCGCCCAGATGGCCGACCGGATCATCCGTATCGAGGATGGCCGGGTGGTAAAGGGATAAGGAGGGGCGGACCATGAACGTATCCAATCGAGGCTGCATCCGCCGAATCAGTCTGCGGGGACTTTTGGCCAACCGCACCCGGAACCTGGTGGCGGTGGCAGCCATTGCCCTGACCACCCTTCTGTTTACCTCCCTGTTCACCATTGCTCTTTCCATCAACGAGGGGATCCAGCAATCCAACTTCCGCCAGGCGGGCGGATTTGCCCACGGCAGCTTCAAACACATGACCCGGGAACAGTTTGAGGAACTGCGGGATGACCCTCTCATTGACCAGTGGGGGGCACGGCGGGTGCTGGGAATGCCCACAGAGGTCCCCTTCAATAAATCCCATGTGGAGATAAGCTGGTGCAATTCCAACGAGGCCCACTGGATGTACTGCGACCCGGTGGAGGGCCGTCTGCCCGCCGAGGGAACCAACGAGGCAGCCACCGACACCCATGTGCTGGAACTGCTGGGGGTGGAACCGGAGCTGGGAACGGAATTCACTATCAGCTTTTTTGTGGACGGGACCCCTACCACCCAGACCTTTACCCTCTGCGGCTGGTGGGAGTATGACCCGGTGGTGGTGGCCAATCATATTCTGATTCCGGAAAGCCGGGTGGACCAAGTGCTGGAGGAGGTGGGGGTGACTCCGCCGGGCAATGACGGGGTCACCGGCTGCTGGAACATGGATGTTATGCTGAAATCCGGTTCCCGGTCCATTGAAAAGGACCTGACCCAGATCCTTGCCTCCAAAGGTTACCAGTGCCAGGACCAAACCAAGGAAAACTACATCGGCATTGGGGTCAACTGGGGATACACCGGCGCACAGCTTTCCGACAGAATGGACCTTTCGGTGGTGGTCATCATTGTGGGAATGCTGGCCCTCATCCTTCTTACCGGGTATCTTATCATCTATAATGTGTTCCAGATTTCGGTGGCAGGGGACATCCGGTTCTATGGCCTTCTGAAAACCATCGGCACCACGCCCCGGCAGCTGCGGCGGATCATCCGCACCCAGGCTCTTCTTCTTTCCCTGGCCGGGATTCCCCTGGGACTTCTGGCAGGATGGCTGCTGGGGGGAGCCATCACCCCGGTGATAACAGCCCACCTTAACGGAATCACCACCCTGGTATCGGCAGACCCCCTGCTCTTTCTGGGGGCAGCGGTATTCGCCTTGGTCACCGTCCTGATTTCCTGCCGCCGCCCCGGTCGCCTGGCAGGAAAGGTCTCCCCGGTGGAGGCGGTGCGGTATACCGAGGGAAAAATCTCGGGAGGAAAGGCAAAGCGGAAAGCCAAGAACGCCTCCCTTCTTTCCATGGCCTGGGCCAACCTGGGCCGGAGCCGGGGCAAGACCATCATTACGGTGGTTTCCCTCTCCCTGGCGGTGGTGCTTCTCACCTTTACCGTCACCTTCACCACCGGCTTTGACATGGACAAATACCTCTCCTATTTTACTGCCAGCGACTTTATCCTGGCGGATGTAGGCCAGTTCCAGACCGGCGGGGAAGTCTTTGACGAAAATATGGCAGTCCCTGAGGAAGTGATTGAGACGGTCCAGGCCCAGGGCGGAATTGCCGGGGAGGGACGAATCTACGGGAGAACCAGTCCGGCCCAGGAGTTTGTGACCCCGGAATATTTCCGGCAGGTTTATGGCGAATGGATGGGCCCGGAACAGGTGGAAAGCCTTATGGCAATGCAGGAAATGACGGAAGAGGGACTTCTGGCTGACCGGGTCCAGCTTTATGGAATGGAGCCTTTCGCCCTGGACCACCTGACCGTGCTGGAAGGGGACCTGAGCCTGCTGAACCAGCCGGACAGCCAGTATATCGCCGCAGTCTATTCCGAGGATGACTACGGCAATCCCCTGATGGAGAGCCACTGGGCCAGACTGGGGGATACCGTCACCATCCGGTATGTAGAGGAGTATGAATACTATGACCTGGCCACCGGCCAGATTTACCCTTCTCTGGAAGAAATACCGGATAATGTGAACTTTGGGGAACGGGCCAAGGTCTACCGGGATGTGGAGTACACGGTGGCCGCCCTGGTCACGGTGCCCAATCCCTTCTCCTACCGGTATTACGGCGCCGACGAGTTTATCATGGGGGTGGACACCTTCATCCGGGATACCGGGACGGAGAACGTCATGTACTACGTCTTTGATACCACTCCGGAGGGAAACGCTGCCATGGAATCCTTCCTGGCGGACTACACCCAGAACCAGAACCCCCAGTTTGATTATGAGAGCAAGGCTACCTACCAGGGACAGTTTGAAAGCACCCGGAATATGTTCCTGCTCCTGGGCGGAGCCCTCAGCTTTATTGTGGGGCTGGTAGGGGTGCTCAACTTCTTCAACGCCATCCTTACCGGAATCACTGCCCGCCGCCGGGAACTGGCGGTGCTGGAAGCCATCGGTATGACGGTGGGGCAAATCAAGACCATGCTGGCGCTGGAAGGGCTTTTCTATACTTTGGGAGCCGCCCTTCTGGCCTTGGCCCTGGTGCTGGCTACGGCGCCTTTTATGGGGCCTGCCCTGAATGGCCTGATTTGGTTCTTCACCTATAAATTCACCATCTGGCCCATTGGGGTGATCCTGCCCCTCTTCGCCATCTTGGGAGTCACCATCCCCGTTCTCAGCTGCCGGGCAGCCCGGCGGCGGTCGGTGGTGGACCGGCTCCGTCAGGAGTAAACCGAAGAAAGAACAGCCGCCCGGAACAAATGTTCCGGGCGGCTTCCTTTTTTATCCGTTTAATAGTCCGTATTCCAGCTTGTATTCCAGAATCCGTTCCACACTCTGGTCCAGCCGTTCCTGGGAAAGGCTCCCGTTTTCCAGGGCGGTGACCACCGCCTCGAAGGCTTCCTCCAGTCCGGCAGGCATCAGGAGCAGGTCACACCCGGCGTTCAGGGCTTCCAGGGCGGCCTGCCCCGGGGTGTATTCCTGGGTGATGGCGCCCATGGCCAGGGAATCGGTGACCACCAGTCCCTCAAAGCCCAGCTGTTCCCGCAGCACCCCGGTGACCAGGGCGGGAGAGAGGGAGGCGGGGGTCAGGTCTCCGGTTATCTTGGGGGCGGCAATATGCCCTACCATCACCCAGGCCCCCTCCGGGACCTGGGAAAAGGGAATCCACTCGCAGCTTTCCATCTCCTGGGCGGTCTTATAGGTGACGGCAATTCCGGAGTGGCTGTCCTCGGCGGTGTCCCCGTGTCCGGGGAAATGCTTGAATACCGGAATGATTCCTTCCTGGGCCAGACCCTCCGCCATGGCGGAGGCCATCTGAGCGGCCTGCCGGGGCTGGGAGGAAAAGGCCCGGTCCCCAATCACCGGATTCTGGGAATTGGTGTTCACATCCGCCACCGGGGCAAAGTCCAGATTGAAGCCGTATTCTTTCAGATAAGCCCCGATCACCCGGCCCATCTCCCGGGCGTTTTCCGGGTCACCGGTGGCACCCACCGCCCCGGCGCTCTCATATTGGGGCAGATCAAACCCGGGATGGTTGGCCAGCCGGGCTACCGAGCTCCCTTCCTCGTCCACTCCAATGAAAAGGGGAATGCTGCTGGCTTCCTGAAGGGCCTGATTAAAGGCGGTCACCTGTTGGGGGGAGGACAGGTTTTTCCCAAACAGGACCACTCCGCCTACCGGGAATTTTTCCAGCATCTCTTCCATGGCCGGGGTAAGCTCTTTCGCCCCCGGCGCGTCGGAATCGTCTATTTCCTCCTGGGTCTGGGACGGGTCCAGGGCATCGGGCCGGACCAGAAACAGCTGCCCCACCTTTTCCCGCAGGCTCATCCCGGCCATCAGGGATTCCACATCCCAGGTCTGGACAGGCTGGGGGGAGGGCTGAATGGTCTGGGAAACCTCCGTGGCGCTCCCGCTGCACCCGGCCAGCAGCCCGGCCGAAAGCAAGAGGGAGAGGATGGCTTTCAAGGAAGATGGTTTCATGGGCGGGGTCCCTCCTTTTGGGTACTATCCTTATTTTACATCCGGGGCCGCCTTTTTGACAATAAAAAGAGCGCTGGTGGTATAATGGCAGACGGAAGAAAAGGAAAAAATAAAATTTCTTGTAACGAATTTGGGGAAAGAGAGTCTTATGGACAAAGGAACCGAAAGGAGGGCGATGGAGTGAACGACTTTGAAAGGATATACTCGGAATACTACGACACCGTGTTCCGGTACATCCTCTCCCTTTGCCGGGACCGGCAGCTGGCCCAGGAAGTGACTCAGGAAGCCTTTTTCAGGGCGCTTAAGAAAATCGACACCTTCCGGGGGGAATGCAAGCTGTCGGTCTGGCTTTGTCAGATTGCCAAAAACACCTATTGCACCATGGTCAGGGGACAGAGCAAACAGACGGAACTGACCCCGGAAACCATCCCGGCAGGGGAGGACCTGGAGGAGCGGCTGATGGACGGGGACACCGCCCTGACCCTTCACCGGTTGCTCCACCGGATGGACCAGCCCTACAAGGAGGTTTTCTGGATGAGGACTTTCGGGGAACTGTCCTTCCGGAAAATCGGGGCCATCTGGGGCAAAACCGAGAGCTGGGCCCGGGTCACCTACCACCGGGCCAGAATGAAACTGAAGGAGGAGATTGAATGAACTATCCCTGTGGAATCATCAAGGATCTGCTGCCCCTCTACTATGACGGAGTGTGCAGCCCTGAAAGCAGTCAGGCCGTCAAGGAACATCTGGCCCATTGCCCCCAGTGCAGAGCCAGTCTGGAAGCATTGAAGGTGGGGCAGGAACCCCTCCCCCAACCGGATGAGGAGGAAAAGAAGGCGGCCTCCTTCCGGTCCCTGAAAAAGAAACTGAGAAAAAAGCAGATTCAGATCGGGGTCATCTGTGTGGCTCTGGCGGTGGTGTGTATGCTCCTGGTCTCCACCGTCCTGAAAAATACTGTCCGAATGGTGGAGTACAAGGACAACATACAGGTCACCATGGAAAAGGAAGGCCTGGTCAGCCAGCTGGAAGGGACCCTCTGGTACACCTGTTCCTCGGTCACCCTGGAAACCCAGGAGGGAAAATGCCTCTTCTTCGGCTTTACGGATACTGCCTGGGATGACCTGATTACCGGAGACCAGACCTATTGCAAGTACACCCTCTGCCCGGCGGATAAGGGGGCAGACCAGATCGAAAAGGTGTACTATTACACCGGAGACTGCGCCGACCTGAGCCGGCTGAGCCAGACCCAACTGGCCCAGGAAATGGAAAACGCCGTCCTGCTTTGGACTAAATAAAAAAGAAAAAGCCCAGCCAAGTTTGGCTGGGCTTTTTGTGCGGAAGGGGGGAAAAATATCCTTCCATGGAAATGGAAAAGGGAAATCACAGATTCTGATAGGCGGTACATATCTGGTCTACTGCACCATCAAAATCCAGGGTGCCGGTATCAATGCAAAGGTCGTAACCCTCCGGCGCACCCCAAACCAGGCCGGTGTAGGACTCGTAGTATTTTTTTCGCCGTTTGTCCATCTTCCGGACCAGCCGGGCGGCCTTCTCCCGGGAAAGGTTCTCCTGCTCCATTTTCCGTTTTATCCGGTTTTCCAGAGGAGCCCGGATAAACACACGAAGCAGATTCACCTCCTGGTCCCGCAGTACAAAGTCTGCACAGCGGCCTACAAAGATACAGCTTTCCCGGGCCGCAATATGCCGGATCTGATGACTTTGCAGGTCAAACAAAACTTCCGAAGTGGGAAGTCCCCGGGTGACGTGGTAGTTCCCCTCGTGTACGGTCCGGTACAAAAAGGGATTGGTGGCGGTCTCATCCGCAGACTCCATCAGCTTTTCGGAAAGTTCCCCGTACCGGCAGGCCAGCCGGAACAAATCCTTTTCATAGACCCGGATGCCCAGCCGGGCGGCAGCCCGGACCGCAATTTCATGGCCGCCGCTTCCGAATTCCCGCGCAATGGATATGATTTTATTCCCCATGATTTGACCCTCCTCGCTGTATCAACTGGTCTTTTACTGCGCCGGGTACAGTCAGCTCGCCGCTCTGTTCAAATACCAGCTTTGCAGAGACCGTAACAGGTGCAGCTTCTTCCAAACCTTCCAGACCGCCGGTGCAGGAACAGTCCACTTCTTTGATGGTGGTACCGCTTACCATGACCTGTACGCTGCCGGAGGAAAGGGCCACAGGAAGAGACTCCATTTCAGGAGCGGCAGCATAGGCGATGGATTTCATGGCGTTTTCATCCAGGGCCAGAGTGTAGAGCCAGGTGTTGTTGCCGGTGTCGGTGCAGTCAAATTCTCCGTTGAGACAGATCTGCTTGAGCAGCTCCAGCAGCCGGGCACGGCTGGCAAGAGGAGTATCCTGCTCAGTCAGCAGCTGACCGTTCTGGTCGCAGAAGGTCTCACCGGAAAAATACAGTGCCAGATCGTCTTTCCGCACGCAGCTGATTTTGGTCCCCTCTACAAGGGCCTGCCCGTATTTCAGGGTCTCATCCAGGGAGATGGGGCCGCACTGGACATTCAGGGCTACATCTGCGGAGAAAGATTCCTCCTGCCCCAGAATGGTCCAGGCACTGAGCAGCCGGAACAGGTCCTGGGAAATGGAAATTTATCCTGCCGTGTTCCCGGAGAGGACGGCCTCTTTTACCGGGTCGGGAATGACAAGGGCTTCGTCCTCCTGTTTGGGCTTGAGCTGGGCGGTGAGGGAGTAGGCTGTTTTGGACTCGTCCACCAGGGTCCCCTGGGAGGTGAAATCCAGGGAAAGAATCTGGTCCCCGGAAACAGAAAGTTTTACGGTCAGTTTTTGGGTGTCCGAGAAATTCTCTTCCTGACCGGGCAGAAGGACCTTGAGCAGTTCCTTGGCATTTTCTCCTTCGGCTGTCAACTGACAGGTGACCACACCGCCGCTGCGGCTGGTGGAGAAGGAACCGGTTTTGAAAAGCCGGACGGCCTGGGAGGGAAGCTGAGAATAGTCCGGGTGCAGGTCGTTGATTTTGTAGGCTTTCCCGTTTTCCATAATAACGGCGTTGTCGGCGTAATAAAGGGCAAGGCCCTGGCTCTGGATACAGGTGACCGGGCGGCCCTCCACCTGGGTCCGGGTGATATCCAGCTCTGCGTTGGCCAGGGTATCGTTGAGCTGGATGCTCATGGACAGGTCCATGGCGCTATCAGGCTGCCGGGCAAACTCCTCCAGCAAGGTGCAGGCTTTGGCTGCGGAGCCAAAAGTCCCGTTCAGGAATACGCAGAGGAAAACAACGGCCAGAAGTACCAGACAGATCAGAATAATCAGGCTTTTCTTTTTGGCGCCGGTCGGCTTCTTGGGGGAGCTCTCCGGTTTTGCGGTTTCCGGAGCGGATACCGGAGCGGGCAGGTCTTTTGCCCGGGTGTGCCGGCTTTTCCGGACAGCAGCCAGAATTACAAGGATGAGCAGCACCACCGCTGCCCCCACAAGAAGGCACTGGAGCCATATACTTGCGGCAGGCACCAGGGCCACATCCAGGTTACAGGAGGTCACCGGGAAGACCAGGTAGCTTCCAAAATCAGAACAGGGGACTTTCTCCCAGGTATCATTTTCCCGGACAAAAACGGAGTAGCCCCGGGTGGTTTCATCCGGTGTGAGATAGTGGACGGTATAACTTTCCCCGGAAGAATCCGGCCAGGAAAGATGCCACTGCTCCGCCGCAGTTTCCCCCTTGATTTGCTCCGGGGCGTCCACGGCAACGGCAGTCAGGGAGGACTTGTCGTCAAAGTTCCCGTCCACCAGGAAGACCGCCCGCCCGCTGGGACGGGAAGCCTGGGAGGGAAGGGTGAGAACATACCGGACATACTCGGCAGTCACCGTCTTGTCAAAACGAAGATCAGACAGGTCCTGAGTGTCCCAGGCGGCATAGTAGCCCTCTTTTTCCGGAATTTCCGGGAATGCCTCCGGGCCAAAGGAGGCGCCGTAGGAAAAGTCGTAGGATTTCAGCTCCTCGCCCTCCACCAGGAACCGGAGGGTAAACCGGGTCATCCGGCTGGGAAGACCGGCCACCTGGGTCAGGGCTTCAAAGGAAAGGGGCTGGGCCTTTCCGGTGTAGCTGATGCGGCCCAGACCGGCCAGAGAATCAGATACATAATAGTTGTCGGTGAACTCTCCGGTCTCGGTGCCACAGACGGCACCGGTGTAGCGGCCGCCCCGGGGAATCTCCACCAGGGTATAGCAGCCGGTAATGACTGAGTTTTCCTCGCTGGAACCGGCCACACCGCCTATATAGTCACCGCCGGAGAGGGAGCATTTGGCATAACAGTTCCGGATGGTGGCCCGGCAGACTCCGGCAATCCCGCCTACATAGTCCCCGCTGGAGCTTTCCACTTGACCGTAGCTTTCACAGGACTTTACGGCCCCCAGGTCCATTCGGCCCACGATCCCTCCGGCATAGTCTTTTTTGGAGGAAATCGAGCCCTCGTTGGTGCAGCCGGTCACTACTGCCAGGGTACGGTACTGGAAATTCAGGGAACGGGTGCCGTCCTCGGTCAGGTCGTCCTCCGGGTCAAAATCGTATTCCACAGACATGGACCCCACCATGCCGGCCACATTTACATCGCCTTGGACAGAGCCGCTGTTAAGGGAATTCATCACCTTGCCCGCAGCCGGTTCGGCGGAAGCCTGGTCTGATACATCCTCAAAGGGATCGGCGGCATCCTTCTCCTTGACCTCCTCCATCTCATCCCGTACCAGGTTCACGATCACCCCCAGCTGGTTGTTGATGGCTCTCATGTCCCCCAGCAAAGTGTCCGAAGCGGAAGTGAGATTGCCGCTCAGGTTATTGGCATTGGTAATTACCTGGGACAGGGCAGAATCCAGGGCGTCCCCCTGGCTGGTCACACTGCTGTCCACCGGTGTAAAGGAGATGGCCGGCTGGTCTGCCAGGGTGGAAACGATCTGGCTGATTTGGTCCACTGCTCCGCCCAGAGAACCCAGGGCGGATTCCAGTTTCCCGAAAGCGGCATTCAGGTCCTCCAGGGCGGCAGTGCCTGCTTCTCCCATGGATTCCAGATACCCTCTGGCGGTTTCGGCGTGAGCCAAAGCACTTTCCAGGGAACTCTTGGCCTGCTGGGCTTCGGCCCCGGCGGCGTTCAGCTCATTCAAAAGGCCGGTGATGGTTTCGGTGCTCTGGCCTCCGTCCATCATTTTCTGGGCCAGTTCCAGGGCTGCGCTCAGATGGGAGGCGGCAGCCTGGGCGTGGTCTGCGGCAGTCTGCAGATCCTGGGCGGCCTGTTCCAGCTCGGCGGCGGCTGCGGCGCCCTCCTCACTTCCCGTGTCTGCTTTCCCGGCAGCCTGCTGCAGCAGGGCAACGGCCTCCTGAAGGGCGGAGACGGAGTCGGTTATATTGGCCGATACCGGCCCAAGCTGGCTGATCACCCAGGAAAGACGGGCAGAGATATCATTGATCTGCCCCAGGTTTTTATTGCCCCAGTCGGTAAGGGCGCCGCTCAGGCCGCTTACTGCATTTTTGGCGGCACTGATGTTGGCGGACAGGTCATTGAAGTTCCCTGCAAGGGTGCTGGAACTGTTCTGGGCGTGGGTGGTGGCCTGGCTGGTCAGCCCCTGCAGGGTGTCCAGCTCGGCCCACAGCTTGTCCAGCAGGTCCTCGTTATAGCGCAGGGTCACCTGGGGCTCCAGCTGTCCCGCAATGCCCCCCACATCCTTCCGGCCTTTGATGGTCCCGGTATTGGTGCATCCGTCCAGATACCCGGACTGACGGCCTGCAATACCGCCCACATTGTAGCCCATGTGTTCATAGCCCACATTGCCGGCGTTGGTGCAGCTTTGAATCACTCCCACCGAGAATCCTGCAATGCCGCCGATGTCAGTGCCGGCGGGAACGCTCTCGGGGGTGCCCAGCAAAGAAAGGTCGGATAAATCGGCGGATACCTCTACCGCTGTAGTGTTGATTTCACCCTCGTTCCGGCACTGGATCAGGCTGCCGGTATTCTGCCCGGCGATGCCGCCCATATAATGTTCCCCGGTAACGGTGCCCTGAAAACTGCAGCTGATAAGCTGGCCGGTGGTTTCGTTGATCCCCACAAGACCGCCCACCGAGTCGTCCCCTTTTACGGCTCCCTCGAAGGAACAGCCCATTATCTTGCCGTAGTTGGTGCCCGCAATGCCGCCGATGATGTTCCCGGCTCCGCTGGGGGTCACCTGTCCCACTACCTTCAGGTGATTAACGGCAGCGCTTTGCTGGAGGGTGTCAAAGAGCCCGGCATGAGAATCCTCGCCGGTAAGGGAAAAGCCGCTGATGGTATGTCCGTCTCCTTCAAAAGTCCCCCCGAAGGTGGGAATGGGCAGAAAATCCTCCGCCTCCCGGTCCAGGGCGATGTCCTGGTCCAGAATTACGGTTTTGCCCTGGGACCAGGTATCCAGTCGGCAGTTCTCCGCCAGTTCCCGAAGGTCCTCCTGGGACTGGATATGGATGGCATCCGGTTCATCGGCAAAGGCCAGGGCAGGGAAGAGAACGCCGGCCAGCAGAACAAGGGCAAGGCCGGCGGAAATCCACCGCTCTTTTATCTTGAATGTATTATTCCGCTTCATCTTGGTTTTCCTCCGATACTGTGCCGGAAATCAGGTTAAGGTCCACATCCCCGTCCACAATGGCGTGGATGGTGCCGCTGACCACACCATGAATCTCACCCCGGACCAGACCGTCCACCTTGACACGGCCCCGTCCCTGCTGTTTCTTGGCAACATTGGGCATTTCAAAGGCGGTCATATCCACCACCTTGCCACCTACCAGGAGAATCTGAGGCAGCACAAACATGACCAGCAGAATGGAAATGATGGTGCCCCGGCCCAGGTTCTGGCCAATGCCGGTAATGGAGGCGGTGGAGGTCATCATGCCGATAAGGGTGCCCGCCACCGCCAGGATGGTACCAGAGGTAATGATGGTGGGAAAGGCAAAATTCATGGTTTCAATGATGGCGTCCCGGTGGTTCATCTGGTCTTTCAGCTCCTGGTAGCGGTTGGCCACCACAATGGCATAGTCAATGTTGGCGCCCATCTGGATGGAGCTGACCACCAGGTAACTCATGAAGAAAAGGGGCTGATCGAGCAGGTAGGGGAGGGAGAAGTTGATCCAGATGCTTCCCTGAATCACCAGAATCAGAAGGACCGGCATGCCTGCGGATTTGAAGGTGAAGAGCAGCACCACCAGCACAATAAGGATGGATACTACACTGACCACAAGATTGTCCCGGGCAAAGGCTTTCTGGAAGTCATATTCCGTGGTGGAGTTGCCCGCGATGTAAACACTGCCGTCGGGATAGTATTTCCCGGCAGTTTCCCGGATGGTATCAATGAAATGATAGGTCTCCTCGCCGCTTTCCGGCAGGGTCAGATAAACCAGCATACGGCTGTAATCGGTGCCCTGCAGCTGCTTTTTGGCGGAGGTCATCTGGGTGTAGGCATCATTGAGCAGGGCGGTCTGTTCCTCGTCCAGAGTCACTATGCCGGAATCAACCTGGTCACAGACGAAAAGGAACATATCGATCAAGGGCACCTGGTAGCTGTCAAGATTGCCCAGTATCTGGCCGTAATCCTCCTGCTGGACGGCGTAGGCGGCATAAACCACCTGGGCAACCTCGTAGTCCAGTCCGGCCAGCTCCGCAAATTCCCGGGGAGTCAGCTGGTCTGCCAGGGTGTAGCCGCCCATGGCTTCCACATTGGCAATTCCCATGGTGTAGTCCACCTCATCGTATTCCTCCAGCTCGTGGAGAAGGGCGGCTTCCTTTTCGTAGTCCCCGGCGGGAACCATCAAAGCCAGCATGTTGGTGGAGGTGAAGTTGTCTCTGATCATGTTTTTTGCAATCTGGGTCTTGTTCAAAACCGGGGTTTCCAGGGAACTTTCACCATAGGCATAGGGACATTTCTGGCTGAGAGGGAAGGCAATCACGATGACAATCAGAAAGAGAACCGGAACAATGAACCGGGTCTTGTAGGCAAATTTTCCCACGAAGGGAATCTTGGGAACAAAGTTCCGATGCTCGGTGCGGTCCATCAGCGGACCAAACAGCATCAAAAGCCCCGGCATTACCGTAAAGACGGCCAGCAGTGCAAACAGAATGGATTTGATGAGACAGACCGCCATGTCGGAACCGATGCGAAACTGCATGAACATCATGGCCACCAGACCGCCGATGGTGGTCAGACTGCTGGCCCCGATTTCCGGGATGGCTTTGCTCAGGGCAACAATGACTGCTTCCCGGATGGGCAGATTCTGGTGCTCTTCCTTGTACCGGTTGCAGAAGATAACTGCGTAGTCCAGGGAAAGGGCCAGTTGAAGAATACTGGTCACTGAGTCGGAGACAAAGGAAATCTTCCCCAAAAGGAAATTGGTCCCCAGGTTCATGATCATGGCCACCACAAAGGTCAGAATCAGAACCGGGACCTCGGCATAGGTCTGGGAGGTAAAGAGCAGAACCAGCACAATAATCACAGCCACATAGACCATGATAACGCTTACTTCATGGTCTATGGCTTCCTGTTCCGCATTGCCCAGTTCGGTGGAAACATAGATGTCGTAGGGGGAAAGGGCGTTTTTCACTTCCTCCAGACTGGCCAGGCAATCCTCGCTGGACTCGTCGTAGTCAAAGGTGACTGCATACAGGGCAGAGGTGTTGTTATAGTGGCTCTCCGTGTTGTCGTACTCCACACTCTGGACACCTTTGATGCCGGAAATCTGGCTTTTCAGCTCCTCCGCCTTGTCCTGGGAGATGTTGGCTACCATGACCTGGGCTGTGCCGTAGGTGGTGAACTGCTCTTCCATAATATCCAGAGCCTGACGAGTTCCGGATTCTTCCGGAAGATAGGCGGCCAGGTCACTTTCCACCTCCACCCAGTTCCGGGAAAAGGCGGAAAAAATAATGGTGATGATGGTAAGCAGAAAAAACAGATTCCGCTTATCCACAATAAAGGTGGCAAGCCTGGTCATAAAACCGGGGCCTGCCTTTTTCTCATTCTCCGGCATTCTTTCGGAAGCCTCCTTTCCCGGCGGTCACTTTCTCTCCACGCCAGAGCATGGTGCACTTGCTGCTCTGCAGGGTCCCGGAAAGCCTGCTGCCTTCCAGTCTGAACACGGAGACACATTCCAGGTCGCTGACCTGAGTCCGCAGGTGATGTGACAGCCGGATGAAATTTTTATCTTTTCGTTCTCCCTGAACGGGATTCTCCACGCCAAGCAAGGTGATGGAACCAACCAGGACTCCGTTGCCCCGCTCCTCCAGCAGGAGAGAGCCTTCCCGGGGACCAAGCTGGCTTTCCAGGACAATTCTGTACTCTTCCATCCCATCTTCCTCCTTTGCACTGAGCGCATTTTCTTTTATGCTAGACATCTTTTGAAAACGGTGCAAAGGACAAAACAACTGCGGATGTCAAAATTTTGACACAGAGGGGGTATCTGACCGATAGAAGGAACCAGGGCAATGTGCTATACTGTAAACTGAGGGGGTGGTAGCCTTTATGAACCAGAAAAATCTCTCTGTTTCCGAGCAGACAAAACAGGAGCTTGCCAATGCTTTGAAAAAAGCCATGGCTCAAAAGCCTCTGGAAAAAATCACCATTGCGGAACTGGCTGCTGCCTGCAATATCCGGCGCCAAAGCTTTTATTATCACTTTGAGGATATCTATGACCTCCTCCGCTGGATGTTTGAAAAGGAGGCTATTTCCCTGCTGCGCCAGCAGGAAGGGGCTCTGCTCTGGAAAGAAGGGCTGCTCCAGATGTTCCGGTATTTGGAGGAAAACCGGGCGGTCTGCCTGTGTGCGCTGCGGTCCATGGGCCGTGACCACATCAAACGCTTTTTTGAGGCGGATATTTACGCCATCATCCACCTTACCGTTGAACAGCTGGCCCATGAAATTGGGGTGGGGAACAACCTGGATTCCTTTATTGATGTGGAAATGCTGACCCATTTTTATGTGGTGGCGCTGGCAGGACTTATGGAAAGCTGGCTGCTGGGAGAGATAGACCGCACCCCGGAAGAATTGATCCACTTTGCCGACACCATGCTGAATGATCAAATGCGGGGCGCCGCTGCCCGGGTCTCGCAGAACAAATGAAAAATAAAAACCGGATGCCGGGGAGAACTTCCCCGGTATCCGGTTTTGTTTTGTTAGCTTAAGCGCAACAACAACCCCCGGCTATGCCGGGGAGTGTAAAGAGATTATATAGTGAAAAAGACCTTCTGGTAGAATAAAGTTGCGGTC
>CALXBE010000016.1 GCA_944386495.1 uncultured Gemmiger sp. | reverse complement strand
ATAGCCCCTCGTCTATCATTTTCATCAAACCATACACCGCAGTCCATGGGCAGAAAACTTACCACCTTGCGAGAGCGCTGCGTTCGCATCGCAGAGGTCGAGGGTTCGATCCCCTTCGAGTCCACCAAAAAAGAAGCACCTGTTTTGCAGGTGCTTCTTTTTTTATTCATTTATATTCAGTAGAATAAAGCCTTTTTCAACGGTAATCCCCGCCAGTCAGTATGCTGCCGGAATTTCGATTTCCATATTTCCCTGGGGATAGGTCACACAAGGATGGATGTAACCAAATTTCCGGTCTGCTTCCCGGCGGCCATCTCTTCCCTCTGCCACCATATATTCCCCGCTGATCCATTTGCTGTGGCAGTAACCGCAGCCGCCTGCCCGGCATTTGTTGGGCACATTCAGGGCTGCACGCTCCAGAGCGGTAACCAGGGTCTCATTTTCCTTGGCAGGGATGGTGTAAACATCCCCCCGAATCCGTACCGTTAACTGGAATGTCCTGGGTTCTCCCGAAACAGCCCGGTCCCCGCAGAAAGTGGCATCCTTCCGGATTGCCTTCACCGGCAAACCATAAGGCGCCAGTTCCTTTGCAATGAATGCGTACATAGCCTGAGGGCCGCAGAGGAAGAAGGTAACTTCCCGGATGTCCAGGTACTTTTCCATGAGAGCTGCAGTGACAAAGCCCTGTTCATATCCCTCCCGTTCTTCATCACTGAGGACATAAATCACCTGTACGCCCTTTTCTACCAACGCATCCAATTCAGGCTTAAAGGCAATGTTGTCCTGGGTTCTGGTGCCGTAGAAAAGGGTCATCTGATAATCCTCATCCCCCTCTACCGTGCTCTTTGCCATGGACAGGAAAGGAGTGATTCCGCTTCCGCCTGCAATACAGACAATATGCTTTTTATCCCGCAGGGTCTCATAATGGAATTCCCCGGAAGGTTCGGTCATAACAAACCGGTCTCCCTCCTTTGCCTGGCGGCAGAGATATTCTGAGAAAAAGCCTGCTTCCTCCACCCCCAGCACCAGCCGGTTTTCCAAGGCTTCCCGGGGACTGGATGCAATGGAGTAGGGACGGCTTACAAGACTCTCCCCTACTTTTCCCTGGAGAGACACATACTGTCCCGCCCGGAAGAAGGGGAAGGCATCCCCATCCAGACGGCGGAAGGTCAGCTCCACCATCTTTTCTGTCAGGTTCCGCTTTCCTGCCAGCTCCACTTCCATATAACCGGGATGAAGCCGTTTTGCCAGAAGGTTGGTGCGGTACTCCTTGGGGAGAGGGGTATTGGCTCCGTTTGCCAGAGCTTCCCGGCGGTTGGGCACCAGCTCTTTGAAGCGAAGCATATCCATGAATCCGAAAATCTGTCTTTTGAACTTCATTTTAACCCACCTCCTTTTTCAGGTCGCCCACAGTCTGACGGCCGGAAAGGTCGCCGGAAACATAGGAACTGGAGTAACCGCTGGAACGCATGGCATAGCCGCCGGCAAACCGCAGGCCGGGCATCAGCTCTGCGTCCTCCTTCATCATCATCATTCGGGGCATAAGACTATCCCAGTCCGCTGTCTCGTAGCCATAGATAACTCCCTGGGGATGCCCGCAGTACCGGGCGTAAGTGGTGGGAGAGGCCACAGAGATTTCCTCGATGGCATCCCGAATCTTACATCCGGTCTCCCGTTCAAAGACCCGGATCATATCCTCTGCGACCCGGTCCTTTGCCTTGAAATACTCGGTCTCCGTCACATTGCCCCAGTCATCCGACATGAACATGGTAGTAAAGTACATCATGCAGGTTCCCTTGGGAGAACATTCCGGCCAGGCATTGTTGAGGCAGACGGTAGCCTGTACATGGTTGGTATCCACCTTCTCCATGAGATGGTACTGCTTGACGGAATCTGCTGTATCGTAGATGAAGTAGTTGTGGCTCTTGATTCCCAGTTCTTCAGCGGACTTGTTCAGGCCCAGGAACAGCGTGAAGCCACGGCCCGCAAAGGTACGGGCATTGGTGGCACGGACCATCTTCTCGGTCACAGCCTTTTCCTCCAGCATCTTGCCGAACACCAGATGGGGCGAGCAGTTGGCGATCACATGATGGGTGGAAATCACTTCCCCGCCGGAAATCTGTACCCCGGTGATTTTTCCGTTGTCATCGGTAAGGATCTTCTCTGCTTCGGTCTGATACCAGATGTCGCCGCCCAGTTCCCGAATCCGCTGGTCCATGGCCAGGCTGATTTCGTGGGAACGCATTTTGGGCATCCAGGCATCCCGGGTGATATACCGTATGACCATGGAACCGTAGTGAAGGAAGCTCATCCGGTCCAGGTCTACCCCCAGATAGCACCAGTAAGCCCCCAGAATGTCCTGAGCCCGCTTGGGCATTTTCAGGGATTCCAGCACCTGGTTGACAGAGTAGCTTCCTGCCCGGATAAAGTTGGGGAAATGCTCCTTCATATAGGCGGAGTCTGTATTGCCGTTGACCGAGTTAGAGTAGGTCTGGGCATCCCGCACCTCATTGCACAGTTCAAAGAAAGCGGTCATGGACGGACGGGAACCAGGCACATATTCCTCCATTTTGGAGATAAACGCTTCAATTCCGAAGGGCATTTCGCAGTCGTATTCCTTGTCGGTGGTAATCAGGTGATAGGCTTCCGGAATCCGGACCCAATCAATCTTTTCTTCCACCCCAAGGCTCCGGAAAAGAGTGCGGATGTCCCCCGGTTCCTCAGGGGAGCCGAAATCGTTCAGTTCATGGAGGCTGGCCTCAAACTCGAACCTTCCCCGCTTGAAGCTGGTGGCGAAGCCGCCGGGCAGATTGTGCTTTTCCAGAAGCAGGCAGGAATATCCTCCCTGCAGCACCCGGATGGCAGAAGTCAGCCCCCCGTTTCCTGCACCTATGACCACCACATCATAGGTTTTGTTCCCTTTGTTTTCCATAGGTTACCTCCTTTTGTTCAGTGAATTTTATATCTGTAACAGTGTCTTATTACCGTAGGCTGATATAGGTTCCCGGCCCGAATTTTCTGTGGTTTAAGGCCTGTAATTCTGCCAATTTTGTTATTTATCTAACAACTATATGATACCCTACTTTCCTAGCCAGTACAACTGTTTTTTCTCAGAACACTGCCTGGTTCATCCTTAATTTTTCTTTAGTTGAAGTGCCTCCGGAAACATAGTATAATGAAAATAGAATCTGTTGGAGTTATCCCAAAATTTCACTCTGGAGGTGTACCATGAAAAGCATTAAGCCGGGAAGAGGCCCGTCCATGATGGGTGGAATTGTAGGCCTGTTTATGATAGCCTTCGGCATTTTCTGGACGGTATTGGCTGCCCAGGCAGGCGGGTTCTTTGCCCTGTTTGGTGTGTTCTGGACCGGGATTGCCGTGGTAACCACCATCTACAATTTCAAGAACGCTACCGGGAAAAACCGTTACTCTGAGTACGACATCACCGATGCCCAGGAAGAGCCCGACCCCTTCAATGAGCGGTACGGCTTTTCCCGGGAGGAATATGAGATGCCGGAGCAGGCTGGTCATTCTGAGGAAGGTGCCCACAAATACTGCCCCTACTGTGGAAGTCCCGTAGGAGAGGATTTTGCCTTCTGCAATTCCTGCGGCAAAAAGCTGCCCTGACATTCAAGATACTCCCCGGCCGGACCTGGTGCCGGGGAGTTTTTTCTTAAAACACCGCCCCCTGTATAATGGAGGGCAAAGGAGGGTTATCCATGAAACGCACCATACTTATTGCAGAGGACGAGGCCGATATCCGGAACATTCTCCGGCTTTATCTGGAGGGCGAAGGCTATCAGGTGGTGGAAGCCGCTGACGGTGAGCAGGCTCTGGCAGCCGCCCGGAAGCATTCTCCCGACTTGGCCGTTCTGGATGTGATGATGCCCAAGCTGGACGGGCTGGCGGTGACCCGTGCGCTCCGGCAGCAGAGCGATATTCCCATCCTTATCCTCTCGGCCAAGGGGCAGGACAATGACAAAATCCTGGGACTGAATCTGGGGGCAGATGATTACATTGTCAAGCCCTTCAATGCCCTGGAGGTAGTGGCCCGGGTCAAAGCCCATCTCCGGCGGAGCGACCGTGCCTTCTCCTCTTCCATTGTTCTGAACGGACTTTCCATTAACACCGAGACCTGTTCCGTTCTGAAAGAGGGGGAGCCTGTTTTCCTGACCCCTACCGAGTACAAGCTGCTCTCCCTCTTCATGCGTTCTCCCGGACGGATTTTCACCAAGGTGCAGCTGAGCCAGTTTCTCAACGGAGAATACTACGAGACGGACGACAACACCATCATGGTTCATATCTCCAAGCTCCGGGAAAAAATCGAAGACAACCCACGCAAGCCTGCACGGCTGGTAACAGTGAGAGGACTGGGGTATCGCTTTGAAAAGAAATAAACTGACCAAATCCATTTCTGCCCTGCTGGCCCGGTATTTCGTCACTTTTACCGGGGTGCTGCTTCTTATTTTCGTGGGGCTGTATCTGTCCTGGGATTACTACTTTGAACGGCTTTTGTTTGCCCCGGACCCGGTGGCTCTTCTTGATGCCCCGGCATTTCTTGAGGGAGACTATAAAGGGGTGGATGTTTCCCGGTATCTGGGGGAAAACAGCGGCTTTGCCGTATATGACGAACAGTCGAATTTGATTTACTCTTCCTCCTCCAGGATTCCGGAGTTCACCCCCTCCGAACTGGAATGTATTCCCCTCTATGACAGCAGCGATTACACCATTCTCAGTCCCTTTACCACCCCCGAGGGAGAAAATCGTTGGCTTCTTACCCGGGAGGTATACCTGGAGGATGGGTCACTGCAAGCCCAGGTAGCCATTCTGGACAGTGAGTATCAGCTGATCATGGGGCAGCTAGACCCTGGCAGAACCGGTTACACCCGGCTGGAACTGGACTACCTGACCAACCAATGGTCCAGCGAGTACCTGCTTGCCCGAATAAAACTGACCGGGAATCAGGGGCAGCCCCTGACTTTGGTATTGCTTCTTCCCCAGTCCTTCAACTACTCCGCCGCAGCACAAAAGGCCGGCCGGCTCTGGCTGCTGGCTATTCCTCTCTGTGTGGGAATCATTTTCGCCTTTATCGTCCTGCTGGACCGGCAGTTCCGGCTGCCTCTGGCCAGACTGGAGGAAGCCATCCGCCGGCTGGGGACCGGCGAGGAGGTCTGTGCCCAAAACTGCGGCGGCCCCGCCGAGGTGGAACAGCTGGGCCGCACCTTTGACCAGATGGCCCGGCAGCTGGCAGAAAGTCAGGCCGAAGCCCTGAAACTGGAACAGCAGCGGGTCCAGATGCTCACAGATATTTCCCACGACCTCAAGACCCCCATCACGGTTATAGCAGGGTATGCCAATGCCATCCGAGACGGGAAGATCCCGCCCCAGGAACTGAATCAGTACCTGGAAACCATTGCCCAGAAAACCGAGAAGCTGAACGGTCTTATCCAGCAATTTTATGAGTACAGTCAGACCCAGCACCCGGATTTTCACCTGACCCTGGCCAACACCGACCTCTGTGAATTTCTCCGGGAATATCTGGCCGAGAAGTTCAACGAGATCGAACTGGCCGGATTCTCCCTGGATGTAAAAATCCCGGAGGGGAAGACCCTCTTCCTTTCTATGGACCCCTTCCAGCTGGGCCGAGCCCTGGACAACATTCTTTCCAATGCCCTGCGGTATAACCCGCCCGGCACCACCATCGGCGTTTCTCTTTCCCGGAACCGGGAAGCCGCCACCCTGACTCTCTGGGACACCGGAGAAGGAATCCCCGTCTCCTTGCGGGAAAATCTTTTTACCCCCTTTGCGGTGGGTGACCAATCCCGTTCCAAGGGAGGCAGCGGCCTGGGGCTTTCCATCTCGGAAAAAATCATCCGGGCCCATGGCTGGACCATCCAGCTGGCCCCCTCCACCCCCAAGACTCCGGGAACTGTATTCAAGATCCGGATCCCTTTAACCTGACACCACATCTCAGCAGCTGCCTGAAAAGGCAGCTGCTTTTTTTCTACCTTTCTGTTTCTTAAGGTTGCATAAACATCCGTTTAAGGCTGGCAGGGTATACTCTTTTCAGAAAAGGAGGAATGCTCTATGCCATCCCGTCCCGGAATGAAACCTCTGATCCAGGTAAAAAATCTGCGGAAGGAATACCCCCTGGAAGATGAAACAGTGGTGGCCCTGAAGCGTATCAATCTGAATATATATCCCGGTGAGATCTGCTGCATTTTCGGCACCTCCGGTTCGGGAAAAAGCACTCTGCTCAACCAGCTGGCCGGAATGGAAAAGCCCACCCGCGGTTGCGTCTACATCGGTGGCGTCCCCATCTCCCGGCTGAAAGAGGAGGAGCTGGCCACCTTCCGGCAAAAACACACCGGCTTTGTATTCCAGGCTTACAACCTGCTTCCCAACCTGACCGCCACCGAAAATGTGGCCCTGCCCCTGATGTTCCGGGGAATGGACCAGGAAAAACGGGAAGCCATCGCCCGGAAAATGCTCTGCCGGGTAGGGCTCTCCCACCGGCTGGACCACTTTCCATCCCAGATGTCAGGGGGGCAGCAGCAGCGCACCGGCATTGCCCGGGCCTTTGTCACCCGGCCCCAGGTAGTGTTTGCCGACGAGCCCACCGGGAATCTGGACTCCGCCACCACCGTGGAAATCATGGAAATGATCTGCGGATTCTCCCGCAAGCTGAACCAGACCATCATCCTGGTGACCCACGACCCGGAAATGGCATCTTATGCCGACCGGGTGGTCAAACTTATAGATGGAGAAATCATCAGCGACACCGTCACCCCCCGTGGAAAACAGATGTTCTCTGAAAGAATGTGAGGTAATGACTATGTATATAAAAAGAATCGCAGCGCTCTGCTGTCTGCTCGTTTTCCTCTCCTCTGCCCTGCCGGTTTTTGCCCTGGAAGGCGAGGGTTCTTCCTCCACCTCTGTCATCTCCGAGGAAGTCATTCTTCCCGGCTCCAGCACTGTGACAGAGGAAACCACCCCTCCTCCCGTAACTGAGACGGTTCCCCCTGCAGTCCAGGAGGCGCCCCAGCCTCTGGTGGTCATTCGGGGCAGTCAGTCCCCGTCTTCCATCTCCGCCGGGCAGGAAGCCCAGGTGACCATTACCGTGGAAAATGTAAACGGCAAGGAACTGATTTCCCCCATTCTCACTGTTACCCCCTCCGACTCCCTCATGATTCTGGGAGGCAGTTCCTCCTTCTCCATGGAGAATGTACCTCAGGGGCAGAGCAAGTCGGTCACCCTGAAAGTCAAAGGGACCGGAACCATCTCCTCCCCTGCCCAGAGCCTGGGCGTGGAGCTTCGGTTCAACTATGACAACAATGTCACTCAGGTGCAGGCCACCGTCAGCGACCGTATTCCCATCTCTGCCCAGGTGAAGGCCCCTCAGAAGGCCACCCAGCCTGCCCCCCAGATCACCCGCACTCCTCTCCAGGCCATCCAGCCGGGGCAGGAATTTTCTCTGGTGATCACCGTAAAAAATGTGGGAGATGCCGCCATGGACAACACCCTGGCCACCATCTCCGCCCCCGACGGACTCATTCTGCAAAACGACAACTCCACTTTCTCTCTGGGAAGCATCGGTCCCGGCAAGTCTGCCATTCTCACCCTGAACCTGAAAGCCAAAAGTGACCTGGCCACCACCATGGAATCGGTAGGCCTGGATTTGAAATACTCCTATTCCTCCGGAGAGGGCACTGTTCAGGGCAGCACCTCCGAGAAAATCAATCTTACCGCCACCCCCTCCACCTCTGCCCCCGGTTCCGTTCCCAACATCATTGTAGACACCTATAATTACGGGAAAGATGCAGTGGCTGCGGGAAGTGATTTTCCCCTTTCTTTCACCCTTCTGAACACCGGAAACCTGCCGGTGGAAAATCTTGTGGTCACCGTGGACGGCGGAGACAGTTTTACCATTGACGGCGGAAGCAACACCCTTTACCACCGGCGGCTTTCCGCTTCCGGAAAGCAGACCGAGACCATCCGGCTTCAGGCCCTTTCCACTGCCAAAACCGGAGCTCAGTCCCTGGCTATCAGCTGCCGTTATGAGTATTCCGAAGGCGGCAAGCGCTCCCCCGCCACAGCCGACATCCGCCTTTCCATCCCGGTAATTCAGCCCGACCGGTTCCAGGTCAGCCCTCCGGTCATTCCTGACACCATCTACGCTGGGGAGGAACTTACCCTCTCCCTGAACTATGTGAACAAGGGGAAAGGCGAAGCCAGCAATGTGGAAGCCATCCTGGAAGGAAATGTAGATTCTCCTGCCAAGACCCAGTATCTGGGCAATTTTGAATCCGGAAAAAGCGGAAGCATCGGCTTTGTTATGACCCCCAACACTCCCGGCCAGCTTCCCCTTACCCTGAAAATCAACTATGAGGACGGCAACCAGGAAGTCCATACCCTGACTTTCCCCCTCAAGCTGGAGGTGCAGGAAGCCCTGGATCTGTCCTTCGATGACATGGACCTGCCTGACCAGGAGAAAAAGCCCCCCGTCTTACTTCTCATCCCCGCCGGGCTTATTCTGGCCGGAGCAGGCGCCGGGCTCTTCTTCCTCCACCGGAAAAAGTCCCTGGCTGCTGCCGCTCCTCAGGAGGAAGCAGACGATTCCTGGGATGAATGGGATGAGTTCGATGCCCCGCAGCAGGACCTTTATGAGAGGGGCGATGAGGAATGAAGCGGAAAGACATTCTGAAAATGTGTCTGCAAAACCTCAAACGGCGAAAATCCAGAACCTTTCTCACCCTGCTGGGCGTTCTTATCGGCTGCTGTTCCATTGTAATTATGATCTCCATCGGAATCGGAATGGCAGAGTCACAGAAAAAGCTGCTGGCGGAGATGGGTGACCTGAGCATTATCACCGTCACCTCCCGGCAGGGCAAGAAGGGCAAGGACCCGCTCAATGACCATGCCATTGCCTCCTTCCGTTCCCTGCCCCATGTGGCGGCTGTCACCCCCAAAGTGGGTTTGGATGACTACGATTTTACCGTCACTCTCTACGCCGGGACCAATGACCGGTACACTGCCTATTGGAGCACTGTAGCCGGAATTGACCCCGCCGCTCTGGACGGGATGGGGTACAAACTGGTTTCCGGAAGTCCCTCCCTCAAGCCGGGGGAATTCCTGGCCGGGCAGTACCTGGCTTACAGCTTTGCCGATTCCTTCCGGCCTGAGGGAAGCAACATGGTCAACCGGTGGGGCGGAGATTTTTCCCTGGACGGGGAATCCTCCCCTCCCCCCGACCCTTACTTTGATGCTTCCACCACCCCCGTCACCATAGAACTGGATGTGAACGGGAAAAAGCTGCGGAAAACCTTCCAGCCCGTGGGAATGCTGAAGGAAGACTATGTAAAGGGAGGCGAAACTTCCGAGGGGCTTCTTCTCAGCATGACCGACCTGGCTGCCATGATTCAGGAGGCCAAGGGCACCGGCAAGGAACTTTCCTACAAGACCGTTCTGGTCAAGGCAGATGACATTACCCAGGTGGCCTCGGTGGAAAAGAAAATCCGGGAACTGGGATTCTCCACCTCCTCCATGGAGAGCATTCGGGCTCCCATGGAAAAGGAAGCCCGTCAAAAGCAGCTGATGCTGGGCGGTCTGGGAGCCATCTCCCTCTTTGTGGCTGCTCTGGGCATCACCAACACCATGATCATGTCCATCTCGGAACGGACCCGGGAGATTGGAGTCATGAAATCCCTGGGCTGCCATCTGAAAGATATTCGGATGCTCTTTCTGGCGGAAGCGGGAGCCATCGGGCTGATGGGTGGAATCGTAGGCTGTCTGGTCAGCCTGCTGATTGCCCTTATCATCAACCTGGTCTCCCTGGGAGCGGGCTTCGGGCCATCCTCTCTCCTGTTGGCTCTTTTCGGAGGGGAAGGCATCACCCGTGTCTGTATCGTTCCCCCCTGGCTTTTGGCAGGCGGAATCCTCTTTTCCGTAGCCATCGGCCTGGGTTCCGGGTACTACCCCGCCAACAAGGCGGTACAGGTATCTGCCCTGGAAGCCATTAAATCCAGCTGATTCTCTCTCCTTAATAAAAGAAGAACCGGACCTTTTCCCTTTCGGGAGCGGGTCCGGTTTTTCTTATTTTGTGGTTTCTTTACCGGTTACAGAACCAGGGCGTTGACTGCTTCTATCAGGTCAACAGCCTGGGACCGGGGCAGCAGTCCGATGGTCTGCCCGTCTACCTGGGCAAGGCAGTTTTCCCCGTCATACCGATAAAGGACAATTTCCATGGAGGGATGTGCCTCGCTGTCCAGAAGGACCTTGATTCGAATTTCCTCCTGTCCGTCGGCGGTCTGGTCGGTAAAGCTGTCCAGATTCAAAGCAGTGAGGGCAGTTATCAGGTCATTTCCTTCCAGTTCTTCCTCCTCTTCCCCGGTCAGGAAAATGTTGCCCTCTCCCTTGGCGGTCAGGGTGTAGCTCTCCCCGTCCAGGGTGATTTCAAATCCTGTGATCTTTTCCGTGTCTGCGGTAAAGAGCCGGGTGTGGCGCAGATCATCATACCCTGCCTTCATAAGGGTCTGGTACTCTTCCCCGGTAATCTTATATACCAGGGCAGAGCCTTCCACCTGTGCATAGGCAGTGATGGACTCAGGGTCCTCGTCTTCCTGAGGTTCCTGCTCCGGGTCACGGCTCAGGTTGAGGGTGAAGGTTTCCTCCTGGTCTTCCTGGGTATAGCTTACCTGGACCGTCAGCTGGGGAGCATCCAGGCCATACTGGGCCAGGTCCTCCTCCCCTGCGGTGTAGGTTTCATACTGGGTCAGGTCCAGAGCGGTCATGGAGCTGAGATAACTTTCCACCCGGGTGGTATCCAGGGGCAGAAGATTCTCTCCGTCCTCCTTGAAGTATACATCATCCTCACAGACGGTGTAGGGACTGTCCTCGGTATACTCCTGGTAGGTCACCTGGTAGGAATCCTCGCCCTGGAAGCTGATGGCACTGACCTCCTCAAAATCCGGGACTTCATCGTTTTGAATCATCTCGGAAAGAACTGCATCAAAGTCCTCCAGGGGGTCATCTGCCACCAGATAGACATTTCCGTCCCCCAGGGAAAGATATCTCTGGGAATCCATGGTGCTGTAATCTCCCAGGGTGATCTCGTAATTCTGGTCCCCGGTCTCCATCTTGATGGTGCAGATGGGCTCATCCAGGCCATACTGGCCGTAATCGGTCACATCTTCAATAATGAAGGCGGCTCCCAGTTCCCGGAACCGTTCCAGCATCCGGGCTATCTCCTCCTGGTTTACCGGGAAGGCATCGTCGTCCTCGTATTTCCAGGTGTCCTCCTCTTTCCGGAAAGAAAGGGTCTGGCCTTCATATTCCCAGGAAATGGCCTGGACCTGGTCCGGGTCAAGCTCCAGCACTGTCTGGCCGCTCTCCTGAATTTTCTCCTGCTTTTCCTGGTACCCCATCACCAGGAAGGTAGCAATACAAATCACAGCCAGGATTCCCAGCAGTCCATACAGCTTTTTAGCACGCTTCATTCTGGTTCCTCCTTCTTCTGAGAATCACCCAAACACCTACACCCAGGTAGCCCAGGGGGAATACCCCAATCATAAGGACTTTCAGGAAAGAGGCGGTGGAGTCGGTGATAGACAGGTAGTTATAGTTGAGAGACTTGCTCCGGATGGCCATGGCTTCGCTCTCCCCAAGCAGGTAGGACAGGCTGTTCATGGCCAGGTCGGAGTTGGAGCCGGAGGACAAAGCGTTGTACATATCCTCCAGGAAGGATGCAGAGGAGAACCAGACCATCTGGCCTTCGTTGCCGCAGTCCACAGCAAGGGCTACCGCAAAGGGGCCTTCCAGGTCTCCATCCTCCTTTTCGTAGGTGGTCAGGTTATATCCTGCCGCCTTATTGAAGGACTGCTCGCTGGTGGTCATAAGGACAGTAACGGCATCGTTTTCTTCCTCCAGCCACATTCCCTGGGAGATAGGCATATTGGGATAGTAATTTTCCTCAATGAGGGAGCTGGTAATGTCATGCTCCTGCATTTCGGGGAGCAGGATATAGGGATAGCCGGTGTACCGGGTACGGTCCCCTTCCACCAAGATTCCTTCGCTGGTTTCCACCCCGTACTGTTCCAGCAGGCTGTACAGGTTCTCCAGGCTGCTCTCCCGGGTAGGTCCGGCCATTACCAGCAGCTTTCCTCCCGAGCGGGTATATTCATCCAGCATTTCCACTTCCTCCTGGGACAGGTCGGAAGAAGGCTGGTAAATCAGAAGGGCATCGGCATTTTCCGGGATTTCATCCACCGTCAGAAGAGAAAGGGATTCAGTTTCAATGTTTTCCTTCTCAATCTGTTCCTGGAAGTTCTGGGGCAGTTCCTGCTCCCCGTGGCCTTCCAGAATATACAGACGGGGCAAGTCCTCGGTCACCACATAGTCAATGGCCGAGGTAATGGCGCCCTCACCATCGAAGGATGTGGTGTAGGTGTAGGAGTACAGGTCGGTTTCCTGGAGATAAATGTCATCATACCCGATAAACCGGCTCCGGTCTCCGCATTCCACCACAAGGCTGTTGTTCTGCACCGTCTCATCGGTGTACTGCTCTGCAAAGGTGGGATATACATCCGGGTTCTTCTTGACCACCGTAATGTGGTCAGAGAGGCTATCATATTTGCTCAGGAGGGTTTCAATGACCTGGTCCTCCTCCCCGGACTGAACGATCCAGTAGATGGTCACATCCTCCTCCAGGGCGTTGACCACCACCTTGGTGTTGCTGGTGATGGAGCAGAGCTTGCTGGCACTGATATCATACCGGGTCAAGCTGGCCGGCAGGGCTTCCGCCAGCACATTGCAAAGAATAAGGATGGCCAGCACCAGAGCCGTGGCTACCAGAGAGTAGGCACCTCCCTGAAAGGCGATGGTCTTTGTGGTCTTGCCCTTGGTCAGGGAGGTGAGATTCTCTTTTTTCATCAGTTATACCTCCTCTTTTCCAAAGACTGAACCGAGAGAAAGAGAAAAAGCAGAATGACCGATACATAGTAGACAATGGCGGTCAAATCAAACACTCCGTTGACAAAGGTATTGAACCGGTCAAAGAGGGAGAGCTTTTTCATAATGGCCGGAAGTATCCCTTCCAGGGAGCCCGGATTCAGGAAACTGATCAGGCAGAGGACTGCCATGATTCCCAGGCAGACCGCATAGGCCAGCATTTCGCTGCCGGTAAGATACCGGATGAGGATTCCCAGGGCCAGCACCAGCACAGCCAGGGCTACGGCGCTGCCCAGAGCAGTGGAGGACACATATTCCGACAGGCTGACACTGTAATAGTTGAAAAGGATCACGGCGATCCCTACCCCTGCGGCCAGGCCCTGGTTATCGGTAAGGGAGGAGATGAACACCCCCACCGCCACCAGGGCGGCCCCCATAATAAAGATAGCCGCCAGAGAACCATAGGAGGTGGGCAGGTACACCTCACCAAACTGGGCAAAGATAAGGGGATAAATGGAGATAATGGCCAGAGGAATCAGGTAGACTGCCAACAGGGCCAGGTATTTGCCCAGCACGATCTGGGTGGTGCTGATGGGGAGAGAGTAAAGGAGCCGGTCTGTTTTCTGTCGCCTTTCTTCCGCAATCACCCGCATGGTCAGGATGGGAACAATGATCACAAAAATAATGGTTCCGAATCCCAGCACATACTCAAAATTACTTACCGCCGCCTGGAGGTTATAAAGTATAGCCCCGAAGCCTACCACCGCCAGCAGAAAGGCTCCAAACACATAGGCGGTAAAAGAATGGAAATAGCTTCGCAGCTCATGGCTCAATACAGCAATCATTTTTCCTCAGCCTCCTTCTTTCCTGCTCCCGCAGCCTTTGGAGTTTCGGTAAGCTGGATAAATATATCTTCCAGAGTTGCCTTCTTCACCCGCAGCTCGGCCAGGGTCCCGCCGCTCTTGGCAAAGGCGGCAAACACACGGGAGGAAAGGCCGTACAAATCCCGGTCCCCGGTTTTGATGCTGACTGTCAGCATTCCTTCCTCCCCGGGGGTTTGGGTATAATCCCCCACCCCCTCTACCCCGGCCAGAATCTTGGTGACCTGTTCCGGTTTTGCCCCGGTCAAAAGGGTAATCTCACTGTCTGAGAGAAGGGTGTTTTCCAGGTTTTCCGCCCGGTCAAAGGCCACCAGCTTGCCATGGGCAATAATCAGGATCTTTTCGCAGATGGCCTGGACTTCAGACAGAATGTGGGAACTGAGAATGACTGTGTGATTTTTTCCCAGGTCCTTGATAAGATCCCGAATTTCGATGATTTGAAGGGGGTCCAGACCCACGGTGGGTTCGTCCAGAATGATCACCTTGGGGTCTCCCAGCAGGGCCTGGGCGATTCCCACCCGCTGCTTGTATCCTTTGGACAGAGCCGAGATCCGTTTGTGGGTCACCGGTCTGATTCCCACCTTATCCACTACATTCTGAATCTGGTCTTCCAAAGCCTGCCCCCGCAGACCCTTGGCCTGGCCTACAAAATGCAGGTATTCCAGCGGGGTCTCATTCATATAGAGGGGCGGCTGTTCCGGCAGATACCCAATCAGCCGTTTGGCCTGGTCCGGGTCTTCGAATATATCGAATCCCCCTATTTCCACCTTGCCCGAGGTAGCGGACAGGCACCCGGTCATAATGTTCATGGTGGTGCTTTTTCCCGCTCCGTTGGGGCCCAGAAATCCGTATACCTGTCCCTCTCCTATTTCAAAGGACAGATCGTCCACCGCCAAAAACTCGCCGCAGTATTTGGTCAAGTGCTCCACTTTTATCATGGAGGAGCCTCCTTTACTGATTATTGCAGCCGGCTGCCTGGCCGCTTCGGATACAGTATAGAAGCCCAGCCTTAATTCATCCTAAAGAAACAAGATAAACGCAAAAAAGGAAGGCCCGGTTTTTCCGGACCTTCCTGACAGGCATTCCTATTCTGGGGAATCGTTCAAGCTTTTTCCCTTTTAAAAGATAGTTTCTGGGGCAAATGGGCCTTTAGGCAGAATCTCTCAGCCAGTTACCATGCCATCGTTGCCCAGTATGATGGCGCGGCTGGGTTCCTTTTCATCATACTGCACGGTAACCATGTCTCCTTTCGCCAGTTTTCCCATTTTATAGGTTTTACGCTGTCCTATGGGGATACCGCCCAGCTTTATAAATTCACTTTTCAACTTCAGCGTTTCCTTGACCTGATACTGTACCCCTTTTACGGAATAGGAAACATAGAGCACATCCGGATGGTCAGGTCCTCCGGGGCGTATCTTTTCCACTGTCCCCTGTGCAAAGCCTTTGTAGTTCTTTTTCTTTCGCTCCCGGCTGTTTCTGGCTATCAGCAGTATAAGCATCACAACAGCCAGTGGAACAAATATTATCAACCCAAATGTAATCAAAATCATTACTCCGTCACTGGGCATGGTATCTTCCCCCTTCAACCGGTCTTGCTGATTCCAGCACCGCTTTTATCTGATGGGTTAATTATAACATTTTTTCAAGATATTCGCACAGTTTCGGGGGCTATATTTCTTATTTTTCCTTTAATTCTACCCGGAACCCGATTTCTCCCTCTTTTTTGTAGGCGGAGATATTTCCCTTGTGAACTTTTACAATGGACTGTGCTATGGACAAGCCCACCCCGAAGCTGCCGGAAGCGGTACGGGCTTTATCAGCCCGGTAGAAGCGGTCAAACAGCCGGTCCAGTTCCAGCTGGTTCACTGCGGCATAGGTATTCTCCACCGTGAAAATCAGGTGTCTGCGCCGGAATAGTCTGACCCGTATCTCTCCTCCCTGGTCACAGTATTTCACGCTGTTGTCCAGAAGGATGGCCGCCAGCCGGCGAATCATGGACTCGTCCCCTTCCAGGGTAAGGTCGGGCGTTATCTCTGCGGTAAGATGTTTACCCTGTTCCTCCGCCAGGGGCTGGAAGGCGGACACAGTCTGTTCCACCACCCCGCTTATGTCAAAGGGAGCATGGCTTATAAGGGTCTCGGTTTCATCCATCCGGGAAAGGGTGACCATCTGGTTGATCAGCAGTCCCATCCGCTGCCCCTCGGAGCGGATGTCCTCCAGCCATTCATTCTTGCCCACCTCTGATTCCAGTATATCCAGGTTGGACAGGATAAGGGTAAGAGGGGTTTTCAGTTCGTGGTTGGCATCTGTGACAAACTGTTTCTGCTTCTCATAGCTTTGGGCGATGGGTGCCACTGCCCGCTTGGAGATAACGATAACCAACAGCAATATCAAAATCCCGCTTCCCAGAAGAACAAAAAATGCCGTGAGCAAAATCCTGCTGGTGGTGTTCTGATAGGTGGTCCCGTTTACGAATACCAGGGTGGAACCTCCCAGGGTGTTCACCTGTTTGTACCGGTAGTTTCCTACCCAGCCCCGGTCTACCCCGTCCGCCAGAGCCTCCTTTACATAGTCCTCCACATCCTCTTCCAGCACTGCGGCCACCCAGTTCATGTTCACCCGCTTTATCTGGTGGCTTTTATTGAGCCACACCGTAAAAAAGCGGGTGCTGAACCGGGTTTCCTCGGTGATTTCGTCCAGTCCCGGGAAAGGGAACGGTTCCCGGTTATCCGGGTCAAACTCCGGGAAAACCCCTTCATTGGAGGAGATGGTGTCCGTGAGCATATCCAGGGTCCGGTTCATCTGCGCCCGGCTGAACACCCAGAGCAATATAAATATACCGGTAAACACCGTCAGGATGGACAAGCCGCAGATGGTGATAAACCGTTTCCGCAGCGCTTTGATCATTCTCCCACCTCCAGCATATATCCTGCATTCCGTACAAACCGGATTTCCAGAGGGGCTCCCAGTGCTGTGATCTTTTTCCGCAGATTGGAAATATGGACCCAGACCACACTGGTATCCACCGTGGCATCCCATCCCCACAGGTGAGTAATAAACCGTTCTGTGGGCAGGATGGTCCCCGGCGCCTGCATCATCATTTCAAGGATTTGAAACTCTTTTCCGCTGAGAGACTGGCTTTTCCCTTCCCAGGTAAGCTGATAGGTGGACCGGTTCAGGGTCACCCCTTTCAGGGAAAGCAGGTCCGGAAGGTAGGTATCCTTCCTTCTCAGCATGGCCCGTATCCGGGCAAGCAGTTCTGCGGTGGAGAAAGGTTTGGGCAGGTAGTCATCTGCCCCCGCATCCAGCCCCTCCACCCGCTGGGAAATCTCGGTACGGGCGGTAAGGAAAAGAGTGGGGGTATTGATTCCCTTCCGGCGCAATTCCTGGAGCACCTCCAGGCCGTCCTTTCCGGGCATCATAATATCCAGTACCAGGCCGTCATATTCTCCGGTGGCGGCGTATTGGAGAGCATCTTCCCCATTATCCACTCCATCCACCATGAATTTTCCGTTTTCCAATATATGAACCAAGGATTTGAGGAATTTGGGATTGTCTTCCGCTACCAGCAGCTTCATACTCCTGCCTCCCTTCTGTCAGTAAAAACAGAATCCCCTTCAAAGCTAAATTCAGCCTAAAGGGTTCTTCGTGCCTTATTTTTCTTTTATTCAGTTTAAAAAACCATCCTCCCGCTGTCAAGAAAGGAACCCCTGTGGGCAGCGGGTTTTACAAAGTCTTCACACTTTTCTTTAGTGCATCTTTAGGAATGGCTGTTATCCTATAACCATAGCAAGCCGGCACCCCCGGCAAGAAAGGAGGTTATATCACAGACCATTTCCAAGACTGTTGTTTTTGATTTTTCTTTTATCTCTATTCTTCTCTATTCTATTTTCCTTGCTTTTGATTTTGCCCTGCGGGCATTTTTCCGGGCCCCCTTCGTCCGGCCTGTCACTTTGGGAGGGCCTTTCCAATCCACTGGAAAACTCGGAATCTTCCGCCGGGAACTCACCCCGATGCCGGAGCAAAGGCTCCGGATATGCCTACGGCAATGGTTCCCTCTCTCGGCGGTTCAGTGGTTTCAATAGATCACTCGAGCGCAGTTCAAAAGGCGAACTGCGCTCGAGACAAGTTAAGACATTTCCGTTTCCTCTTTATAGATGTACAAGAACCCCCTTCCTTTCCGGGAGGGGGTTCTTGGTTTTACAAATTGGGCCGGACTACACGGCAGGGATTTCCCACCGCCACCGTGTTGCTGGGGATATCCTTGGCAACAACGCTCCCCGCCCCTATGACCACATTGTCTCCAATGGTAACTCCGGGCAGGATGATGACCCCTCCCCCGATCCAGACATTGTTTCCAATGGTCACGGGAGCAGTCTGGGTTTTGCAGAAAGCAAAGGAGCCATCCGGCTGCAGGGGGCCAAACCGGTCTTCCGCCCGCAGAGGGTGAAAAGCAGTATAAATCTGGACTCCCGGCGCAATGAGGGCATTATCCCCGATCCGGATTTCATTATCATCCAGGAAAATGCAGTTCATGTTTACTTCGCAGTTGTTCCCGAAATAAATATTGTTTCCGTAATCCACATAGAAGGGCGGGGTGATCCAAAGCCGTTCTCCCATTCCTCCCAGCAGCTGCCGGAGAATCTTTTCCTTTTCCCCGGTCTGGGCCGAGGGAAGGTTGTTGTATTCCCGGGCCAGATCCTTGGCCTTATGCCATTGGGTGAGCAGTTCCGGGTCTCCGCAGTCGTAAAGCTGTCCGGCCAGCATTTTTTCCCGTTCGGTCATGGCAGTGTCTCCTTCCTTTTCCGGGTCTTCCCACACAGAATTCTAATGCCATTGTACCATATAACATTTCAAAGAAAAACCCCCGAAGAAGAATCTTCAGGGGGTGAAATGTTATCTTGTAAGAAACCAGGCGGCGGCAATCTGCAAAGCCAGAATCAGAGGAACGCCCAGAATGAATTTTTTCTTGGAAACCTTATGGTGGAAAAGAATCATTCCCAGCAGCATGCCCACGCTTCCCCCCACTGCTGCCAGCAGGAGGAGGGTCCGCTCCGGTACCCGCCACCGATGGCGGATGGCACAGAATTTATCCCAGCCGCAGACCACCAGGGCAATTCCATTGATAACCGCCAGATAATAAAGCAGGATGGTCATTTGTGGTACTTGATCCCTTTCGTAATGGTGAAAGCCCGGTAAATCTGCTCTGTCAGCATCAGGCGGGCCAGCTGGTGAGGAAAGGTCATGGCGCTCATGCTCAGCTTGAGGACAGCCGCCTGTTTGACCTGAGGCGCAAGACCGTGGGAGGAGCCGATGACAAAGGTCACATCCCCTGCCCCGGAAAGAGCTTTGTCTTCCAGGAAAGAGGCCAGCTGAGGGCTGGTCATCTGTTTACCCTCCACACAGAGAGCCACCAGAGCCGAACCTTTCCGCAGATGGGAAAGGATATTCTTTCCCTCCGCTTCCAGGGCTTTGTCTATGACTGCCTGGCTGCTGTTCTTTTCATGGATGGTCTCCTCGGGCAGCTCGATGATTCTGAAATTACAGAAGGCGCCCAGTCGTTTCTGGTAGTCTGCTACTCCAGCGGCATAGTAACCGGCATTCAGTTTTCCGAGACAAATCAAATCAATGTTCTGCATATCAAAACTCCAAGGGAGGGCTTACCTCGTTTCGCAGCTGGACCTGGACCACTGCCTGAGGGGGCAGAGTGTAGCCTGCGGCTTCCAGGGTGCGGTGAATCTCGCCCAGGGCCAGCTGGGGGGTGTTGTTCTGCTGGCTGAGATGGCACAGGGCAATCTTCTCGCAGCCGTTCTGCATCAGTTCCAGCACTTTGGCGGCACATTCCCGGTTATCCAGGTGGCCCCGCTGGCTCCGAATCCGCACTTTCAGATGGTAGGGGTAAGAGCCATTCATCAGGCTGGTCAGGTCGTAGTTGCTTTCCAGGGCCACCAGGGAGCAGCCTTCAAGATGTTCATGTACAACGGGACTGATGAATCCCAGGTCGGTGGCAATGGCCATGGATTTCCCGTCCGGGGTGCGGATGCGGTATCCGCAGCAGGGCACATCGTGGCTGGTGGGAAAAGCCTTGACCACAAAGTCCCCCACTTCCTCGGTACGGCCCTCAATGGCGATGGCCTCGGCAGCAGGGCTGAGAATTCCATTCCACTCCAACGCATCCAGAGTTGCGGCGGAGGCATAGACCGGGATGTGATGTTTATTGAGAAAGACCTGCAGGCCCTTTACATGGTCGCTGTGTTCATGGGTGACCAGGATTCCCTGGCAGTCGGATATATTCAGCCCCAGCTGTTTCAGCGCCGTTACCGTAGTACGGCAGCTTTTTCCCATATCGATAAGTAAGTATTTTTCTTCCCAGCGCACCAGGCTGCAGTTGCCTGAGGAGCCGGAATATAAACTGATAAATTCTGCCATTGCTTTCCTGTTCTGTTCTGGGGGTTACAGCAAAACAGGCGGCAAGCTGCCGCCTGTTGCCTGTTTCGGATTTTAGTTTGCCCGGACCAGATCTGCCATGGGCTTTTCTGCCCGGTGGATATCTGCGCCCAGAGCCTGGAACTTTTCTACAATGTTCTCGTATCCACGCTCAATGTGGCCGGTCTCATCGATTTCGCTGACACCGTTGGCGGAAAGGGCAGCTACCACCAGGGCAGCGCCGGCCCGCAGGTCGGAAGCCCGCAGGGGTGCAGCGTGAAGGCTTTTGACTCCTTCCACCACTGCCACCTGTCCGTCTACCTGGATATTGGCGCCCATCTTAAGCAGCTCATCCACATAACGGAACCGGTTCTCCCAAATTCCCTCATTGATGATGGAAGTGCCGGTGGCAGTGCTGAGAAGCACCGTCATGAGAGGCTGCATGTCGGTGGGGAATCCGGGATGGGGCATGGTCTTGATTTTGAGAGGCCGCAGTTCCCCTGTGGCGGAGACCCGCACGGAATCATCAAACTCCTCCACCAGGACCCCGGCTGCCTGCAGCTTTGCGCTGATGGGCTCCAGGTGCTTGGGAATCACATTCCTTACCAGCACATCTCCCCGGGTAGCGGCGGCGGCCACCATGTAACTGCCGGCCTCGATCTGGTCGGGAATAATGCTGTAATCGCAGCCATGGAGATAGTTGACGCCCCGAATCTTAATGACATCGGTACCGGCGCCCCGAATCTCTGCTCCCATCATGTTCAGACAGTTGGCCAGGTCCACCACATGGGGTTCCTTGGCCACATTCTCCAGAATGGTCATACCGGGGGTTGCGCAGGCTGCCAGCATGGCATTCATGGTAGCACCCACAGACACCACATCAAAGAAGATGTGGGCTCCGTGAAGCTCCTGACCGCTCACCTTGATCATCCCATACTCTACGGTATCCTCTGCTCCCATGGCGGTGAATGCCTTCAGGTGCTGGTCAATGGGGCGGGGGCCCAAGTTGCATCCGCCGGGCATAGCCACCTTGGCAGTGCCGAACCGGCCCAGCAGAGCACCCAGGAAATAGTAGCTGGCACGCATCTGACGGCTCAGTTCATTGGGGACCTGGGTGGAGGTAATATAGGTGGTATCAATTTCGTAGGTATTTTTATCCAGCATAGTCACATTGGCCCCCAGCTCGCTGAGGATCTGAAGGGAAACCATGACATCACTGATGGCAGGAAGGTTTTCAATAACACACTTGCCCGCTGCCAGAATGGTGGCAGGCAGAATGGCCACCGCTGCATTTTTGGCACCGCTGACGGTTACTTCTCCATGCAGGGCCTTGCCGCCTTTGATTACAAATTTTTCCAAAACAGTGACTCTCCTTTGAGTACTCGTATAAGCACGGTCATACATTGGGCGCACTTTTCATTCAAGTATTATATATCAGATTTTCCATTTTGAAAAGACACATTCGTATTATTTGCACAAACTGTTAAAATATTATGAAGATTTCTTTGGATTTTTCCCACAATCACCAAAGAAAAAGCCAGACCCCGGAAGGATTTTCCAGAGGTCTGGCCCAAAGGGTCACAGATCGGATTACGGTGCCGACCCAAAAATATTCTTGGCACTGATGAGGGTGCCGTTGTAACGGAACTCCAGGTGGCAGTGGTTACCGGTGGACACGCCGGTAGAACCTACCGCTGCAATTACCTGCCCTGCATTTACCACATCTCCCACACTTACATACAGCTGAGAAGCATGGGCATACAGAGTCTGCCAGCCATTGCCGTGGTCGATGATAATATAGTTACCATAACTCCAATGGGAAGTAGCGGTTACCACCACGCCGCTGTCGCAGGCCATAATGTCGCTTCCGTAGGGGGCGCAGATATCGCTGCCGGTATGGTTGGGCTGCATCCAACGGCTGACATAGGTGTAAGCAGGCACAGGCCAGAGCCAGTTGCCGCCGCCGTAAGCCGCAAGCATTCCGCTGGGCAGCTTGGTGCCCCGCTCCACAATGGCGGTGACAGGCTGGATGAGAACCTGGTCGCTGATGATCTGACGGCCGGTCTCTACACCATCCACATAGGTGATCTCAGCCACATACTCCCGGACGCCTTCCTGGCCTTCCTGGATGGTACGGCTCTTGCCGTAGTCCATATCATCGTTGCTCCGGCTTTCGGTCTCATAGGCGATAGGTTCCTGCCAGGTGACAGTGGCACACTCCACCAGTTCCAGAGCTCCGCCTTCCTGGCCTACCACCAGATTTTCTCCGGTGACCGGCTCATGGCTCTGGTCAAAGCCGTTTAGGCTGCACAGTTCCTCCACGGTGATACCGTTGGTTGCCGCAATGGTGTCCAGGGTATCCCAGGACTGTACCCGATAATACCGGGTGGTGTCCTCCAGCAGAGAAACCATCTCGTCATAGTCTACGATAGAACTGTTGAAGTAAACGCCGCTTTGTTCCTCTCCGTGGTCAATGGTATGTACAAAGGCTACATAGGCATCAGACACATCCGGGTTGGCTTTCAGCTGTTGGAAAGTGGCGCTTTCCTCCGCCTCCGCTTTCAACTGGTCCATATGATCAGCCAGTTTCTGGTTGTCTTCCTCAGTGAGGATTCCGGCCAGCTCGCCATCCACATAAACAGCCACACCATTCTGAATCTGGTCACTGCTGGCCCGGAGGATGGCGTCAGTCATGGCGTTCTGGGTCATAAGAGTACCGTCCTGGGTACCCTCGGTAGCCAGGTGGAAGGACAGGTCAATGGTCCATTCCTCGTCGCTGACGGTACTGCCGGTGGCCAGCAGACCCGCCTTTGCGCTGTCAATACGGGCGCTCACCTCTTCCTTGGCGCCCTCAAAGTCCTGCTGGTTCTGAACATAACCGATGGTCTGTCCGTTCACCTCAACACCCAGAATAAAGCTGGTGCCCATCAGACTTCTCACCGTGACTGCAAAAAGGACAAAGGCGGCTGTGGGGACCACATACGCCAGGGTCCTTTTCCCCAAGGGCGCATATCGAATCACGCCCTGGATGAAATGTTCCTTAACATTCTTCTTTTCACCCTGAGCACGGGCGGCCAGCTGCTCGGCACGGATATTATGCAGACCCAGAGCCAGACGGCGGAAGGGCGCTGTTATCTCTGCAGTGATTCCCTTGATTCCCCGAAGAACAGGCAGGATCAGCCGCTGAAGCAGCAGAGCCGCCTCCCGCCACACAAAGCCCAGAATCCGCTCTGCCATGCGGTAGCCCTGGAGAAGTACATACTCGGTCCAGAAGCCCAGCATATACAGGTTATTGGTAAGCTGAGCCAGCAGAGGGAACTCATGGATCTTATAGTAAAGTTGAGTTGCTTTACTCTTCCATTTCTGGTGAACCTTATGCTTCCATACGACCCAGCGGCACTGTATTCGGCTGCGGCGGGCAGCTGCTTTCAGGTCAAAGCCTTTTTTCAGCCGTTCCAGCTGCTTTTGCTGGGCAGCCTCTGCCCGGTCTTTTCCGGAACTGCTGCCTGAAAGGGAATGCTTGGGGGCTTTTTTTACGGAAGTCTGCCCTTTTTCTTCCAGGGCCACCGGCTTCTTATTCGGTTCTTCCATGACTTTCCCCCTCCTTTCCCGAATGGTTTCTATACTTTTTCATCTGCTCTCCCATTTTTGGATTTCGGCCATATCCTGCGGAAGCGGACTGGTCACCTTTACCCGGGTCTGGGTAAAGGGCAGGGTAAACTCCATCAATCCGCAGTGGAGGGCATGCCGCCCTATGACAGTGCGGCTTCCTCCGTACAGGTCATCCCCTGCCAGAGGATGGCCCAGCCAGGAAAAGTGGACCCGAATCTGATGGGTCCGGCCTGTGATTGGGATACATTTTACCAGGGAGTATCCTCCCCGCACTTCCAGCACCTGGTACTGGGTGACACTGGCTTTTCCCTGAGGGGTCACACACCGGCCAATAATACTGTCCGGCCTGCGCCCGATGGGAGCCGATATCTCTCCTTCCCCCAAAGGCAGAGCCCCTTCCACCACTGCCAGGTATTCCTTGGTAACACTGGCTGCAAGAAAAGGAGCGCTGAAACTGTTCTGGGCACAGAGGACCAGTCCGCTGGTATTTTTGTCGATTCGGTTGACCGGACGGAACACCGCCGGGCAGCCTTTTGATTCCATATAATAGCGATAGCCGTTGGCCAGGGTATTTCCCGGATGGTTGAGAGTGGGATGGACGGCAATTCCTGCCGGCTTATCCACCACCATGGCAAAGGAATCCTCATAGGCCACTTTAAGGGGCAATGGCTGAGCCTCCACCGAGGTATCCTTTTCCGGAGGGAGCTGAAAGAAAACCTTCTGCCCCGGCGATACCGGAACCTTCAGGTGCACCGGCTGTCCATCCAGGAAAAAGCCCTGGGTCTGATATTTCACAGATTTGATGGCAGCGGCGCTCATTCCTCCTGTGCGGAGAAAATCCCGGAGAGTATGTCCCTGGAACCGGTCAGGAATCTCCAGCCGAATCTCCATGGACTGCCTCCCTCCCCTTTTACGGCAATATACTTGTATAGTATACCATAAACTCAGAATTTTGCAAACCCAGTTCCTGGGAGTAACAAAACTTTCACAGAAAGCCACAAAAAAATGCCTGTCCCGAAGGACAGGCATAAAGGGTTCAATTCCAAATATCAGTAAGCGATGCCCTGAGCCACCATGGTGTCAGCTACCTTCAGGAAGCCGGCGCAGTTGGCGCCTACCATCAGGTTGCCTTCCTGGCCTGCTTCCACGGAAGCATCGTAGGTGTTGTGGAAGATGTTCTTCATAATGGTCTGAAGCTTCTGGTCCACTTCCTCGAAAGTCCAGCTGAGGCGCTCGCTGTTCTGGCTCATCTCCAGGCCAGAGGTAGCTACGCCGCCGGCGTTGGTAGCCTTGGCAGGTCCGTACAGAATGCCGTTGGCCAGGTAAACCTCAATGGCCTCGGGAGTGCTGGGCATATTGGCGCCCTCGCAGACCACCTTGCAGCCGCCTGCAACCAGAGCCTTTGCAGACTCCTCGTCGATCTCGTTCTGGGTTGCGCAGGGCAGAGCGATGTCGCAGGGGATGGTCCAGATGCCCTTGCAGCCCTCATGGTAAGTAGCACCGGGGTGAGTCTCGGCGTACTCCTTGATACGGCCGCGGCGGACTTCCTTCAGATCCTTCACATAGGGCAGGTCAATGCCGTTGGGATCGTAGACATAGCCGTTGGAGTCGGACAGGGCCACAACCTTGCCGCCCAGCTGGGTAGCCTTCTCGGTAGCGTAGATAGCCACATTGCCGGAACCGGAGATGACCACGGTCTTGCCCTTGAAGCTGTCGTTCTTCATGCAGTTGAGAGCTTCCTCGGTGAAGTAGCACAGGCCGTAGCCGGTAGCCTCGGTCCGAACCAGGCTGCCGCCCCACTTGAGGCCCTTGCCGGTGAGCACACCGGTGAACTCATTTCTCAGCCGCTTGTACTGGCCATACATATAGCCAATCTCACGGGCGCCAACGCCGATATCGCCGGCGGGCACATCGGTGAACTGGCCAATGTGCTTGGACAGCTCGGTCATGAAGCTCTGGCAGAAACGCATGACTTCCATGTCGCTCTTGCCCTTGGGGTCAAAGTCAGCGCCGCCCTTGCCGCCGCCCATGGGCAGGCCGGTCAGGCTGTTCTTGAAAATCTGCTCAAAGCCCAGGAACTTAAGAACAGAAGCGTTTACAGTGGGATGGAAGCGCAGGCCGCCTTTGTAGGGGCCGATGGCGCTGTTGAACTGAACACGGTAGCCCCGGTTCACCTGAACCTTGCCGTTGTCGTCCACCCAGGGAACACGGAAGAAAATCATCCGCTCAGGCTCCACAATACGCTCTACCACGCCGTTCTTCTCATACTCAGGGTGACGCTCCACCAGGGGCTGAATGCTTTCCAGCACTTCCCGAACAGCCTGCAGGAACTCAGGTTCTGCAGCATTCCGGGCAGCCAGGCCCTCGTATACACCCTTCAGATACTCGTTGGTAATCATACTTGGTTCTCCCTTCATTTACTTTTTCATATACTTACCCTTTTCCCTCCATAGGAAGAGAACAGGATAATAATACCATTTTTCCCGCTTTAATGCAATAGAGGGTTAAATAAAATATGACTTTTCCCCTTTCCGGATGCCCCGGCCCCTTGAAAAAATTCCCTTTCTATGGTACAGTAGCTAGGGAAAACGAGTGAAACATACGGCGGCGGGGCGGCTTGTCCGTTCTGAGGAAAGTCCGGGCTTTTCAGAAGCATGGTAACTGCTAACGGCAGCCGGGGGTGACCCCAGGGATAGTGCAACAGAAAGAAACCGCCGCATTTTTGCGGTAAGGATGGAAAGGCGAGGTAAGAGCTCACCAGCGCTGTGGTGACACAGCGGCTATGTAAACCCTACCTGAAGCAACCTCCGTATGGGGCATGGGACCTTTGGTCCCGGCGGAGCTTCGCGCGCCCCGGAGAGGGCTTGAGCTTGCTGGCAACAGCAAGTCGAGATAGATCGTCGTTTAATACAGAACCCGGCTTACGGTTCAGTCGTTTTCCCATTTAAAGAAATCACAGCGCCAGGAATTTTCCCGGCGCTGTTTTTTATTGTCAAGGCGAAATCCTTTACACTTTTATTTCTGCGGAAATTGTTCCCGGATTCGGTCAATGATTTCGGCACACCGGAGAGAAGCCTCCAAAGGCATGACCGGGCTTTCGGTACGGCCTTCTTTCAGGCAGGACACAAAATGCCGGATCTGTCCGGAGAAGTCGTCTCCCTCATAGGGCAGTTCCACGGTATAGGGCTTCCCTCCTCTGGGCAGCACTGTAAAGCCCTGGCTCCTGTGCTGCTCATGGACATGCAGCTCTCCTTTTGTTCCGTAAAAAACAGTCTCCCGGGGTTTCTTCTCGTCAAAAGCGGCCTCCACCGTCACCGGGATATTTTCAAATTCCAGCCGGGCCCGGACATAGCTGTCCACCCCGTACAGAAACCGGGTCTCAGTCTCTGTCACCCGGAAGTTTCCCTTTCCGAAATCCTCCGCCCAGCTGACCGCATAAATGCCGCAGTCCCAGAGTATCCCTCCCTGGACAGGGTCAATAAGGTAACATCCGGCGGGGATATGGTCCAGCGAGTTATTGCAGATGGAGGCTGTCATCCCGGTGATGGTTCCGATTTCACCCGAAGCCAGCACTTCCCTGATTTTGGGATAAGCCGGGACAAACCGGGTCTTCATGGCTTCCATAAACAGGGTATCATGTTCCCGGGCGGTCCGGGCAATCTGGGCCATCTCCTCCTGGTGAAGGACCGCAGGCTTTTCGCAGAGAACAGCCTTTCCGGCGGCCAGCGCCTTTACCGCCCATTCCCGGTGCAGGCCATGAGGCAGAGCCAGATAAATGGCATCCACCTGAGGGTCGTCTATAAGGGCTTGGTGATCGGTATACCAAACCGGGTTTCCGAAAAGAGCGGAAAATGCTTTCAGCTTTTCCGGGTTCCGTCCGCTGATGGCTGCCAGCCGGCAGTCCGGTTCCCCGGCCAGGCTGGCGGCAAAGCGGTGGGCGATATTCCCCGCCCCCAGGATTCCCCACTGAATCATGCAGACCTCTCCCCCCATTACATTTCCCCGGGGAAACGGATCCCTGCTGCCAGACGGACCTCCGTCATAACCCGGCAGACATTCAGACTTTCCTCCAGGCACTTTTCCCCGAATTCATAGTCCTTGTCCCGGATGGCTTCCGTAAAGGCAGTAAACTCGGGGATAGCTCTGGTTTCGCACATTCCGTCGTCGTACTCTTCCCGGGTCCCATCCCGCATGGCGAGAACTACCTTCCCCACGGAATTGGGCAGTTCCAGGGACTGGATATACCCTTCCGTTCCCTGAATCATTCCCCCTGTGATTCCCTGGCCATCCTTGGCAGCTACGCAAAGTCCCTGGAAACTGCCATAGTTCAGGTGAATGACGCCGCTGGTGTCGCTTCCCAGTTCCATATTGGGAAAGTAGACGGCCTGCTGCGGCATCCCGAAAAGGTCCATTATAAAATGAAGGGTGTACAGCCCCAAATCCATCAGCACGCCCCCTGCCTGAGCCGGGTCAAAGGCGGGCACTGTCTTCCTCTCCCGGAAATCATCATACCGGGGAGAATACTGGGTGAACTGGCTTTGGACCAGCTTGATGGGTCCGATCCGGGGCAGCCATTCCCGGATTTTCTGATAGTTGCCCAGGTGCGGAGTGGTGATGGCCTCAAACAGGAAAAGCTTCTTTTCCCGGGCCAGGGCAGCCAGTTCCTCCGCCTCCCTAATGTTGGCGGTGATGGGCTTTTCCAGAATCACATGGAGCCCCCGCTCCAATGACTTTTTTCCGTACTCAAAATGGAGATGGTTGGGAACAGCCACATAAACGGTGTCCATTCCGGTGGCGCAGAGCTCCTCAAAGGTTGCCACCCCGTGAGGGATGCCATATTCTGCGGCCAGGGCTTTTACCTTGTCCAGGCTTTTAGGGGTGCTCATAATCCCCGTGATTTCCAATCCTTCTATTTTTGTCAGGCTAGGCAGAAATTCCTTTACGATTTTTCCTGCTCCGATGATTCCCAGCTTCATGGCGGTGAGCCTCCTCTTTTTCTGATTAGGCTCATTGTATCATCCCGCATTTTCACTGTCAATTTGCTCCGGAAAACCACCAGCCCCCCGCCGGAAATCCGGCAGAGGGCTGTTTTTCAGAGAAGATTCAAAAGGAGCATTCCCACCACTCCGGGGGCTCCCAGCACCAGGCTGACCAGCACTGATAAAGGGTTCAAGGCCAGGCTGACACCGGTGGCCGCAGCCAGGCCGTTCACCGCCGCCAGGGCGGCGATCCCTCCGATGGCGCTGGTAATGACTGCCCGAAACGGGTGTGGTTCCTGCCGGGCTGCCGCCAGTACCAGGGCCAGGCAGCCCCCTCCTGCCATCCAGTAACCCATTACACCACCGCCCGCAGTCCCAGGTCCCTGGCCCGCCGGAGCAGATACCGATACCGGCACCGCAGGGCTTCCCGTTCATAGATTCTCTGCTCAATCAATTCCGGCTCTGTCTCCAAATCAAACCAGTTCTGGTTATACTCCAGCTGGCGCAGACAGTCCCGCAGTTCCTGCTCCAGGTCCGGTTGATACCGCTGCAGCTCCGGATCATATTTCAAGTGACTGACTTTCATTTCTTCCTACTCCCACTTTCTGTTTTGGTCTGCTCACATTGTATGCAGGAGAGAAAGAAAAAATTCCCGGCAGACAAGAAAAAGTCTGCCGGGAATTTTCAATGCTTATTCTTCTTTCTGGGGCTTGGCGGGAACCAGGTCGATTCTGGCCATAGGCACCTGAACCGAAGCCACGGTGACCATTATGGGGTCGCCCAGCATCCAGCTCTTGCCCGAGATGGGGTCGGACACCCGTACCCCCTCATGGACTACAGGCTCTCCCTTGCACAGTTCCTCCACAGCCAGGCTGCCTTCCACGCCGTTGGAAAGCTCCACAAAAATCCGCCGGCGGGTTACCCCCGACACGATTCCCTCATAGCTTTCGCCCAGGTGGGACTGCATATACTCGGCCATATACAGATCGTCCGCATCCCGCTCCATCTGCATGGCCTCCCCTTCCTTCTGGCTGGACTGAAGCCCTGCCTCCCGGACAAACTCCCCATACTCCTGTTTCAGCTGGGAGATGGGCATTCCATCCAGGTAATCGGTGAGAATCCGGTGGACCGCCAGGTCAGGGTACCGGCGAATAGGACTGGTAAAGTGGGCGTAGTCCTCCAGGGCCAGGCCAAAGTGCCCCAGGGGCTTATCCTCATACCGGGCCTTGGCCATGCTCCGGAGAACACCGGTGTGGACCGCCCGTTCCAGGGTGGTGCCCCGGGTCTCATCCAGCAGTACCCCCAGTTCCTTCTGGGTGGGGACTGCCTTCTTAAACACAGGGTGAAGGCCGCAGGCTTCCAGCACGGTCTGGAGTTTCTCCATTCGCTGGGCGTCCGGTTCCTCATGGACCCGGTAGACCAGGGGGAATTCCTCGGTGCGGGCCAGGTTGGCGGCGCATTCGTTGGCCAGGAGCATAAATTCCTCGATCATCTGTTCCGACAATCCCCGATCCCGTTTCAGGATATCCACGCAGCGCCCTTCCTCGTCAAAAAGGAATTTGCACTCGTTGCTCTCGATCCGCATACCGCCCCGCTCATCCCGGAGTTTTTCTCGGAGATGATAAAGCTGGAGCATGGGGTCAAACTGTCCCGATACCTCCCCGTATTTTGCGTAAAGTTCCGGGGAAGCCTGTCCTGCCAGGATGGCGTTGATTTCCTCATATACACCCTTGACCCGGCTGTGAATGACAGATTTGGCAAAACGGTATTCCTTGATATTCCCCTTCAAATCCAGTCGGATAAGGCAGCTGAGGGCCAGCCGGTCCTCTCCGGGATTCAGGCTGCAGATGCCGTTGGAAAGCTGCTTGGGAAGCATGGGAATGACCTTATCTCCAAAATAAATGCTGGTTCCGCGATGGAAGGCTTCCTGGTCCAGCTGACTGCCCGGGGTTACATAATGGCTCACATCGGCAATGTGGACCCCAAGCTCATACCCTCCGGAGATTTCCCGGCAGCTGACAGCATCGTCAATATCCCGGGTGCTCTCCGAGTCAATGGTAAAGATGGGCAGGTCCCGCAGGTCAGTGCGGCCCTCCCAGTCTTTGGAGGTGATCTGAACATTCTCCAGCTTTTTGGCTTCCTTCTTTACCAGGTCAGGGAACTGGCGCTGGATTCCCCGGTCATAAAGGAGCCCCTTGATGCAGATGGCGGCACTCTGGCTGTTTCCGAACCGGACCGCCACTCCTGCCCGGTGGTCGCTGTGGCTGGTGCCCCGTTCCAGAATTTCCACCGCAGCTTTTTCGCCGGGCGTAGCTCCCCCGTCTGCATTTTTCCGAATAAGGAGAGGGGTATCCGGGCACCGGTCAGGGATGAGGACCAGCCGCCCCTTCTCGTTTTCGGCAATCACGCCAACAAAACGGTTCTGTTCCTTGGTGATGGCCACCACTTCCCCTTCCACACTACCGGGGACCCGGGGGTTGGGGAAAAGGCGGACCAGCACCTGGTCCTGAGGCATGGCCCCCATCAGGCTCCGTCCTGGGATAAAGATGTCCCCTTCCCCATCATCCCGAGTGGCAAAGCCAAAGGTAGCGCCCAGCTTGGCCAGGGTGCAGGGAATGGCGTCCTCCAGCTCAGCCATCAGTTCCTTTTTACCGGTGAGGACCAGCATCCCGTCCCGCCGGGACAGCTTGCCCTGTTTTTCCAGTTCATTTACTGCGGCCAGGACCTTCCGGTCATTTCCCAGCTTCTTTTTCAGCTCTCCCATCCGTCGGGGGCGGCGGGACAGCTCTTGAATCACTTTACTTTTAATGGACATGGATTTCTCTTTACCTTTGAAAAAAAGGACCCGCCCAGGCCCCAGGCTCCACAGCCCAAGGTCCCACAGCGGGTCCGGTTGTTAAATCAAATCAGCCCAGTCTGCCGCTGATAATGCAGACGGCCAGGCAAACCACGGCGAAGATAACACCAAACACCTTGGTCAGGTTAGCCATCTTAGCCTCATTGGTTGCACCCCGGGCACCCATCATATCGGCAGAGCCGCCCATGATGGCACCGGACAGGCCCCGGCCCTTAGGCTCCTGGAGAAGTACGAACGCAATAATGATAACAGCGGCCAGAATGAGGACAGCACCGCTTACAATCTCGATCATAGACATATTTTAAACGCTCCTTCGGGTGTAATACGGATAATATACTATCACAGAAAACCGGGAATTGCAAGGGATTTTCCCATTTTCCCTTACAAAGTCAGCTGCTGGACCAGATCTTCCTCCCGGAGCAGGGCTCCCGCTGCGGGAAGGGTCCGGACACGGTACCGGTGGGGGTTGGACAGTTCCATATTCTGGGCAGGCTGAACGCTCTGAATGGTCTGATTCTTTTTCAGGGTAATCACAGAAACGCCTGCGGTGTCCTTGGTTGCCTTGGCAGGAATCTGAGCGGTACCCACCAGAAGCATACGGTCAGCGGAGGTTCGGATGGCCAGCTCGGTCTCCTCCACGATCTGAATGGCTGCTGCCAGGGGGGCTTTATCGCTGTACGCTTTGAGCAGCTTTTTCCGGTTGGTCTTGGTGGCGTAGCTTTCCAGGGGGACTTTGGCGCATTTTCCGTTCTGGAAGAAGAACAGGAGATAGCCCTGGTAATCATCGGTTACAGCACGGAAGACAGGGACCTCCCCTTCTTCCATGGACAGCTTGCTGGGAAGGTAATCGCCCATGGCGCTGGCCCGGCAGTCCGCAAACTCAGACAGGCGGGTCTTGTACACCTGGCACTTGTTGGTAAAGACCAGGAGCTGGGCCGTGTTGTGGCTTTCCTGGGTAAAGATGATTTCGTCTCCCTCTTTCAGTTTCTGCTCGCTGGCCATCCGGAGGGACTGAGGAATGATTTTCTTGAAATATCCCTCCCGGGTGAAGAAGATGTGGCAGGGGTAGTCGGGGGTCTCGTCCTCCGGTTCCTCGTCCTCCTCCTGGGGCAGCTGGTAAAGAATCTGGCTCCGCCGGGGTTTGCCATATTTCTTGGCAACTCCCTGGAGTTCCCCGATAATCACCTTTTTGATTTTAGCGGGAGAATCCAGAATCTCCTTGAGCTGGCGGATCTCCTCCTCCAGTTCCTGGATTTCCTGGGTCCGTTTCAGGATGTATTCCCGGTTCAGATGGCGGAGCTTGATTTCCGCCACATATTCTGCCTGGGTCTGGTCGATTCCAAAGCCAATCATCAGGTTGGGGATGACCTCTGCATCTTCCTGGGTCTCCCGGACGATTTTGATGGCCTTGTCAATGTCCAGCAGGATGGCTTCCAGACCACGAAGCAGGTGGAGCCGCTTTTCCTTCCCCTTCAAATCAAAGTAGGTGCGGCGGCGGACACACTCGGTCCGGAACGCCACCCACTCGTTGAGGATTTCCCGCACCCCCATGACCCGGGGCTGACCTGCCACCAGCACATTGAAGTTGCAGCTGAAGGGGTCCTCCAGGGGGGTGGCCTTGAACAGCTTGGCCATCAGTTTTTCCGGGTCCTGGCCCCGTTTCAGGTCCAGGGTGAGCTTGAGACCGTTCAGGTCGGTCTCATCCCGCATATCGCTGATTTCCTTTACCTTTCCCTGCTTGACCAGGTCGGTGATTTTGTCCATAATGGCTTCCACCGTGGTGGTGGGGGGAATCTGCCGAATCTCAATCATGTTCCCCTCGGGAACATATTCCCAGGAAGCCCGGACCCGGATAGAGCCCCGGCCCTGGTTATAAACCGATTCCATCTCGGCCTGGTCGTAGAGAATCTGGCCGCCTCCCACAAAGTCGGGAGCAGGCAGAGTGGTGGACAGGTCATGGTCCGGGTCCTTCATCAGGGCCACGGTGGTCTCACACAGCTCGGTCAGGTTGAAGGAACAGATGTTGCTGGCCATACCTACCGCAATACCCAGGGTATTGTTGGCCAGGATGGTGGGGAAAGTTACGGGAAGCATGGTGGGCTCGGTGGTGGTACCGTCATAGTTGGGGATAAAATCCACCGTGTCCTTGTCAATGTCCCGGAACAGCTCCTCACAGACAGGCTCCAGCTTGGCTTCGGTATACCGGGCGGCGGCGTAGGCCATGTCCCGGCTGTATGCCTTACCAAAGTTACCCTTGCTGTCCACATAGGGAACCAGCAGGCTTTCGTTTCCCCGGCCCATACGGACCATGGTTTCGTAAATGGCAGCATCGCCGTGAGGGTTCAGGTGCATGGTGCTGCCCACGATGTTGGCGCTCTTGGTACGGGTGGGCCCCAGCAGCTTCATCCCGTACATGGTGTAAAGGAGCTTCCGGTGGGCAGGCTTGAATCCGTCAATCTCAGGCAGGGCCCGGGAGACGATAACGCTCATGGCGTAGGGCATATAGTTGGATTCCAGAGTGTTGGTGATAGGGTCCTCCAGCACCGTACCCGCGTTGAGAATTTCTACCCCTTCTCCCAGCTGAGGACGGACAGGGGCAGTTTTCTTTTCTTTTTTTCTTGCCATTCTTTCCTCTCCTTTCTCAGCTTACATCCAGGTCATCCATATACTCGCTGCCGTGGTCTGCAATATACTGCTTACGGCCTGCCAGGTTGTCCCCCAGCAGCAGGTCAAACACCTGGGCGGTGTGGTCTGCATCGGTGGGCTGGACCTTGATGAGACGGCGGCTTTCCGGGTTCATGGTGGTGAGCCACATCATCTCGGGGTCGTTTTCACCCAGACCTTTGCTTCGCTGGATGGTATACTTTTCCTTTCCGATCCGGGCCAGAATATCAGTCTTCTCCGGTTCGTTGTAGGCAAAGTAGGTGCGGTTCTTGGTGGTGATTTCGTAAAGGGGAGATTCAGCAATATACACATACCCCTCCTTAATAAGGGTGGGGGTAAGCCGGTAAAGCATGGTCAGCACCAGGGTGCGGATCTGGTAGCCGTCCACATCGGCGTCGGTACAGATAATGATTTTGTTAAACCGCAGATTCCCTAAATCAAAGGTAGCCAGATCCTTGCTCTTCTGTTTGCCGCCCAGTTCTACCCCGCAGCCCATGACCCGAATCAGGTCGGTGATGATATCGCTCTTGAAGATACGGGAATAGTCAGCCTTGAGGCAGTTGAGGATTTTGCCACGGATAGGCATAATGGCTTGGTACTCACTGTCCCGGCTGGTCTTGACGGCGCCCATAGCGGAGTCACCCTCCACGATATAGAGTTCCCGGCGGCTGGGGTCCTTGGTGCGGCAGTCCACAAACTTCTGGACCCGGTTGGCCATGTCCATCTTATTGGTGAGGGTGGCCTTGATGCCTACACGGGTCTTTTCCGCCTGTTCCCGGCTCTGCTTGTTGATGAGGACCTGCTGGCAGATTTTCTGGGCTTCCTCCGGTTTTTCCAGGAAGTAGGTTTCCAGGGTCCGCTTCAAAAACTCAGTAATGGCAGTGGCCACAAACTTATTGGTGATGGCCTTCTTGGTCTGGTTCTCGTAGCTGGTGTAGTTGGCGGTGGAGAAGGTGGAGGACACATACACCAGACAGTCCTGGACATCGGTGAAGGTGACCGCACTCTCCCCTTTTTTGTACATATTCTTGGATTTCAGATACTGGTTGATCTGCTGGACAAAAGCCAGTTTGACCGCCCTGTCCGGGCTGCCGCCATGCTCCAGCCAGGAGGAGTTATGATAATACTCCAGCAGCTGCTTTTTATTGGAGAAGCAGAAAGCGGCGCTCATCTTCACATTGTACTCAGGCTGGTCCTCCCGGTCCCTGCCGCGGGCGGAAGATTCCCCGTACACCACGGGGGTCAGGCCGTCCAGGCCCACAAACTCCTCCACATAGTCCTTGATTCCGTTCTGGTAGCAGAAGGTCACCTCGGGCTGGTCAGGGGTCAGCTCGTCCCGGAAAATCAGGGAGATTCCCCCATTGACCACGGCCTGACGGCGGAGCACATCCAGGTAGTATTCCCGGGGCACATTGATGTCGGTGAATACCTCGGTGTCCGGCATCCACCGGATGACGGTGCCGGTCCTCTTTCCCTTGACCGGCTCGGTTTTCAGGCCGCCCACATTTTCACCCCGCTCAAATTCCAGGTGGTAGTGGGTACCGTCCCGGTAGATATCTGCTTTCATCCACCGGCTGGCGTACTGGGTGGCGCAAAGGCCCAGACCGTTCAGGCCCAGGCTGAAGGAGTAGTTATCCTCCCCGTCCCCGTATTTGCCTCCTGCGTACATTTCGCAGAAGAGCAGTTCCCAGTTATACCGGCCCTCGGCTTTGTTATAGTCTACCGGCATACCCCGGCCAAAGTCCTCCACCTGGACAGAGCCGTCCTTGAACCGGGTAAGAATGATCTTATCGCCGTATCCTTCCTTGGCTTCGTCGATGGAGTTGGACAATATCTCAAAAATGGAATGGGCGCACCCTTCCACTCCGTCCGATCCGAAGATAACGGCGGGGCGGCGGCGGACCCGGTCTGCACCTTTCAGGCTGACAATACTGTCGTTGCCGTATTCCTGCTTCTTTGCCATAGCTGCGTTCTTCCTCTCACAAAAGGGTACTACTATTTTTTACTGCATACCTATTTATTTAATCATGATTTCAAATAAAAAGTCAAGATTCCTTGTCGAAGAAAAAAGCGGCGGAACAATTCCGCCGCTTTTCATATTCACTTACACAAAGTGTGCCACTGCTCCTACTGCCAGGATAATGGCGCAGAGGATCGCAGTGATGGGAGGAGCCAGGCTGATGATTCGCTGGGCCACCGCATCGCTGAAAGGACCAGCGTAACCGTCCTCCTCATCGTCATAGTGGCCCATAGGAGGCTGCTCCAGGGTTTCCTCCAAGTCAGACCGCATCCGCCCTTTGGGAGGCAGATCCATCTGGCGGGTAGCTCCGTCCAGTTCATCGGTTTCTTCCAGGTCTCCCCGCTCTTTGTGGTAGAGGCTGGCAAACCGTTCCTGGTCGGTCATGGGCTTCTCGGGCTCCTGAACCGGCTGGACAGGCTCTGCTTCCTTGGGCTGCTGCATAGGCCGGTCCTGCATAAGGCTGGTGAGCAGATTCTGGAGCATAATACGGTCAGAACCACACTCACTGCAGTATACAGTTCCCTCCTCGTTGGGATGGAAAGCGCCACAGGCACAATACCAGCCCTCGTCCAGAACCTGAGGTACAGTGTTCATGGGACTTTTCCCCAGCCGCTCCTCCATGGCCTGAGCCAGGTTGGGAGGGAGCAGCTTGGGGCTGGGCAGCCGCTGCCGCTTATATCCGGCCAGAGAATGGGCACTGCCATCCTCCAGGAATGCCCGGTCCAGGGTGACTTCCACGCTGCCTACAGGGTCATTGCCAATGTAGACGGCATCGTCGCTGCCAAACAGTTCGCCCTGGCCCACATGCATTCCCTCATAATAGAACTGGTCCTCACAGAGTACCTCTCCGGCAGGGCTTTTGCACTTGAACCGAATCACAAGTCCGGTCACAGGGAACTGACTGATATTCTTGAAAGTGAGGCAGACAGCAATTTCCCCGGTCACATCCCCTTTCAGCAATTCCACCCGGACAAACTGGATGGGACTGCCCTGGGTATAATAGTTGGCCCGAGACTGTGCCAACAGATTATAATTTTGTTCCACAACAGATTCCTCCTCTACCGGAATTATTCCTGGGGCAGATCTTCGTCCCCGAACAGGGGCTGAGGATCTGTAGGCTCCTGAGCGTTCTGGGCACTCTCCGCCGGCTGGGCGGTTTCCGCAGGTTCTGCCCATTCCACAGTCACCTGGGTTTCCTCCTGATTTTCCTCAGGCAGGTCTCCCCCCTCCATAATGATCCGGAACTCATCCCCGGACAGCTTTTCCCGCTCCATCAAAGCGGCTGCCAGCTTATGCAGCTCGGGCATATGGGCAGAGAGGATCTCTTTGGCCTGAACATATGCCTGGTCCACAATACGGCGAATCTCATGGTCGATCTCGCTGGCCACCTCTTCGGAGTAGCCCTTGCCGCTGTTCAGGTCACGGCCCAGGAAGGTCTGACCGGGATCATTGCCGTATACCACAGGGCCCAGCTTCTCGGAGAAGCCGTACCGGGTAACCATACTCCGGGCAGTGGCGGTAGCACGCTCCAGGTCATTGGAAGCGCCGGTGGAAATATCATCCAGCACCAGGTCCTCGGCCACACGGCCGCCCAGCAGGCAGACAATATTCTCCCACATGGCAGTACGGGTCACATAGCTGGCGTCCTTATCAGGCAGATACATGGTATAGCCGCCGGCCTGACCACGGGGAATAATGCTGATCTGGTGAACGGGGTCATGGGTGGGGCTGAAATAACCGGTAATGGCGTGACCGCCCTCATGATAAGCGGTAAGCCGCTTTTCCTTATCGGTGACCACACGGCTTCTCTTCTCGGGGCCGGCCACCACCTTGATGCTGGCTTCCTCGATTTCTACATGAGTAATGGCCTTCTTGTTCCGGCGGGCGGCCAGAAGAGCGGCCTCGTTTACCAGGTTTTCCAGGTCAGCGCCTGCAAAGCCTGCGGTCTGCTGGGCAATCTTTTTCAGATTTACATCAGGGCCCAAAGGCTTGTTCCGGGTATGGACCTGGAGAATTTCCTCACGGCCCTTTACATCGGGCAGGCCAACATAGACCTGACGGTCAAAACGGCCGGGGCGGAGCAGAGCCTTATCCAGGATGTCTGCCCGGTTGGTAGCAGCCATAACAATTACGCCATCGTTGGCATCAAAGCCGTCCATCTCTACCAGCAGCTGGTTCAGGGTCTGTTCCCGTTCATCGTGACCGCCGCCCAGACCTGCGCCACGCTGGCGGCCCACTGCGTCGATCTCGTCGATAAAGATAATGCTGGGCATGGTTTTTTTTGCCTTGTCAAACAGGTCACGCACACGGGATGCGCCCACGCCAACATACATTTCCACAAAGTCGGAACCGGAGATGGAGTAGAAAGGCACCCCTGCTTCTCCGGCGCAGGCCCGGGCCAGCAAAGTCTTACCGGTACCCGGAGGGCCTACCAGCAGCACGCCGTGGGGAATCCGGGCGCCCAGGCTGTTGAACTTGCTGGGGTCTTTCAGGAACTCCACTATTTCGCTCAGTTCCTGCTTTTCCTCATCCGCACCGGCCACATCCTGGAAGGTTGCTCTCCGCTGACCCTCCTGCTGGTCCTTCACCTTGGCCTTGCCCACATTCATAATGTTACCGCCGGCTCCGCCGCCACGGTACATGAAGAAGAGCATAAAGACCATGCCGCCCATAAGGATGGCATAGAAGCCTACCTCCAGCCAGGGAATGGTAGCCTTGGCGGGCAGGTAGTCATAAATCATGGGAGCATCCGGGTTGGCTTCATCGTAAGCCTCAATATATCCCCGCACATCTTCCAGGAAGTAATTGATCAAGGGCAGCTTATAAGAAATATAAGCGGTCGCACCATTGTAGTCCTTGGGCTTGGACTGCTGCTGCAGCTGAGCGCTGAGCAGCCCGCCGGCAGCATCTGTCTGCTTCTGGTCCAGGGAAACTGCATCCTCAGGCAGCGGCACAGCGCCCTCCTTCAGATACAGGTCAATGGTATAGTTGTTCAGGTCCAGGTCAAACCGGGTAACCTGATTATTCTCAAAATAGCTGATGACCTTGGAATAGCCCAGGGTGCTGACGGTATCGCTGGTACCCATCCAGCTGAACACCGCCACTGCCAGGACCATAGCCAGGATCAGCGGAAAAATATTAAATGGTTTTTTCTGCAAAGAATCTCAACTCCTGTCTTTGTCTCCCTTTTCAGAGGGAATGCCCCTGGTCACTTCTGGTAAACCTGGGGTTTGAGGACCCCCACAAAGGGAAGGTTGCGGTACTTTTCATCATAGTCCAGACCGTACCCCACCACAAACTCATCCGGGACTGCAAAGCCCTGATAATCTGCGGTGATATCTGCTTTCCGGCGGGAAGGCTTATCCAGGATGGTGCAGATCCGGATACTGTTGGGATTACGCAGCTCCAGCATGGGTTTCAGCTTGGAGAGAGTAACACCGGTATCCAGAATGTCCTCCACAATGAGCACATCCTTCCCGGCCAGGTTCTGGTCCAGGTCCTTGACGATCTTGACCAGACCGCTGGTGTTGGTACCTGCCCCGTAACTGGACACCACCATAAAATCAATGGATGCAGGGATGGTAATGGCCCGCATAAGGTCGGCCATAAACACCACCGAACCCTTGAGAATGGAAACAAGGAGCAGATTTTTGCCTGCATAATCTCGGCTGATCTGTTCTCCCAGCTGAGTCACCTTTTCTTTCAGTTCTGCTTCACTGACCAAAATTTCCTGAATATCGTCATGCATGCTCATCTGGATTATCCTTTCTTTTCCTGGCTGATGACCAGCACCGTTCCGGTCTGTTCATCCGGCAGAAATTCCTTTGCCGTCCCCTCATTCCAAAGCCAGACCACCTGGTGTTCCTTCCCTGCCAGAAGCGGCCTTAACCGCTGGGCGGGAGTAAGTCCCAGTTCATTGTCCCATTTTTTCAGGGATTTGGTCTGTTTTCGATGGGGATGGCAGTAATGGTCCCCCGGTTGCCGGGTCCGCAGGACCAAGTCACATGGTATTTTAGCATAGTCTGCCAAAAAAATGTAGTCCTTTTTGTGAACAAAGACATCTTTCAGAGTTTTTTCACAATTCAATACTTCCAAACTGACGAGATATTCCCCCACCTGGTAGGTGGTTTTCTCTCCCAGTTCCTCTTTTTTCAGAAAAAATACCGGCAGCGGAGCCCTGTTGGGGTCCCACACCGACAGTTTATTCTGCCGCACCTCCAAAAGATCATGTGCGGTAAGCTGGACCCCTCCCCCGTTTTTCACGGCGGTACAGGCCCGTTCCACCAGCTCCCGGTTAGGGTCCCGGTATTGGCTGATGATTTGACGAACTGCTTCCTTTAATATAGGTAGGTCCGCTTCCTTTAATACCTCTGCCCGGTATCCTCCCGGAATTTTGGCCTGATTCAGAAGAATTCCAGCCTTTTCCCGGAAATATTCGTCCAGTTCCCTCATCTGTCCGGCCAGAGCGGCCAGGGCCTGCTGGGCCTGAGGATTGACGGTTTCCAACCCGGGAATCACCTGACGGCGGACTCGGTTCCGGGCATACTGGTCAGTGTGGTTGGATTCATCCGTGACCCACTCTCTGCCCATGGCCCGACAGTATTCCTCGGTCTGAGCACGGGTGACCCCCAGAAGTGGCCGGACCACCCCCCGGCTCTTTGCCGGGATTCCTGCCAGTCCATGAAGTCCCGTTCCCCGGGCCATTCTGAGAAGAATGGTCTCGGCCTGGTCGCTGAGGGTGTGGGCCGTAGCCACCATCCGTCCTGGACCGATAAATCTTCCATAAACTTCATACCGGGCATTTCTGGCCCACTCCTCGCTGGCCGACTGTTTCCAGTCCGCCCGCTCCTCCCGGAGTTTTACCAGGTGGAAAGGCAGGCCCAGTTCCTTGCAGATTCGGGCCACATACTCCCCTTCCTGGGCGGAAGAAGGGCGAAAGTCATGATCAATATGTACTGCTTCCAGGGCAATGCCCAGAGCATCCTTGTTATGATTCAGAAAAAGCAGCAGTGCCAGAGAATCCGCTCCTCCGGAGCAGGCTACAGTCACCCGTGTTCCCGGGGGAATCAGTTGACGGCAATGCTCCAGGGCCTGCTGCCAGGCGTCCAAATTAGCCTTCATGGGTAAAGTCCACATTGGTGAACCGGGTATGGGAACCATCCCAGCCAATCTTGACGGTGCGGACCTCGCCGTGGCGGTTCTTCGCCACGATACATTCCGCAATGTTCTGGTTTACAGGTCCGGAGTCCTCGCTCTTGCTGCCGGTGCTTTCATAGTAGGCTTCCCGGTAGAGGAAGAGAACGATGTCGGCGTCCTGTTCGATAGAACCGGAGTCACGCAGGTCACTAAGCTGGGGACGCTTGTTTCCCCCGCTGTTCTTTTCCACTGCACGGGACAACTGGGAAAGGGCCAGCACCGGAGCGTTGAACTCCTTGGCAATGATTTTCAGGTTCCGGGTGATTTCACTGACCTCCTGAACACGGTTATCAATGTTCCGGCCGCTGCTCATAAGCTGGAGATAGTCCACCACAATAAGTCCCAGCCGGTTGGGGCTCAGCTTCTGGTTGAGAATCCGGAGCTTTGCCCGCATTTCCCCGATGGAGATACCGGAGGTATCGTTCAGGTAAAGAGGGGCCGAGGAGAGCTTTTCGGTGACAAAGGCCAGGTCTTCCCAGTCGGAGTCCTCCAACTGGCCGGTACGGAAGGCTTTGCTTTCCACCCCGGCCTCACTGGACAGAATGCGGTTGGTCAGCTGGTCCCGGGTCATTTCCAAACTGAACACTACAGTGGGAATATTCCGGTCCTTGGCCACATTGGTGGCAATGTTCAGGGCAAAAGAGGTTTTGCCCATACCGGGACGGGCGGCCAGAATGATCAGGTCGCTTCGGCCCAGTCCCCCGGCCAATGCATCGTCCAGATAGGTAAACCCGGTGGGGATTCCCTTATACTGGCCATCGGTATCATTGGCCAGGTTATGAAGCTGGAGAATGCTCTCCCGCAGGGAATCGTGGAGAACCACCACATCGTTTCCCTGGTCCTCATTGTGGAGGGCATACAGGTTTTGTTCTGCATGCTCCAACAGGGTTTTGCTGTCCGCCTCGGCACTGTTTTCCAGGGTCTGGCGGGCGGCGGAGATAAGCTGGCGAAGCCGGGCTTTCTCCGCCACGATCTCAGCGTAGGATTTGGCGTTGCTTACGGAGGGGACCGTAGCCACCAGATTTTCAATATAAAGGAATGCCTCGTCCTGGCCTGAAAACTCCTTGCTTTGGGACAAGGCCTCCACCAGGGTCACCGCATCCACCCCGGTGCCGTCGGCACTGAGGCGCTGGATCTCTTCAAAAACCGCCTGGTTTTTTTCAGAGTAGAAATACTCCGGGCGGAGCAGCTGGGACACGACCGAAAGCTGCTCCTGGTCGGCGATAGCCGCTCCCAGCACTGCCTGTTCGGCAATCATGCTGTAGGGCATTTCCACTCCCAGGCTTTCCAGCTGGATGGAATGTTCCTTCTTCAAAAGGGTACCCCCTCTGTTTTCCTAGATGTCCTGAATTAAAGTTCTTCTACCTTGACTTTGAAGGGAGCCACCACGCCGGGATGGAGCCGGACGGTGCATTCGGTGGTGCCGAAGTCCTTAATGTCCCGGCTCAGCTCCACCTTCCGCTTGTCGATCTCAGTGCCGATTTTCTGGCTGAGAGCAGCGGCCACATCCTTGGAAGTGATCTTGCCGTACAGCTTGCCGGCTGCGCCGCCCTTGGCCTTCAGTTCCACGGTCTGGTCCTTGATTTTTTCGGCCAGAGCCTGGGCTGCGGCCAGGGCCTCAGCGGCGTGGTGAGCCTTTGCATCGCTCTTGGTTTTGGCCACATTCAAAGCGCCTGCATCAGCGGCCACTGCCATCTTCCGGGGCAGAAGGAAGTTCCGGGCGTATCCGTCAGATACCTCGTGGATCTCATCCTTCTTGCCAATGGTCTTTACATCCTGAAGCAACAATACTTTCATCTTGATAATCTCCTCTCTGGGAAGGGTCAAACTTCCATAATAATAGGCAGTATCATGGGACTGCGCTTGGTTTTCCGGTAAATATAGCTGGACAGGCTCTCCCGCATGGCGGCCTTTACACTGGTCCAGTCATACCGGTTGCTCCGGGCCAAAGCATGGTCCAGGGCCTGTTCGGCGGCAATTCGGGCACCGTTCATCAGCTCCTCGTTTTCCCGCACATATACAAAGCCCCGGCTTACCAGGTCGGGACCGGCCAGCACCTGACCAGTGGTTCCGTCCACGGTACAAACTGCAATGACCAGTCCGTCCTCGCTCAGATGACGGCGGTCACGAAGAACTACATTCCCTACATCGCCTACACCCAGGCCATCCACCATAACGGCGCCTGCCTGGACCGGGCTGCCCAGTTTCAGGCTGTCCCGGCTGAGGATGATATCCTGGCCGATTTCTCCGATATGAATGTTCTTGGGAGGAATGATCCGCAGGGATGCCGCAGTATCTGCATGGCGTTTCAGCTGCTTGTACTCTCCGTGGACCGGCAGGAAATACTGAGGCCGGGTAAGGGTGAGCATCATCTTCTGCTCCTCCTGGCAGGCGTGACCCGAAACATGGACATCGTACATATTTTCATAAATCACATCTGCGCCCAGCTGGAGCAGTCCGTTGACCACCTTGGTCACCGTCTTTTCGTTGCCGGGGATGGGGGTTGCAGAGATAATGATAAAGTCTCCGGGGCCCACCTTCACATTCCGGTGGCTGTTGGAGGCCATCCGGGCCAGAGCCGAAAGGGTCTCGCCCTGGCTGCCGGTGGTAATCAGCACCACCTTCTCGGGGGGGTATTTATTGATCTGGTCAATGTCGATCATGGTGCCGTCCGGCACATGGAGATATCCCAGTTCCTGGGCCATCTCGGTATTTCCAATCATGCTCCGGCCGCTGACAGCCACCTTCCGGCCATTTTCCACTGCCAGGTCAATGATCTGCTGAATCCGGTAAATGTTGGAAGCAAAGGTGGCGATGATGATTCGCTTGTCCTCCGCCTGATGGAACAGGTTCCGGACACCGGAGGCCACCTTCTGTTCGGTGGCGGTATAGCCGGGGCGTTCCGAGTTGGTGGAGTCGCTGAGGAGAGCCAATACCCCCTTCTTGCCGTACTCTGCAAAGGTATCCAGGTCGGTACAGTCATCCCGCAGAGGGGTGTAGTCGATTTTGAAGTCACCGGTCTGGATGACCACGCCTGCCGGGCTGGCGATGGCAAAGGCCACCGCATCGGGAATGGAGTGGTTCACATGGATGGGCTCCACAGAGAAACAGCCCAGCTTGAAGGAACGGCGGGGAGTGATCTCCACAAACTTGGTCTGTCCCAGCAGGTTGTGTTCCTCCAGTTTATTCTTGATCAGGCCGATGGTCAGTTTGGTTGCGTAGATAGGCAGGTTCACCCGCTTGAGCAGGTAAGGCAGTCCGCCGATATGGTCCTCGTGACCATGGGTGATAATGATGCCCTTGATTTTCTGGACATTCTGCTCCACATAGGCAAAATCGGGGATGACCAGGTCAATGCCGAACATATCGCTGTCCGGGAACACGATGCCGCAATCCACAATAAGGGCATCGCCGTTGCATTCATAGTAGGTAATATTCTTGCCCACTTCTCCCAGGCCGCCCAGGGGGATAATGTGCAGGGGCACAGCGGGAGCGGTCTCCTTCTGGCTCTGGCGGGGGGCACGGAACCCTGTCTGCCGCCGGGCATACTTCACGCCGCCCTGGCCCTGCCGGGTTCCCTGCTGCTTTGCCGCTGCAGCTTTCCCCTTTCCGCCGGACTTTTCCTTATCGCCGGTCTTGGGCGCACGGGGACGGGTAATCTTCTTTTTTTCTTCCATAGATCCTCCTAATAATCTCAATAGAATGGACGCCGTCCACTTCTCAGACAGCGTATTTTAGTTACCAATGGTGTTGTTTCCTGGGCTCTGAAAGGTTCGCTTGTTCGGCGCAACCGGGCCCCATAGGTATGGCTTGCCACGATACTAAACAGTTGTTGTTATTATACCCCAGTATTTTGTTGTTTGTCAAATAAGTATTGGCCCCACGGGAGATTCTATGCTTGTACAAACCCTCCCTTGGCATTATAATGGAACCAGAATAAATTTTTGTGAGGGATTATGAAACGAATTGAACTTTTTACCGACGGTGCCTGCAGCGGCAACCCCGGTCCCGGAGGCTGGGGAACCATCCTCCGATATAAAGGAGTGGAAAAAGAGATGAGCGGCGGCGAAGCCAGCACCACCAACAACCGGATGGAGCTGCTGGCGGTCATCAATGGGCTGGCCGCTTTGAAAGAGCCCTGCGAGGTGGACCTGTACAGCGACAGCCAGTATGTGATCAACGGACTGGAAAAAGGCTGGGCAAAAAGCTGGCGGGCCAGAGGTTGGAAAAAAGCCGACAAGTCCCCTGCCCTGAACCCTGATTTATGGGGGCAGCTGCTGCTCCTGGCTGAACAGCACACCATCCATTATCACTGGCTGAAAGGTCATACGGGACACCCGGAAAACGAGCGGTGCGATGCTCTGGCCGTGGCCCAGAGCGTAAAATACGGCGGCCGCCAGAAGTAAGGAGAAAATTAATGAGCGGAGAAATTTTGCCCGGACAGGGCTTCAGCACCTACGAGGAGCAGGACAAGGTCCTGGTTGGAATGAGCGGCGGAGTGGACAGCAGCGTGGTGGTTCGAATCCTCCAGGAACAGGGGTTCCAGGTATTCGGCGCCGTCATCCGGTTCAGCCCGGAGCACGAGCCTGCCGTTCAGGCTGCCCAGGCCACCGCCCAGTCTCTGGGTGTTCCCCTTCATGTTATTGATGCTCAGGCGGATTTTGAGGCCAATGTGGTGGAGCCCTTCTGCCGCAGCTATTGCAAGGGAATCACCCCCAACCCCTGCATTTTCTGCAATCCCCTGGTCAAATTCCGGCTTCTTGCAGAAAAGGCGGACCAGCTGGGCATCCGGTTCCTGGCCACCGGACACTATGCCCGGGTGGAGCTTTGCCAGGACGGTGTATGCAGAATCGCACCTCCCTTGAGCGCTGCACGGGACCAGACTTATATGCTCTACCGCCTGCCCCGGGAAATCCTGGACCGGCTTATCCTTCCCCTGGGAGAGTTCGAGAAGGAGGATGTGCGGCAGATTGCCCGGGACCTGGAACTTTCCTGTGCGGATGCCCCCGACAGCATGGAAATCTGCTTTATTCCCGACGGGGATTATGTGGGATATATCCGTGCCCGGGGCGGTCAGCCCAAGGAGGGGCATTTCATCTCCCCGGAAGGCGCCGACCTGGGCCCTCACCAGGGCGTATGGCATTACACCATTGGTCAGCGGAAAGGCCTGGGCCTTGCTCTGGGGCAGCCGGTCTTTGTACGGGAAATCAAGGAAAACGGGGACATTCAGCTGGCCTGGGCCGGGCAGGAATATTTTACCGGCCTGACCCTGGAAGAAATGACCACTCCGGACGGAGCGCCTCTTGCCCCCGGAGAATATACCGTGAAAATCCGCAGCGCCGCCAAGCCGGTCCCCTGTCTTTACGAGGGTGACGGTAAAGTAAGTTTCCCCCAGCCGGTGCGGGCTCCTGCCCCGGGGCAGAGCGCAGTCTTTTACAAAGACGGCTATGTCATGGGCGGCGGAGTCATCTCTGAAATTTTCTGAACATCCACAAAAAACGCCCTCGGGTCCTGAGATCCGAGGGCATCTTTTTTACTTATTTTTATTCTTTTTCTTCTCTTCTCTGGCCTGCCGCTTCCGCTTCTCCTTTTCGGTTTCCACATGCCGCCAGGGCCACCAGGTCCCCTCATGCTCCTGCATCCATCTGCTGAAAGGATAAAAGGCATATCCCAGACCAATACAGTAGAAAGCAATGTACCAGAACAAGGAAAGATCAAAGAGGGTGTCCGCCACCCCAATGGTCATAATGGTCAGTCCTGCAAAAATGAGGAACCGGGCGTTCTGCATGACATACGCCTTCCAGTTTTCGGGCTGGATGTCATTCCGCCCCTGTTCTCCCCAGGCGTAGGGATTTTTTGTGACAGAATAGCCGTAGCAAAGCAGGATAAGTCCCACCACTACCTGAAACTGGAACATTGGACGGTCCTCCTTTAAGCGGAACGAATCACTTCAGTTTATCCCAGAAGGGGCTGAAATCAAAGGTTGCAAAGTAATCGGCAGGGGTCTCAGCCCGGCGAATCAGCTTATGGCTGCCATCCTCGCAGAGGAGAACCTCAGCACTGCGGAGTTTGCCATTATAGTTATAACCCATGCTGAAACCGTGGGCGCCGGTATCGTGGATATAAATCACATCGCCGATATCGATTTTGGGCAGCACCCGGTTTACGGCGAACTTGTCGTTGTTCTCGCACAGACCGCCGGTGACATCATACACATGGTCGCACATCTCGTTCTCCTTGCCCAGAACGGTGATGTGATGGTAAGCGCCGTACATGGCAGGACGCATCAGGTTGGCTGCGCAGGCATCCAGACCCACATACTCCTTGTAGATGTGCTTCTGATGAATGCAGGTAGCCACCAGTGCACCGTGGGGAGCCAGCATGTAACGGCCCAGCTCGGTGAAGATAGCCACATCCCCCATACCGGCAGGAGTCAGGATGGCTTCAAACTGCTTGCGGACACCTTCGCCAATGGCCATAATGTCGTTGGCAGGCTGGTCGGGGCGATAGTCCACGCCGATACCACCGGACAGGTTGATGAACTTGATATGGGCTCCGGTCTTCTCATGGAGCCGTACAGCCAGACGGAACAGAATGCCGGCCAGTTCCGGATAGTAACCATTGGTGACCGTGTTGGAGGCCAGGAACGCATGGATACCGAACTCCTTGGCGCCGTCTGCCATCAGCTTTTTGTAGGCTTCCACCATCTGGTCCTCGGTCATGCCGTACTTGCTGTCTCCGGGGTTATCCATGATCTGGTTGCCCATGCTGAACAGTCCGCCGGGGTTGAACCGGCAGCAGATGGTCTCAGGCACACCGCAAACCTTCTCGATAAAAGGAACATGGGTCACATCGTCCAGGTTGATGTAAGCGCCCAGCTGGTAAGCCTTCTGCATATCCTCCACAGGAGTTACATTGGAGCTGAACATAATGTCGCTGCCGGTAATGCCGCAGGCTTCGCAGAGCAGCAGCTCGGTATAGCTGGAGCAGTCCATGCCGCAGCCTTCCTCATGAAGGATCTTCATCAGGTAGGGGTTGGGAGTGGCTTTAACGGCAAAGTACTCCTTGAATCCCTTGTTCCAGCTGAAAGCCTTGTTTACAGCCCGGGCTTTTTCCCGGATGGCTTTCTCATCGTAAACATGAAAAGGTGTAGGGATATCCTGCATGATTTCCCGGGCTTGCTCCAGTGTCAAAAACGGTTTCTTTTCCATGGTTCTTCCCCTCTTATGGAATTAAAATAACGCATTTATTATAAAGCATTTTTCCTTGCCACACAAGTGGATAGTTCAATATTTTTTTCACAACTGATTTTATTTACATATTTAAAAGGAGAAGTTTCAGACAAAAGAAAAACCCCTGAAGCCAAAAAGCTTCAAGGGTTTTTGTTGGAGCTGTCTATGCGATTCGAACGCACGACCTCATCCTTACCAAGGATGTGCTCTACCTACTGAGCTAAGACAGCATTGGCGACCCGAATCAGGCTCGAACTGACGACCTCTAGCGTGACAGGCTAGCGTTCTAACCAACTGAACTACCGGGCCACTTTTTCAGCGCCGCATCTCTGCAACGCTATTGATTATATCGCATGGTTTTGAAAAAGTCAACACCTTTTTTCAAGTTTTTTTATTTAATTTCTTTTCCCCCGTTTCCAGGCCTTTGGAACGGGGGAAAAGAATCCTTAGTTTTCCTGTATCAGACGGTATATTTCAGCAGTATTGTCTCCGCCCAGAATGTAAGTCCGTTCATCGGTTTCTAAAAAGATAAAGGGAGGTTTATTGGGATCAAGGCAGAGAGAGGCATTCCCATAGCCCTCCACCACAAAGCTGCCTTTGAGAAGATTCTTCATTCCTGTCCCTGCTATCCGGGAGGCGGAAGGCATAATTTCCAATAGTTCTGTATTCTCTATCTGATCCAGAGGTATTTCATAGGTAGTAAACGCCTGCTGGGAAACAACGGTGTTCCCTTGCAGAGAAAGCTGGATGGGCGAAAATTCCTCCACCATGAGCCAGACCCCCAGCAAAGGCATGGCCAGAAGTATCGCCAGGCTGATCCCCATTATCCACTTCCCTGCCGGGCGGGCTAGATTCATGGACATGCCCATTCCCACCCGCTCATTTACGAAGTTATGGTTATCATCCGGGTTATAATACACCAGCCCCCAAAGCCAGTGGTCGTCCTCGTCCACCTGGGGAGATTCCTCCCGGTTCATGGTAAGGGTGCGCTGAGCCCGCCGGGCGGTGAACTCGGTTTGGAGTGAAATTCCCAGAATTATCAGGGAGTAGCCCGCTGTCCAGAGAAGATACCAGGCCATATTGCCCCGGCATCCCCAGACCACCAGCGAATAGATGGCGGTTATCCAGGACATTCCCATCCAGCACTTGGTCCAGTTATACCGCCGCACCCGGGTGAGAGCCGCGGTGAGGGTATCGTCCTCATCCAGGGCATCCAGTTTCTGACGGAATACCAAAGGATAAATGACCAGGCTCATTAAGGTGACCAGCAGGCAGCAGCCTACAGTGACCAGCAAAACCATATTCCAGCTATCCGGCCAGCTGTCCCCAAAAACCGATATGACCGGCACTGCCGAGAAAATGACCGGAGGCAGAAACCAGGACACCGACAACCGTTCCGGCTGCTGTGCCGGAGGAAGTGCCGCCACTGTCTTACGGCTTGTTTCATTGACCCAGCCCCGTTCCCTCTTCACTTTTTTCAGGGCCATGTTGGCTTTTGCAAAGAAGATATAGGGAACAAAAATCACTGCAATCAGCCAAATCATGCTGTACATGGTACAGACCGAGACCCAGGGCACAATCACCGCCGGAAGGATAATCAAAGTCATGACCCAGAAAAAGATTTTCATCTGTTTCCGGAACCGGGCTGCCAGCTCCAGCACCTGGGGGTCTTTCCGGCCTTCCGGAGGCAGAGTCACCGACAAAATCAGGTTGTTGCGTTCAAAAGAAGCGCTGCGGAGTATCCACCAGATAAGGGGCAGCGAGATATACATGGCCAGCACTACTATCAGATTGACAATCATTTTTTCTCCTCCCCTTCCCCATAGAGGGTATGGCAAAGCTGTAAAACCTCTTCCAGGGGAACCCCGGCCGCCCGTGCTTCGGACAGAGCAAGTTCCAGTCCCCTTTTCACAGAAGCTGACATCCCGGCATTCTCCCGCTGTGCCACTACGGTTCCGGTACGGCGGTCAGCGGTGAGATACCCCTCCTGCCGCAATAGACCGTAGGCTTTGTGGACCGTCATCATATTGACGCCCAAGATCTCGGCCAGAGCCCGGACCGAAGGCATTTGTTCCCCTGGGGACAGCTTTCCCGAGGCAATCCCCCGCACAATCTCATTTCGTATTTGTTGATAAATCGGGATTTCCAGCGAAAAATCCAGATGCAGCAGCACGGGACACTCCCCCTTTATTGTATTATTTATTGTAATACACGCAATACACGAAGTCAAGGCGGTAAAATTATTTTGTAAAGCAGTAAAGTGGGATTTTAAAAAAAGGATTGACATTTAGAAAATTGTCATGTATACTAGATTTCGTTCCAGTGACATAGGGGTATAGCTCAGCTGGTAGAGCAGCGGTCTCCAAAACCGCGTGCCGAGGGTTCGAATCCTTCTGCCCCTGCCAAAAAAGCACCGCAAACGGCGGTGCTTTTCTTTTTTGCCCGGCCTGATTCGAACCCGAGGCACGCAGCGTGCCGGGCAATTTTTTTGACCGCTGCCAGCGGCAGGTGCAGGGAAAAAAAATTGGCGCAGCGGTCGGTGACGGGACGGTTCGCCCCAAGAACCGGCCCGGAGCCGGGCACCGCAAGAGGGGC
>CALXBE010000015.1 GCA_944386495.1 uncultured Gemmiger sp. | reverse complement strand
CTGACTTAATATTGCAAAATCTCATTTCTGACTTTTAATCAGAGGGCCCGGGATTCGAGTTCCCGACGGCGCACCAGGAAATGCCCGCACAGGAAACTGTGCGGGCTTTCTTTTTTTACCTTATTGGAAAAGCAGAGAAAAAGAGGTATACTGGAACCAAGAAAGGGGCGTTGTGTTATGTATGAGGAAATCACTGCCCAGGCCGCACAGGCTTTGAAGGAATTGCTGGATACCGCCAAACTGAGGGCGGGGGATATTTTGGTGGTGGGCTGCTCCTCCAGTGAGATGGTAGGAGGGACCATCGGAAAGAACAGCAGTATGGAGGCCGCACAGGCTTTATACCAGGGATTGGCTCCCATCCTGGAGGAGAAGGGGATATGGCTGGCTGCCCAGTGCTGCGAGCATCTCAACCGTGCCATTATTCTGGAAAGTGAGGCTGCCCGGAGCCATGGCTGGCCCATTGTAAATGCAATGCCTCAGCCCCACGCAGGGGGAAGCTGGGCCACCACCTGCTGGTCCCGGTTCCGGAACCCGGTGGCAGTGGAGAGCATCCAGGCCCAGGCGGGAATGGATATTGGCGATACCCTGATAGGGATGCATCTGGCTCCCGTAGCGGTCCCGGTTCGGCTTTCTCTGAATGCCATCGGGAAGGCTCATCTGGTCTGCGCACGGACTCGTCCCAAATATATTGGAGGAGAAAGAGCCCACTATAATCCGGATCTGGCATGACGGGATTCCCCTCACATGTCCTTGTGAGGGGAATATTTCATTTTAAAAGGAATTGTCCTTTCAAAGACGGGAAAAATGAAAGATAAGATAGAAAATGTCACTTTAAATGGAAAAAGTTGTCGCCAATAACTCATTTTTGAAGGATTGGAAAGGAAAAAACAAGGTCAAATAAATAACATTTGTTCAAAATAACTATAAATCTCTACCCTCCAAAACTGCAAAAATTATTTTTTGCAGTTAAAAAATCAGAATAAATTCCGGATTTGTTGTCTTTTTATCTAAAGCCGGGGGCCTTTGTTTAGTCATAATCGCAAAAACAGAAAAATTGCAGTTATTGAGCGGGTGAAAATGTACAGTTTGCAATCTGAACCCGGAGTATACTAATAACAGAATCGATGGACGACGATCCGTTTCCTCCATCGGTGCAGCGAAAAGCTGTTTTGCACTGGTGGAAGAAAAAGATGAAAGGAGGACAACACAAAATGAAGATTGTCGGAATTACTGCCTGCACTGCAGGAATCGCCCACACCTATCTGGTTAAGGAGAAGCTGCTGGCCGCTGCCAAGGAACTGGGGTATGAGATCAAGATCGAGACCCAGGGCTCTATCGGGGTAGACGATGCTCTGACCCCCGAAGACATCGCAAGCGCCGATGTGGTTCTCATTGCTCACGATATCAATGTGGACACCGCTCGCTTCAAGGGCAAGCCCCTGGTAGACATTCCTATCAGCCTGGCCATGAAGAGCCCCAAGTCCGTACTTACTTCCATTGCCAAGAAGCTGGGCAAGTAATCGGGACTTCTAAAAATCCAAACAAGGAGGAGAATCATTCTTTATGAACATCAAGAAGATTAAGGACCCGGTCATGACCGGTATTTCCTACATGATCCCTATGGTGGTTGCTGGCGGTATTCTGGGCGCTCTGGCTAAGGGCCTTGGCGACTACGATATCAGCAATGCAGTGCTTTCTGGCGCCACTCCCTTCAGCAATATGTTTACCGCGCTGAACCCTGACTGGGTACCCACCAACGGCTTTGTGGCTGTGGAAGGTGCACTCGGCGGTTTCTGGTACGCTTTCTGGTGGGGCGTTAACATGCTGTCCACCTACGCCATGAACTTTGCTGTTGCCGTTCTGACTGCCGGTGCTGCTTACGCCATTGCCGGCCGTCCCGGCATTGTCCCCGGCCTGGTTATCGGCTATGCCAGTGCTCAGTCCAAGGCTGGCTTCATCGGCGGCCTGCTGATGGCTTTCGTTATCGGCTACTTCATCAACTGGATGAAGACCTGGAAGGTTCCCAAGTGGTGCGCCGGTCTGATGCCCGTTTTGATTATTCCGGTCATATCCACATTGGTCTGCGGCATGCTCTTCTGCATCGTACTTATGCGCCCCATGGCAGCCGGTATGACCGCTCTCCAGAACTGGATTATGGCCCTGAACGGCGGTGCCAAGTTCGTTATCGGTGCTGTTATCGGCGGCTGTATGGGCTTTGACTTGGGTGGTCCCGTCAACAAGACCGCATCCATGGCCGCCAACGCTCTGGGTGCCGACGGTGTCAACGGACCTATGTCTGCTAAGATCATCGGCGGTATGACTCCTCCTGTGGGCATCTGGATCTCCACCCTCATCGCTCCCAAGAAGTTCAACCAGGCTGATAAGGACACTGCTCTCACTGCTCTGCCCATGGGCCTCTGCTTCATCACCGAAGGTGTTCTGCCCTTCGCTGCTGCTGACCCCCTGCGTTTCATTCCTTCCTCCGTCGTTGGTTCTGCCATCGCCGGTGGTATCGCAGTAGCAGCTGGCGTAGAATCTGTAGCCGGTCACGGTGGTATCTTCGTATTCCCCATGATGGTCAACCCCCTCATGGCAGTTGTAGCTCTCGTTGCCGGTTCCGTTGTTACCGGTGTTATGTACGCCTTCATCCGCAAGCCTCTGCCTGAGGATGCAGGCGAAGAAGAAATGGTGGATCTGGACCTGAATATTCAGATCTGATCCCCCGCAAGTTAAGGTTTTACCAGGTAGAGTCCTGAGTAAAAAAAACAGTGCAGAAGGGGGGCTCTTCCTTCTGCGCTGTTTCTTGATAGCTCTTTTTTCAGAAAAGGTAGGAATTATCCCCCTTACAAAAGCACACAAAAGCACAGAGGTATTTGAAAATGTTAGTATCCATGAAAGCTATTCTGGACCACGCAAACAAGCACAACTACGCCGTTATGGCCATGAACTCCATCAACATGGAGATGGTCCGTGGCGCCATTCGTGCCGCCGAGGAGATGCATGCTCCCATCATCATTCAGATGGGCCCCGGCCAGATGGGAAAACATGCTCACCGGGAGGAAATGGTTCCCCTGGTTACCGAGCTGGCCCAGCGGGCCAGCGTTCCCGTATGCCTGAACATGGACCACGGTTCCAAGTTTGAGGATATGGTGGACTGCATCCGGGCCGGCTTCACCAATGTTATGTTTGACGGTTCCTCTCTTCCCTATGAAGAGAATGTAGCCCGCACCGAGATGGTCTGCGCTCTGGCACATCCCCACGGCTGCAGCGTAGAGGCTGAGCTGGGCCATGTTGGCCAGGCAGCTGACGAGGACGATGAGAATGCAGATTTCCTCACCGATCCTGCCATGGCAAAGGACTTTGTGGACCGCACTGGCGTGGATGCCTTGGCTGTGGCCATCGGCACCGCCCATGGCGCATATCCCAAGGGAAAGATTCCCAAACTGGACTTTGAGCGGCTGACCCAGCTCAAGCAGACCCTGAAGATGCCTCTGGTTCTCCATGGCGGCAGCGGCGCCGGCGAGGCCAACATCCGGAAGGCTGTTGAGTGCGGCATCAACAAGATCAATGTTGCTACCGATGCTTTCCAGGCTGCCAAGGATGCCTTCATGGCTGCATACAATGAGAATCCCTCCAAGGACTACCTGCAGCTCTGCATGGATACCGAGGAAGGGGTCAAGAAGTTTGTAGAGGATTACATGCAGATGATCGGCTGCTGCAACCGTTACTACTACGGTGCTGCCGTTTCTACCAGCAAGGAGTAATCCGACCAACAGCGTTTCAGAAAAAGGAAAAGGAGCCCTAAGCCACCGGCCAAACCCCCGTGGGGAGGCACCGTCCACACCATTGATGGTCCTGCCCACGGGCGGCTGTATGGGTGTGCCCGGGGTGGCGGGGCTCCTTGCCTTTTGTACAAAAAGACAGGTGTGTTATGGATCTATTTACTTGGGGCTTTATCAGCATTATTCTTATCTTCATGGGCGGCAAAATATTTTATGAGTTCAGGATGTATAAGAACAGCGTGTACAAGATGATATACAGCTCCTTCATTGAGTACCGCAGCCGGAGAAAGAGCATCGAGGGAATGTCGGAGAGCTACGCCTTCCGGGATGCCTTCGGGCCTCACCGGATCATCTTCTCTGCCCTGGAGGACCAAAAGATGGTTCCGGCTTCCTTTATGACGGTATTTCTCTCTTCCGGCTGTTATGTATTTGGGATCTGTACCAAAGCACCTGCCGCAAACTCTATCGCACGGACCAAAGCGTTTTTCAGCGAAAATGTCCAGAAGAAACTGGAGGGGACTGTCTACGGTTCAGAGAAGATCCCGGTGACTTTCCGCCTTCTTCTGCCGGACAATCTGCCCGGAAAAATTTCCGGGGATAAGGGTATCATCCGCCGTCAGGAATTGGTGACGGAACTGACCCGGCTCCATAAAGAGGCTCCGGCCATCTGGTCCGCAGAGGATGTGGACCATCTGTTCCGGACCATTGCGGCCCAGGCACTGAAAACTGAGGAGGAGAGCAGCCTTTCCTCCATGCTCACGAAAGACATGTAATGACATGACCAAAAAAACAGAAAAAGAAAGATTTTACCGGGGCCGTATCTTGGGATCATTGCTCCGACACGACATGGTGACCGTTTCCATGCTGGCAGAGGAAGCGGGAATTGCAGAAAATTCCGTCCGCGCCAAACTGGGAAATGTGGAAGAGTATCTTGCGGAAAACCAGTTGGGGACCCTGACCAGAAAACCCCATGTGGGAATCTGGCTGGAGGCCACTGAATCTCAGCGGGAAGCCCTTCGCCAGGAAGTCAAGGAGGCTACCTCCAACCAGGAGTTCATCTCAGACCAGAATCTCCGTCGGGACGAAGTCCTGCGGCTGATTTTTCAGATGCGCAAATCTCAGCCCCTGACCCTGAATGCCATTGGTCAGAAGCTCTACCTGAGTCCTCCGGCGGCCAAGAAAAGTTTTCAGCTTGCAGCGGCCTGGCTGGAGAAAAACGGAATCCAGATTCAGGCGGTGCAAAACCGGGGAATTACTTTGGAAACCTCCGAAAGCAATTACCGGAATGTGCTCAAAAACCACTTGCTCCAAAATTATTTTGATGGGACCATCAAATCGGTGGAGGAGTTCCTTCCGGCAGTCCTGATGGAGGAGGTCCGGCAATGCCTGGTCAACGCCGAGAATATCTGGCGGCTGGAATTCAGCGATTACTCCTTCCGGGATATATGGCTCTATCTGGTCATTGCGGTTTATCGGATGAACACAGGCCACGCCATCGAGCCCCTTTCCAAAGAGGAAGAAGTGGAAATTGCCAAGCATAAGGAGTTTGAGTTTTCCTCCAATCTGGTGGATATGCTGGCCAAAAAGAAAGGAATCCGCTTCCCGGCAGAGGAAGTCCTCAACCTGGCAAAGCTGATCCTCTGCACCGGCATGGCCTGCGGCAGTCCCCAGGACCCCCGTGCGGCCAACGATGTTTTCGAGTATGACAGTAAACTGAAAGCCTTCACCAAGGATGTTATCGCCACCATGAGCGTGGTCCTGGGAGAGGATCTGACGGAGGATGTGCAGCTCTATGAAGGGCTGCTCCAGCATCTCCGACCCGCTGTCTTCCGGTTACGGTATGGCTACGAAAAAGTGGACGAGCTGCTGGATTACACCCGGCAGGAATACAAGAATGTGTTCCGGGCAGCCTGGTCTACCAGTACCTTGTTTGAAAGCTACTTTAATGTGAATGTCACCGCTGATGAGCTGCTTTATATCACTCTTTATGTGGAAGTGGCCCTGGAACGAAAGAAGCGGAGCCTGCGGGGAATATTGGTGGTTCAGGCCAACGATATCCATGCCCAGCTCACCGCCATGAAGATTCAGAAAGCCTTCCCCAGAATCGTGAAACTGGAGCCGGTCAGCGTACAGAATTTTGTGCCCGAACTGCTGAAAGAAAATGATTTCGCCCTCGTTACCGAGGACGGCGCAGTACAGCGGGCAGTAGCCGGGATAGGCCAGGATGAACGGCTTATTCTGGTTCCCAAGGTATTCTCGGACGATGCCGAGCTGAAGCTGAAGCAGGATCTGAGGGACCTTACAGCCAACCGGGACCGTCAGGACGAAAAGTTGGCCATCAGCAGCATCCCGCTGCTGGACCCGGACCTTATGTTTATCCACTGCCCCCTCACCAGCAAGGAGGAGATCCTCCGGACCATGGTGGACAAGCTGGTAAAAGAAGGATATGTTATGCCCGGGTATTTCGACTCGGTAATGACCCGAGAAAAGGCTACCACCACTGCCATCGGCAACGGGGTAGCAATTCCCCACGGCTTCCCCGGCGGGGTGAACCAATCCAAGGTTTGCATCTGCACTCTCCAGCAGCCTATCAACTGGAACGGCGAGATGGTGGATGTGATTTTCCTGCTGGCCATTAAAACAAATACCGTCACCGAGACGGACAATGTCCGGCAGTTTTATAAGTATTTTGTGAAGCTCACAGATACCAAGGAAAAGGTGGATGTGATCCGCAATATTCCCACCAGTTCTGAAATGTACAAATATCTTATTAGCTGAGAGGAGAGAAATGCTATGAGCGAAGAACTGAACATTCTCGAGATTTTTGACGAAAGAGTTGTGGACTGTGACATGGATGTCACCACCAAGGATCAGGCCTTCCGGCACCTGAGCAAGCTGCTGCTGGAGGCAGGATACATTGACGACCTGGAACAGTTCGTCGCAGACATCTACGAGCGTGAAGCCGTGGAGGAGACCGGTATCGGAGAGGGCATTGCCATCCCTCACGGAAAATCTGATGCCGTCAAAAAGCTGGGCATCGCCGTAGGCAAGTGCCGGGGCACCATTGATGACTGGGGAAGCCTGGATGACGAGCCCATCAAAACTGTATTTCTGTTCTGCGTATCCAAGAGCCAGTACGGGGAGGTACAGCTTCGGATGCTGAACAAGCTGGCAGGCAGCCTTGCAAAGGGCAACACCATGGATCTGGTAAAGGAAATGACCTGCTATCAGGATCTCATCGATGCTTTCAGCAACCAGGACAATGCCGTGAAGAAGGTCACTGACATTGAAGAGCTGAAGGACGATATTGAGATCAGCATCCTGTAAATCAACGGGAAAAATCAGAATTAAAGGAGTCAACTGTCATGGTCAAGAAAGATGTAAAAGTCATTAACCCCACCGGTATTCACCTGCGTCCTGCCGGAAATCTGGTAAAGATGGCAAAAAAGTGTACCTCTGAAACCCTCATCACCAAGGACGGCAAGAGCGAGGACCCCAAGCGGCTGCTCAAGCTGCTGACCCTGGAAATCGGCTGCGGAAGCATCATCACTGTCAGCTGCGACGGCCCCAACGAGGAAGAGGACCTGAAGATGCTGGCAGACTACATTGAGAGTGGTCTGGGAGAGTTGGACGGCTGATTCCCCGCACTGGGAAAAGTCCTGCCGGCTGAAAGGAAGGAACGGTTATGAAGTATTTGGAATTGGACCAGACCAGACCTCTGGATCTGGTGCTGTTGGGACGGGTGGCAATCGATTTTAACCCTGCCTACAATGACCAGGTGAAGGAAGAGTTTAAGCCTCTGAAAAAAGTACATATGTTTGAAAAGTTTGTGGGGGGCAGCCCTGCAAACATCGCCGTAGGAGTGACCCACCACGGAATGAAGGCCGGATTCATCGGAAAGGTATCGGATGACCAGTTCGGTGAATTTGTGGTGGACTACTTCAATGAGCAGGGGATCGACACTACCTGCATCACCAAATGTACCGGCGGCGAGAAGCTGGGACTGACCTTCACCGAGATGCTCTCTCCCAGCGAGAGCAGCATCCTCATGTACCGGAACTGCATTGCCGACCTGCAGCTGTCGGTGGAAGACATCCACCCGGAGTATATCGCCAAGGCCAAAGCCCTGCTTATCTCCGGCACTGCCCTGGCAGAAAGTCCTTCCCGGGAAGCCGCCATCAAGGCGGTGATGGTAGCCCGGCAGGTAAACACTCCCATCATCTTTGACATCGACTACCGGGCCTACAACTGGAAAAACAGCGATGAGATTTCCATTTACTACTCGGTGGTGGCCAAGGAAGCGGATATTATCATGGGTTCCCGGGAAGAGTTTGACCTGACCGAGAAGCTGATCCGCCCCGGCATGACCGATGAAGAATCTGCCGCCTACTGGCATGGCCGCCGGGCCAAGCTGGTGGTCATCAAACACGGAATGCAGGGCTCCACCGCCTACACCTGCGATGGACAGAGCTTCTCCATCAAGCCTTTCCCCGTCAAGGCACGGAAGGGCTTCGGCGGCGGCGACGGCTATGGTTCCGGATTCCTGTATGGCCTTTACCAGGGATGGGAAATTCAGGACTGCCTGGAGTTCGGCTCTGCCGAGGCATCCATGATGGTCCGCAGCAACAACTGCAGTGATTCCCTCCCCAATGCCCAGCAGGTAAGGGATTTTATCCAGGAAGAAAAGTCCCTCTATGGGGAAATGGTGGCCCGGGTCTGACCCGGTTCAGTGGAGCAAGGAGGCAAAACCAGTATGAGCAAAGTTTTTGGATATCCCCGGTTTGACGAAAACGGGGAAAAGATTCTTACTACCTATACCAACGAATACAGCGCCATGATGATGGACATCCGGGTCTACCGCCTGGCTTGTGGCCAGACCCGCCAGTTCTCCCGCGAAGGGGAGGAGACTGCCATCCTTCTGCTGAAGGGCGAAGTGACCTTCGGCTGGGAGGGCCAGACCGCCGGCGCCAGCCGGAAGGATGTCTTTACGGAAGGCCCCTGGGCCCTCCATGTTTGCAGCGGCACCCAGGTCACCGTCACTGCCCAGGCTCCCAGCGAGATTCTGGTCCAGTGCACCAAGAACGAAAAGGAATTCCCCGCCAAGCTGTACCAGCCTCAGGATGCTCCCTGGGCTTACTCCAGCAAGGGCAAGTTCGGAAATGTGGCCAACCGCCGTGTAAACACCATCTTTGACCATGACATCGCCCCCTGGTCCAACATGGTTCTGGGAGAGGTGCTCAACGACCGGGGAAACTGGTCCGGCTATCTGCCTCACCGTCATCCCCAGCCCGAGACCTACTACTTCCTGTTTGACCGCCCGGAAGGATTCGGCGCCAGCTTTGTAGGGGACCAGGTTTTCAAGAGCACTGACGGCAGCTTCTCTGCCATCCCCGGCGGGGAGCTTCACCCCCAGGCGGTGGCTCCCGGATTCCAGATGTATACCTGCTGGATGATCCGCCACCTGGATGGCAACCCCTGGCTCCAGACCGACCGCTGCGAAGATGAGCGGTATGTCTGGCTCCACGATGCACAGTTCTGATAGAAAAGAGGAAGAGAAAAATGGCAAGAGAATTTATTGTGCCGGGACGGATCGTAACCGGTGAAGGGGCTTTGCAGACCGCTCAGGCCGCCATGGGCAGCCTGGGGAAAAAGGCCCTTCTGGTCACCGACCAGGTTATGATCTCCCTGGGCAACTGTGCAAAGGTGGAGCAGGCTCTGCGGGAGCAGGGGGTAGAGTATGCCATCTATGCTGAGATCAACGGGGAACCCAACGATCTCATGATTCAGAAAGGTCTGGAGCTCTACCGCCAGGAGGGCTGCGATTTCCTGGTGGCACTGGGCGGCGGCAGCCCCATCGACAGCATGAAGGCCATCGGTGCCCTGGTGAAAAAGGGCGGCAAGATCTCCCAGTTTATGGGAAAGGTCATCGAGGAGGAGATGCCTCCCATGGTGGCTATCCCCACCACCGCCGGCACCGGTTCCGAGGCTACTCAGTTTACCATCATCACCGATACCGAAAAGGATATCAAGATGCTTCTCAAGGGAAGCTGCCTTATGCCTGACCTGGCAGTGATCGACCCCCAGTTCACCATGACTGCACCTCCCAAAATCACTGCGGCCACCGGACTGGATGCCCTCTGCCATGCAGTGGAGGCTTACACCTCCCGGAAGAGCCAGACCCTCTCCGATACCTTTGCCCTTTCTGCGGTAAAGCGGATTTTCAAGTATCTGCCCCAGGCTTACCAGAACGGTTCCAACCAGGAAGCCCGGGTCCAGATGTCGGTGGCGGCTTTGGAGGCCGGTATCGCCTTTAACAACGCTTCTGTTACCATCATCCATGGAATGAGCCGTCCCATCGGAGCCCTTTTCCATGTGGCTCACGGCATCTCCAATGCCATGCTCATGAATGAGTGCCTGGCCTTCGCCCTGCCCGGGGCCTATGGCCGGTTCGCAGACCTGGGCCGTGCCATCGGTGCAGCGACCCCCGAAATGGATAACGAGACTGCCGCCGCCGCTTTCCTGGCTGCTGTTGGCCAAATCACCCGGCAGCTGGATACTCCCACCCTGGAAGAGTACGGCATCAAGAAGGAGGACTACTTCGCTGCCATTGAGAAGATGTCCCACGATGCCATGGAGAGCGGAAGCCCCCAGAACACCATCCGGCCCGTCTCTCAGGACGAGGTAAAGGAGATTTACAGAAAGCTCTGGAAGTGACAGGGCAGGGAAGGAGACCTACTGAATGATTCGGGCAGTAATTTTTGATTTGGACGGGACCCTGTATGACCGCTATTCCTCTCTCCGGGCAGCGGCCTACCAGCTCCACAGCGAGCACCGGAACTGGTTCCCTGAATCCATGATCGCCAAGGAACTGGGCCGCCAGCTGGTAAAGTTTGACCATCGGTACAACTATTTTGGCGGATGGCCGTCGGTTGCCGAGAAACTGAAGACGGCAAATGTTCTCCTGCCGGAGGTAGATGACCGAGAGTTCGGGGAGGCAGCCATTTCGGCCATGGCAGAGAGCCTGGTGCCCTATCCCTTTACCCTCAAAATGCTGGCAGACCTTCGCCGGAAGGGGTATCGGCTGGGAATGATCACCAACGGGACCCCCGAGGTCCAGTGGCGGAAGCTGCGGAAGCTGGGTTTGGAAAACCAGTTCGAGACGGTGCTGGTCAGCGGCGCTGTGGGGGCGGAAAAGCCTGACCCTGCTATTTTCCAGGCCTGTGAAAAGGCCATGGACCTGCCCGGCCGGGAAATGGTCTATGTAGGGGACAACCCTGAACTGGATATCCTGGGCGCCTATAACGGAGGATTCACGCCTATCTGGGTAAAAACTTCCGTGGGCTGGGGCTTCCCGGACATTCGCCGGGCTCCTTATGAAATCAATGATGTTTCCGAGCTGGATGACCTGCTGGACAGGATTTCCGGCTGACAAGATTCCCTCTTAACAGGAAAACCTCCGGACAGATTTTGTCCGGAGGTTTTCCTGTTTCCGCCCTCTCTCCCTCTGTTGGGGGAGAGAGGAATTTTTGTTTTCGGGAAAAATGGAAAGGCTCTCGGCCTGTTTTGGCAATTCTTGCACCCGGCAGAAGGTATTCTGAAGAAAAACAATGCCGGAGGAAATCAATCATGCAGAGTGTGGAACAGACCAGCCGCACCGGGATCCACGGGCAGTGGGGCCGGTGGACGCCCTGGGCCTGGCAGTTGGCCGGGGCGGGAATGGGCTTTTTGTTGGCGGGAGGACAGATGGCCGGGGGCGTGTCGCCTCTGGGACTGGGGTATCTTATGGCCTGCAGTCCGGGGTATCTTTTGGCAGGAGGGCTGGGGGTGCTCACCGGGACCCTAACCCTTCTGTCTACCTTTGAGGCTCTGCCCCTGCTGGGGGCAGCTCTCATGGTGCTGGTGGCCCGGCTGGCTTTCCGCCCCGGCTTCTGGGCCGGCGCTCTGACAGGCGGTGTTTTTACTGCCCTGTTCCGGTTGATTCTGACAGGAGAAATCACCCCTGCCGGTGTGGGAACCGCCCTTCTGGAAGGGGGACTGGCTGTTCTGGCAGGGTGGGGGATGGACAGGCTCCCGCCCCAGACGGATCAGGGGCTCTGCCTCTGGCTCAGCATGGCGGCTCTGGCCATACAATCCCTGGGTTCCGGAATTTTCCAGCCGGGAGTGATACTGGCGGGAATGGTACTGCTCCAGGTTTCCTGGCAGGGGACCGGGGGAGAGATCGGGGTGCTGGGCTGCTGCATGAGCGGAGCCATCGCCCTGGCAGACCCTCGGTGGAGCTACATACTGCTACTTTACACCGGGGCGGCCCTGGCGGCCAACTTCATAGGCGGGGAAAACCGCCTTGCCTGCGGCGGGGTCTTTCTGGCGGTGGGAACGGCAGGGGCTTCCCTGGGGGGAAGCCTGGAAATGATACTGACGGCTCTGGTTGGGGTGGTGGCGGCCCTGGTGGGATTCTGGCTTTGCCCCATTGCCTGGAGAGAGCGGCAGGAGCTTCTCCCGGCGGCTTCCCAGAAAGGGACCCTGAACCAGGCCACCGCCAAGCTGGAAGGGATTGCCCAGGCTCTGGAGGAGATTGCCGCCACGGTGGAACAGGTGGCCGCCAGAGAAGGCTCCCGGGGAGAAAACTATAACTGGGTGGTGGACTATGTGGCGGAGGAGGTCTGCCGGAAATGCCGTCGCCGGGAGATATGCTGGAGCCAGAACTACAACCGGACGGTGGAGGGTTTCTATCACCTTCGGCCCCAGCTGGAAAAATCCCTTCGCCCCGCCCCGGAGGAACTGCCGGTGGAGTTTGAAGGGTGTTCCAATCCGGAAAAGATTTGTTCTGCCCTGGCCCGGGGATACGCTCTCTACCGGGAACGAAGGGAGGCCCGGCTTCGCTCTCAGGCCATGCGGACCGTCCTCACCGAACAGTACGGGGCCATGGCTTCCAGTCTGGCTGCCCTGGGAGACCAGCTGAGCAGGACCGGCACCCCTGAGCCGGGGAAAAGCGCCCGGGTCCAGAAACTTTTTTCCAGCCTGGGCCTGGAACCCCTGGGGTGCATGGTCACCCGGGAAATCACCGGAAAACTGACCGTGACGGTGACAGTAGCCCGGATGGAACTGTCCTCGGAGGAGTTGGAGGAACTTGCCGGAGAGGTGGGAGACCTCTGCCGCCATCCTCTGGGACTGCCCCAGGTGCTCCATTGCCGCACCGTCACCACCCTGACCTTCTGCGAGAAACCTCTTTATATCCCGGTCTTTGGGGTGGCGGGGACACCTGCTCATCAGGTCAGCGGGGATGTGACCCGCCAGTTCTGCGATGGGGTAGGAAAAGGGTATATGCTTCTCTGCGACGGTATGGGAACAGGGAAACCGGCGGCGGTGGACGGTACTCTGGCCGCCCAGCTTACCACCCGGCTCCTTTTGGCGGGCTTCGACAGCACCGCCGCCGCCCGGCTGGTGAATGTGGCCCTCAACCTGAAAAGCCAGGAGGAGGGTAGCGCCACCCTGGACCTGCTCACTCTTAATCTTTATACGGGACAGGCCCTTCTCTTTAAAGCCGGGGCGGCGCCCAGCTTCCTCATTCGGAAAGGGAAGGTCCGGATTCTGGAAGGGAACAGCCTGCCCATTGGGATTCTGCCCCAGGTGGTGGGCAGTACCACCCCCCTTTCTCTCCTGCCGGGGGATTACCTGGTCATGATTTCGGATGGAGTGCTGGACGATGGCCCTGAATGGGTCATGCACCAGCTCAGCCTCTGCGCAGGGCGGGGAATGGACCCCCGGCAGATGGCTCAGTCTCTTATTGAAAGCGCCCGCCGCCGCACCGGGCTCCATCACCCGGACGATATGACGGCGGCGGTTTGTCTGGTGGAACAGGCTTATTAAAAAGAAAAAGCCGTCCGGTCAAATCCGGACAGCAGTGCTAAGGATATTTTGATTATAACGGGGGAGGCGAGGATTTTATGGACCAAATACAAGCAGGCTTGCAATAAGTCTTTTTGGTGCACTGGCTTCCTGATCGTCAGTTCATGGGATGGGCTTCCATCCAGGCTCCCTTTTCCTCAAAAGTCATGCTGTCCCAGTGGTCGCCGGTAGTGCCATAGCGTTCAGGGCAGAACTCATCATATTCTTGGTCAGCCTGCTGCTTTTCCTTTTCCATCCGAATGGCTTCCTCTTCCTGGCGCTCCTCAATGGTCTGGCTGCGCTCGGCTTCTGCCTGGGCAGCCTTATCAATGGAATCTTGAAGAGCCTGCTCAGCTTCTTCACGAGAAATACCCCACTTATTCATCATATCTTGAATCCATTGTTCATCTTGGGCAGTAATTTCCTGCTCAAGTTCAGTGTTGGTTTCATCGGAGGCGTTCTGGCCTTCGGCTTCCTGATTTACCTGCTGGGCCTCAGGGCTGGAAGCAGGTTCCGGGCTTGCTGCCGGTTCTTCCGCCGCCTCAGGGGTGGCAGTGGGGGCAGGCTCCGAAGTTCCGTTCTGACCGCAAGCCGCCATCAGAACTACCAAAGCCAATATAGCCAGCAGCAATGCTGCTTTTTTCTTCATAATAACATCCTCCTTCATTGCAGTGACCTAATTTTATCAAAATAAATTTAAGGTTTCAACATTGATTTCAGATTCTCTGCCAGGTTCAAGACTTGGGAACGCTCGGCCATCAGGAGCAGAAAGAGGCCGAGATGAAGGAACTTGAGAAATCTTTTGCTTTGCAAAAGCTTTCGTCTTTCGGGCACAGCCCTCAAGACACTCCGCCTAAGAACAGTCCACTGGATGGGGCCCCCGCAAAAGGTTGCGAAGCAAGATTTTGCGGGGAAAAGGAGGGATAAGGGAGCGGTGTGAGAACTGCCCGGCAAAAGTCCGGGCAGCTTGAAGGCAGCGGACTGTATCCCGACGCACGGAAAATACTTTGCCAGGTTCAAGACTTGGGAACGCTCGGCCGTCAGCCACAGAAAGAGGCCGGGATGAAGGGACTTGAGAAATCTTTTGCTTCGCAAAAGCTTTCGTCCCTTGAGCATAGCTCTGCGGGACAATTTTCCTAAAAACAGTCCACCGGACTGTTTTCTTAACGGAAAATACTTTACCAGCTTCAAGTCCCTTCGCCGCAACATCAAAACAACAAAAAGAGCCGGTCCTATAGGACCGGCTCTTTTTGTTGTTGGTGCGGATGAAGGGACTTGAACCCCCACGGCTTTAAGGGCCACTAGAACCTGAATCTAGCGCGTCTGCCAATTCCGCCACATCCGCAGAACAATATTCATTATACACCTAATTCCGCAGATGTCAATATCTTTTTTGAAAAATTATAAAATTACATTTTTCACCAGCAAACTGACGCTTCCGTCCGGGTTATTGATGAACTCTACCGTCTCGTCACTGAGGAATACATCCCCGGGGATCTTTACCTCAATGCCGCTGTGGCTCTTCACGGTACGGCTGGTGATTTTCTTGATGCGGGCAGGGGGGACGGTGATTTGTTCCTCCATCCGGATGTCGTCCGCAATCAGCTCCTCCTCAAAAGCGGAAGCGGCTTCCGGGAAATCCCGTTCCAACCGTGCCTTGACCTGCTGCACCGGCAGAATGTCCTCGGAGGTCTCCGCCCGGATGATGTTGGCTACCGCAGTCTCCACCTTTCCGTCGTCCTGGTAGGCTTCCTTGACAGCGTGGAGAGCAGCATCCCGCACTGCCTGGAGCTTGACCTTTTCGGTCTTGGCGGGGCTGGTGTTCAGCAGCTTGGTGGAAATATAGAAATCCCGGCCGCCGTCCATCTCCACCCGCTTCTCCACCAGCTTTACGGCGCCGGTGTCCAACTGAATGAGAATGGCTTCATCACACTTGGAGGTGGAGCTGGGGAGAATGGTCTTCTGCCGCACCAGGCTGACCAGACCGGGGTGGCCTGCATCGTGGAGATAGGCGGTGCGGTAGTTCATTTTCAGAATGGCCAGGAAAGGCTTTCCGTCAATGGTCAGGTCTGCCACAGCCAAGTCTCCGCTGGGGATTTCCGGATACCGCATCATCTGTTCAAAGAACATCTGGGCGGCGGACTGGCTCATGGGAACAAATTCTTTCTCCCGAATCAGCATTTCCTCAAAGGGACTGCCGGGAAGGAAGGTGCAGTTTTTGCAGTCGTCTCCGGTATGGAGCTTGATAATGTGTCCCAGCAGGTAATCGCTGTTCTCGTCGTCCAGCACCAGGGGCTGTTCGCTGAGCAGGGGAGCGCTGGCCCCGCTGTCCAGCAGGTGAATGATGGCTTGGTTCAGATGATATTCCATGACTTTATTCCTCTTGTTATGGCTCCCAGCCGGACCGTTGGGCCTGGGGCAGGGAACCCGTATTTTTCCCTTGCATTATACAAAACCCGGCGGGCGGTTGGCAAGGGGAATTTTCCCGGCAGGGTATTCCAGTTGACGGAAAGGGAAGAATCTGATATGATGGGAGAAATTCTTTTTTGAAAGGAGTAGGAAGCCGCCGCCATGGAGGACAGCGACAGTAACACTGACCATCCTGCTTTGTATCATAGAGTTTATCCCATGGGACATAATCTGCCATTACGAGAGTAAGGGGCGGACCCTGTTCCATTTTTTCGTTTAAACCGTCTATGATTCAGGAGGATATTATTTTGGAAGATTCTATTTTATTTATGCTTTTGCTTCAGGTGGGCCTGATAGCCCTCAACGCCGTATTTGCCAGTGCGGAAATCGCCGTGATTTCCATGAACGATGCCAAACTGGCCCGGATGGCTGCCCAGGGCGATAAGCGGGCGGTCCGTCTGGCCCGGCTTACCAGTCAGCCGGCCCGGTTCCTGGCTACCATCCAGGTAGCCATCACCTTGTCCGGATTTCTGGGCAGTGCGTTTGCCGCTGAAAACTTTTCCGATGTGCTGGTTTCCCAGGCTCTGGCCCTGGGCGTTCCTCTGCCCCAGAAGACTCTGGACAGCATTGCGGTCATTCTGATCACCCTGATTCTCTCCTACTTCACCCTGATTTTCGGTGAACTGGTTCCCAAGCGGGTGGCTATGAGAAAAGCGGAGGCCCTGGCTCTGGGAATGTCCGGGCTTATCAGTGCCATTGCCCGGCTTTTCGCACCCCTGGTCTGGCTCCTTACCCTCTCCACCAACGGAGTGCTTCGGCTGCTGGGCATCGACCCCAACGCCCCGGAGGATGCCGTCAGCGAGGAGGAGATCCGGATGATGGTGGATGTGGGCAGCGAGAAGGGGGCCATTGACCGGGAGGAAAAAGAGCTGATTCAGAATGTCTTTGAGTTTGACGACCTTACCGCCGGAGAAATCGCCACCCACCGCACCGAGCTTTCCATCCTCTGGATGGAGGACGATATGGAAACCTGGAAGGAGACCATCCACCGGGCCCGGCACACCCTTTACCCCGTATGCCGGGAAACGGTGGACCAGGTGGTGGGGGTACTCAACGCCAAGGACTATTTCCGGCTGGAGGATAAAAGCCGGGACTCTGTAATGGAACAGGCGGTAAAGCCTGCCTATTTTGTCCCGGAAGGGGTCAAGGCGGATGTGCTGTTCCGGAACATGAAGCGGACCCGGAACTCTCTGGCTGTGGTACTGGACGAGTACGGCGGCCTTACGGGAATCGTCACCCTCAACGACCTGGTGGAGCAGCTGGTAGGCGACCTGGGGGATGAACCCGGGGAGGAGATTCCCGCTCCTGCCGCCGAACCGGTAGAGCCGGGAACCTGGCGGGTCCAGGGAGACGCATCCCTGGAGGAAGTGTCCCGGGCTCTGGGGGTATCTCTGCCTTGCCGGGAATATGATACCTTCAACGGCCTGGTGTTCAGCGCCCTGGATGCCATCCCCAAGGACGGTTCGGTGGTGGAGCTGGAAACCGCAGGCCTGGCCATCCGGGTCACCGAGGTCCGGGATCATCAGGTCCGGAGCGCTCTGGTCCGGAAGCTGGAATCCCCGGCCCAGGAAATTCAATAAGGATAAAGCCCCCGGCGGTAAGCCGGGGGCTTTTCAAATTAAAATGAACCGGAAAAGAAAAATCCCCCGGTCCGTCCGGACCAGGGAGGTAGATTTGTGTGATGAAATAGAGGCCTGTATAAGTATGGGATGCTCACGCTGAAAAAGAAAAGACCCGGAGCATTTTCTGCTCCAGGTCTGACCTGGTGGAGCGGCTGATGGGAGTCGAACCCACGTCCTCAGCTTGGAAGGCTGATGTACTAGCCGTTGTACGACAGCCGCATAACATCATATATTGTATCACGATTTTTATTTTTGTCAATGGGGAAAATCCATTTACGGGAAAAGGATTTTGTGATAAAATGATTTACAAATCGGTTTCTTATTCATTTTAAAGAAGAGAAACAGACCAATTTAGAGAAAAAAGGCAGTTGTTTTTATGCGGATCGTAGTAAAAATCGGAACTTCCACCCTGGCTTACCCCACCGGACGGCTGAACATCCGGCGGATGGAGCATTTCTGCAAAGTGGTCAGCGACCTGATCAACGCAGGTCACGAGATTATCCTGGTTTCCTCCGGCGCCATCGGCCTGGGGGTAGGGAAGCTGAACCTTCCCTGCCGGCCTCAGGATATCCCAGGCAAACAGGCCGCAGCCGCAGTGGGTCAGTGTGAGCTGATGTATATTTACGATAAGCTGTTTGGGGAATATAACCACACCGTGGCCCAGCTTCTGATTACCGCCGCCGATGTCAAGGACCCGGCCCGGGCCATCAACTTTGAGAACGCCCTGTTCCGGCTGCTGGAAATGAAGGCGCTGCCTATCATCAACGAGAATGATACCATCGGCACTGAGGAAATCGTCATCGGAGACAATGACACCCTGGCCGCCATTGTAGCGGAAGGCACCCACAGCCAGCTGCTGGTGCTTCTCTCCGACATCAACGGCTTTTACACCGCCGACCCCCGGAAAAATCCGGATGCCCGGCTTATCTCCCAGGTGGAGGAAGTTACCCCCGAGCTGGAGGCTCTGGCCGCCGACAAGGGGACCAGCCTGGGCACCGGCGGTATGATCACCAAGCTGAAGGCCGCCAAAATCGTCAATGCCGCAGGCTGTCAGATGGTGATTGCCAACGGCGCCGAGCCGGAGGTCCTGTATGACATTGTGGAAGGGAAACCGGTGGGAACCCGGTTCATGGCAAAGGAGGTAAAGGAATGACCACCCAGGAAATCCTGAAGGAAGCCAAAGCTGCCGCTCCGGTGCTGATGAGCGCCGACACCGAAACCAAGAACGCCGCCCTGGAAGGGATGGCCGCTGCCCTGGAGGAAAATACCCAGGCCATTCTGGAAGCCAACGCCCTGGACATGGAAGCAGCCAAGGGGACCATCTCTTCGGTCATGCTGGACCGGCTGGCCCTCAACCCCCAGCGAATCGCCGGGATGGCCCAGGGAATCCGTCAGGTGGCCCAGCTGCCCGACCCGGCCTGGAAGGTGCTGGAAACCATCACCCGGCCCAGCGGAATCAAGGTGGAAAAGACCGCCGTGCCTCTGGGCGTGGTGGGAATCATTTATGAGAGCCGTCCCAATGTGACCGCTGATGCCGCCGCCCTCTGTGTCAAGAGCGGAAATGCCTGCGTGCTTCGCAGCGGCAAGGAAGCCTGGCGGAGCGCCAACGCCATTGTCACCGCCCTGCGCCAGGGGCTGGAAAAGGCCGGCCTGCCCGCTACCTGTGTCAACCTGATTCAGGACACCAGCCGGGCTTCCTCCCAGGAAATGATGGTGGCCAAAGGGCTTATTGACCTGCTGATTCCCCGGGGAGGAGCCGGACTGATTCGGGCCTGCGTGGAGAATGCCACCGTTCCCTGCATTGAGACGGGAACCGGAATCTGCCACATCTATCTGGATGAGACCGCTGACCCGGAAATGGCAGTGAAAATCGTGGTCAATGCCAAGACCAGCCGTCCCTCTGTCTGCAATGCGGAGGAAGTATTGCTGGTCAACCGGAAGGCCGCTCCCGCGCTGCTCCCCCTGCTTCACAAGGCACTGGTGGAGGACCGGACTGCCGCCGGAGAGATTCCGGTGGAGCTGCGGCTGGACAAAGAGGCTGCCGCCATCATTCCCGGAACCCCTGCAGGGGAGAAAGACTTTGACACCGAGTTCCTGGATTACATCCTGGCAGTGGGAGTGGTGGAAAATGTGGAGGAGGCTATTGCCCACATCAACGCCCATTCCAGCGGCCACAGCGAGGCCATTGTCACCGCCAGTGAAGAAAATGCCCAAAAGTTCACCCGGATGGTGGACAGCGCCGCCGTCTATGTAAACGCCAGCACCCGGTTCACCGACGGGGGAGAGTTCGGTCTTGGCTGCGAAATGGGAATCAGCACCCAGAAACTCCATGCCCGGGGCCCCATGGGACTGGGAGAACTCTGCACCTACAAATACATTGTAAAAGGAACCGGCCAGATCCGGTAAAATAAAAGAGCCTGAGGGACTTCCCTCAGGCTCTTTTTAAGTTTAGGGTCATTCTGCTTTCCGCTGCCGGCCCATAAGCATGGCCACGGCTTCCTGGCCATCGGCTCCGTGGTTGATGACCGCATCGGCGGCGGAGACAATGGGCATCTCCACCCCGTATTTCTCCGCCAGAAGAAGGGCGGCATCCAGGGCGTTGAGGCCTTCCACCACCATGCCCACCTGGGCTTTGGCTTCCTCCTTGGTCTTTCCCTGACCGATGAGCATGCCGGCCCGGAAGTTCCGGCTGTGGCGGCTGGTGCAGGTGACCACCAGGTCTCCCAGTCCGGCCAGGCCCATAAAGGTGGTCAGTTGACCGCCCATGGCGCAGCCCAGACGGGCCATCTCGGCATTGCCCCGGGTGATAAGGGCGGCTTTGGCGTTGTCCCCGTAGCCAAGCCCGGAACTGATTCCTACGCAGAGAGCCATAATGTTTTTCAAGGCGCCTCCGATTTCCACTCCGATAACATCAGTGTTGGTGTAGACCCGGAAGTTATTGTTCATGAAAATGTCCTGAACCTTTTTGGCAATCTCCTCGTCCTCGCAGGCGGAGACAATGGCGGTGGGCAGGTCCAGGCTGACCTCCTCCGCATGGGTGGGGCCGCTGAGGGCCACGATCCCGGCGGGGGTGTCTCCCAGCACATCCCGGAGAATCCCGGTCATGGTCAGCAGGGTAGGGGTCTCCACACCTTTGGCTACATCCACCAGAATCTGGTGAGAGGTGATATAGGGCTTGGCTTTCTCAGCAGTGGAGCGGACAAAAACGGAGGGAACCGCAAACAGAACCAGGTCGCTTCCTTCCAGGGCAGGGCCTATCTGGGGCTGGTATCGGATCTCCTTGGGCAGGACCATTCCCGGAAGATTGGGGTGTACACCGGTGCGCTCCAGGCTTTCCAGCTCGGCGGGAATGGCGGACCAGACAGTGACCTGATGCCCGTTGACGGCCAGAAGCCGGGCCAGGGCAATTCCCCAGGTGCCTGCCCCCAAAACAGTGACTTTTACCATGACGGCTGCTCCTTCCAAAAACTGCCGGCGGACCCGGAAAAAGCCCGACCGGCAGGGTATATTTTAGGTATTATAACATAAAAAGAAAGGGATGGAAAGCCCTCCCGGAAAAGGGAAAAATCCCGTCCGGGAAAAGTATTATTTTTCCTTCGGACGGAGGGGAATTTTCATGTAAAATATTGTTCAAGTTTCCAAAAAAAGCGGGTCGGAGAGGATGGGGTTGTGCCCCATTGACAAATTTCTTTTAAGGTGATTGCTTTTTCAATTTTGTAACCGTATCATAGAATCATAGATTAGATTCTGGGAGGACCGCTTTATGGGTCAGCTGGGAAAAAAGGAAAAGTCTCGGTTTGGCGGGCATAGTGCAGCCTCTCATACTCTGATTCCGGAGTAACAAGTTGCCGTAGTGTACCAATCTGGTGCGCTGCGCTTTTTGTTTTTTAGACCGTCTTTCCGGCGGCCGCAGTAAGGAGGACAAACTATGGAACAGAAGAAAGTTGCCGTTATCATGGGTTCGGACAGCGATTGGCCGGTGGTCAAAGCCGCCTGCGCCCAGCTGAAGGAATTCGGAGTTCCCTTTGAAGCACATATCCTGTCGGCTCACCGCACCCCTGCCGCCGCAGCTCAGTTTGCCAAGGCTGCCCGGGACAACGGATTCGGGGCCATCATCTGCGCTGCAGGCATGGCTGCCCACCTGGCCGGTGCCTTCGCCGCCAACACCACCCTTCCGGTGATCGGTATTCCCATGAAGGGGGGCGCCCAGGACGGAATGGATGCCCTGCTGGCCACCGTTCAGATGCCCAGCGGAATCCCGGTAGCCACCGTGGCCATCAACGGGGCCAAGAACGCCGCTGTGCTGGCGGTTCAGATGCTGGCCATCCAGGATGAGGAACTGGCTCGGAAGCTGGATGCGGCCCGGGCAGAGATGGCCAATCAGATCGCTGAGAAGGAGGCTCGGCTCCAGGAGGAGTTGGGCTGATTCCCATAAATATTGTTTTTAAAAAAGTAATCATATAAGAGAACAGGAGTAATTACCATGAAAAAACTGGAACAGATGTACGAAGGAAAAGCCAAGAAGGTATACGCCACCGACGACCCCAATGTGGTTCTGGTGGATTACAAGGACGACGCTACCGCCGGCGACGGCGCCAAGAAGGGCACCATCCGGGGCAAGGGCGTTGTAAACAACAAGGTCACCAACAGCCTCATGCGGATGCTGGAGGAGAAGGGAATCCCCACCCATTATGTGGAGGAGATCAGCGACCGTGAGACCTATGTGAAGAAAGTAGAAATCGTTCCCCTGGAGGTCATCATCCGGAATGTGGCCGCCGGCAGCTTCACCAAGCGCCTGGGCGTTCCCGAAGGCACCGTTCTCAAGTGCCCCACCCTGGAGTTCAGCTACAAGAACGACGACCTCCATGACCCCCTCATCAACCATTATCATGCTCTGGCTCTGGGTCTGGCTACCCAGGAGGAAATCGACATCATCAGCAACTATGCTTTCAAGGTAAACGAGATCCTTTCTCAGTACCTGGCCCAGTTCAACATCCGGCTCATCGACTTCAAGCTGGAGTTCGGCCGTCTGGCTGACGGCACCATCGTTCTGGCTGACGAGATCAGCCCCGACACCTGCCGTTTCTGGGACGCCACCACCGGCGCACACCTGGACAAGGACCTGTTCCGCCGGGATCTGGGCGGTGAGGAGGACGCTTACAAGGAAGTGTTCCGCCGCCTGCTGGGCGAATAAACACCATCTCAGAGCAGAGGTAGAGAATGAACTGTAAGGAAACCTTTCATCCCGGCCTTCACGAGGAGTGCGGGGTATTCGGGATTTATGACCGCAGCGGCGAGGAAGATGTGATCGCCGCCACCTACAGCGGTCTGTACGCTTTGCAGCACCGGGGACAGGAAAGCTGCGGCATGGCCATCAATGTGGACGGTGTTATCACCGGCCACCGGGACCTGGGTCTGGTGAACGAAGTGTTCACCCCTCAGGTTCTGGAAAACCTGCCCAAGGGGGGCAAGATGGCTACCGGCCATGTGCGGTACGCCACCAGCGGAAGCCGGGTCCGGGCCAACGCCCAGCCTATGGTGGTCCGCCACCAGAAGGGCGGCATGGCTCTTTGCCATAACGGCAACCTGGTCAACGCCGCCGAGCTCCGCCAGGAACTGGAAATGGACGGGTGTATCTTCCACGGAACCTCGGACACTGAGGTCATCAGCTATCTTATCACCCGCCACCGGTTGAAAACCAGCAACATTGAGGAGGCAGTCAGCCGGACCATGGACTCCATCCGGGGCGCTTACAGTCTGGTGGTCATGTCTCCCACCAAACTGATTGCAGCCCGGGACCCTAACGGCTTCCGCCCCCTCTGTGTGGGTAAACTGCCGGACGGATATGTGTTCGCCAGCGAGAGCTGTGCCCTGGACGCAGCCGGCGCCACCCTCATCCGGGACCTGGAACCGGGGGAGATCCTTATTGCGGACCGGAACGGACTGCGGAGTATCAAGGACCATTGCGGCAAGGCTCCTCACACCATCTGCGTGTTTGAGTATATCTACTTTGCCCGCCCCGACAGCGTTATCGAGGGAACCTGTGTCCATGACGCCCGGATTCAGGCCGGCCGGTTCCTGGCCCAGGAACATCCCATTGAAGCGGATGTGGTCATTGGTGTGCCGGACAGCGGCCTGGATGCCGCACTGGGTTACTCCCAGGCCAGCGGGATACCTTACGAGGTGGGATTCATCAAGAACAAGTACATTGGCCGCACCTTCATTCAGGGCAGCCAGCGTCAGCGGGAGAACAGTGTTCGTATCAAGCTGAATGTGGTCACCTCCACCGTAAAGGACAAGCGGGTGGTCCTCATTGACGACTCCATTGTCCGGGGCACTACCAGTGCCCGGATCATCCAGCTGCTCCGGGATGCAGGAGCCAAGGAAGTCCATTTCCTGGCCAGCGCACCGCCCTTTGCCTATCCCTGCTACTTTGGCACCGATATTCCCGACCAGGAACATCTGGTGGCGGTAGGCCGGGATATTGAGGGGATCAATGAGATCATCGGGGCGGATACCCTGGGGTACCTGAGCATTGAGCATGCCCGCCAGCTGGCCATCCATTCCGATTGCAGCTTCTGCGACGGCTGCTTTACCGGACATTGGCCGGTGGATCCCCCCAAGATGACCATGGACAACACCTTCGACAAACCTCTGAGCCTGGCCAACAAGAAGAATAAAAGCCTGTAATATATAAAAAGGAGAACCACCATGGAAAAGAGTTTTTCTGCCAGCTATGCAGCCGCCGGCGTAGACATTACCGCCGGGTACAAGGCTGTGGAACTGATGAAGCAGTCGGTGGCCCGCACCAATATCCCCGGCGTCATGGGCGGCCTGGGGGGCTTCGGCGGCCTGTTTGAGCTGGACTGCACCAATATGCCCCATCCCGTTCTTATCTCGGGTACCGACGGGGTAGGCACCAAGCTGAAGCTGGCTTTCCTTATGAACAAGCATAATACTGTGGGCGTTGACTGCGTGGCTATGTGTGTCAATGATGTGGTCTGCGCCGGAGCCAAGCCCCTGGTTTTCCTGGATTATATCGCCTGCGGCAAGAATGTCCCTGAGCGCATCGCCGACATTGTGGCCGGTGTGGCCGAGGGATGCGTTCAGGCCGGCTGTGCCCTGGTAGGAGGAGAGACCGCCGAAATGCCCGGCTTCTATCCCGAGGACGAGTATGACCTGGCCGGCTTTACCGTGGGAGCTGTGGACAAAAGCAAGATCCTCTCCAACGAGAAGATGGCTCCCGGGGATGTGCTTATCGCCCTGCCTTCCAGCGGCGTTCACTCCAACGGTTTCTCCCTGGTCCGCCGGGTCTTTGACCTGGAGAACCATCCCGAAGTCCTGAACACCTACTACGACAGCATGGGCAAGACCCTGGGTGAGGCGCTCCTGGCTCCCACCAAGATTTATGTAAAGCCGGTGCTGGCTCTCCTGGAGCAGGTGGATGTGCGGGGAATCAGCCACATTACCGGCGGCGGATTCTACGAGAACATCCCCCGCAGCCTGAAGGAAGGCTGCTGTGCCAAAATCAAAAAGGAAGATGTGCGGACTCCCGCCCTCTTTGCCGAGATCGCCAAGGCCGGCAACATACCCGAGCGGGATATGTTCAACACCTTCAACATGGGCGTGGGTATGGTGATTACCGTTCCCGCCCACCAGGCCGACCAGGCCATTGAGATCCTCAAGGCCAACGGGGAGGATGCTTACCGTCTGGGTGTCATTGCCGAAGGAGACGGGGTAGAGTTATGGTAAAGATCGGGGTACTGGTCAGCGGCGGAGGCACCAACCTCCAGGCCATTCTGGAAGCCCAGAGCCGGGGCGAGATTCCCGGCGGTCAGGTCTCCCTGGTCATTGCCAGCAAGCCCGGCGTCTATGCTCTGGAACGGGCGGCCAATTTCGGGGTGGAGGGAATCGTGGTTCCCCGGAAGGAATATCCCGACACTAAGGCCTATGATGAAGCTCTTATCCGGGAACTGAAAAGCCGGGGCATCACCCTGGTGGTGCTGGCCGGATTCATGACGGTGCTGGGCCCGGATTTCATCCAGGCCTTCCCTGATCGAATCCTCAATGTCCATCCCAGCCTGATTCCCGCCTTCTGCGGGGAAGGGTACTATGGCCTGCGGGTCCATAAGGAGGCCCTGGCCCGGGGTGTTAAAGTGACCGGCGCCACCGTTCACCTGGTAAACGAAGTCTGCGACGGAGGCCCCATCCTGCTCCAGAAGGCAGTTGAGGTCCTGCCGGGGGACACCCCCGAGGTCCTTCAGCGCCGGGTAATGGAGCAGGCCGAGTGGAAGCTGCTTCCTCAGGCCATCGCCATGATTTGCGAACAGGAAAGGAAGGAACAGGAATGAAAAAGAATCTTCTCAAATACCTGGAAGGAAATGAATATCCCGGCCGGGGAATCTGCCTGGGCCTTTCTCCCAAGGGAGACAAGGCCATGATCGCCTACTGGATCATGGGCCGGAGCACCAACAGCCGGAACCGGATTTTCGACCCCATCGAGGGCGGCATCCGCACTGTGGCTGCTGACCCTGCCAAGCTGGAGGACCCCCATCTGATTATCTACAACCCGGTCCTCACCGCAGGGGAGACCACCATTGTCACCAACGGGGACCAGACCAACACCATCTACGATTTTATCACCGGGGGCCAGTATCCCGGATTTGGCTTTGAAGCGGCCCTGAACACCCGTACCTTTGAGGACGACGGTCCCAACTGGACCCCCCGTATCAGCGGTGTGGTAAGCCACAAGACCGGTTCCTACAAGCTGAGCATCCTCAAGTCCAGCGACGGCAACCCGGACAGCGTGCTTCGCCAGACCTTCGATGTGCCTCAGCCTGTGGCAGGGGAGGGCCATTTCATCAGCACTTACAAGCAGAACGGCAACCCCATCCCCAGCTTTGCCGGGGAACCCATCCGGGTGACCATCCCCACCGGGGATGCCTCCGAGTGGGCAGTACTCCTTTGGGAGGCTTTGAACAACGACAACAAGGTCAGCCTTTATACCCGGTCCATTGACTTGGCCACCGGAGACATGGAGGAGACCATTATCAACAAATACGACGCAGTGTGGGAGGAAGAAAAATGAAGGAACTTGCTTTGAAGTATGGCTGCAATCCCAACCAGAAACCCGCCCGGGTATACATGGAGGAGGGCGAGCTGCCCATCCAGGTGCTTAACGGCAAACCCGGCTATATCAATCTGCTGGATGCCCTCAACAGCTGGCAGCTGGTGAAGGAGCTGAAGGAGGCCACCGGCCTGCCCGCCGCCGCCAGCTTCAAGCATGTTTCCCCTGCCGGTGCCGCCCTGGGCCTGCCCCTGGATGAGGTGCTGCGGCAGATGTACAGCGTTCCGGAAGGGCTGGAACTGAGCCCTCTGGCCTGCGCCTATGCCCGTGCCCGTGGTGCTGACCGGATGAGCAGCTTTGGCGACTGGATCGCCCTCTCCGATGTCTGCGATGTTCCCACCGCAAAAATCATCCAGCACGAGGTCACTGACGGAATCATTGCCCCCGGCTATGAGCCCGAAGCCCTGGAGATTCTCAAGTCCAAGCGGAAGGGGGGCTACAATGTCCTCCAGATGGACCCGGATTATGTTCCCGCTCCCATTGAGCATAAGCAGGTGTTCGGCATCACCTTCGAGCAGGGCCGGAACGACCTGAAAATCGATGAGGCCATGCTGGAAAATGTGGTCACCGAGAACAAGACCATCACCCCCGAGCAGAAGCGGGACCTGATCATCAGCCTGATCACCCTGAAATACACCCAGTCCAACAGCGTCTGCTATGTGGCCGACGGCCAGACCATCGGCGTTGGTGCCGGTCAGCAGAGCCGTATCCACTGCACCCGGCTGGCAGGCCAGAAGGCCGACAACTGGCAGCTCCGCCATCATCCCAAGGTGCTGGGCCTGCCCTTCCGGGAGGATGTGTCCAAGCCAAACCGGGACAACGCCATCGATGTGTATATCGGGGACACTCCCGAGGATGTAATTGGGGACGATGTCTGGGCCGAGACCTTTACCAGCCAGCCCGAACCCCTTACCCCCGTCGAGAAGAAGGAATATCTCAGCCATGTCACCGGTGTGGTGCTGGGCAGCGACGCCTTCTTCCCCTTCGGAGACAACATTGAGCGGGCCCGCCGCAGCGGCGTTACCGCCATTGTCCAGCCCGGCGGAAGCATCCGGGACCAGCAGGTCATTGACACCTGCAATAAGTACGGAATCGCCATGGCCTTCTGCGGCCTGCGGCTGTTCCACCACTAAGCCGTTTCCGGCCTGAAAAGGGGAGGAACTGTTATGAAAATTCTGGTTGTAGGAGGGGGCGGACGGGAACACGCCATCATCCGCGCCCTGAAAAAGAATCCCCAGTGCAGCGACATCTGGTGCGCTCCCGGCAACGGGGGAATCAGCTATGATGCCCACTGTGTGGATATCAAGGCCACCGACCTGGAAAAGATGGTGGAGTTTGCCGCCGCAGAAAAGTTTGACTATGTGGTGGTAGCCCAGGACGACCCTCTGGCCCTGGGAATGGTGGATGCCCTGGCGGAAAAAGGGATCCCTGCTTTCGGTCCCAACAAGGCCGCAGCCCGAATCGAGGCCAGCAAGGTGTTCAGCAAAAACCTGATGAAGAAATACGGCATTCCCACCGCCGACTATGAGACCTTCGATGACCCGGCCAAGGCCATGGAGTACATCCTGGCCCGGGGCAAGTACCCGGTGGTCATCAAGGCGGACGGTCTGGCTCTGGGCAAGGGCGTTCTCATCTGCGAGGATGAAGCCGCCGCCCGGGACGGCCTGAAAGAAATCATGGAGGACAAGAAGTTCGGGGACTCCGGCAACCATGTGGTGGTGGAGGAATTCCTCACCGGGCCCGAGGTCAGTGTCCTCAGCTTTGCGGACGGCAAGACCCTGAAACCCATGGTGTCCAGCATGGACCACAAGCGGGCTCTGGACAATGACCAGGGCCTGAATACCGGAGGAATGGGCACTGTCGCCCCCAACCCTTACTACACCCCCCAGGTGGCTCAGCGGTGCATGGAGGAGATTTTCCTCCCCACCATGGCAGCCATGGAAGCAGAGGGCTGCCCCTTCAAAGGCTGCCTCTATTTCGGGCTCATGCTCACCCCCGATGGCCCCAAGGTCATTGAGTACAACTGCCGGTTTGGCGACCCTGAGACCCAGGTGGTGCTGCCTCTGCTGGAAAGCGACCTGTTCACCATTATGCAGGCCTGCACCAACGGGACCCTGGCAGACACCCCGGTAGAGTTCAGCCAGGGCGCAGCCGCCTGTGTCATTCTGGCCAGCGGAGGATATCCCCTCAGCTATCCCAAGGGCAAGGAAATCACCGGCCTGACAAAGGGTCAGCTGGAGGGCAGCGATGTGACCGTCTACCACGCAGGCACCGCCCTGAAGGAGGGGACCCTGATCACCAGCGGCGGCCGGGTGCTGGGAGTCACTGCCACCGCAGACACCCTGCCCAAAGCTCTGGAACTGGCCTATGCCGCCAGCGAAAAAATCCACTTTGAGGGAGCCCACAAGCGGACCGATATTGGTCGCCGTGCCCTGAAAGCCCTGGAAAAATAAGGAGTAATACCCATGGTATATCGTGTATATGTGGAAAAGAAGCCGGGCTTTGATGTAGAAGCCCAGGCTCTGAAAAATGAGTTGGTCTCCCTGCTGGGAATCACCGGCCTTACCGGACTGCGCCTTCTCAACCGGTATGATGTGGAGGGCGTTTCCCAGGAGCTGTTTGAAAGCTGCCTGAACACTGTTTTCAGTGAGCCTCCCGTGGATGTGATCTACCGCACCATGCCCCAGCATACCGGCCCCGTGTTCGGGGTGGAGTATCTCCCCGGCCAGTATGACCAGCGGGCAGACAGCGCTGCCCAGTGTATCCAGCTCATCAGCCAGGGAGAGCGGCCCCAGGTGGCCAGCGCCAAGGTTTACCTGCTGGAGGGTGACCTGACCCAGGAGCAGGTGGAAGCCATCCGGAAATATGTCATCAACCCGGTGGAAGCCCGCCAGGCAGACCTGTCCGAGAAGGAAACCCTGAAAATGGAGTATGATATCCCCACCCAGGTAGAGACCCTGGATGGTTTCCTGGATCTGGATGAACAGGGACTGGCTGACTTTGTGGCAGAAAAGGGTCTGGCCATGGACCTGGGAGATATCAAGTTCTGCCAGGACTATTTCCGGAAGGAAGGCCGCAACCCCACCATCACCGAGATTCGGATGATTGACACCTACTGGAGCGACCACTGCCGCCACACCACCTTCGGCACCATTCTGGATGAAGTGACCTTTGAGGACCAGCTGGCCCAGGCCGCTTTCAGCCGGTATATGGAACTGCGGGAGGAGCTGGGCCGTCAGGAGAAGCCCCGGTGCCTGATGGATATGGGCACCATCGCTGCCAAGGCCCTGAAAAAGCGGGGCATCCTGAAAAACCTGGACGAGAGCGAGGAAATCAACGCCTGCACCGTGAAGATCCAGTGTGATGTGGACGGGGAAATGCAGGACTGGCTCTACCTCTTCAAGAACGAGACCCACAACCATCCCACCGAAATCGAGCCCTTCGGCGGTGCTGCCACCTGTATCGGCGGCGCCATCCGGGACCCCCTGTCCGGACGGAGCTATGTCTACCAGGCCATGAGGGTCACCGGCGCAGGTGACCCCCTGGTTCCCGTAAAGGATACCCTGCCTGGCAAGCTGCCCCAGCGGAAGCTGGTGACCACTGCTGCCGCTGGATATTCCAGCTACGGCAACCAGATCGGCCTGGCCACCGGCCAGGTAGATGAACTGTACCATCCCGGCTATATTGCCAAGCGGATGGAAATTGGCGCTGTGGTAGGCGCTACCCCTGCCGACCATGTCCGCCGTGAATGCCCCGCTCCCGGGGATGTGATCGTCCTGCTGGGCGGCCGTACCGGACGGGACGGCATCGGCGGTGCTACCGGCAGCAGTAAGGCCCATAAGCTGGAGAGCCTGACCACCTGCGGAGCCGAGGTCCAGAAGGGCAACGCCCTCACCGAGCGGAAGCTCCAGCGGCTCTTCCGCCGGAAGGATGCCTGCCGGATGATCAAGCGGTGCAACGACTTTGGCGCCGGCGGCGTATCTGTCGCCATCGGCGAGCTGGCCGACGGCCTTTACATCGACCTGAACAAGGTCACCAAGAAATATGAGGGCCTGGACGGCACCGAGCTGGCCATTAGTGAAAGCCAGGAGCGTATGGCCGTGGCCCTGGCTCCCCAGGATGTGGATGCGTTCATCGCCCTGGCCGGGGAGGAAAACCTGGAGGCCACCCCTGTGGCTACCGTCACCGAGGAAAAGCGGCTGCGGATGGAATGGAACGGCCAGGTCATCTGCGATGTGAGCCGGGAATTCCTGAACAGCAACGGTGCTGAAAAGCATATTACCGCCCATGTGCTGCCCGGCAAGGTCTGGCAGCCCCAGTGGGCAGGGGATACCCTCACCCAGAAGCTGAAGGCTGTGGTCACCGACCTGAATGTGGCCAGCAAGAAGGGCCTGTCCGAGCGGTTTGACAGCACTATCGGCGCTGCCACCGTTCTCATGCCTTTCGGCGGCCGGAATCAGCTTACCCCCACCATGGCCATGGTAGCCAAGCTGCCGGTGCCCGGTGAGACCACCACCGTCAGCGGCATGGCCTGGGGCTTTAACCCCTATCTTATGAGCGAGAGCCCCTACCGTGGAGCTTACCTGTCGGTGGTGGAGAGTGTGGCCAAGCTGGTCTGTGCCGGCTTTGACCACGAAAAGGCTTACCTCACCTTCCAGGAATACTTCCCCCGCCTGGGCACTGACCCCAACCGCTGGGGCCAGCCTGTAAGCGCTCTTCTGGGTGCCCTGGATGCCCAGATGGGCCTGGGCATCGGAGCCATCGGCGGCAAGGACAGCATGTCCGGCAGCTTTGAAAAGCTGGATGTGCCTCCCACCCTGGTCAGCTTTGCCACCGCTGTGGGCAATATCAGCCGGGTATGCAGCCCCGAGTTCAAGAAAGCCGACAGCACCGTCTGCATCCTGCGGCCCAACTACAAGGACGGCCTGCCTGAAGCCGACAGCCTGAAAGCAGTCTTCCATACTGTGGAAGACCTTATGGCCCAGGGTAAAGTCCTGGCTGCTGCCACTCCCGGCTACGGCTGCCTGGCCGAGACCCTCTTCAAGATGTGTGTGGGCAACAGCATCGGTCTCCGGTTTGCCGCCGACTTTGATACCGACGAGCTGTTCCAGCCCGCTTACGGCGCTTTCGTACTGGAAGTTCTGGACGGCGGTGCAGGCCAGATCCTGGGCACCACCACTCTGGATTACAGCTTTGCCTTCTCCGGGGAGAAGGTGGACCTGGCCCAGCTTCAGGAAGCCTGGGAATCCAAGCTGGAGCCGGTGCTGCCCTACCGGAAGGCAGGGGAGAAGGTGGCCCCCATTGAGGGAGACACCCAGACCAAGGCTCCCAGCCTGTTGAAGCACCAGAAGCCCAAGGTCATTATCCCTGTGTTCCCCGGCAACAATTGCGAGTATGACTCCGCCAAGGCTTTTGCCCGGGCAGGCGCTGACCCCCGGGTACTGGTCATTAAGAACCTGACCCCTGCCGATGTAGCCGAAAGCTGCCAGGCTCTGGTCAAGGCCATTGACGAAAGCCAGATGATTATGATTCCCGGCGGATTCTCCGGCGGCGACGAACCGGACGGAAGCGCCAAGTTCATCGCCAGCTTCTTCCGCAGCCCCGCGGTGGCCGATGCAGTCAACCGTCTGCTGAACCAGCGGGATGGCCTGATGCTGGGCATCTGCAACGGCTTCCAGGCTCTTATCAAGCTGGGACTGGTGCCTTACGGCGAGATTCGCCCCATCACCGAGAGCGACCCAACCCTGACCTTCAACACCATCGGCCGTCACCAGAGCATGCTGGTCCATACCCGTGTGGCCAGCGTCAAGAGCCCCTGGCTCAGCCGCTGCCAGGCAGGGGATGAGCATCTCATTGCCATCAGCCACGGAGAGGGCCGGTTTGTGGCTCCCCAGTCTGTGCTGGACAGCCTGATTGCCAATGGTCAGGTGGCCACCCAGTATGTGGACCTGGAAGGCAATCCCACCATGGACCAGCGGTACAACCCCAACGGTAGTATGCTGGCCATTGAAGGCATCACCAGCCCCGATGGCCGGGTCTTGGGCAAGATGGGCCATACCGAACGGTACGGCCAGGGCCTGTACAAGAATGTGCTGGGCGAGAAGTTCCAGCCTCTCTTTGAGGGCGGCGTAGACTACTACAAGCTGTAAGCCTTGTAAAGCCGGCTACCGTCTGATACAATAAAGGCGGTCCCTTCCGGGGCCGCCTCTTTCACAAAATATAGTAAGGGAGAACTTCCATGGCAGAACATAACAGATATATTTCACCCTTCTCCACCCGGTATTCCTCGGAGGAAATGCAGTACATCTTCTCGGAGGACAACAAGTTCCGCACCTGGCGGCGGCTCTGGCTGGCACTGGCCAAGGCTGAGAAAAATCAGGGCCTGGATATTACCCAGGAGCAGCTGGACGAGCTGGCTGCCCACCTGGACGACATCAACTATGAGGATGCGGTGGCCCGGGAAAAGCTGGTCCGTCACGATGTCATGAGCCATGTGTACGCTTACGGCCTCCAGTGCCCCAAAGCCAAGGGAATCATCCATCTGGGAGCCACCAGCTGCTATGTGGGAGACAACACCGATATTATCATTATGCGCCAGGGCCTGGAACTGGTCCGGAAAAAGCTGATTGGGGTCATTGCCCTGCTGGCTGATTTCGCCCGGCAGTACAAGGATATGCCTGCTCTGGCCTATACCCACTGCCAGCCCGCCCAGCTGACCACCGTGGGCAAGCGTGCCACCCTCTGGATGAACGAGCTGTATATGGACCTGCAGGAAATCGACCATCAGATTTCCAGCCTGGCTCTCCGTGGGGTCAAGGGCACCACTGGCACCCAGGCCAGCTTTATGGACCTTTTCGCCGGAGACGGGGAGAAGATCAAGGCAGTGGAACGGGATGTCTGCGCCCAGATGGGCTTTGACAAGGTAGTTCCTGTCTGCGGCCAGACCTACAGCCGGAAGGTGGACTACAATGTGCTGTCCGCCCTGTCCGGCATTGCCCAGAGCGCCATGAAGTTTGCCACCGATGTCCGGCTCCTGGCCAACTTCAAGGAGATGGAGGAACCCTTTGAGAAGAACCAGATCGGCTCCTCCGCCATGCCCTACAAGCGGAACCCCATGCGGTGCGAGCGTATCTGCGCCATTGCCCGGTATCTCATGGTGGATGTTCTCAACCCCGCCTTCACCACCGGTACCCAGTGGTTTGAGCGGACTCTGGACGACAGCGCCAACAAGCGGATCGCCATGGCCGAGGGCTTCCTGGCCGCCGACGCTATCCTGAAAATCATGCTCAATGTCTGCGACGGGCTGGTAGTCTACCCCAAGGTAGTCCACAGCCGTGTCATGGCAGAGCTGCCTTTCATGGCCACCGAGAATATTATGATGGAAGCCGTCAAGGCTGGTGGAGACCGTCAGGAACTCCACGAGAAACTCCGTCAGCATGCCATTGCCGCTGCCGCTGTGGTCAAGCAGGAAGGCAAACCCAACGACCTCATCGAGCGGGTGCTGGCCGATTCCAGCTTTGGCCTGGAGCGGGAGAGCCTGGAGGCTCAGCTGAAACCCGAAAACTTTGTGGGCCGTGCTCCCCAGCAGGTGGAGGAATACCTGGACGAGGTCATCCAGCCCATGCTGGACGCCAATCCCGACTGCCTGGGTCAGAAAGCGGAACTGTCCGTGTAATAAATCAAAAGGAGGAAGGCTCAGCCTTCCTCCTTTTTTTGCTGCTGTTGTTTTTCCCGCTCCAACCGGCTGTAAACACAGCCGCAGTAGTCCTGTCGGTACAGGTCATACCTGGCGCTTTCCTCCAGGCTGTGTTTGTAACCGTCCCGTTTCCGAAACTCGCTGGGCAGGTGCTTCACCCCGTATTCCTTTTCCAGCTCCGTTCCTATCTCGTTGATTCTCACCGGGTCTTTCAGGGGACTGATGGAAAGGGTGGTGGTGAACCAGTCAAACCCGTGTTCAGCCGCGTACCGGGCGGCCTGCTCCATCCGGAGCCGGTAGCAGACGGTGCACCGCCGGCCCCGCTCCGGCTCCTGTTCCAGGCCTTTTACCGCCTGGTAGAATTCCTGAGGATCGTAGGGCAGTTCCACCACCGGGATTCCCCGGCGGCCGCTGGCTTCCAGAAAGGCCTCCAGCTCTCCCTCCCGGCGGTGGTATTCCTGGGGAGGGTCAATGTTGGGGTTATAATAAAGGACGGTAATGTCAAAATATTCTTCCAGCTGGGGCAGGGTGCCGCTGCTGCAGGGGGCGCAGCAGGCATGGAGCAAAAGCCGGGGGCGGGTCTGGCCCAGCCCGGCCAACACCTTGTCCATCTCTTTGGCATAGTTTACACGGTTCGCCATGAAACATTTCTCCTGTGTGATAGGATAGAGGGAGTGGAAACGCTTTTTCCCTCCCTTGGGTCAGAGATAGTATACCACGGATGCCACGCTTTGGGAACAGCAGGATTTACAGACCGTTCCGAATTCCCTCACAATTTTTTCATAATCGGGGAGTAGGATAATAATCAAGGGAAGCACCTGTAAGGATGCTTCATAGAAAAAAGCACCATCCCGGCGGAACCCGGGTCTAATCTCAAGACTGTCCCACATAACAGTAGTGGTGTAGGCTGCCCTCTATGCAGCCAAAGCGCAGGAAGGGAATCTCTTCCCGTGCCCCACTGGCTCCCCACCTATGCCAGGGTGTCCAACAGGACGCCCAGGTGGGTCCAGACAACCCATTCCATCCGGCCGGATGTTTATAGATAGGAACAACCCCCTGGCAAGAAAGCCGGGGGTTGTTTGCGTTTGAAGGCCTGGTGTGATATACTCAATAGGCAATCCAACACAAGGAGGAAAAATCCATGACAGATCAGGAGATTCAGAGAATCAATGAACTGGCTCGCAAAGCAAAGACCCAGGGGCTGACTCCCGAGGAGGAAGCAGAGCGGGCAAAGCTCCGCCGGGCCTACATTGATGCCATGAAAGCCAGCCTGAAAAGCCAGCTGGATAACATCCGGTTTGTGGATAAGGAGGACTAACTCCCGCTTTACAAACCAAAAAGTTCATGCTATCATGCAAGTGTTAGTAAAGGCAGCGGATCCCGGGCAATCCTTGAACGGAAAAGGCCGTCTTAGAAATTGCAATATAAGGAGAATGAAAAATGCTTACTGCAATTACCGGCATCAACTGGGGCGATGAAGGCAAGGGCCGAATGGTGGACCTGCTGTCCCAGGAATATGACATCGTAGTGCGTTACCAGGGCGGCAACAACGCCGGACACACCGTAAAGAATCCTCAGGGCAAGTTTGTGCTCAATCTGCTGCCCTCCGGCATCCTCCGGCCTGAGGTGGTCTGCGTCATGGGCAATGGTATGCTCATTGACCCCGCTCACCTGGATAAGGAGATCGCCGCTCTCCGGGAAAAGGGCGTGAAAATCACCCCCGAAAACCTGAAAATCAGCGACCGGGCCACCATCTGCATGCCCTTCCATGTGGAGCAGGACGGCCTGGAGGAAGAGCGCCTGTCCAAGACCGGTGCTCAGTTTGGCTCTACCAAGCGGGGAATCGCCTACGGTTACGCTGATAAATATATGAAGAAGACCCTCCGGATGGGAGACCTTCTGCACATGGACGACAGCGTGAGAAAGCGTCTTTCCACCATTGTGGAGGCCAAGAACCTGGTGATGGAAGGCTGCTACGGGGCAAAGCCCACCCAGCTGGATGAGCTGTGGGCATGGTGCGAGAAATATGCAGCCATCTTCAAGGACTACATCTGCGATGCAGGTGAGTATCTGGCCAAGGCTGATGAGGCAGGGAAGAAGATCCTCTTCGAGGCTCAGCTGGGCGCCCTGCGGGACATTGACTTTGGTATCTACCCCTACACCAGCTCCAGCAATGTGATCGGCGCTTATGCTCCCATCGGAGCAGGCATCCCCGGCCGGAAGCTGGATCTCTCCGTAGGTGTTATGAAGGCTTACAGCTCCTGCGTGGGCGACGGCCCCTTCACCGCTGAGCTGGCCATGACCGAGGAGGAGAAGAACTTCCTCCGGGAAGCCGGCCATGAGTTTGGCGCAGCTACTGGTCGTCCCCGCCGGGTAGGCCCCTTTGATGTGGTGGCCAGCCGGTATGGTGTGGAGTGCCAGGGCGCTGACAAGCTGGCCTTCACTCTGCTGGATGTGCTGGACTACATGGAAAAGATTCCCGTAGTGGCAAAGTATGAGCTGGAGGACGGCACCCTCACCGACCGTTTCCCCATGGGTAAGGCCCTGGATACCGCAAAGCCCGTGGTGGAGTATCTCCCCGGCTGGCACTGCGATATTACCGGCTGCCGCAAGTTTGAGGACCTGCCCCAGGCCGCTCAGGATTATGTGACCTACATTGAAAAGGCTGTGGGCTGCCCCATTACCTACATCAGCGTAGGCCCCGACCGGGAAGCCTGCATTGTCCGGTAAGAAACAATAACAAAAATCCCCGCTCCCTAAGGAGCGGGGATTTTTTATCTTTAATGAGTTATGCCAGCATATAGCCGAGGATCAGCCCCTGGTCCTGGGCGTAGAAGCTGCAAAGTCCGCCGCACATTCTTACCTGGATCTGGGCAGAGGGCCACTTTGCGGTAATGGCCCGGGCCAGCATGTGAGCTGCCTGAGGATTGTGAACATGGTCAATGTAGACCTTGCCGCCTTTGAATCCGGAACGGTCCATCTCTTCCAGAATCAAAGCCAGAGCCTTGGTTTCGCCCCGGGCCTTTCCGAACATATCGATTTTTCCTTCGGTGCTGGCCCGGCCCACAGCCCGGATTCCCAGAACCCCGGCAACCAGACCGGAAATACGGCTCATCCGGCCGTTCTTCACCAGGTTCTCAAAGCTGCACAGAACAAACTGCAGACCTACATGGTCTTTCAGATGGTCCAGCTCATAGGCAATCAGGTCAAAGGAAGCTCCCTGATGGATCAGCTCTATGGCCCGCTCTACAATAAAGGTCATCTCGGCCCCTACGCTGAGAGAGTCCACCACATGGATTCTCTTTTCGGGGTGCTCCTCCATTACCATTTTGGCGGCAATGCAGGCGGAATTGTAGCTGCCGGACAGCTGGCTGCTGATGGTCACGGCAATGGAATTATCTGCGGCCAGGAATTTCTCTGCCCATTCCTCGGGGCTGGGGCAGGCGCTGCCGGAGGGGCCATTGTAGTTGTCCAGCAGCTCCATCATTTCTTTGGTGTTCAAAGCGGCGTTGTCCACAAATTCCCGCTCGCCGCACCGGATTTTCAAAGGAACGGTAGTGAAGCTGACTCCGGCGGGAAGATCATCCAGATGATACATATTTACACTGGAATCTGCAACGATAGACCAGGACATAAGCACTCCTTCCACCAGATATCCATCTGTTCTTTTCTTGGGGGACATCTGGTTTTAAAAAACATATCTTAAAGCATAATACAACAGCACAAAAGGGTTGTCAACATGAGATAGGATGGTACAACAAGAGGAAGTGTATTCCCCGACCTTTTTTTACGCATTTTTCGCCGGACTTTCCCTATACTAATGTAACAAGGACAGTTAGGGCGGGAACTCCGCCGGAAAGGGAGGAAGCCATGAAAAAAGTCTGGCTTAAATGTCTGGCCGGGGTGCTGGCCGGTCTGATGATTCTGGGAATGGTCCCCCTTGCGGGATTTGCCCAGGAAGCCCAGCAGGGGACAGAGGAGCAAAATCAACCGGCTGGAATACAGCAGGAGGTGGAGGCACAGCTGGCCAAGGAAGCCCAGGCCCAGGAGGATGAGATACAGGAGGCGGCTATGGGAGCCATTATTTCCACCGTCCGCAGCGGACTGGGTATTGCCATCCTGGTGGGAATGGGCGGATATGTCTGGTATAAAAAGCATGAGTAAGGAACGGCCCTCGGCATTTTTGCCGGGGGCTTTTTTCTTTGTGACTGCGCCAGATTGACAGTATGGGGTGGATGTCCAAAGTCATGGGCTTTCTCGTTGCTTTTTCCAAGGCAAAATGATATACTGAAAAAGATAATAAAATGGCGGGATTATGCCAACGGGGAGGAAACTGGAATGAAAGACCTTTTGGTGGGAAGCACTGGGTTTGTGGGCGGAAATTTGATGGAATCTCATGATTTTTCCATGGCTCTTCATTCCAGGGATATTGAAACCGGGTATGATACCAGACCGCAGTTGGCTGTATACGCCGGAGTTCCGGCGGCTATGTTCCTTGCTAACCAGGACCCGGCGGCAGACCTGGCTGTCATGGCCCAGGCCCGGGAAAATATCCGGAGAATTGCCCCCCGCCAGCTGGTTCTCATCAGCTCCATTGCCGTTTACCGGGACAGCCGGGGAAAAGATGAGGACAGCCCCATGGATAAGGAGGGGCTGGCTCCCTACGGAGCCAACCGGCTCCAGTTGGAAGAGTGGGTGCGCCAGGATTTCCCGGATGCACTCATTGTCCGGCTCCCCGCCCTTTATGGAAAAGGCCTGAAAAAGAATTTTCTCTATGACCTTCACACCATCATCCCGGCCATGCTCCGCCCGGATAAATATCAGGAACTGGCAGAGAAAAGCGCCCTGGTGGGGGAAGGGTATGAACTGAGGGAGAACGGCTTTTACTGCCTGAACGGAAAAGTTTCCGGGGAAAAGCTGCGGGAATTTTTTGCTGCCAACGATTTCAACGCCCTGGCCTTTACCCACAGTGCCAGCCGATACCAGTTCTACAACCTGGGGCGGCTTTGGCCTGACATCAACCTGGCTTTGGAGGCGGGGCTGAAACTGGTCAACCTGACCACTCCGCCGGTGTCTGCCGGAGAGGTATATACCGCCGTTACGGGGCAGGAGTGGAAAAACGAGACGGCCGCTGCTCCCTATGACTATGACCTGCGGACCAAACACGCCGCCCTCTTTGGGGGAGCGGAGGGGTATCTTCTTTCCCGAGATGAGGAACTGAAGGATATCTGTAACTTTATGAAGGAATGGAAGTGAGCCTATGGCCATCAGACTGGCAGCCAGCAACTTGGGCTGGACCAAGGAAGAAGACGAAAAGGTATACGCCCGGCTGAAGGAACTGGGGTATGAGGGTCTGGAACTGGCTCCTACCCGGATCTTTACCCGGCAGCCCTATGAACATCTTTCCTCTGCGGCCATTTTTGCCGGATATCTGTACCAGAACTACGGGCTGGAAATTCCCAGCCTTCAAAGCATCTGGTTTGGTCAGAATGGAAATATTTTCAACCAGGAGGATGCTGCCCGGCTGGAGGAGTATACCGCCCAGGCCTTTGAGTTTGCCCGGGCTGTCCGCTGCCCCAGCCTGGTGTTCGGATGCCCCCGGCAGCGGAACTGTCCTCCCGACCACCAGCCCCAGGAGGCCGAGGCATTTTTCACCCGGCTGGGAATCCTGGCCGGACAGAAAGGGGTCTACCTGGCCCTGGAAGCCAACCCTCCCATTTATAACACCAACTATCTCAATACCACCCGTCAGGCCTTTGACCTGGTGAAAAAGCTGGATATTCCCGGCCTTACCGTCAACCTGGACCTGGGAACCATGATCCAGAACGGGGAATCCCTCAATGACTATCTGGGCGACCTGAAATATGTAAGCCACATCCATATCAGTGAACCGGGCCTGGCTCCCATCCAGCCCCGGCCCATCCACCGGGAACTGGCCCTGCTCCTTCACGCTGTGGGGTATAAGGGGTTTGTTTCTCTGGAAATGAAGGCTGCGGATTATGATACCCTGGACCGCTGCCTGACCTATCTGAAAGAGGTGTTTGGATAAGATGAAGTATACCGGCCTGAAAGGCGTACCGGATTTTACCTGCACAGAGTTTGGAGAAAAGAAGACCAAATACTGCCTGCTCATCCCTATTATCAATGAGGGAGAGCGGATTCTCAAGGAACTGGACCGGGCTAAGGCCGCCGGGGTAGATACCCTGGTGGATATTATCCTTTGTGATGGGGGCAGCACCGACGGCAGTATGGAGCCTCAAGGTCTGCAGGACCGGGGTGTGAACACCCTTCTGGTGAAAAACGGCCCCGGCAAGCAGGGGGCCCAGCTTCGGATGGGTCTGTGGTATGCCCTGGAACGGGGTTATGCCGGGGTCCTGACCATTGACGGAAACAACAAGGACAGCATTGAAAGCGTTCCTCTCTTTATCCAGAAGCTGGAACAGGGATACGACCTGGTCCAGGGCAGCCGGTTTATCAAGGGGGGCAAGGCCATCAATACCCCCACTGTCCGGTATTGGGCAGTGCGGCTGATCCATGCCCCTTTGATCAGCCTGGCAGCCCGCCACTGGTACACCGATACCACCAACGCTTATCGGGCTTACAGCCGTGCTTATCTGAAACATCCCGGGGTGCAGCCTTTCCGGGATGTCTTTGCGGGATATGAGCTGCTGGCTTACCTGAGCATCCGGGCGGACCAGCTGGGGCTGAAGGGATGTGAGGTCCCTGTGACCCGGGCCTATCCCCAAAATCAGCCTGCTCCTACCAAAATCAAGGGAATGAGAGGAAATACCGACCTGCTCCGAATTCTTTTTGCCGCACTGGCGGGAAAATACCGCCCCTGAAAGGAATCAGAACGCCATGGAACAATATGATAAAATCATTCTGGGCGCCGGACTGTATGGATTGTACAGCGCCCTGAAATGCGGGGAAGCCGGCCAGCGGGTGCTGGTGCTGGAGCGGGATGAAGGCCCCTTTATGCGGGCTACCTACATCAATCAGGCCCGGGTCCACATGGGGTATCATTATCCCCGCAGCTTTTCCACCGCCATTAAAAGCGCTCATTATTTTGACCGGTTCTGCCGGGACTACGGTTTCTGCAACCTGACCACCTTTGACCAGGTGTATGCCACCAGCGCCCATTTCAGCTGGACCAACGGGGAAGAGTTTGAAAAGTTCTGCCGGGATGCCCAGATCCGGTGTGATCGGCTCCCCACTGAAAAATACTTTAATCCGGGGATGTGCGACGGGGCTTTTATGACCCAGGAGTACACCTACGATGCCCAGATACTGAAAGAATGGTTTCTGGAACAGTTGGCCCCCCTCACCAATGTGACCATCCGGTATAGCGCCCAGCCCACAGCCATCCATAACCTGGGAGACCTGTGGGAGGTAGAGGCAGCAGGGGAGACCTTCCGCACCGGATTCCTTCTCAATGCCACCTATGCGGGAATCAATGACATCCACGCCATGCTGGGGCTGGAACCCTTCAAAATCAAGTACGAACTCTGCGAAATTATTCTCTGTACCGTCAGTGATGCGCTGAAGAATACCGGCATTACTGTGATGGATGGTCCCTTTTTCAGCATAATGCCATTCGGGAAAACCGGACTCCACAGTCTCACCAGCGTTACCTTTACCCCTCACCAGACCAGCAGGGAATCGGTGGCCACCTTTCCCTGCCAGGAGGAGAGCGGCGGCAAATGCCGCCCGGGCAGCCTGTATAACTGTGACCTCTGCCCCGGTAAGCCTGCCAGTGCCTGGCCTTACATGAGCCAGCTGGCCCGGAAGTATCTCCGGGAGGAATACGGCTTTGAATATTACAAGAGCCTGTTCAGCATGAAACCCATTCTCAAGGCAAGCGAAATCGATGACTCCCGCCCCACCGTCATCCGGGAAATGACCCGGACGCCCCGGCTGGTGAGTGTCTTGTCGGGAAAAATCAATACTGTGTACGATTTGGACGAGGTGCTGCTCCATGAATAATCAGGATAAAGAAAAGAATTTTATCTCTGCGGTGGTCTATCTGGGCCAGGAAACAGGGGATGTGCAGGGCTTTTTTACAGAGCTTACCGCCCGGCTGGAGGAGCATTTTGCCCAGTACGAGCTGGTAGTGGTGGAGGACTGCGCCCCTGCCCAGGCTCTGGAACTGCTGCGGGAATTTGCAGCCCGTCAGCCAAAGCCTCTTACCATTCTCCATATGAGCCTGCGCCAGGGCGTGGAGCAGTGCATGAATGCGGGACTGGATATCTCCATCGGGGATTATGTTTACGAATTTGACTCCACCAAAATGAACTGGGATTCCTCTCTCATATGGGACGCTTACCGGAAGGCCATGGAGGGAAATGACATTGTCAATGTCTGCCCCTCCCGGAGCGGCGGCATGAGCCGGCTGTTTTACACCCTTTTCAACCGGTACAGTGGTTCTGCCTACCGCCTTCGGACCGAGGCATTCCGGCTGGTCTCCCGCCGGGCCATCAACAAGGTCCATGCGGTCAGCGCCTATCTTCCTTACCGGAAAGCTGCCTATGCGGCAAGCGGTCTGAAAATGGGGACCTTGGAATATGAAGGCCAGGCCGGTCAGACCCGGGATTTTGACCTGGGACTCAACAGCCTGCTCCTCTACACCTCGGCAGGGTATCGGGTCAGTTTCGGAATCACCCTGACCATGTTGGTGCTGGCCTTGGTGGAACTGATCTACACCCTGGCCGTCACCGTGGCAGGCCATCCCATTGAGGGGTGGACCACCACCATGTTTGTCATCACCTGCGGGTTCAGCGGCCTGTTCGCCATCATGACCCTGGTAGTGAAGTATCTCTCCCTTATTTTGGATACAGTATTCAAAAAGCAGCAGTATTTTGTAGAAAGTATTGAGAAAATTCAGAAATGAAGCAGCTTTTCTCCAAAAAGGATATCTCTCCGGTCTGGTTCTGGCTGGGGGTGGCAGCCCTTACAGGGGCTAAGTTTGTCCTGAGCTTTTTCCAGCGGACCTATGTGTGGGTAGGGGGCGCTCCCATCGACGATGAACTTATGTTCCGGGCGGCAGAATATATCACCGCCGGGCAGTGGCTGGGTCCTTATGACTGGCTCACCCTGTCCAAACATATGTTTTTCCCCCTCTGGCTGGCCCTGCTCCACTGGCTTCATCTGCCCTACCTGGGAGCAAACCAGCTTCTTTGGGCGGGCGCCTGTCTGGCTTTGGTTCAGGCATTCGCCCCGGTCCTTCAAAAGCGCTGGGCACGACTGACAGCCTTTGGCGTGATGGTGTTCCTTCCCTCCGCCATGGCCAGCTTTACCCTTCGGGTCTACCGGGACAGCATTTTCCCTGCCCTTTGCCTGCTCTTCTTTGCCGGGGTGGCAGGGTATGCTCTCCGGTATCGTAAGCCGGTAAAAAACAGCCTGGGCTGGCAGCTGCTGGCAGGGGTTGGCCTTGCCGCCAGCTGGCTCTGCCGGGAGGACGGTTACTGGCTGGTCCCGTTCCTGGGAGCAGGGACCCTGATTCTGGTCTGGTTTATCCTGCGGGAAAAAGAACTGAACCGCAAACCTCTCCGCTGCCTGACTTTGCTCATTCCCTTTGGAGTGACGGCAGGGGTGCTGGGGGGATTTGCGGGAATCAATCTGGCATATTATGGGGTGTTCACCATCTCGGATTTCTCCTACGGCAGCTTTGCCCAGGCCATGGGAGCCATGAACCGGGTGGAGGAGGAAGAGTTTGTTCCCCTGGTGTCGGTGCCCTATGAGGTGCGCCAAAAAATCTATGATACCACCGATGCCATGGACTGCCTGGAATACTGGCTGGAGGAAGACCCTTCCATCCGGAACAGCTATATGAACCCTGAATCCGGGGATTACCGGGCAGGGGGCTTTTACTGGGCCGTCCGTCTGGCTGCCCAGAATGAAGGAAAATATGAATCTGCCCTTACAGCCCGGGAATACTGGCAGCAGGTGGCGGATGAAATCAACGCCGCCTGTGACAGCGGTGCTCTCCCTTCGGAGGGGGGCAAGCGGTCGGGAACTGCACCCTCGGTGCGAAGCGAGTATGTTCTCCCTGTGATCCGGGAGGCCGGGTACAGCCTTTGGTTCTGTGCCACCTTCCGGGGCTGCGAACCCTACTATGAGGAGCTGCGCTCCATTGGTACGGCGGAGGAACTGGCAGTCTGGGAGGATTATCTGGGCTCCCCTGCCAACGCCGCAGCCCAGGAGGGAAGCGACCTGCCCTATTACAGCCCTCTCCAGAAGCTGGCTTACCTGGGCCTGAATTTGGTGCGGATGGTTTACGCCGTCCTTCTCCCCCTGGCCCTGGTCCTGGCAGTGTTCCTCCAGATTCGGAAGGTGTTCCGAATCAAGGAATCCCGGGAGTGGGTGGTCTGGTGGATTCTCACCGGGCTGCTGGGAATGGCCCTCCTCCGGGTCTTCCTCATTGCCTTTATGGAGGTGGCCGCTTTCCAGATCGGCACCTATGTAATGTATCTGGCTACGGTCCATCCGCTTTTGGCACTGTATGCCTTTATGGGAATCTATACCGGCTGGGAGGTGCGGCCGTGGCAGAGATAATCATTGTAGGGGGCGGCGCCGCCGGCCTTATGGCAGCGGGAGCCGCCTGCCGTCTGGGGCACCGGGTGACTGTGCTGGAACACAGCGAGATTCCCGGCAAAAAAATCCTGGTCACCGGAAAGGGCCGGTGCAATGTGACCAATAACTGCGATGAGGAAACCTTTTTGCAGAATGTCCGGACCAATCCCCGGTTCCTCTATTCCGCTTTGAGAAGCTGGCCTCCCGCCAGTACCATGGCTCTTTTTGAGGAGCTGGGAGTGCCCTTGAAAACCGAGCGGGGCCGCCGGGTGTTCCCGGTGTCGGACCAGGCGGAGGACATCCGTCAGGCGCTGCTGACCTATGCCCAGCAGGCCAGGGTCCAGTCTGCCCATGTGACCAAACTCCTTCTGGAGGAGGGACGGTGCGCCGGGGTGGAGGATGATACCGGACGGCAGTGGAGAGGGAACTGTGTTCTCATCGCCACTGGCGGGGTAAGCTATCCCGGCACCGGAAGCAGGGGAGATGGCTATAAACTGGCCGCCCAAGCGGGACACAAAATCATCCCTCCTGTGGCCAGCCTTTGCAGCCTGGTCAGCCCTGACCCGGACTGCCCCAAAATGATGGGACTTGCCCTGAAAAATGTGACCCTCACCCTTTACCAGGACCAAAAGGCAGTGTTCTCCCAGCAGGGGGAGATGCTGTTTACCCATTTTGGAATCAGCGGACCTTTGACCCTGTCCGCCAGCTGCTACATCAAAAATATGAAGCAGCATACCTGGACCGCCGAAATCGATTTGAAACCGGCTCTGGACCAGGAGACCCTTTACAAACGGATCACCCAGGACTTTGCCCTCCTGGCCAATAAGTCTGCTCAGGGGGCGTTGGCCAAGCTGCTCCCTGCCAGCATGCAGCCGGTGATGGTCCGGCGGTGGGGGATAGGCCCGGCCACCAAGGCCAACCAGATCACCCGGGAGGAAAAGCGGCGGCTGGTGGAGCTGATCAAACACTGGAAGGTCCCCATCACCAAACGGGGGGACCTGGAGCACGCAGTCATCACCAGCGGCGGCGTGGAGGTAAAGGGAGTCAACCCCAAAACCATGGAAAGCAAACTCTGCCCCGGCCTGTATTTTGCAGGAGAGGTGCTGGATCTGGACGCTTATACCGGCGGGTATAATCTCCAGATCGCCTTCTCTACTGCCCAGGCAGCGGCCAGAGCATTTTGAAAAAGGACGGTTAAAAACACCATGATCAACATTGCCATTGACGGCCCCAGCGGGGCAGGAAAGTCCAGCCTGGCAAAACAGCTGGCCCAGGAGCTGGGATATCTCTATGTGGATACGGGAGCCATGTACCGGGCCATTGGCCTGTACGCTGTGCGCCGGGGAGCCGACCCGAAAAATGGGGAGCAGGTGGAACCCCTGCTTCCTGAAATTCAGCTGGATATCCGGCTGGTGGAAGGGACCCAGCATATCTACCTGAACGGGGAGGATGTGAGCACTGACATCCGGGCAGAGAAAATCGGAATGGCTGCCAGCGGCGTTTCCGCCATCCCGGCGGTGCGGCAGTTTCTGCTGGACACTCAGCGGGACCTGGCCCGGGCCAACAATGTGCTGATGGACGGCCGGGATATCGGCACAGTCATTCTGCCCCACGCACAGGTAAAAATCTTCCTGACCGCCAGCGATACTGCCCGGGCTCAGCGCCGGTATAAGGAGCTGGTGGAGAAGGGCCAGACCCCCGATTATGAGCAGGTGCTGGCTGATATCCGCCAAAGGGATTATCAGGACAGCCACCGGGCTGTGGCACCCTTGCGGCAGGCGGAGGATGCAGTGCTGGTGGATACCAGCCATCTGAACCTGGAAGAAAGCCTGGAGGCACTGAAAGCGGTGATCCGGGAGAAGGTGGGGCAGGCATGATATACGCTGTTGTTGTGGCCGCTGCGTGGCTCATCTGGAACCTGTTCTTCCGGATCAAGGTGGTGGGCCGGGAGAATATTCCCACCCAGGGGGCCTTTGTGCTGGTTCCCAATCACATCTCCGCCATTGACCCGGTGTTTGTGGTTATCGCCCGGTTCTGGGGCAAACGGATGGTGGTGATGGCCAAGGAGGAACTGTTCAAAAATGCGTTCCTCAAATGGATCTTCACCCAGTTCGGAGCGGTGGCTGTGGCCCGGGGCAAGGGAGACACCCAAATGCTGGACCATGTGATCGAGGGCTGCCGGGAGGGCCGGGGCGTGCTGATTTTTGCAGAGGGTACCCGAAGCAAAAACGAGGGCTGGCCCGGGAAGCTGAAAAGCGGCGCCTTTGTGGTGGCCGCTGAGGCAGGGGCTCCCATCATTCCCTGCCGGATCATTTACTGCACCAAGGACCGGGAGATGCATCTGTTCTGCAGGGTGAAGGTCTGTTTCGGAGCCCCCATCTCTGCACCTCAGCTGGGAGAGGAAGGAAAGCCCAGTTCTGCCAAACTGCGGGAGACCAAGCACCTGGTAGAGGACGCCTGGCGGCAGCTCTATCAGGAAAACAAGCTGGACTGGATGCCGGACCAGCCCCTGCCTCAGCGCAGGGAGATCCGCACCCGGAACGGAGAGGAGAAGCTCCATGAAGATACTGCTGGCTAAAACCGCTGGATTCTGTTTCGGGGTAGACCGGGGGGTAAAGATGACCTATGACCTGGTGGCCCAGGGGCACAAGGTAGCCACTTTGGGCCCCCTGATCCACAACGATCAGATGGTCCGGGACCTGGAGGAAAAGGGGGTAATTACCGCCGATTCCCTGGACCAGATCCCCGATGGATACGAGGTCGTGATCCGCTGTCACGGGGTTCCGTCCAGTGTTTACGATGAAATAAATACACGGGGCCTGGTGTGCCATGATGCCACCTGTCCTTTTGTATCCAAGATTCACCGTCTGGCCGAAAAAGCCCAAAAGGAAGGGGCGGTTCTGCTGGTGGCCGGGGACGAAAATCACCCGGAAGTACGCGGGATTGTGGGCCATACCCGGGGAAAAGTGAAGGTTTTCAACGGCTTGGACGAGCTGGAAAAAATTTCCCGGGAGATTCCTTCCGACACCCTTCTCTACGCTGTGGCACAGACCACTTTCCAGGTTACAAAATGGTTAGAATGCGTGGAGTTTATAAAAAAAGTCTATACAAACGCGTTTGTTTTTGATACAATATGTAGTGCAACGGGGACGAGGCAACAGGAGGCGGAGGACCTCAGCCAAAAATGCGATCTTATGATTGTCATTGGTGGTCATCATTCCTCCAATACCCAAAAGCTGGTACAAGTCGCTGCCCGCTATACCAAAGCTGTGTCGGTGGAGACCGCCGCAGACCTGGACCCGTCCTGGTGGGACGGCGTTGGGACAGTAGGTGTAACGGCTGGGGCTTCCACGCCATCGTCTATAATTGAGGAGGTACTTAATAGTATGAGCGAAACCATGGAAAAGAGCTTTGCCGAGCTGCTGGCAGAATCCGAGGCCGAGAGCAACCGGGTATTTGTGGGCAAAGTGGTAAAGGGCAAAGTTACCAGCATCAATAACAATGAGATTTATGTTGACATCGGCGGCGCACACACCGGCGTTTGCAAGCTGAGCGAGCTGACCGATGATTCTTCCGCTTCTGTTTCCGACCTGGTCAAGGTAGGGGACGAGATGGAATTTGTGGTTGAGAAGACCAACGATCAGGACGGCGTGGATATGCTGTCCCGCAAGAAGCTGGAGGCACGCAAGGGCCTGGAGGAGATCGCCAAGGCATGCGAGTCCGGCGAGGTCGTGGAAGGCGATGTAGTCGAGACCAACAAGGGCGGCGTAGTCGTTCTGGTCAAGGGCGTTAAGGTATTCGTACCCCGCAGCCAGGCTACCCTCCGCCGTGACGAGGATTACACCAAGCTGCTCAAGCAGCATGTACAGCTGGTTGTCACCGAGTGCGCCGGCCGTAAGATCGTAGGCAGCATCAACAAGGTTACCGCTGAGGCTAACAAGGCTAAGCGGGAGGCTTTCTGGGCCAACGCTCAGGAGGGCCAGGTCTGCCAGGGCGTGGTCAAGAGCCTGACTTCCTACGGCGCTTTTGTTGACATCGGCGGCGTGGATGGCCTGTGCCATATCAGCGAGCTGAGCTGGAACCGTATCAAGCATCCCCGCGAGGTCATGAATGTAGGCGACCAGGTGGAAGTTTACATCAAGGAGCTGGACGCTGAGAACCAGAAGGTAAGCCTGGGCTACAAGAAGGCCGAGGACAATCCCTGGGAGAAGCTGAAGAACGAGTATCCTCTGGGCAGCGTGTTCACCGCTCCCGTGGTCAGCGTAACTGACTTCGGCGCTTTTGTCCGGATTCTGCCCGGCATTGACGGCCTGGTACACATCAGCGAGATCTCCAACACCCGGGTCAACAAGGTATCCGATGTGCTGAAGGTTGGCGACGAGGTTTCCGTCAAGCTGATGGATGTGGACTTCGACAAGAAGCGGATCAGCCTGAGCATGAAGGCTCTGGAGGCTCCCGAGGCCGAGGACGCAGAGTAATCTCATCTGTTGAATCCAAAACCGCCCTGCACCAGCAGGGCGGTTTTTTCATGGGGCAGAAAGGTTGCGCCAAAAGCCCGGTTGTGGTACACTGAGACCAGAATCAGGATTTGATAAGGAAAAGAAAGTCCATGAATAAATTAAAAGAACTTTTCATCCGATATTATGAAGGTCTGGCTTACCTGTTTTTTGGGGCAGTAGCCACCGGCCTGAATATACTCATCTTCACCCTGTTCGACCATTTCCTGGGCAGCAGCTTTGCCGCCGGTGCAGGCAATGTACTGAACAATGCCATCTGCATCCTCTTTGCCTACACCACCAACCGGCTCTGGGTGTTCCGGAGCAAATCCGGGGGAAAGGAAGCGCTTCGGGAATTTGCCAGCTTTGTATTCTGCCGGATCGGCACTGCGGCCCTGGACCAGCTTATCCTGTGGGTTGGAGTGACCCTGGTAGGCCCCATGATCATTCCTACCGGCTGGGCCGTCCTTGTGGCGGGAGGATTCTCCTTCTCCATGGAGTACATCAAACTCTGGAACCTGGGGGTCAAGCTGTTCAGTCAGGCAGTGGTGATTATTTCCAACTATGTTTTCAGCAAACTGTTTATTTTCAAAAAAGATTCCAAAGGAGGAGTATAATATGAAATTCATGCGTGGCGCAGGTTTCCGGATCGCCGGCCTGGTGCTGGGGATCCTGGCAATGGTCCTGTCCGTGGTAGGAGTGGTCATGTCCGCAATCGGACTGCACAAGGCCCATCAGTGCAAGCACTGCAAGATGGAGGGTATGTATAAATGACAGATCAGGAACTGTTGGCCCGGGTAGACCATACCCTTCTCAAGCCGGAGGCCACCTGGCCCCAGATCCGCCAGATCTGCGATGAGGCCCTGGCAAATCACACTGCCTCCATCTGCATCAATACCTGCTATGTGAAGCAGGCCGCAGAGTACCTGGCAGGACGGATCCCCGTCTGCTGTGTGGTAGGTTTCCCTCTGGGGGCCATGGACACCGCCAGCAAGGTATTTGAGGCAAAAACCGCCATTGCCAACGGCGCTTCCGAGGTGGATATGGTCATTAACATTGGCCGCCTCAAGAATAAGGAATACGACTATGTGCGGAACGAGATTTCCGCCATCAAACAGGCCATCGGGGACAAAGTGCTCAAGGTGATCATCGAGACCTGCCTGCTCACCCAGGAGGAAAAGGAGATCATGTGCGACATCGTTCCTGAGGCAGGGGCAGACTACATTAAAACCAGCACTGGTTTCTCCACCGGCGGAGCTACCTTTGAGGACATCGAACTGTTTGCCCGGTGCGTGGCAGGCCGCTGCAAAATCAAAGCGGCCGGAGGAATCTCCACCCGGGAGGATATGGAGCGGTTTGTGGCCCTGGGGGCAGACCGTCTGGGTACCAGCCGGGCGGTAAAAATTCTGGCTGGCCAGGAGGCCCAGGGATATTGATTTCCCATGCTCTAAAGGCACCCTTCGGGGTGCCTTTTTGCTTGTGGGAAAAGCCAAACTATGATATACTAACATTTAAAGCCTGCGTGGAACCAAAAAAGAAAGGGGGGCAGGAACCATGAAAAGAGCAGTTGTCCTGGCAGCCCTGGCCCTGGTCCTGGCCCTGTCCGGGTGCGGAAATATGACCGACACCCAAAAACTGCTTCGGGCTCCCCAGGGAACCGGAGAGACCGGCGCCATTCAGCAGGCCCTGAACAGTTACCTGGGAGAGAGTGTTCAGCTGAAATTTCCCACCACCGGCGATTATCTCTCTCCCTTTGTATTCGGGGACTGGGATGGGGACGGCACCCGGGACGCAGCAGTCCTTTATACTTCCCAGACCACCGGACAGAATGTGAATCTGGCTCTGCTGACCAAGGATGACCAGAGCCAGTGGCAGGTCATCGACTGGGAGGAGGGCTTGGCCTCTGAGGTCCACTCGGTCACAGTGGCCGGCCTGAAGGGAACGGAGGACAGTCAGATCCTGGTGGGATACGGAAGTCCGCAGACCGGGCTTTACCTGGCGGTATATGCCCAGGGAAGCCAGGGGGTGGAGAATCTTCTTCAGCAGACCTATTCCCAGCTTCTCCTGGCGGATTTGAGCGGCAGCGGTGCCCAGGACCTGATTCTGGTCCTCCCTGAGAATGAGGATGGAAATATTGACCTTCAGGTGCTCACCAACAGCGACGGCAGCTTCCATGTAAGTCAGCAGCTGACGGTGGGACAGGGGGCCTTTGATGGCTGCGCTGAGCTTACCACCGGAGTGGACCGAAGGGGGACCCCCTACCTGGTAGTGGATGGTTACCTGGGCAACAGCGGCAGCAGCCTGGGAAGTGTTATCCTCATGTATGATTCCCAGGAAGGCCGTCTGGTCCATTACCGGGTGGAGGGAATGGAAGACCTTCCCGCCGGGACCCAGCGGTACAGCAGTATTCTCACCAGCCGGGACCTGAAAGATAATGGGACGGTCTGTATTCCCCAGCAGGTGACCTGGGATATTGACCCGGAACTGGAACACCGGGCCGCAGTATTGGAGTGGATGGATTTTACCAATCCGGAGGACCCGCTTGTCTCCTTTGGAATCTGGGATATGGAATATAACTTTTATCTGCCCCTTCCTGAGAGCCTGAAAGAAACCGCTTGCCTGCGCCCCAGCGATATGGGATGGATGGTTTGTGATAAGGAAACAGGGGAAGCCTACCTGTATGTCCGGGTGGCCTACCCCAGCGAGAGCCGGGGAGACTACACCCGAATCGGGTATATAGGAAGCCAGCAGATCCAGGTGAAGATAGGGGCTACCTACCCCGGCCTGGATATATATAATGTGTCGGAAGGAACTGTGATTCTTTAATATCTGTGAAAGACCTGCTAATAAAAGTCAAGTAGAAATTTCAGATTTTTAGGGAGGCGAAAAAATGCAATACAAAATC
>CALXBE010000014.1 GCA_944386495.1 uncultured Gemmiger sp. | reverse complement strand
TTAAAGGCTTACCTAAGCGGTTTATTCTGGTGCGCCGTCGGGAACTCGAATCCCGGGCCCTCTGATTAAAAGTCAGATGCTCTACCGACTGAGCTAACGGCACATACTGCTGAATCCACAGCAAAACGATTATAGCAGTCCCGGACGCAAAAGTCAAGAAAAAGAAAAAATTCTTTTTCCCCTGTTTTGACAGTTTGTGGGTTGTGACAAATATGCCTTTACAAACCATAGGGAAACAGGTAAAATGAAATCAATATTTGGCGGGCTCCCGGTGAGCCCAGAAAAGGAGTATCTTTCCATGAAGCGTATTGTATGTCTGTTGCTGGCCTTGATCATGGCCGCCAGCCTCCTGGTCGCTTGCGGCAAGGAGGACAATTCCCAGGCCGAGGCTTCGGTTCCCACCGTAGCACCTACCCCCACCCCCACTCCCGAACCTCCCTACGACCCCAACCCCCTCACCGGTGAGCCCAAGGATGGAGACTACAACGACGATGTTCGTCTTACCGCTGTCATGGTAAACAACATTGTGCAGGCCCGGCCTCAGCGCGGCCTGTCCGGTGCCGAAATGCTCTTTGAAATCAAGGTAGAAGGCGGCATCACCCGTTTTATGGCTCTCTTCCAGGACTATGAGAAGATTCAGGAAGTCGGCCCCATCCGTTCCGCCCGTGACCAGTTCTTCCAGCTGATCGTTCACTGGGAGCCTCTTTACATCCATGATGGCGAGTCCGTGGTACAGTCTCAGTATGTTCGCGCCACCAACTACGACTGGCTGAACTCTAAGAACGCCGGCAACGGTTATCGTGATCGGAACCGTACCAACTGGGCCGGTCAGTATGTGGATTACGAGCATACCGAGTACACCGATGCTGAGCACATCCAGCAGTACATTGACAACAACAGCACCCCCATGGACTTCACCTACAACAATCCTGACAGCTACAACTACTTCAACTGGCTGGATTACCGGTATGACTCTCCCCGGCAGCTCCCCGACGGCAGCGCCCTGGATATCACCATCCAGCACAGCCAGAGCTACCGCACCGCTTTCTCCTTTGATGAATCCAGCGGCCAGTATGTCATGAGCCAGTACTACTACCCCAACGGCGGCAGCTGGATGGAGACCGTGGACGAGCTCAACGGCGAGACCCTGAAGTTCACCAATGTATTTGTTCTTTCCGCCGACATCTACACCTACCCCGGCCACGAGGCCAAGGACCTGCAGTGTGTGGATTACGCCAAGGGCGGCACCGGCTACTACTTCTACAACGGCAATGTGGAGAAGGTATACTGGGAGAAGGGTCAGGGCGCCGCTCACGAGCCCATCACCCTCTACCACCTGAACGAGGACGGCAGCCACAGCAGCGAGGAGATCACGGTCAACCTGGGCAAGTGCTACATCGCCGTCATCGACAATGACGAGACCGCCTTCTGCAGCTACACCGGCAACGATCCCGTTGTAGAAGAACCCGTAGAAGGCACCACCGAGGGCACTGTCGAGGGTACCGCAGAAACCGCCGACACTGCCGAGACTCCCGCCGCCTGATTCTTAAGATTTACTTTTCAGCCCCATGGAAAGGTCCGTGGGGCTGTTTTTATTTGTCTTTCGCCTTGTTCCGCTGTCTCAGGTGTGGTACAATGAATTCGACCCTGTAACCGGGAGGTGTTTTGTTTTGAAAAAAGTCCTTGCCATTTTTATGGCGTTCGTTTTTATTTTGGCCCTGGCCGGCTGCGGCCAGAGCACCGGAGAGGACGGCTCCTCTACTGCTGCCCCTACCGCGACCCCGGAGCCTACCCCGGAGCCTACGCCCACCCCTGTCCCCATCCCCACCCTGGAAACCGACCCGCTCACCGGTCTTGAGACAGCCTACCCCGGCAGCCGCCCCGTGGGCATCACCTATGTTTCTGACCCGGAAGCTCGGCCTCTGTGGGGGATTTCCCAGGCCGAACTGATTATTGAGGGATTGGTTTCGGGAGATTATTCCACCATCACCGCCGTTTTCCCCAATTCGGAGGATCTGCCCAAGGTGGGGCCTGTTGGCTATGGTCAGGATTTAGGTCTTCAGTTTTTGATTCCCCTCAACGCCATTCCTGTCCATATGGGGAAGAGCGTGTACGCCTCCAACATCCTGAATCTGCTTACCTACCAGGATCTGGACGGAATCCTGGCCGGGAAATCCGTTCTCGCCTATGATTCCGAGCGGAAGGCTCTGGGCTACCCCGACCAGTACTGCTGGTACACCGACCGGGGACTGGTTTCCTCCGGACTTTCCCTCTATGGCGCATCTGCCCAGGGTTCTCTGGTCAGCTTGTTCCAGTTCGGAGAAGGAAAAAGCGGAGAGCAGCCTGCCGGACAGTTTGAAATCATCTATTCTTCCGGCAGCACTACCCGGGGCTATTACGATTCCGAATCCGGAAAGTACCGCCTGGAATACGGCGATGGTGAAGAATGGACCGACCCCAACCTGGAAAAGACCGCTTCCGTGGACAATGTGGTGATTCTCATGTCCTCCACCCAAACCAAGGATGACGGCGTGACCCTGGACTATGATTTGTCCCAGGGTGATGCCTATCTTCTCCATGGTGGAACCGCTCTCCCCTGCCGTTTTATAAAGGGCAGTGCCACCGCTCCCCTCCAGCTGGTAGACGGAAACGGTGCCCCCGTTACCGTCAATCCCGGCACCACTTATATCGGCATCTATGGCGTCGGGAACCAGTCGGTGGTTTTCTCCTGAAATTTTCTTTTCTGCAAAAAAGAGCTGTGCAGATGCACAGCTCTTTTTATTTTTTCATTCCTCTTCCTCAGGGTCTTCCTGGTCGTCCAGGTATCCATAAGGAACCACATCAATGGCTTCTGCCATACCATCCCTCATCCACATCTGGACATCGCACCGGACTGTGTATCCGCAGCCCGGGTCTGCCATCCAGTCCTCCGGCTTCCGCTGAGGGAAGGCGTGCTGGGCCAGCATACTCATGATCACGCCCCCATGGGTCACACAGGCAGCCTCGGTGATTCCCATCTTCATCATATACTCGAACATCTTCATCAGGGCATCCCCGGTGCGGCGATAGAAATCCGCCCGGTTCTCTGCCCCTTCCGGCACCGTATGGCTGGAAGGGTCCATCCAGGCGGCAAATTCCGGGTCCTTCACCAGCTCGGACATAGGGCGGTTTTCAAACACCCCAAAGTCCATCTCCCGCAGATCCTGCACCTCCATTTTATGGGTGGCTGCGGGGAACAGGATCTGGGCAGTCTCCACTGCACGGCTGAGAGGGCTGGTAAAGACCGTGTCCACCACCGGATAGGTGAACTGGTCCTGGAGCCGGGAAAGTGCTTCCTTTCCCTCCTTGCAGAGGGGCAGGTCTGTTCCGGAACCGATATAAAGGCCTTCCAGATTGCCCCGGGTCAGGCCGTGGCGGATAAGATGCAGCTTAAAAGTTTTCATAAAAACAGGCTCCAATCATTACAAAATAGTTACAAAACAGTTTTTCTTCCTCCGCAAAAACTGCTCCGGGCACAAGATTTCGGGGCCGGAGGGTTTTCTGGAACATATATCCAGTTCATCGTCAAAATTCGGGGAAAAATATGGGGATTTTACTTACTTTACAAAATGTTTTCCATTTTGTATAATTTACGGCATGTAGTAAAGAGTGTTATTGCGGCTTTTTCTGGGGAACCAGCAAATATACAAGGATGGACTGAGGAATGGAATTCAATCGTATCATCACCCTATTGCGGAAAGAACGGGGTGTGACCCAAAAGCAGGCAGCTCAGGATCTGGGCGTAAGCCAGGCCCTGCTTTCTCATTACGAAAAAGGAATCCGGGAATGCGGCCTGGAGTTTGTGGTAAAGGTGGCCGACTATTACGGAGTTTCCTGTGATTACCTGCTGGGGCGGAGCGCCGAACCCACCGGCCAGACCCTGGCTGTGGAGGACATTCCCGGCGAGGGAGTCGGAGACAGCCATCTGAAGCGGGGCAGTGCTCTCTCCATTATGAGCAAGAAACTGATCACCAACAGCCTGAACATCCTTTTTGACAAGGTGGGCAGCTGCCAGAACAAGGCCCTGGCCGCCTGTGTATCGGATTATCTCATGCTGGCCATCTATAAAATGTTCCGGCTGGTCTATTCTGCTCAGCCCAAGAATGCTTCCAGCATGTTCGGGCTGACCAACGGCCGCTGGGAGGGCTACACCGATTCCGCTTCCTCTCTGGCTTTGGCCGATGTAAAGGCTCTGCTGGCAGGGGAAGCCCTGGATGACAAGACCCCCGGGCTGAAAGACCTTTCCCCTCTTACCATGACCACCAAAAGTCTGGAAGAAGAGTATCCTCCCTATACCCTCTCCTGTCTGTTGAATCTGATCCACACCTGCGAAGGAAAAATCAACCGGTAAATCCAGCTCCATGAATTTTCATGGAGCTTCGTTTTTACAGCCGGGCAATCTTGGCGCGGCAGTCAGCGCAAATCATCACCTTGCCAAAAGGCTTGCAGTCGTCCCCTACGCTGCCGCAAAAGTCACAGGACCCGGCAGGGCGATATTTTTTCAGAATAATGGAATCTTCATCCACAAAAATTTCCAGCGGAGAGTTATCCTGAATCTTTAAGGTCTCCCGCAGTTCCTTGGGCAGCACGATTCTTCCCAGGGAATCCGTTTTTCGCACTATACCGGTGGATTTCATCCTCAATGCCTCCATTTCCCTTTGAAATGACAAGAAATTGTGTAGGATAGGGTCGCAAACCACTATCCTTTGTTGTAAGTATACCGATTTACACCAATATTGTCAATATTTGGAAAAAAGATTCCCCGGGAACTTTTCGACAAAAAAGCCTGGATTTCGGCATTTCTCCGAAGTCCAGGCTTTTTCTGTTTTTGTTTTTTACGGAAATACTGTAAATTATTTCCAGAAAAATCACAGCTGCAGCAGGCCGACTTTCCGGTACACCTTGGCGGTGGTCCGGTCAGCGATCCGTGCGGCGGCAGCAGCGCCGTCCTTGAGCACCTGGTCCACATAGGCCTTATCGGCCAGGATGCGGGCGTACTCTTCCTGAATGGGGCGGAAGGTGTCAATGACGCTCTGAGCCACGGCTTCTTTAAAGTCACCGTACCCCTTCCCTGCAAACTCAGCCTCGATCCGGGAGAACTCTTTGCCGGTAAAGACACTGTAAATGCTCATCAGGTTGGTGACGCCGGGCTTGTTCTCGCTGTCAGCCCGGACCACACCTTCGCTGTCAGTGACCGCCCGCTTGAACTTCTTCATGATCTGGTCGGGAGTGTCGGTCATAAGAATAAAGCTGTTGGCGTTGGTATCGCTCTTGCTCATCTTCTTGGTGGGCTCCTGGAGGCTCATGATCTTGGCCCCCGCCTTGGTGATGTAGGGTTCAGGCATGGTGAAGGTGGGGCTGTAGGTGTTGTTGAACCGCTGGGCAATATTCCGGCTCAGTTCCAGGTGCTGTTTCTGGTCTCCCCCCACCGGCACCAGGTCGGCGTTGTAGATGAGGATATCAGCAGCCATGAGGCAGGGATAGGTGAACAGACCTGCGTTTACATTGTCCGGGTGTTTGGCAGACTTATCCTTGTACTGGGTCATCCGGCTCAGTTCTCCGAACTGGGTATTGCAGCAGAGCACCCAGTTAAGCATGGTATGGCTGGGCACATGGCTCTGCACAAAGAGGATGCTCCGGGCCGGGTCAATGCCGGCGGCCAGCAGCATGGCAGCCGCTTCCCGGGTGTGGGCCCGCAGAGCAGCAGGCTCCTGCCGCACGGTGAGGGCGTGGAGGTCTGCCACCATGTACAGGCATTCAAACTGTTCCTGCATGACAGCCCAGTTCCGAACAGCCCCAATATAGTTGCCCAGGGTAAAAGTACCGGTGGGCTGGATGCCGGACAATATCCGTTTCTTCTTCATTTCTTCCATTTTATCTTCACCTCAGAAAGGTTTTTATTTTATATAGTGTACCACAGTTTTGTTCCTGTCACAACTTTTTCATTAAACTATACTGCAAATATGGTCTGAAGCAGAATCATATTGCAGAGGGTACCTCCCAGAATGGAGAGCAGGGTGTTGTGCTTCCACTTGTAGAGGACTGCCACCACTCCCACCGAGATGATTTGAGGCAGGCCATGGTTGGAGCCCAGCAGGTCCAGGTCTTTCAGGCAGTAGACCACCAGCATGGCCATGACCGCCCCGGGCAGAACAGTTCCCAGATAGAGCACCAGCTTAGGAGTATTCTTCCGAAACACCCAGAAAGGGAAAAAGCGGATGCCCGCAGTGACCAGAGCCATGGTCAGGATAAGCGCCCAGGACTGAATGGGGGAAATAGGCATCATTCTCCCTCCTTTCGGGCCGGGAACTTCCGCATGGCCAGAAGGGCCAGGGTAATTCCAACCATGCCGGGAATAAGGAAGCTGTCAGGCCCGAAAATCAAAAGGCTTGCCAGACTGACCCCCAGTCCAATAAGGGCAGGCCGGTGGTCCTTGGCAGTTTCCCACTGCTGGATGAAGATGATCACAAACAGGGCGGTCATGCTGAAGTCAATGCCCTGGGTGTGTTCGCCCAGAATATTTCCCACAAAGGTGCCCAGCACGCTGCCGACGATCCAGTAGCAATGGTTGAACAGGCTGACCCAGAAATAATATGCCTTTTCCCTTACCCCGTCGGGCAGGTCTCCCTGACAGACCAGACTGAAAGTCTCGTCGGTCAAAGCAAAGATAAGATAGGGCCGCACCCGTCCCGCCTTCTTGTACCGTTCCAGCATGGTGATCCCGTAAAACAGGTGCCGGAAATTCACCACCAGACTCATCAGGGCTGTAGTGATGATTCCCGCTCCGGCCGCCATCAGGTCTACCGCCAGATACTGCAGGCTCCCTGCATAAATCAGCAGACTCATTACCGCTGCCCACCACCAGCCGTATCTCTGGTCGTGGAGCAGCACCCCAAAACCCATTCCCAGAACCAGGTATCCTGCCATGACCGGCAGGCTGGCCCGGAAGGCATGCCCTATGGTTTTATCCCTCATGGTTCATCCCAACTCCGTTTGACATCCTTGGACCGGAACCCCTCCTGAAAGGGCAGAGGTCCCATACGAGGGACATTATAGAACAATCCATCTCTTTGGTCAATGTAGAATTGACAAAAGCCCGGCCGAATACTACAATGTAAGAAGTTTAAACTACAAAGTGAGGATGTTTTTCTATGGCCACCAATCAAGTAAGAACCCGCTTTGCCCCCAGCCCCACCGGCTACATGCATGTGGGTAATCTTCGCACTGCCCTCTATGCCTATCTGCAGGCCAAGCACAACGACGGCACCTTCATTCTCCGGATCGAAGATACCGACCAGGGCCGTCTGGTGGAGGGTGCTACCGACATCATCTACGACACCTGCCGTCAGACCGGCCTGATTTGGGACGAAGGCCCCGACATCGGCGGTCCCGTAGGTCCCTACATCCAGAGCCAGCGGATGGGAATGTTCAAGGAATACGCTGAGAAGCTGGTGGAAGCCGGAAAGGCTTACTACTGCTTCTGCACCCCCGAGCGCCTGGAGCAGCTCCACGCCGACCAGAAGGCTGCCGGGGAAGCTGTCGGACACTATGACGGTCATTGCCGGAACCTGCCCAAGGAGGAGGTAGACCGTCTTCTGGCTGCCGGCACCCCCTATGTTATCCGGCAGAAGTGCCCCACTGAGGGGGTCACCTCCTTCGATGACCTGGTATACGGCCATATTGAGGTAAACAACAGCGAGCTGGAAGACCAGATCCTCATCAAGACCGACGGAATGCCCACCTACAACTTTGCCAATGTGGTGGACGACCATCTTATGGGCATCACCCATGTAATCCGGGGAAGCGAGTATCTGAGCAGCACCCCCAAGTACAATCTGCTGTACCAGGCCTTCGGCTGGGATCTGCCTGTCTACATTCACTGCCCTCCTGTTATGAAGGACGCTCAGAACAAGCTGAGCAAGCGGAACGGGGATGCCAGCTACCAGGATCTGGTGGCCAAAGGCTATCTGAGCCAGGCCGTCATGAACTACATTCTCCTTCTGGGCTGGAGCCCCAAGGGCGAGGAGGAGATCTTCTCCCTGGAAGAAATGATCAAGATCTGGGACCCCGCCAACATCAGCAAGTCCCCTGCCATCTTTGATTCCCTCAAGCTCCGTGCCATCAACGCGGAATACATCCGCCGTCTGAGCGAGGAGGAATTCCTGGAAGTGGCCAAGCCCTGGGTGGAGCAGGCTGTCCATCGTCCCGTGGATATGGCTCTCCTCTGCCAGTGCCTCCACAACCGGTGCGAGGTTCTGGGGGAGATTCCCGAGCAGCTGGACTTTATTGACCAGATGCCCGACTATGACCTGGAGCTGTACCAGAACAAGAAGCAGAAGACCACCCCCGAAAGCGCTCTGGAAGCCCTGGCCGCCCTGGAGGAGGTCCTCTCCGGTCTGGACACCTGGACCAAGGATGCCATTTTTGAAGCCTGCAAGGCCAAGGCCGAGGCCCTGGAAAAGAAGAACGGCTGGCTGCTCTATCCCCTGGGCATTGCCCTGTCCGGAAAGAACCGGACCCCTGGCGGCGGCACTGAAATCGCCGCTTACCTGGGCCGGGAACTGACTATGGAGCGGCTGAAGGCTGCCCTGGAAAAGCTGAAAGGTTAATACCTTATAATCCCGCTGGGAGAGATACCTTCTCTCCCGGTTTTTCTTTTTTCTATGCCCAGAATGAATGGGGCGGGATAAAAAACAGGTATTGGACTTTCCTTTTTCCCCTTGTCATAATAGAGATGAAAAATCAGACAGGGCGGAGAAAGGGAGCTGTTCTCCCCTCCCCTGCCCCAACGGAAGAGAGGTATTGAGATGAATCGAAAAGAACGAACTGCGGAAAAGGTGGAGGAACTCTTCCACATTCCTGCCGCCGGGGATGAAGGCACTGACCCTGAGTTCATGCAGATTTTGCAGGGGTTTATTTTTGGCGATGTGTGTTATGTAGGCAGCCTGGACAACCGGATGAGAGAGCTGGTGACCATTACAGTCCTGACCACCGTCAGCACCCTGCCTCAATTGGACGCCCATGTTCAGGCCGGGCTGAATGCAGGCTGCACTCCGGTGGAAATTCGGGAAGCTATCTACCAGTGCGCCCCCTTCATTGGCTTTCCCAAGACTCTCAACGCCATCCAGACCATGAACCAGGTTTTTGCCCGGAATAACATTCCTCTTCCCCTGCCCAGTCAGGGGAACATCCAGGATTCCCAGGAGCGGTATGAGAAGGGGCTGGCGCTCCAGGCTCCTCTTTATGGGGACGAGATTGCCCGGAAGTACACCTGGCTTCCAGGAGAATTTGCCCAGGCCGTTCCCCGGTTCCTCACCCAGCTCTGCTTTGGAGATTTCCATACCCGTTCCGGGCTGGACAGAAAGACCCGGGAACTTCTCACCGTTGTCCTGCTGGCCGCACTGGGGGGCGCCGACCTTCAGGTAAAAAGCCACCTGGAAGGAGCCCTGAAAGCCGGAAACACCCGGGAAGAGCTGGTCTGTGCCCTGGTCCATGCCAGCGGATATATGGGCTTTCCCCGTCTTTTCAATGCCCTGAATGCCGGGCGGGAGATTTTAACCGATTGAAAGGAGACACCTTATGAAACACTCTGATTATGAACGGTTTGCCCGGGAAAATGTTTTTGGACTGGGCCAGGAGAACACCGCCTACGCTCCGTACTTTGTGGGCAAGTCCTATTTGAACCCTCTAACCCAGGCCGGTCAATGCCCTGTCTTTCTGGCCAATGTGACCTTTGAGCCGGGATGCCGGAACAACTGGCACATTCACAGGGCCAAGGAAGGCGGCGGACAGATCCTTATCTGCACCGCAGGAGAGGGCTGGTATCAGGAGGAAGGGAAGGAAGCCGTCAGCCTGACCCCTGGTATGGTCATCACCATTCCCGCCAATGTAAAGCACTGGCACGGGGCCAAAGCCGACAGTTGGTTCTCCCACATTGCCTTTGAGGCTCCCGGCACCGAGACCTCCAACCAGTGGCTGGAACCTGTGACCCCGGAAGAATACGACGCCCTGAAATAAACCGCGTTCAAAAAGAAAGCCCCCTGTCCGATGGACAGGGGGCTTTTTAGATTTGATTACTTTTCCTTGGTGCGGATCTCGGTGGTGATCTGGTTCAGGAACTGGTCCACGGTCATGGTACCGCCCTTGCCCTCTTTCCGGGCACGGACAGAAACAGTACCTTCCTCCACTTCCTTGTCGCCTACTACCAGCATATAAGGAATCTTCTTGAGCTGGGCTTCCCGAATCTTGTAGCCCATCTTTTCACTGCGGTAGTCAGCCTCTACCCGGATGTCGTACTCCTCCAGCTTGGAAACCAGCTGACGGGCATACTCATGGGCGCGCTCGGTAATGGGCACGATCATGACCTGAGTAGGCATGAGCCAGGTGGGCAGAGCACCGGCGTACTTCTCCAGCAGCAGGGCCAGGGTACGCTCGTAGCAGCCAATGGAAGTACGGTGGATGATATAGGGGGTATGCTCCTGACCATCCTCACCGGTGTAAACCATGCCGAACTTCTGAGCCAGCAGCATGTCGATCTGGATGGTGATGAGGGTGTCCTCTTTTCCGAACACATTCTTGATCTGAATGTCCAGCTTGGGACCATAGAAGGCAGCCTCGTCAATGCCTACCTTGTAGTCCACTCCCAGGTGGTCCAGAATCTTCTTCATCAGACCCTGGGCTTCCTCCCACTGCTCAGGAGTGCCCTCGTACTTATCCTTCCGGTTGGGGTCCCACTGGCTGAACCGGTAGCTTACATCCTCGGCCAGGCCCAGAGTGCCCAGCATTTCCCGGGCCAGCTCCAGGCAGCCCTTGAACTCCTCCTCCAGCTGGTCGGGACGGAGAACGATGTGGCCCTCGCTGATGGTGAACTGGCGTACCCGGATCAGACCGTGCATCTCGCCGGAATCCTCGTTCCGGAACAGGGTGGAAGTCTCACCCAGCCGCATGGGCAGGTCACGGTAGCTCCGCTTCCGGTTCAGGTAGACCTGGTACTGGAAGGGGCAGGTCATGGGACGGAGGGCAAAGCACTCTTTGGTCTCATCGTAGGGGTCGCCCAGGATGAACATGCCATCCAGGTAGTGATCCCAGTGACCGCTGATTTTGTACAGATCCCGCTTTGCCATGAGGGGGGTCTTGGTGAGGAGGTAGCCCCGCTTGCGCTCAGTGTCCTCTACCCAACGCTGAAGCAGCTGGATGGTCCGGGCGCCGTTGGGCAGCATGACGGGCAGGCCCTGGCCGATGGAATCCACGGTGGTGAAATACTCCAGCTCACGGCCGATCTTATTGTGGTCCCGCTTGAGAGCTTCCTCCTGCTGTTTCAGGTACTCCTCCAGCAGAGAAGCCTTGGGGAAGGAAATGCCGTAGATACGGGTCAGGCTGTCCTTGGAAGCATCTCCCCGCCAGTAAGCGGAAGAAGCCTTGGTCAGCTTGATGGCCTTGACGGAACCGGTACTCATGAGGTGAGGACCGGCGCACAGGTCGGTGAAGTCATCCTGAGTATAGATGGAGAGCTGCCAGCCCTTTTCAGCGTACTCTTCCAGCAGTTCCAGCTTGTAGTCCTGGCCGGCAAAAATCTCACGGCCTTCCTCCAGGGTGATGAACCGCTTTTCTACCGGAATGTCAGCCTTGACGATTTTCTTCATCTCAGCCTCGATGGCGGCAAAGTCCTCGGTGGAGAAGGGACGCTCCCCCTTCATATCATAATAGAAGCCGTCCTCCAGAGCAGGACCGATGCCGAACTTGGTGCCGGGGAACAGCCGCTGCACCGCCTGAGCCATAATGTGGGCAGTGGTGTGCCAGAAGGCATGCTTGCCCTCCTCGTCCTCAAAAGTGAGAATTTCCAGCTTGCAGTCCTTCTCCACAGGGGTGCGAAGGTCCACCAGTTCTCCGTCCAGCTTGGCGCTGGTAGCGGCCTTGTACAGGCCCATGCCAATGCTCTTGGCAATATCAGCCACGGTAGTGCCCGCCTCTACCTGACGGACAGTTCCTTTCAAATCTACATTTACCATAACAATTTCTCCTTTCCGGCCCTGTAGAGGGCAAAAAAATACGCTCCATCCCGCACTGCATAACGGGATGAAGCGTTCAATAGCTCCACGGTTCCACCCTGATTGCGCCTGGACCTTACGGTTCAGCCGCCACTCATTCCGGCTGTAACGGGCCTGCCCGGCAGGGGTTCTCCCCTGCTGCTCACCAGTGGTAATTTCCGCCTCAAGGTAAGGCTGCTCGCACCAGAATGCAGCCCTCTCTGTTGCCTTGTCATGGCAAAAATCTTGTCTGTTTCCACGCATTTGTCGAGATGGATGATTACCATTACTATAGTCCCTTTTCCCCGCCTTGTCAACGGGAAACCCAAGAAATTTCCTGTTCCGGGCCCTTACAAAGTATTTACAGTTTTCCTTGACAATCCTCTTTGTGCCGTTTAATATATTAAGTAGGTACTAATGAGCGTACTGTTTTGGATTTGCTTTTTCCTGGTTTTCCGCCTGTTTTCAGGGGCGGCCGGGAGAATGGTTCTATAGATTTTTGTGTTTATTTTTCCCGGCTTCGGGCCGGTTTTCGGATAATAAAGACCGGGCATGTTATGCCCTGAAAAAGGAATCACTGCGTTTAAAATCAAGCAGATGGAACTGACCAAAACGGTGCGCTCTCCAATGAATTTTGAGGAGTGACAACCAATGACAGCATGGATCATTGCTGGCCTGGCTGTCGTTGCCGCAATCGTTTCCAGTTACATCTGCTTTCGTTTTGGTTACAGAAAACGCCAGACCGAAGCAGAGAGCATGATCGGCAGTGCCGAAGAGGAAGCAAAGCGCATCGTCAACGACGCCATTAAAACCGCCAGCCAGAAACGCAAGGAAGCCGTAGTGGAAGCCAAGGAACAGGCCTTCAAGCTGCGTGCGGAAGCCGACAAGGAAATCAAGGAGCGGCGGAGCGAGATCAGCCGCCAGGAAAACCGTCTCAACCAGAAGGAAGAGAACCTGGACCGGAAGACCGCTGCCCTGGAAAAGAAGGAAGAGGACCTGAAAAGCCGCTCTCAGCTGGTGGAAGCCCGGCTGGGCGAGGTAGAGCAGATCAAGGCCCGCCAGATGGATAAGTTGGAGACCATCGCCGGCATGACCCAGGATGACGCCAAAGAGGTGCTTCTGGCCAAGCTGGACGAGGAACTGGTCCACGAAAAGGCCATGCGGGTAGCCGCCTATGAGACCAATCTGAAGGACGAAGCCGAAACCATGGCCCGGAAGATCATTGGTCAGGCCATTGCCCGCTGCGCCGCCGACCACAGCAGCGATGCCACCGTCAGCGTAGTAAGCCTGCCCAGTGACGAGATGAAGGGCCGGATCATTGGCCGTGAGGGCCGGAACATCCGGGCTCTGGAAACCGCCACCGGCGTAGACCTGATTATCGATGACACCCCCGAAGCCATTACCCTTTCCAGCTTCGACCAGACCCGCCGGGAAGTTGCCCGGATGGCCCTGGAAAAGCTGATTGGGGACGGCCGCATCCACCCCGCCCGGATTGAGGAAGTGGTGGAGAAATGCCGCCGGGATCTGGAAATGCAGATGAAGCGGGACGGCGAACACGCCGTTATGGAGCTGGGAATCCACAGCCTTCATCCCGACTTGACCAAGCTGATCGGACGGCTGAAATACCGCACCAGCTTTGGCCAGAATGTACTCAACCACAGTGTGGAGGTTGCCTGGCTCAGCGGTCTTATGGCTGCTGAAATGGGTCTGAATGTACAGCAGGCCCGCCGTGCCGGTCTGCTCCACGATATCGGCAAAGCTCTTGACCACGAAATCGAGGGCAGCCATGTACAGATCGGCGTGGACATCTGCCGGAAGTACAAGGAGAATCCCGCCGTCATCCATGCAGTGGAAGCCCATCACAACGATGTGGAGCCCAAGACTCCCCTGGCCTTCATTGTTATGGCTGCAGACGCTATCAGCGCCGCCCGTCCCGGAGCCCGCCGGGAGAACCTGGAAAGCTATATCAAGCGTCTGGAGAACCTGGAAGAGATCAGCTGCAGCTTTGAGGGCGTGGAAAGCGCCTTTGCCGTTCAGGCCGGCCGCGAGGTTCGCATTATGGTCAAGCCCGACCAGATCAATGACGACAGCCTGATCCTGCTGGCCCGGAGCATTACCAAGAAGATCGAGGATGAGCTGGATTATCCCGGTCAGATCAAGGTAAATGTAATCCGGGAAAGCCGGGCCGTAGAGTTTGCCAAATAAGTTTCCCGAATCATTTCCGGGCAGCAGAAAATCTCTGCTGCCCGGTTTTTTATTTTTCCATTTCTTGTATCTTTTACTAAACTTTTCTTCCAAATTTTGGATATTCCAGTTCTTGTTTTTTCCCGTTTGTTCATAGTACAATAAAAAAAAGGTTTTTTCTCCTGCGGGGGAAAATTCCTTTTTGTGTTTGGGAGGAAAAAACAGATGATCAACACCGTCAAGCTGCCCACCCGCAAAGGAAAAGTATACCTGAAAGTAGCCCATGGCCACTTTGCCACCAACCACAGCCACATCAACTACTATGTGGATGTGACCGACCAGAAGACCCGGCTCAGCGATGCCCGGGCTGCCGCCCTGGAACTTTCCACCCATTACAGCACCAGCACCATTATAGACACCATCTTTTGTCTGGACGGCACAGGGCTCATTGGAGCGTTCCTGGCACACGAGCTGACCAAGAGCGGTTTTCTGAGCATCAACAGCCATCACAGCATTTATGTGGTGGAACCGGAAAACAACAACAATAACCAGCTTATGTTCCGGGACAATCTTAAGCATGCCATTGCCGGCAAGCATGTTCTCGTTCTGGCTGCCAGTGTCAGCACTGGCTACACCATCAAACGGAGCGTGGAAGCCATTCGTTACTACGGCGGCAACCCGGTGGGGGTTTGCAGCATTTACAGTATGCTGGACGAGGCCTGCGGGTTCCCGGTACAGTCTATCTTTGATTTGCGGGACCTGCCCGACTACGAAAGCTACGACTCCCTCAACTGCCCCCTCTGCAAGAAGGGACAGAAGCTGGATGCCCTGGTAAACAGCTACGGATACAGCGCTCTTTAAAATTTCAAAGACCCGTTTCCAGTAAAGGAAACGGGTCTTTTTCTTTTTAGCTGATTCAAAGCCGTATTTCCGGCCATCCCAGACGGGCCGCCAATTCCCGGTCATGACAGACCAGCAGGCAGGGCCTCTGGCCCACCTTCTGCCGGGTAAAGTCCGCCGCACGGGCTCCTGTTTCCGGGTCCAGCCCGGTAAAGGGTTCATCCAGAAGGAGGCAGTCTGCCTGGCAAAGGAGCGCCCGAAGAAGTGCTACCCTTCGCTTTTCTCCCCCGCTGAGCCGGGCAGCAGGCTGAGACTGCACCTCCCCGCCCAGGGAAAGAGCCCGGAAGCCTTCTTCCAGTTCCCGGTTTGGAATCTCCCTTCCGGCGGTCAGCCGGATATTCTGCTCCGGGGTCAGGTGAGGAATCAGCCTGTCCTCCTGGAATACCACTCCCGGCTTTCCTTCCAGAAATACCCGTCCCTGGTCAGGTTCCTCCAGCCCCAGAAGAAGCCGGAGAAGAGTGGTCTTTCCTTCCCCGCTGGGTCCAGTCAGGAGGGTGGGCCGGTCAATGGAGAGGGTCAGGTCCCGAGTAATGGGGCGGCCCTCATAACTTTTCCAAAGGTGTTCCGTTCTCATCCTCTTACCTCCATTGCAAAGGGGGCAGTCACCCGGTCCAAAATCCAGAGAACTCCCTTCTCAAAGGCAAAGGAAATCAGGATGATCACCAGGGTCCAGGCAAACACCTGGGGGATATTCAGGGTGATTTTGGCCTGATAGAGGGCATCCCCCATGCTTCCGGGGGGCAGTCCGATGACTTCCGCGGCGATGCCGCTTTTCCAGCAAAGGCCCAGCGCCACCCCGCATCCCTGCCGGAAAGAAGGCAGCAGCCCGGGCAGCCAGATATGGACCAGCTGCCGGGACAAAGGCAGCCCATACACCCGGGCCATTTCCAGCAGCTGCCGGTCCACCTTTTCCATTCCTCCCCGGATAGCGCCGTACAAAACCGGCAGTACCATGAGAAAACTGATCAGCACTGCCAGGTTCCGGCTCCCCACCCAAAGCAGGGCCAGGATGATAAAGCCCGCCACCGGCGCCGCCTTGATAAACTGGAGAGGAGGGCGGGTGAACTGCTCGGTCCAGGGCAGCCAATGGTTGATGCCCGCCAGGGCTGCGGCTGCTGTCAGGCCCAAAAAGAATCCCGACAGAATCCTCAGTCCGCTGTATCCGATTCTGCCCCAGAACTCACCCTGAGGCGCCAGCTCCACCAGTGCTTTCAGCACCTCCCAGGGTCCCGGCAGGAGAATGGTATGCCCAATCACCAGGGCCAGCAGCTGCCATACTGCCACCCAGAAAAGGACCGGCCAGGCCTTTTTAAGAAGCTGCAAGGTAGAAATCGTCCCCGGGCAGGGCGCCTCCCACGCTGGCAGGATCTGCATCATAGAGGACCTGGAGATAGAATTCCAGGGCTTCCTTCATTTCTTCCCCGTCCATATAGACAATGTTGCAGGCGGGCAGAGCCTTCTGGGCAATGGCTGCGCTGGCAACGATACCGTACTCCTCGCAGAGGGCAGCAGTGGTCTCCAGGTCATTGCAGGCAGCTTCCACGCTGGCCTTGTAGTCGGCCGCCAGAGCCTCCATCACCTCAGGATGCTCCTGGGCAAACTCGGCCCGGACCACAGTCACACCGGTAATCAGGGGATTCTCGCTGTACTTGTTCCATTCATCGGTCAGGCTGATTGCCACCCGCAGGTTTTCCATCTGAGCCTGTGCAGCAGTCACATAGGGCTGGGGCAGGACGGCAACAGGATAGCTGCTGTCTGCCTGCATGGCAGCCACCACCTCGGTGGCCTCGCTCTTGTAATCCAGGGTCAGGTCCTTGTCCGGGTCAATTCCCGCCTGGTTGAGAAGATACCGGAACAGGTATTCAGGAGTAGTTCCCTTTCCGGTGCTGAGAACAGTCCGGCCTTTCAGGTCCTCCAGGGACTGGATGGAGTCATCGGTGGTCACTACATACAACACCCCCAGGGTGTTCACTGCCATAGCCTGAATCTGTCCCTCTGTCTTGGCGTAGAGGGTGGAAGCCAGGTTGGCAGGGATGGCTGCCACATCCAGTTCTCCCTGAAGGAGAAGAGGCAGGATCTCATCGGCAGTTCCGTAAACGCTGAATTCATATGCCTGCTGGGTCTGGCCTTCCTCGGCCTTCTTCATCAGGTTGACCAGGCCCATAGTGGTAGGACCTTTCAGGCCCGCAATACGGCAGGTGACCGGGTCAGCCTCGGTCTCCTGGACAGGTTCTTCCACTGCGGGGGTCTGTTCCGCCGCCGGGGGAGTCTGTTCCTGTTGGGCTGTGCAGGCAGCCAGCCCCAGACAAAGGGTCAGGGCCAGCAAAAGAGAGAGTACTTTTTTCATGATTCTTTTCTTCCTTTCATCCATCCTCAGATGGAAATAATCATATCAAGACCTTTTTATTCTATCTTCCTTTAGATTTTCTGTCAGTTGCCGCCGCAACGGCAGAAAAACAGATTCCCTTGTATTTCCAGATATTTTAGAGTATAATGAATTCAGTCCGTTGCTTAGGCAACAATCATAGAGGAGGGGTCTTTTTGGAGGAATATTATCCTATACTCATGTCTACCAGCCTGTTCCGGGGAATTTCCCTGCAGGGGCTTGAGGAATTGCTCCAATGCTTCCGTCCTCAGGTAAAAACCTTCCGCAAAGGCGAGATTCTGCTTCTGTTCGGATATGAAAGCCACGACATTGGAATCATTCTGGAAGGTCAGGCAGACGGAATCAAAAACACTCCCGACGGTGCCGAGGTCCTTATCACCCATCTGAGCGCCGGGGACATTTTCGGGGATGTGCTCAGCGGCAGTTCCCTGAAAAGTCCGGTGACCATTCTGGCCCGCACCGACTGCAAAGCAGTCTTCTTCCCTTACCAGAAAATCATCCATCCCTGCCATTCCCTTCATTACAGCCACAACCAGCTTATGCAGAATCTGGTAGCCACCATCAGCGAGAAATATTTTGCCCTCAACCGGAGAGTTGACCTTCTGATTTTGAAAAGTCTCAGGGCCAAGCTCTGCACCTGGCTGCTGGACGAAGCGGCCCGCCAGGGAAAAGATACTTTCTCCATCACCCTCAACCGGGCAGGGCTGGCTGATTATCTCAACTGCGAGCGAAGCGCTCTCAGCCGGGAACTGAACCGGATGCAGAACGAGGGACTCATTGAACTGTACAAGAGCAGCTTCAAGCTGCTGGACAAAGCAGCTTTGGCCAATCAGGCAGCCCATTGAAAGGAAGTTTTATTATGAGACAGAAAATTCCCTGCCTTTACATTGTAATTCCCTGCTACAACGAGCAGGAGGTGCTTCCCATCACCTGCAAAATGTTCCGGGAAAAGCTGGAGACCCTGGAAGCCGCCGGGAAAATTTCTCCTGACAGCCGAGTCCTGTTTGTAAACGACGGCAGCAAAGACCGGACCTGGGAAATCATCTCTCAGCTTGCAAAAGAAGATCCTCATTTTCTGGGGATCAGCCAGAGCCGGAACCGGGGTCATCAGAACGCAGTTCTGGCTGGACTGATGGAGGCCAAAGACCGGTGCGACATTACCATCAGCATTGACTGTGATGGCCAGGACGACATCAACGCCATGGACAAGATGGTAGATGCCTATCTGGATGGGTGTGAAGTGGTGTACGGGGTTCGCAGCAAACGGGACACTGACACCTTCTTCAAGCGGTTCACCGCCGAAGGATTCTATCACCTTATGAACTGGATGGGGGCCGAGTGCGTTTTCAATCACGCCGACTACCGGCTCATCTCCAGCCGGGTGCTGCAGGAGTTTGCCAACTTCAAAGAGGTGAACATCTTCCTCCGGGGAATGGTTCCCCTGGTTGGGTTCAAGAGTACCAGCGTCTACTATGAGCGCGCAGAGCGGATCGCTGGGGAGAGCCATTACCCCCTGAAAAAAATGCTGGCCTTGGCTTTTGACGGAATCACCAGCCTCAGTGTCAAGCCCATCCGACTGATCACCGGGTTCGGCGCTCTGGTCTCATTCATCAGCTTTTTAGGAGTGATCTGGGCAGTGATAACCAGCCTTATGGGACATACCGTCTCGGGCTGGGCCAGTACCGTTTCCATCCTCTGCTTTATGAGCGGTGTTCAGCTGCTTTGTCTGGGAGTCATTGGAGAATACATCGGAAAAATCTATATGGAAACCAAAGCCCGTCCCCGGTACATTATCAGTGAGCGTACCTGGGAAGAGCAGCAATCCTGAGAGATACAGCAAAAGCCAGACCAAGGGTCACAACTTGGTCTGGCTTTTTTCGTTTTTGATAAAGTTTTTATGACAGCTCTCCCACGGAACAGATAGCCTTGCTCAGTTCCCGGGCTGCGGGGGTCAGGGTGGTCCCGGCCATCACTGCCAAGCCAATGACCCGGTACTCCTCCGGTCGGATGGGATAGGCCCGGATAGGCCGGGCGAAGCATTTCAGAACCAGTTCCGGGACCACACAGATCCCCAGCCCGCTCTCCACCAGAGCAATACAGGCCTGGTCATCCTGCACATGGCAGCTGACCTGAAGCTCCATATGATGTCGTTTGAAGAAGTCCCGGATATCCACATTGGAGCCTGAACTTTGCAGGACAAAAGGCTGTCCTTCCAGTTCCTCCACCTGGATATGGTCCCCCGCTGCGGGAGTGAAATTGTCCGGCACCACACAGACCAATTTATCCCGGCTGAGAGGGGTAAACTGGAATTCCGCAGCTGCATCTTCGGACAAGATTCCCAGGTCCACTACACCTTCTTTCAGCCAGTTGGCCACATCCTGATAGCTTCCCTGATAAACTTCCACCTGTATTCCGGGATTCCTGCTCCGGAACAGTTTTATCAGAGGCGGCAGCCAGGTGGTGCAGACACTGTTGAAGGTGCCGATGGACACATGGCCCCGGGCAAGTCCGTTGATTTCCTCCAGGGTCTGGCGAAAGGATTCCTGGCTGGCCAGTACCTGCTGGGCTGCGGGCAGAAGCCTCCGCCCTCCGCTGGTCAAAGAAACGCCGTTCTTGGCTCTTTGAAACAGGCTGAATCCACATTCCCGCTCCATTCCGGCTACTGCGTGGCTGATGGCCGAAGGGGTCAGATGGAGCTTTTTGGCTGCGGCGGCAAAGCTGCCCAGGTGACTGATCTCCCAAAACACCTGATAATCCAGTAAGGTCATAACCGCTCCCCCTCCTCCATGTGGTGAATTTATTTCACCTTTGACCTGAAAATAAAGCGTTTTACTAAATTGTACTCCTGCGGTATAATGAAGTCAATGAGAAAACGCTAATTTGCAGATGCCTAGCATCTTTCTTATCTTTCCCTCTTTCCTTGGTGCCCACCGGTCCGCACAACCGGTGGGCATTCTTTTTTTATTCCCAAGGCGGGGTGTCTTTTTCTGTCTCCTCCGGTTCAGGAGCCGGTCTCCAGGGCTGACAATCCAGGATGGAGGGAATATTCTCCCAATCCTCCCGGCGGGAGATCAGCAGTTCCTTGAGCCAATTCACCCCCTGTTCCAGCCCCGCCAGGTCGGGAGAAAATTCCCGGGTGGAAATTTTGGCGGGGTCGGTGTGTTCAATGCTCCAGGGTTCCGGCCAGGCCCGAACCTCCAGGTAAGGGATTTTTTTCTTTCCTGACGGGTCATCCGGGTCCGGTCTGCCTCCCTGACGAATCTGATACCGCATGCCCTCATGGGCGCCGGAGTAGGTGTTTCCGTTTTTGAAGTAGAGATAAACCGGCAGCTTTTCCAGTTCCAGCATTCTCTGTTCCTCCTTTAGTCCTCAAAAGCCTGGTTCCAGTCCTGACTGAACATTGCCTGAATGGAGCTGGATGCCTGGGTGGGCTGTGCAGCGGTAGAGGTAATATTGCTGCCCTGCAATACACCCGATCCCTGTACCTGGGAAGGCTGGGTATATCCCTGGCTGTGCCAGGAGCGAAGAATCCCGTTTACATACCGGATGGTATTTTTATCCTCAGCGTGGACCAGAGCCTCCCGAATCATAGGCAGGGAGAAATTCCAATCCTCAAACCAGCTGTAAATAGAACGCTTCTGGGCCAGGGTCAGATCCTGGGGCGTTATTCCAAAGAGGGGGGCAACAGCCTCCTCCTCTTTTCTCCGCCGCTCCAGCAGGACCAGATATCTCTCTGCCTGTTCCCCGGTTTCCACTCCATTTTCCCGCCACCGGGCCAGCTCGCTGCCCAGCCGGGCCACCGTCCGTTTCCCGCTCTGCGCCAGGTAGGCGCAGCAAATCAGAATCACATCCAAGGGATATTCTTCCTGAAGGTACAGCCCTGCCAGCCGCTGCATTTCACTGTGACTGAGAATTTTTCCAAAGTGGGCCTGGACCTCCTCCATAAGGGTGGCCACCATGGGGTCCCGCATGGCCGCCAGATTGATTTGGCGGGTGTCTAATACCGGGGCAGGCTCCTCCAGGCAGGGAGCGTTTTTAGGCTCCAGGAGCCCCGCCCCTGCCCAGAACTGAAGAATATTTTCCGCCGCTCGGACACTTTTCAGTCTCAGTTCCCGGGCCATCTGTTTGGGGTCAGTGCTTCCCCCCGCAACCAGGTAGAGGGCGGCCCGTACAGAGTCTCCATCTGCCCGCTGAAGCTGATTGAATACCAGCTGGGGCACCGCACGGCTGTCCCCCTGGATTTCCTTCAGTGCATATTCCACGAAATGCCCTCCCATCTCTCCATTTGCTCCCATAGTATAGCACAAATCGCCTGGGAGTGGTAGCATTTTCACCCCCAAACTTTCTCTTGACAAGGTTTCTGAATTTTGGTAGACTAGATTTGTCCAGAAGAAGTGCGGATATAATTCATCGGTAGAATGTCAGCTTCCCAAGCTGAATAGGTGGGTTCGACTCCCATTATCCGCTCCAGCATACCGAAGTGTAGCAAGCCGCCGCACTTCGGTTTTTTAATAGCACATTTTCTCCCAAAGGAGAGATCATCATGAAAAGCAGGGATGAACTTTACCGTCTGGCCCGGGACTGGGCATCAGACAACCGTCAGCGGGCTGTTATGCAGGCCCACCAGGATAATGAAAAGATTTATCAGGCTCTTCCCGGCCTGAAGCCGCTGGAGGACGAAGCCCGCCGTCAGGGCAGCCAGGCTATGCTGGCCGCATTGGAAGGAGATACTGCCAAGCGGGCCGCCGCCCTGGAAGCAGTTGCCCGGATCGCCTCTGAGAAAAAGGTTCTGCTGGCCTCTGCAGGTTATCCTGAAAACGCATTGGAGCCCAAGTATACCTGTCCCATCTGCAAAGATACAGGAAAGAGTCAGGGGCTCACCTGTCAGTGTGTCCACCAGCGGGTGCGGGTTCTGCGCCGGGAGGAAATCAACCGTTCCTCTCCCCTTCAGCTTTCGGATTTTTCTTCCTTCTCCCTGGAAAAGTATCCCAATGGAATCGACCCTGAACTGGGCGGGAACCTTCGGGAATACATGGGGAAAATGCTGGCCTTTGCCCAGAAGTATGCCCAGGAATTTACTCCTGACAGCCGAAACCTCCTCTTTACCGGAAGCGCCGGTCTGGGCAAGACCAAGCTGGCTCTCAGCATTGCGGACCGGGTCCTGAACCAGGGATATGATGTGATCTACGCCAGTGCCGCCGATCTTATGGCTCAGCTGGACCGGGAGCATTTTCAGGAGGGCGATTCCCTCTGGATGGATACGGTGAAAGAGGCTGACCTTCTGATTCTGGACGATTTGGGCACTGAGTTCCTCAACAGCTACACCACCAGCGCCTTGTACGAACTGGTAAATCATCGGCTTCTCACACACCGGGCCACCATCTACACCACCAACATCACCGACCCTGGCGTGATTCAAAGCCGGTATACCGAAAAAATCGCCAGCCGAATCCTGGGCAATTGCAAAATGATTCGATTCTTTGGTCAGGATCTTCGGGTCCGGCAAAGTTTGAAAAAAGGATAGTTCTTACGCAGCAAAAAAGCTGTCCGCCATTGAGACGGACAGCTTTTTATTTTTAAACAGAAACCGGGCAGAGGTTTCCCTCTGCCCGGAAAAATAAGGATCAAACTCTGATTACTCAGCGTTGGCCAGAGTGAACTCGGGCACTTCCTCAGCAGTGGTGGGAACCACGATGGAACCGTCCAGAATGCCAGCCTTGGCCTCCTCAACAGCAGCGATCATTTCCTCGGTCAGGAGGTCCTGAGTGGGAGCAATGTCCACGCCGCCGTTGGTCATGTCGTACAGGTGGGTGCCAGCAGTGTAGGTGCCGTCCTTAACAGCCTTGGAAATGTCCTGAACAGCGTTGTCCACCCGCTTCATAGCGGAGGTCAGCACATACTCGGGAGCCAGGGGGCTCTGGTCGGTGTCAACACCGATGGCGTAAACGCCATTGGTAGCGCAGGCTTCGATAACGCCGTTGCCGGTGCCGCCAGCAGCGTGGAACACAACATCAGCGCCGTTGGTGATCATGTTGGTGGCAGCGGTGGAACCGCCGGGAGCGTCAGCGAAGTTGTTTACGTTGTACTGGAGAACGGTGGCCTCAGGATTGACGGACAGAACGCCGGAAATGAAGCCAACGCCGAACTGGTTCATGGACTCGGAAACCATGCCCTGAACATAACCAACAGTGTTGGTCTCGGTAGCCAGGCCGGCTACAACACCTACCAGGTAGGAGGACTGCTCCTGAGCAAACATCAGGCAGGCAACATTGGGCAGGTCAGCGCAAGTGTTATCGTCAATGATGGCAAACTTCTGCTCGGGGTACTCCTCAGCAGCAGCACGGGTAGCGTCGGCCAGCATGTAACCTACGCTGATGATCAAGTCGTAGCCTTCATCCACAAAGGTCTGGAGGTTGGAAGCGTAGTCAGCGTCGGTCTTGGACTCCAGGTAGCTCACCTCAAAGGTGGGATCTTCAGCAGCCAGGGCCTGCAGACCTTCCCAGGAAGTCTGGTTGAAGGACTGGTCGTTTACACCGCCCACATCGGTAACCATGCCAATCTTGATGGTTTCGCCGGTAGCTTCACCTTCAGCAGCCTCATCGGTAGCAGCTGCATCATTGGTAGCTGCGTCGTCAGCAGCGGTGTCGTTGGAAGCGCCGCAAGCAACCAGGCTCAGGCACATGACAACAGCCAGCAGAAGTGCAATCAGCTTTTTCATGTTTCTTTATCTCCTTATGTATTTGTTTTGCAGGGAAGTTTTTCCCTGACTTAACATCAGTGTACCAGTTTAGGCGACATTTTTCAACCCAAAAGCCTTTACTCACAAATTACAAAATTATGAAAGGTCTTTTACTTTCCTTGAAAAAGGTCCAGAAACCTTTTGAAACAGCGGAATTTTCCGGGAAAGGAAAAAGGTCCCCGGCGTTGAGCCGGGGACCCGGAAAAGTAATACTATTTCGCTTTTACAAAGGGTTTTCCGTTGGCGGCAGGCACATGGGACTTGCCCACAAAGAAGATGAGCACGATGACTGTGACCACATAGGGGATCATGGAGAGGAGCTGAACGGAAATGTTCAGGCTGCTGGATCCGATGACCACCCGCAGGCCGGAGCAAAGGCCAAAGAGGAGGCAGCCGATCATGGCACCCTGGGGACGGAACTTGCCGAAAATGACAGCGGCAATGGCAATAAAGCCCTGGCCCACAATAGAAGTGGGACGGAACTGGTTGCTGGTAGCCATGGTCATGCAGGCGCCGCCCAGGCCGGCCAAAAATCCGCTGAGACAGACACAGATCATCCGGGTACGGTGCACATCAATGCCCAGGCTCTGGCAGGCCATGGGGTGCTCTCCGCAGGCCCGCATCCGGAGACCGAACCGGGTTTTGTAGAAGACGAACCAAACTACCACCAGCACCACAAACACCAGGTAAGTGGAGGCGTAGGTGGAAAAGACATTCTTCATAAAGTTGGACCAGGGAGTGCCCGAGGAAAAGACCCCTGAAAAAAGGATGGGCATTTTGCTGGTGGGCTCCAGGGGAATGGTGTCCGAAGAATTGAAAATAGCCTTGGCGGTGACAATGGCCACGCCAGGGGCCAAGAAGTTGATGGCAGTACCGGAGATGGTCTGATCTGCGCCAAACTTAACGGTGGCCACCCCGTGGAGCAGCGCAAAAGCCATTCCGGACAGTCCGGCACAGAGGAATCCAAGCCAGGGGTTACCGGTAAAGTAGGCCACAGCGGCGCCGGTAAAAGCCCCCATGGTCATCATTCCCTCGATACCGATGTTCACCACGCCGGACACTTCCGAGAAACAGCTGCCCATGGCAGCGTAGAGCAGAGGGGCTGTATAAAGGAGTGTGGCATAAACCAGAATTCCCAGGTTGTTGATAAGATTATCCATTTACTTGTCCCCTCCTTTTTTCTTTTTCTTCAGCCGGAAGTTGAAAATATGGCTGATGGCAATGAGGAAGATGACGGTTCCCATAATGACGTTGACCACTTCGGAGGGAGCTCCGATAATGTTCAGTCGGCTGCCGCCATACTTGATGGCGCCATAGAACAGGCCGCCCACGAAAACGCCCAGAGGATTGTTGGCGCCGATAAGGGCTGCAATGATTCCCTGGAAGCCGTAGGATTCCTGGGCAGAGAAAATGGCGATACGCTGGCCGATTCCCAGCAGGTTGGTGGCGCCGGCAATGCCGCTCATGGCGCCGGAAATAGCCAGCGCTGTCATAATAGAGAGGTTGGCGTTGATACCGCCGTACTCGGCTGCGTCCCGATTGTATCCAACAGCCTTGAGGCGGTAGCCCAAGGCGGTTTTCTCAATGATGACATAGACCATCACGGCCAGCGCTGCCGCAATGAAAATACCCCAGCTGGCACTGTTGCAGAGCCCCAGCCCCTTGATCCAGCTTTCAGGCAGCAGGATCATGGCCGCCTCCTGTACATTTTTGGTGGCTTCGGCATTTCCGTCGCTCTTAATGAGGGGAATGTCGGCAATATAGTTGGAGAGGTAGAAGGCGATCCAGTTGAACATAATCATGGAAAGCACTTCGTTGATTCCCCATTTCACCTTGAGGAAGCCCACAATAACGCCCCACAGGGCACCGGCAATGGCAGCCGCCGCAATGCAGAGGATGGGCAGAATGACAGGGGGTGCGGGAACCAGAATGCCCACCACACAGGCGGCCATACTGCCCACCACAAACTGACCTTCAGCACCGATGTTGAACACGCCGGTCCGGAAGGAGAAGGCCACCGAAAGGCCCAGAATAATCAAGGGCGTAGCGTAAACCACGCAGTAGGAAAGGCTTTTAGGGCTGGAGAAAATGCTGGTGAAGAGTTTTTCGTAGGCTTCCACCGGGCTGATGTTTACCGCCAGAAGGAAGATTGCTCCCACCGCAAATCCAATCAGAATGGACAGCAGAGTCCGGAAAAAAGCGCTTTGCAATATCTTTTCAAGTTTGCTCATTCTGCTTTTCCTCCTGCCATCATCATTCCCAGGGTCTCTTCATCCGCCTGGTCCCCGGTCACGCTGCCGCTGATCTTTCCGTCAAAAATAACATCGATGCGGTCGGACAGGGACATGATCTCGTCCAGCTCAAAGCTGACCAGGAGAACTGCCTTACCCTTGTTTCTTTGGTCGATAATATACTTGTGAACATACTCAATGGCGCCCACATCCAGGCCCCGGGTAGGGTTGACTGCAATGAGCAGGTCCTTGTCATTGTTCACTTCCCGGGCGATAATCACCTTCTGCTGATTGCCGCCGGACAAGGTCCTGGCTGCCTTCCGCACAGCATCCCGGGGACGGATATCGTACTTTTCCATGGCTTCCCGGGTGTATTTCCCAATGGCCTTCTGGTCCAGGATTCCCTTCTTGGAGAAGGGCTCCTGGGCGTAATTCTGGAGAATCATATTCTCCGCCACCGAGAAATCCAGCACCAGACCGTGCTTCTGCCGGTCGGCAGGGATACTGGACACCCCATGTTCAAAGCCGAACCGGGGCGGCTTGTTCATTACATCCACCCCGTTGACCAGCACCTGTCCTCCCGTAGCTTTCCGCAGACCGGTAATGATCTCCACCATTTCGGTCTGACCGTTGCCGTCGATACCGGCAATGCCCAGGATCTCACCCTTGCGGACCTGGATGGAAAGTCCCTTGAGAATTTCCACCCCGCGGTAGTCCACACCGTGAAGGTCCTTTACATCCAGGACCAGCTCCCCTGCTTTCATAGGGGGCTTATCCACCGTAAAGGTCACCTTCCGGCCCACCATCAGGCTGGCCAAATCGTTTTCGGTCACATCCGCGACCTTGACCGTATCAATGTACTTGCCCAGGCGGATAATGGTGCAGTAGTCAGCGGAAGCCTTGATCTCCTTCAGCTTGTGGGTAATCAGGATGATGGATTTTCCGTCCTCGGTGAGGCTGTGCATAATGTGGATCAGCTCATTGATTTCCTGAGGAGTCAGGCTGGCGGTAGGCTCGTCCAGAATCAGAGTCTCAGCGCCCCGGTAAAGGGCCTTGAGGATCTCCACACGCTGCTGCATGCCCACGCTGATATCCTCGATTTTGGCATCCGGGTCAATGGAGAGACCGTACTTTTCACTGATTTCCTTGACATCCTGTCTGGCTTTGACCATATCCAGCTTTACGCCCTTGACCGGCTCCATTCCCAGGACAATATTTTCGGTGACGGTGAAGGGGGGCACCAGCATGAAGTGCTGGTGAACCATTCCGATCCCGGCTTTGATGGCCTTCTGGGGGTTATCCAGCACCACCGGCTTGCCATGGACCAGAATTTGTCCGCTTGTGGGCGGAAACATGCCGTAGAGCTGATTCATCAAGGTACTTTTTCCTGCGCCGTTCTCGCCCAGGATCGCGTGGATCTCACCTTTATGGACAGTGAGATTGATACCGTCATTGGCCACAAAGTCTCCAAACTTTTTGACGATATCCCGCATTTCCACGACCTTGACATTCATGTCGATATGATCGTTTGCCAAAGAGATCCCTCCTCTTAGATTCTGTATGGTTGCGCCGGATTACAGGTACTTGAAGAACTCGTCTACCAGGTCCACATAATCTCCGCAGATGACGCAATGATGGTTGCCGATGGAGCGGGTGGTGAAGTAGTCCAGCCCGTCCATCTTGATACGGATCTGGGTACGGCAGAGGGTGGCCTCGTCCAGATTCTCAATCAGCTGGCCCTTGGATGCAAAGTAACGGTCCAGCAGGCCGCTGCACTTGAAGACGGTCACATCTCCGGTGGGGATAACGCCACGGAAGGCAACGCCCAGGCCGGACTCGTAATGGGTCATAAGCTGGAAGCTGGTGGGCATATTCAGAGGCAGGGTGCAGTGGGCCAGAACGATCTCGCCCTTCCGGCTTTCGATTCGGCTGGGGTTGCACATAAACACGGGCTGACCGGTCAGCTCACCCAGCACTGCCATGGAGATAAGGGCAGGAGTATCGCCCTCACAGCCGGCATAGATTCCCTCGGCGTTCAGAATAGCCAGGGCCACACATCCGGTATTCTTGACCGGCTGGAGCAGGTCAAAGCACCGGACGGTGATTCCGTCCAGCTTGTACTTCTGGCAGATACGCTTCATGCCGCCATAAATATCCAGAGCCAGGTCCACATCCTTCCGGCTGAAGGCTGCATCCAGCACCATCTGGGTGTACTGGTTGGGCTCATAGGTATGCTTTTTGATTTCCTCCATCAGTTCCAGCATGGGGATGTCCAGAATCTGGATTCCGTTGGTCAGCTCGCTCTGAACGGCATCCACATCGCTGGAGATGAGCCAGTCGCTGGGACGGCCCAGGCGGCCCAGACGGAGATGCTTGACCTTCTGCTTGGCGGCAAATACCCGGCTCAGGGTCTGAATCCGCTGTGCCATGTCCTCCATGCTGCCGTGAATGATCTCGGAGGGGATGTCACGCTGGCGCAGGTAGGAAAGGATCTCCATGGAAGCTGCCAGGGAGTTATTGTTTCCACAGGTGAGCAGAATAATGGGCTGGGGCATCTGAGTGCAGCGGATCTTGAACTCGTTCTCGCATCCGCCGCCGCCTACGAATACCATATTGAAGCCGTCGGGCTGAAGATCTTCCAGCTCTCCCACTTTCAATTCCACGCCTGCCTGCTCGGACAGCTGCTTCAGCAGACCCATGTTGGCCTGACGAATCTCCTCACTGTTCAGGTTGGGGCTCTGGATGTAATAGATATTCCCAGTCATAGTTCGGTTACCTCTCTTTACTCGTATTGGGACTGCTGTCCCGGGGATATGCTTTCACAATCCCCACTTCTGGTGATACTAAGTGAAGTATATCATGTTTTTTTGACCTTTTCAATGAAAAAGAGACAACTTTCCCCTCATTACCATACAAACTGGACAAAATGTCTTTTTATTCGGGTTCCGGGAAAAACAGCCCAAAAATATAAGTAAGACTTATTTCCGGTCCTTTCCCCTCCCTCTTCGCCAAATAACGGGTGCTTTTTGGTTCCGGTTATGCTATACTGAATACCAGAAAAGAGGATGAAACTCTCGGAAGTTTACATTCCCAAACCCCCTTGGAGGCAGTAACGGATGGAAAATAATCAGCAGCCCCGCCCCAGAAAACCTTATATCACTCCCCGGCTGAAAGTCCTGGCCGCCCAGCTGCCGGACTACCCTATGATCCTGCTCTGGGCTCCGGTGGGCTGTGGAAAAACCGTGGCCGCCGGATATCTGGCCCGGCATTTCAAGGGGCAGGCTTTCCGGATGAACCTGGATACATATAACCCGGACACCTTCTGGATCCGCTTTTGCAATCAGCTGGCCCCCGGTCTTGACCCGGAGTCGCCCCTGCCCGTTCTGGCCGGTGCCATCTGCCGGAAAGGTCCGGTGCTGGTCCTGATCGATGATTACCAGAAAGCCCAGTCTCCCCAGCTGAGCCAGCGGCTCCTGGAACTGGCGCTGGCCCTTCCCGAGCGGCTGAAAATCATGATCTGCTCCCGCCACCGGGTTTTCAGTGAGGACAGCGAGCCGGTCTGCAAAGGGCAGGTCCTGCTGATTCAGGACCGGGACCTTCTCCTGGATGAAAAGGAAATCATCCCCTTCTGCCGCAGCTGTCAGGTCCGGGTGTCCACTGTCCAGGCCCACACCCTCTACGCCGCCACCCAGGGCTGGATGATGGCGGTGTTCCTGATGCTCACCGACTTTGTGCGGACCGGGCAGCTCCGTCTCAGCGCAGCCCTGCCCCGGTTTCTCATGACCCAGGTGGACCAGCTGGAAGCTCCTCTGGGCCGGTTCGTCTATCTGCTGGCCCCCTGCGGGGACGGCTTTACTTTGGAACAGGCCCGGTTCCTCTGGCAGGAGGGGGATGCCGCTCCCCTGCTGGAACGGCTTGTAGACCAGGGATTTTTCCTCCAGCATGACCTGGAAGAGGGCGAATACCGGTTCTATCCCCTTCTGGCCGCTCTTCTCACCAGCCAGCTCAAAGGCCGCCGGGACCAGGGGGAAATCTATCTCCGGCACGGTCAGTGGTATGAAAGTCAGGGCAAGGCCGGACAGGCTCTGGCCTGCTTTGCCCGGGGCGGTCAGTCCCAGGCTCTTCTCCACAGTATGGACTGTCTGACCCGTTCTCAGGCAGCGGCGCTGGACCCCTGGGCCGCCCGGGATTGGCTGACCTGCTGTCAGATTCCCGAATTGACGAACCATCCCGCTGCTCTTCTTCATTTTCTCTGGCTCTTTTCAGCCTATGGCATTGATGGGCCTGCCGCCCAGTGCCGCCAGCTTTATCAGGAGGCCCGCCAGAAAGTCTCTGACCCGGAACTGGCCGCCGGCCTGGATGCCACCTTTGTATTGACCGAAGGCTGCCTGTCCTGTCAGCCTGCCCTTTTCTTCTCTCAGCTGGAGCGGGTGACCACTTCCCTGCCGGGAGGCTGCTCGGTTCCTCTGGAATATGCCGGCGGCCTGTACGGTTCCCCCAGTCTTTTGAGCATCTGGGGCAAAGGAGAGGGGCTTTCCCAGACCGCAGAGCTGTTCCAAAAAGGGGAATCCAAATATCCCAGCGCTCCCCTTCCCCTCACCGGACTGGGAGACCTGGCCCGGGGAGAATTGCTATATTTCTCCGGTGACCTGGAGGAGTCCCAGATTCTGGCTCACCGCCTCCGCCGTCAGGCCCAGGGGACTCGGCTCCCCCACCTTTTGCTGGGGGCCACCGCTCTGGAAGCCCGCATTCTTTTCGCCAACGGAAAGGTGGAAAAGCTGAAAAATCTTCTGGACCAGGCCCGGAGCCGGCTGGAAGAATTGGATGGCCGCCAGGGTCCCTGCCTTGCAGGACTGGATATTCTGGAAGGCTGGTTCTGGGCTTCCAGCCAGCACCCGGGACAGCCGCCTGCCTGGATTCGTCAGGGAGAGTGGGACCAGGTCCGGCTTTCCGCCCCCCTCAAGCCCCTGGCCCTGGCCTGCCAGGCCCTTATCCTCTGCCGGTTGGGAAAGCATACCCAGGTGCTCAGCCTGGAGCGGGAACTGGTCCGTTCCTCCAACACTCTGCCGGTCCGGCTGTACGGTCATCTGGCCTTGGCCATGGCCAGCCAGGGACTGAACCACCCCCGCCGGGCGGAATATTACTTACAGGAAGCCATCCGTCTGGCCCGCCCCGACGGCCTGGTGATGCCCTTTGTGGAGCTGTACAGCCGGTTGGAAGAGATTCTGGCCCGGGTCCAGCCTGACTGGGAACCCTGCCGGGAACAGATTCCCCAGTTGGGAGACCAGTTTGGTTCCACTATGGAAATTCCTGTCCGTCTGGCCAGCCAGAACTCCGCGGGACTTACCCCCAGAGAGGTGGAAATTGCCACCCTGGCCGCCCAGGGTATGTACAACCGGGAGATCAGTCAGAAACTGGACATCAGCGAGAACACCATCAAAAGCACCCTGAAAAATATCTTTTCCAAGCTGGACATACATTCCCGCCGGGAACTTCCCCAGGCGCTGGATCAGCTTCTTCACAGTTGAAAAATTTTTCTTTCAAAAGCGCTATTCCCCCTGGAATGGCGCTTTTCTTCATAATTTTTTTACAATTGTTCCTATTTTTTCGTGGAGTGCGCTCATTGATTTTTCCTTTGCCCTTCCTATATAATGTATAGGAGGTGAATTTGTCGTTTTTTGGCAAAGGCCCTTTTACATTGGAGGAAGGAAACTATGATGAAAGTAGGTCTGGATATCGGTTCCACCACCATCAAGTGTGTGGTTCTGGACGAGAAGGACCGGCTGGTGCATTCCAGTTACCAGCGGCACTACAGCCATATTTTGGAAAGTGCCCAGGAGTTGCTGCGCTCCTTGGCCCGCGATAAGGTTCCCGGCGGAAAGGCTTCTCTGGCCATTTCCGGCAGCGCCGGGATGGGATTGGCTAACAGCTGCCAGGTTCCCTTTGTACAGGAAGTGTTTGCCACCCGGGTGGCTGTCAACCGGCTGGAGCCGGACACTGACTGTGTCATCGAACTGGGCGGTGAGGATGCAAAAATCCTCTTTCTTACAAACGGCACCGAAGTGCGGATGAACGGCAGCTGCGCCGGCGGCACCGGAGCCTTTATTGATCAGATGGCCACCCTCTTGAAGATGGAGGCCGATGAAATGAACGAGGCAGCTTCCAAGGCTGCCAAAACCTATACCATTGCCAGCCGGTGCGGCGTGTTTGCCAAAAGCGACATTCAGCCCCTTATCAACCAGGGAGCTCTGCCCGGAGACATTGCCGCCAGCATTTACAAGGCAGTGGTCAACCAAACCATTGCCGGCCTTGCCCAGGGCCGGCCCATCAAGGGAAAGGTGCTGTATCTGGGAGGCCCCCTGACCTTCAGCAGTGTACTCCGACAGAGCTTTGACCAGGCACTTCACCTGGAAGGCCGCTGCCCCGAGAACAGCCTTCTCTTTGTTGCCATGGGCGCCGCTTTCTACAGCGACCAGGAACAGGATCTTGCGGAGGTTGCCCAGCGGCTGGATCAGTACCGGGCCACCGCCACCTATGCCAGCCAGCCCCCCCTCTTTGCCAACAAGGAGGAGTATGAGACATTCCATGCCCGGCACCTGAAAGCCAGCGTTCCCTGCGTCCCCTTCTCTGCGGACTGCGGCCCTGTCCACATTGGCATTGACAGCGGCAGCACCACCTTGAAGGTAGTCTGCATCGACCAGGATCGGAATATCCTGTTCACCAGTTATCAGCCTAACCTGGGCAGCCCCCTCAAGCTGCTGCGGGAAGTGCTGCTCCAGATCATGGAGGCTCATCCTGGCCTGCAGATCGCCAGTGTCACCACCACCGGCTACGGGGAAGAGCTGGTCAAGAATGCCTTCCACTGTGACTACAGTCTGGTGGAAACTGTTGCCCACTTTACCGCCGCCCGGTATTTTATGCCCAATGTGGATTTCATCATCGACATCGGCGGCCAGGACATGAAGTGCTTCAAAATCGAAGATGGGGCCATCAGCAACATCTTCCTCAACGAAGCCTGTTCCTCCGGCTGCGGCAGCTTTTTGCAGACCTTTGCCCAGGCTTTGGGCTACGATGTGAAAGAATTTGCCGCACTGGGCCTGTTTGCAGACAGCCCAGTGGACCTGGGCAGCCGCTGCACCGTTTTCATGAACAGCAGCGTCAAGCAGGCCCAGAAAGACGGTGCTTCCATTGAGAACATCTCCGCCGGCCTTTCCATCAGCGTGGTGAAAAACGCCTTGTACAAGGTCATCCGGGCTTCCAGCCCCGAGGAGCTGGGCCGGAACATTGTGGTCCAGGGAGGTACCTTCTACAACGAAGCAGTCCTCCGTGCCTTTGAGAAGGAGATGGGGGTGGAGGTCATCCGCCCCGACATTGCCGGTCTGATGGGCGCCTACGGCGCTGCCCTGTACGGCCAGAAGAAGGCCGCTCCCGGTCAGGTAAGTTCCCTGCTTGATTTGGAGCAGCTCCGGAACTTCAGCCAGAAGGTGGCCAATGTTCAGTGCCAGAGCTGCGGCAACCACTGCCAGCTCACCATCAACACCTTCTCGGACGGCAGCCGGTTCATCAGTGGAAACCGCTGTGAGCGTCCGGTCACCGGAAAGGCAGAGAGCAGCGAGTTGAACCTGTACCAGTACAAGCGGGACCTGCTGGCCAGCTACAAGCCGGTTCCCGGCACCCGGGGCAGCATTGGAATTCCCCTCTGCCTGAATATGTATGAACTGCTGCCCTTCTGGCATACCCTGTTTACCAAGCTGGGCTTTGCCGTTCATACCAGTCCCTTCAGCAGCCGGGGGCTCTATCTGGCCGGACAGGCAACCATTCCCAGTGATACCGCCTGTTTCCCTGCCAAGCTGGCCCACGGACATATCAACGCCCTGGCCCAGATGGGTCTGGATGCCATCTTCTACCCCTGCCTGTCCTACAACCTGGACGAAGGGCTGGGAGACAACCATTACAACTGCCCGGTGGTAGCCTACTATCCGGAAGTGATTGCAGGCAACTGCCCGGAACTGGCCGGGACCAAGTTTATTTACGATTACCTGGGAATTCATCGTCCCAAAGACTTTGTGAAAACCATGACCCGGGTGCTTCAGCGGGAATTCCCGGATAAGAAGATCACCCACAAGGAGGTGGAGCAGGCTGCCCAGGCCGCTTATGCCGAGTACCAGCACCACATGGACCAGATCCGCACCCGGGGCCGGGAAATCATTGACCAGGCCCGGAAGGAAGGCAAGCGGATCATTGTGCTGGCCGGCCGGCCTTATCATGTGGACCCTGAGGTAAATCACGGGATAGATGAACTGATTCTCCGTCACGGCGCCGCTGTGGTCACCGAGGACAGCATCAGCTGCCTGGTGGAAAAGTTCCCCACCACGGTTCTCAACCAGTGGACCTACCACAGCCGTCTTTATGCCGCCGCCAAATACTGCACCACCCAGCCCGACATGGACTTGGTCCAGCTGGTGAGTTTCGGCTGCGGCGTGGACGCTATTACCACCGACGAGACCCGGGAGATCCTTCAGGCTGGCGGTAAGCTGTATACCCAGCTGAAAATCGACGAGATCAGCAATCTGGGAGCGGTCAATATCCGACTGCGGAGCCTCTTCGCAGCTCTGGATGAGCGTTCCCCCCAAGTTTGAGGTTCTTGTTTTATGGAAATGCATTATCCCAAATTTACCCCTGAAATGAAAAAGACCCACACCATCCTGATTCCCAACATGGCGGTGACTCAGTTCCGCCTGATCCAGTATGCCCTGGAATGGGCAGGATACAAGGTGGAAATCCTGGGCAACTGCGGCAGCGAAGTGGCTCAGATGGGTCTGAAATATGTTCACAACGACACCTGCTACCCTGCTCTGCTGGTCATTGGCCAGTTTCTGGATGCCCTGAACAGCGGAAAATATGACCTGGACCGCACCGCCCTTCTCATTACCCAGACCGGCGGCGGCTGCCGGGCCTCCAACTACATCCACCTGCTCCGAAAGGCGCTGGTAAAAGCCGGATACCCCCAGGTTCCGGTGGCCAGCCTCAACTTCAGCGGCCTGGAAAAGGACAGCGGATTCCAGCTGACCCTTCCCCTGCTCCGCCGGACCATTGCCGGTATCTTCTACGGGGATTTCCTGGTGACCCTGCGGAACCAGACCAAGCCCTATGAGAACAATCCCGGCCAGACCCAGGCCATGGTAGATAAATGGGTGGAGATTCTGGGCGCCGACCTGAAGGAGCGGGGCAAGTTCTCCGCCCGGGCCATGAAAGCCCGGTTCCCCCAGATTGCCGCCGACTTTGCCTCCATTCCCGTGACCCGGATACCCAAGGTAAAGGTAGGTGTGGTAGGCGAGATTTATGTAAAATACAGTCCCCTGGGGAACAATGACCTGGAAAAGTTCCTGGAAAGCGAAGGCTGCGAGGTCAACCTGCCCGGCCTTATGGGCTTTGTGGAGTACTGCGCCTTCAACATGAGCGAAGATATCCGGCTGTACGGCGGGAACCCCCTCAAGAAATGGCTTCCCGACCTGCTCCTGAACTATCTGGACGGTGTGGAAGCAGTCATCTGTGAAACCCTCCGCCGGTATGGGTACCATGCCCCTGCCCGGTTCAAGGACTTGACCCAGCTGCCCAAGGGAATCATCGGAATCGGGAACAAGATGGGCGAGGGCTGGCTTCTCACCGCCGAGATGATTGAACTGGTGGAGAGCGGATATGAGAATATTGTCTGCGCCCAGCCCTTCGGCTGTCTGCCCAACCACATTGCCGGCAAGGGAATGGTCAACAAGATTCGCGCCCTGCACCCCAATGCCAACATCACCCCCATCGACTACGACCCCAGTGCCACCCGGGTAAACCAGGAAAACCGGATCAAGCTGATGCTGGCCGTAGCCCGGGAGCGGCTGGAATCCCCCGCTCAGGCTGAGCCTGTAGATTTTATGGAGACTCCCAAAGTAGAGCATTCCTTTGCAGAAGCACTGTAAAAAGGCTTTTTCTTCTAAAGCAGAGAAAAAGGGTCCCACCCATATTTCTTAAAATACGGCAGGCCGTCGCTGAAAAATCAGCGGCGGCCTGTTTTTAGTTTATGGGAGGGATTTTCCTTTCCGGTGCAAGGGCGGCAACCATCTGCCCTGCTACCTTTCTAAAACAAAAAGGACCATCTTTTGAGGGATGGTCCTTTTTCAATATCAGATTACAGCTCTGCTTCCTCAAAGCCCTTGGCGGTAAGGATAACGCTGTGGGTGAAGCCAGCCTGTTTTGCGTAGGCTGCGGCTTCCTCAAAGCCCCAGAGAATGGACTTGGTGTCGTGGGCATCTCCGGTGATGACCACCTGGCCTCCCAGCTTCTTCCACTCCTCCAGCAGGAAGAGGGCGGGATAGAAATCATTCCGGTAGCCCCGGTAAGCGCCGCCGGTGTTGATTTCCAGCACCTTGCAGTCCTCGAAGGCACGGCGCAGGGCATCCAGAGCAACTTCCTTGTACTCGGCGCTCTCCTCGTCGAAGAAACTGCCGGTGCAGTTCAGCTTTTTGATCAGGTCAAAGTGCCCCAGAATGGTGGGCTGCTTGGCTGCCACCTGGGCCACATGGTCAAAGTAATGTTTTGCCATGGCCAGACCGTTGCCCTCAAACTCCTCCTGCAGGCATTCCAGCAGGTCCTGAGGACGCCAGTCAATTTCGTAGTATTTGCCGGTCTTGGGTCCCTGAATATAATGAACGCTTCCGATCCAGTAGTCATACCAGCTGGGTTCGGTATCAGAAAATTCGTCCCACTCCAGGCCGCAGAGAATGTCCATCTTTCCGGCATACTGCTTTTTCAGCCGGGCAATTTCTGCCTTGTACTGAGCAGTCCGTCCGGGGCTCATGCAGTATTCCAGGTCGCAGGGGGTATGGCTGTGGCCCGAGAAGCCCAGGGTCTGGACCCCGGCCTGCCAGGAGGCATAAGCCATATCTCCCAGGCTGGATTTTCCGTCGCAAAGGTTGGAATGGTTGTGTACGCTGCTGCTGCGATAGTCTGCCATCATTGCATCCTTTCTTGCTTGACCTTGTGGTCAATCACATGGCGCTTTTCTTCTTCTTTGGTGATATCCTCCACCGTGATTCCCATTTCTACCATGAGTACCATTACATGATAAGCCAGGTCGGCGATTTCATAAATGGTCTCCTCTTTGTCCCGCTTACAGGCGGCGACGATCACCTCGGTGGATTCCTCCCCTACCTTTTTCAGGATCTTATCCATCCCTTTTTCAAACAGGTAGGTGGTGTAGCTGCCCTCCTTGGGGGTGTCCTTCCGGCCTTTCAGCATCTGGTAAAGACCTTCCCAGGCGAAGGGTTTCAGCTCATCCGAAACATAGACTTCATTGAAGAAACAGCTTTCCGCTCCGGTGTGGCAGGCAGGTCCGTCCTTGACCACCTCCACCACCAGGGCATCCCCGTCACAGTCGGCAGTGATGGAGACCACCCGCTGGATGTTTCCGCTGGTCTCCCCTTTCCGCCAGATTTCCTGACGGCTCCGGCTCCAGAAAACCGTCCGCTTTTCCGCAATGGTAAGAGCCAGGGTTTCCCGGTTCATATAGGCAAGGGTCAGCACCTGCTTGGTGTAGTGATCCTGGACAATGGCCGGAATCAGACCCTTTTCATCAAATTTCAAATCCATACTGTCAACTCCCCCCGGCGCTCCGGGGCACTCTTCAAAGTCTTACCTCTATATTATTATATCGGAGGTATTTTTTCAACTCCCCAATGGGAACTTTTTGGGCATGAAAAATGCTGGCGGCCAGACCTGCATCCATTCCTTTGTGGTGGAACAGTTCCAGGAAATCCTCCTTGCAGCCTGCCCCGCCGCTGGCAATGATGGGCACATCCACCAAAGCTGCCACGGCATCCAGCATTTCCAGGTCAAACCCCTGTTTCACTCCGTCGGTATCAATGCTGTTAAGGCAGATTTCCCCGGCGCCGTTTTTCACTCCCTGCACGATCCAGTCCAGAGCATCCAGCCCGGTGTCCTCCCGGCCTCCCTTGGCAAAGACCCGGAACTGCCCATCCACCCGCTTTACATCCACGCTGAGGACCACGCACTGGTCCCCATACCGGCGGGCGGCCCGGGAGATAAGCCCCGGGTCCCGGATGGCGCCGCTGTTGACACTGACCTTGTCTGCACCGCATTTCAGCACCCGGTCAAAGTCCTCCAGGGTGTTGATTCCTCCTCCCACCGTCAGAGGGATGAAAATCTCCCGGGCCACCTGGGTGAGGATGTCGGTAAAGAGGGTGCGGCCTTCATAGCTGGCGGTAATATCATAAAACACCAGCTCGTCTGCCCCGGCCCGGTTGTACATCCGGGCCATCTCCACCGGGTCGGCCATGTCCCGGAGCCCTTCAAAGTTGACCCCCTTGACCACCCGGCCGTTTTTCACATCCAGACAAGGAATAATCCGTTTTGTAATCATAGCTTACCAACTCTTTGTATTATTCTGCAATTTTTATACAATTCGTTAAATTCAATGCTCCGGTGTAGAGGGATTTGCCCAGAATAGCCCCCCAGACCCCCATCTCTTTCAGCTGGGTCAGCTCCGGTTCAAAGCTGATTCCCCCGCTGGCAATGATGTTGAGCCCCTGGATGGCAGTGAGCTGGCGATAGAGCTCCAGATTGGTTCCGGCCATGGCGCCGTCCCGGCTGATGTCGGTGTAAATAACGGTACTGACCCCCACATCCGCCAACCGGCGGCAGAAGTCGATTCCCTTCTCCCCGCTCAGTTCCTTCCAACCCTTGATGGCTACATAGCCATCCCGGGCATCCACTCCCACCGCAATATGGGAGCCGTACTCTTTAGCCATCCGGGCAGTAAAGTCGAAATCCTCCACCGCTACAGTGCCCAGAATACACCGCTCCACTCCCAGGGCAAGGTAGTCCTCGATTCTCTGCTGGGTGCGGATTCCGCCCCCCACTTCAATGGAGAAGCCGCCCAGAGCGGCAATGGAACGGATGCTTTCATAGTTGGCGGTGGTGCCGTCCTTGGCCCCGTCCAGGTCTACCAGATGGAGCTGGCTGGCTCCCGCCTGACGGAAAGCCAGGGCCTGAGCCGCCGGGTCCTGACCGTAAACGGTCATCTGGTCGTAGTCTCCCTGATAGAGCCGGACCACCTGGCCAGCCCGCAGGTCAATGGCGGGGAGAATATACATAGGGATTCCTCCTTAGAGTTGGCTGAAGGCTTTCAGGATTCTCAGGCCCGTATCCCCGGACTTTTCCGGGTGGAACTGGCAGCCCCACACAAGGCCCTGGCGTACCACTCCGGTGACCGGGATGGAGTAATCGCTGGTGGCCAGGGTGCTTTCCATGCAGTCTTTGCCGTAATAGCTGTGTACATAGTAGACATGTTCCCCCTCCTGGATATATTGGAAGAGAGGGTCGTCCTTCAAAATATGGAGGGCGTTCCAGCCCATGTGCGGGACTTTCAATCCCTGGTCCTTCAGGTCAGGGCGAAGGGGAGCCACCTGACCGGGGATGAATCCCAGCCCTTTATGGCGGCCATATTCCAGGCTTTCCTCAAAGAGAAGCTGCATGCCCAGGCAAATGCCCAGCAGAGGCTTTTGGGATGCCATCTCCCGGACTACCGGCACCAGGCCGGTCTGTTCCAGTTTGGACATGGCGTCCCCAAAGGCGCCGACCCCCGGCAGAATGATACGGTCTGCCCGGTCCAGTTCCCGGGGATCGGCGGTAACGGTCACTTCCTGGCCCAGAGCCTTCAGGCTGCTGGACAGGCTGAACAGGTTGCCCACCCCGTAATCCAGTATCCCGATCATACCAGCAGCCCCTTGGTAGAGGGGATCTCATCCCCCAGTTTGGGGTCCAGGGCCGCTGCCTGACCCAGGGCCCGTCCCATTCCCTTGAAGCAGGCTTCCAGAATATGGTGGGCGTTCTCCCCTGCCAGCTGTTTGAAGTGGAGGGTCCCCGGCAGATTCCGGGCCAGAGCCCACCAGAATTCCTTGGCGCACTCCGTGTCAAAATCCCCCACCCGGGCGGCGGGCAGCTCCACCTGGTAGCCCAGGGCGGCCCGGCCGCTGATGTCCACAGCGCAGATGACCAGGGCCTCATCCATAGGCAGGATAAAGCTGCCGTACCGGGTGATTCCCCGCATATCCCCCAATGCCTGGGCAAAGGCTTTTCCCAGAACGATCCCCACATCCTCGGTGGTGTGGTGGGCGTCCACATTCAGGTCCCCCTTGCATTTCAGGTCCAGGTCAAACCGGCCATGGCGGGCAAACAGTTCCAGCATATGGTCCAAAAATCCACAGCCAGTATCTATCCGGACCTTTCCGGTCCCGTCCAGGCCCAGGGTAAGGGAAATCTGGGTTTCCCTGGTATTTCGTTCCACAGTAACTGTCCGCATATTAAGCTCCTTGTCCCCGGAGCAGATCCCCCAGGATATTCAAAAATGCTTTCATTTCCTCGTCGGTGCCTATGGTGATACGCACATAGGGTGCGGTGCGGGGTTTTCCGAAGTGACGGACCAGCACTCCACGGGCTTTCAGGGATTTATACAGGTCCGCCCCCAGAATCCGGTCCGTCCGGGCAAAGAGGAAGTTTGCCTTGCTGGGCAGCACTTCCAGCCCCATCTCTTTCAGGGTTTTGGCGGTTTCCTCCCTGGTGCGGATGATTTTCTCACAGCAGTTCCGGAAGTAGGCCACATCCTGGATGCTGGCGGCTGCCGCCAGCATGGAAAGCCGGTTGATGTTGTAGGGGTGGAAACTGAACTTGATTCGATTCAGGTCCTCAATGAGGGAAGCCTGGGCCATGGCGTAGCCCACCCGGGCTCCTGCCAGATTGTGGCTCTTGCTGAAAGTCTGGACCACCACCAGATTATCGTAGTAGGGGATAAGATTCAGGCAGCTTTCCGCCCCGAAATCCACATAGGCCTCGTCCACAATCACCACATTTTCCTGATTGTTTTTCAGGATTCCCTCCATCTGGTCCCGGGTGAGGGCCATACCGGTAGGCGCGTTTGGATTGGCCAGAACGATGGTTCCCCCGGCGTTATAGTACTTGGTGGGGTCGATGGAGAAATCCTCCTCCAAAGGAATGATTTTGGTGGAGATCCGGTTAAGGCTGGCCCAGATGGGATAGCAGCCATAGGTCACATCCGGAAAAACCAGAGGGGTATTCTCATCGCAGAAGGCACGGACTGCAAAGGCCAGCACCTCATCGCTGCCGTTTCCCAGCATGATTTGGTCCGGCTCCAGGTCGTACCGGGCGGAAAGGGCGTCCACCAGCGTTTTACAGGTGGGGTCGGAATAAAGCCGGAGCTTGTCCGCCTCGTCCGCTGTCAGCACCTCCTTCACCCAGGGGCTGGGCGGATAGGGGTTTTCGTTGGTGTTCAGCTTGATGTATTTCTGGTTCTGGGGCTGTTCCCCCGGCACATAGGGTTCCAGCTCCTCCAGGGTCTTGGTAAAAAAGCGGCTCATTGTTTTTCCTCCTCAAACCGGATGGTCACACTCCGGGCGTGGGCCTGAAGCCCCTCCCGCATGGCAAAGTCCGCTACCCGTTCCTGGACCTTTTCCAGGGCAGAGCGGTCATAATAGATAAAGCTGGATTTCTTGACAAAATCGTCCACACTCAAAGGACTGCTGAACCGGGCGGTACCGCTGGTAGGCAGGGTGTGGTTGGGTCCGGCAAAGTAATCCCCCAGGGCCTCGGGGACATTCTTACCCAGGAAAATGCTTCCCGCATTTTTAATGCTGGGGAGAAGGGCAAAGGGCTGGTCGGTGCAGATTTCCAGGTGCTCCGGGGCAATCAGGTTGACTGCCTGGACCGCCTTGGACATATCGGTGGTGACCACGATTTTTCCGTTGGTCTCAATGCTGGTCCGGGCAATCTCCTCCCGGGGGAGCAGGGGCAGCTGCTTTTCCAGCTCCTGCTGAACCGCCAGGGCCAGAGGCATACTGTCGGTGACCAGTACGGCGCTGGCCAGCTTGTCATGCTCGGCCTGGCTGAGCAGGTCGGCGGCCACCCAGGCCGGGTTGCAGGTGCCGTCAGCCAGCACCAGAATTTCGCTGGGACCGGCAATCATGTCAATGCTCACCTTCCCAAACACCTTCCGCTTGGCAGTGGCTACATAGATGTTTCCGGGGCCTACGATTTTATCCACAGCGGGGACGGTCTGGGTACCGTAAGCCAGGGCTGCAATGGCCTGGGCTCCCCCCGCTTTGATAATTTGGGTCACCCCTGCCACCTGGGCGGCAGCCAGGATGACCGGATTCACCTTTCCGTCCTTGCCCGCAGGAGTGGTCATTACGATTTGAGACACCCCGGCAATCTGGGCAGGAATCACATCCATAAGTACAGTGCTAGGGTAGGCGGCAGTGCCTCCCGGCACATAAACGCCAGCCTTCTCAATGGGGGTGTATTTCTGCCCCAGGACAACCCCTTCCCGGCCGTTATAAACCATATCCTTGTGGACCTGACGGCGGTGGAATTCCCGGATATTCTCAGCAGCCATCTCCAGGGTCTTGATGAACTCCGGGTCGGTCTGGACCATGGCCTGGTCCAGCTCCTCTTGGGTCACCTGGACCGAGTCAAGAGCGGCCCCGTCAAATTTTCGGGCGTACTCTATGAGGGCTTCATCCCCTCTTTGGCGGACATCCTCGATGATGGCGTCCACCACTTCCTCCACATTTTTCTCGGCCCGCAGGTCCCGGTTGAGAATTTCCTGAGGGCTTACTTTATCGAAATCGTAAATCTTAATCATGTTTCAGTACCTCCCCCAGCTTGGCCAGCAGGGTTTTCAGCTGGGTCTCCTTGAACTTGCTGGTGGACTTGTTGGCAATCACCCGGGCGCTGATGGGCATAAACTCCTCCAGCACTGCCAGGTCGTTCTCTTTCAGGGTGGTCCCAGTCTCCACTATATCCACGATCACATCGGAGAGCCCCAGTATGGGAGCCAGCTCAATGCTTCCGTTCAGCTTGATAATGTCAATGACCCGGCCTTTCCCGGAAAAGTGGTCCTTGGCAATGTTCACAAACTTGGTGGCTACCCGAAGGGGACGGCTTTCGTCCTCCTGGAAGTCCTTGGGCCCGGCCACGCACATTCTGCATTTGCCCAGCCCTGTATCCAGCAGCTCGTCCACATCTGCCCCGGATTCCACCAGAATATCTTTTCCTACAATTCCGATGTCGGCGGCTCCGTGCTCCACATAAACCGCCACATCGCTGGGCTTGACCAGGAAGTACCGGATTCCCGCCTGAGGGTTCTCCACCACCAGTTTCCGGCTGTCCTGGTAATCCTCCGGGCAGCCGTACCCGATTTTTTCCATGAGGGCGTACACCTTATCCCCCAGCCGGCCCTTGGGCAGGGCCACATTCAGAACCACCGGTTCCTCCGGGGAGGTATCGTCGGATTCTTTCAGGCCGTCCAGTTCGTCCAGATAGAGGGCAAAGCCCATGGCTCCTGCCCCGGGGGTGAACTGCCGGGCCAGCAGGTCATACTGTCCCCCCTTGAGGAGACACCGGGGCAGGCCCTTTACATACCCGGCCATAACCACCCCGTTGTAGTATTCCATCTCGCCGGTCAGCCGGAGGGAAAGGCGGACCTTCTGGGAGATATGTCCCAGAATACCTGCAATATCCTCCAGCTGGTCCAGGGCTGCCTGCATTTTGGTGTTGAGGACCATGGCCTGGGCCTGGTCCAGCACCGGGCCCAGTTCCCCTTCCAGCAGAATGACCCGCTGAAGGGTGGCGGCACAGTCATGAGAAAGTTTTCCCTGCCGGGCATACTCGGCCAGAATATGCCCCTGCTTGTTCCGAAGGCATTCCAGCACGGCCCCCCGAATCTCTTCCGGGACCTGCAGTCCTTCCAATAGCCCGGTGATAAAGCCCATGTGCCCTACTTCCAGCACAAAATCGCAGCCGGTAAGTGCCAGGGCGTCAATTCCCAACCGGATGATCTGGGTAACCAGGCTGTTATCCACCGCCCCGATACACTCCACGCCCATCTGGTTGATTTCCCGGAAGGTATGGCTTTCCCGGCTGGGCCGGTAGACCTTTTCCTGATAATAATATTTCTTGCACTGGCCGGGCTGGGGCTGAGCATTTTTGGCAATGCTCAAGGTCACATCCGGCTTGACCGCCAGCAGCCGCCCGTCCAAATCGGTGAAGGTAATGACCTGTTCCGTGCTGAGGAACCGGGCATACTGCTGGTAAAGGCTGTATTCCTCAAACCGGCCCATACGATAGCAGTGGTACCCCTGCTTTTCCAATCTTTCCCGCAAAAGAAGCGCTGTACTTTCGCCTCTGCTCAGACTGCACAGATCCAATTCCATAACCTTGTCATCCTTTACCTAATAGCTTGGTTTCCTACAAAAGAGGACTGAATTATTATACTTTACTTTTGTAAAGTTGTAAAGTGTTCTTGAGAGTTTCTCCCCCGAAAAAACAGGAAAAGGGCAGCCGCCTGACGGCGGTGCCCTGCTGTTTCTGCCTTATCCCTGGCAGCCCAGATCGTCCCAGTCCCCAAAGTCCTCGGGAGAGGCAATGCGGGTGGGATCAAATTTTCCATCCTCGTCCCGGGGTGCTTCCTGGCTTCCCAGGGTGACCGGGTTAGGGTTGGGAGAAGGAGAATCTGACCAGACTCTGCCCTGAGCCCGCTCTTCCTCCAGCTCCTTTGCATTTTCCTGAGGCATAAAGATTTCTGTTTCTTCGTCCTCCTCCGGCTGGTTCACCTTGATCAGCCGGTAAGCGGTGAAGGCCGCTGCCATGCCTACTCCAACGGCCAACAATCTGTGGATCATCTTCATAGGGATCTTTCCTTTCTTTGGTAAGATTTCAGGACACGGGTACTACATCCTCCGCAGGTGCCGGAGCCGGGACCACCTCCAGCGCTGTAAGGACGGGGCCTTTGCTGTCCTCCAGCTGGCCCTGGTAAACCGGGTGGAATTTTACATTACACCGGGCAGTTACCTTGATCCAATCCCGCTGGCGGAGCTTTCTTGCACCCTCCATCCGGCAGGGGAATCCAATAAACTGAATGTCGTCCGCACAGCAGGTCATGGCGAACCGGCCGGGGACAAACGCGTCCTTCCCTACCTTGTCGCTGTGGCAGACCTGGGCCAGGAACCGGACGGTCTTCCCGTCATACTTGGCGGGGTCGTCCATCCAGTCCATATACCAGATTCCATAGCAGTCGTCGGGAATCTCAATGACAGGAGCATCAATATCGAAGGGCAGCGGGTCGGGGATGTCATCGTAGGCCACCTGACCGCCAGCATACTCATAGGCAATATCACACCGGCGGCTGGCCATCCGGACCAGCTTATGGATCATCTGGTGATCCTCCTGGTTGTCCACGGCCTCTGCCCGGTTGATGACCAGCAGCTCACTGCGGGAGATTTTATCCAGCAGCAGGCTCCGCATGGCGTTGTCACCGGCGTAGGTCTTGATGGTGGTTCCGTCCGCAGTGGCAATGCACTGGTAGACCAGCCACCGGGGAGGCATGGCCTCGCCCAGCTCCTGCAGGGTCCAGACACCGTTGTATTCCAGCACTACCCGGCCGCAGCCGCTCTCCTTCTCCATCTGTTCCAGGGTGGCCCGGTTGAGCTGGGAGCGGTCGGTAAGGTATTTTACGGTCACTCCCCCAAAGCCGAAGGCATCGGGGTCATACTCTTCCTCCCCTTCCTCGCAGACCAGCAGCAGGGTCTTGTCCCCGCTGTCAAACTGGGGGTCCTCCATGGTCTCCTGGATAAATTTGGTTTTTCCGCTTTCCAAAAAGCCTACGAACAGGTAGACAGGAATGGTCTTTTTTGCCATTGATTTCAATCCCTCTGTGTCAACAAATTACAGTCCGAACAGTGCGGCGGCAGCTTGTTTGTCCAGCTGGCTGCCGATCACACAGAGCCGTCCGGTCACATCAGCGGAACGGGTACGGATCTCGTACTCGCCCGGCACATAGTCAAACTCATACCAGGTGCCGTCACCGGCTACCACGCCCTTGGCCCGGAGAATGGTTCCCACCTGGCCCTCGTCCAGGGCCTTCAGGGCAAACTCCAGCTCGGCCTTGGTGTAGCTGCGGGCAGTCTCCTGGCCCCAGCTGGTGAAGACTTCGTCCGCATGATGGTGATGATGGCCGCAGCTGCACACCCCATTCTCGTCATAGTGGTGTACATGGCCCTCCTCGTGGTGATGGTCATGATCGTGGTCGTGGTGGCAGCACTCGCCCTCATGGTGATGCTCATGCTCATGGTCGTGATGGCAGCACTCGCCCTCATGGTGATGGTCATGATCGTGGTCGTGGTGGCAGCACTCACCGTCATGGTGATGATGTTCATGCTCATGCTCTGCCTCGTGGGCCAGGCTGGCAGCCCGGGCCTGTTCCAGCAGCTCAGCCACAAAGTCCTCCTGGGTCTTCATGGCACTGCGGAGCTGCTGACCGGTGAGCTGAGACCAGTCGGTGGTAATGATGGTAGCCTTGGGATTCTTCTCCCGGAGCAGTTCCACGGCCTTCTGAATCTTTTCAGGGGCAGCGGTGCCGGTACGGCTGAGGAAGATGGCGCTGGCGTGCTCTACCTGGTCGTTGTAGAATTCGCCAAAGTTCTTCATATACAGCTTGACCTTGTTCACATCGGCCACAGTGACGAAAGCGTTGAGGGAGACTTCGGGGTCATCCTGAGCCACGCTCTCCACAGCCCGGGTCACATCGCTGAGCTTGCCCACGCCGGAGGGCTCAATGAGGATACGGTCGGGATGATACTGCTCCACCACCTGATGGAGGGCTTTCCGGAAGTCGCCTACCAGGCTGCAGCAGATGCAGCCGGAGTTCATCTCGGTGACCTGAATGCCGGCCTCCTGCAAAAAGGCGCCGTCCACCCCGATCTCACCGAACTCGTTTTCAATAAGGACCAGCTTCTCCCCGGCAAAGGCCTCGGAAATAAGGCGCTTGATCAGGGTAGTTTTACCGGCTCCCAAAAAGCCGGAGAAAATGTTGATTTTAGTCATAAAATCCATGCTCCTGTTCTATTACACTTTATAGAAAAGTAAAAATTCTTCTTATTCTTATATTATACCAAGTTTGTCAAGTCCCAAAATAATTTTTTCCACCCCGCCATCTTGAACCCTGTCTCAGTTGTGCTACAATGAATAAAAATACAGAACACAAGGAAGATGGTTATGACTGTGGAAAAAAGACTTTCCGCCCTCCGCCGGGCTATGGAAGCCGCCGGCTTGGACGGTTATTTTATTACCTGCTCTGACCCCCACTGCGGGGAATACCTTCCTGATGCCTGGAAAACGGTGGCCTGGTTCTCCGGCTTTACCGGGGAGAATGCCACCCTGGTGCTGACCCGGGAAGAGACTGCCCTCTGGGTGGACGGGCGTTTTTTTGTCCAGGCGGACAAGGAGACCGCCGGCACCTCCATCCAGGTGATGAAGATGGGAAATCCCGGGGTACCCACCCGGGAGGACTGGCTGGCTGCCCGGCTGAAAGAGGGGCAGGTCTGCGGCTTTGACGGATTTTCCACCCCCTGCTCCACTGCCCGCGGGTTCGAGAAAAAGGGCATCACCCTGGTCAGCCGGGATATTGCCGCTCCCCTCTGGGAGAACCGGCCTTCCCTGCCCTCCACCCCTGCCTGGCTGCTCCCTGAATCCGTCACCGGTCAGTCCCCCGCCCAGCGGCTGGCCCTGGTCCGGGAAAAACTGAAGGAGTCCGGGGCCCAGGCCCTGGTGGTAGGCGCTTTGGACGAGCTGGCCTGGCTTTTGAATCTTCGGGCTGCCGATGTGGCCTGCACCCCCTACGCCGCCGCTTTCGGGCTGGTGCTGCCCCAGAGCTGCCTCCTCTTTATGGAGGACAGCCGCCTGGACCCCGCTGCCCGCACTCAGTTGGAGGAAGCCGGAGTGAAGTTCTTCCCCTACCTGGGGCTCTCCTCCTGGCTGAAGGAATGTGCCCAGCCCCTTTCGGTGCTAGCCGACCCGGACACCCTGAATTACGACATTGTAAAGGTGATTCAGGAAAACCCGTCCCTTACCCCGGTGGTAAAGGAAAGCCCCATTCCCCTGCTCAAGGCAGTGAAAACGGAGAAAGAACTGGAAAGCCTGCGGGACTGCCACATCCAGGACGGAGTGGCCATGGTTCAGTTCTGGATAGATCTGGAGGAGAAGATGGCCTCCGGCCAGCCCCTGACCGAGTATGACATTGACGGGATGGTGGCCGCCCGCCGGGCTGCCCGGCCCGGGTATCTTATGGACAGCTTCCACACCATTGCCGCCTACGGTCCCAACGGAGCCATGATGCATTACCAGGCCACCGCCCAGGACCACAACGCCATCCAGCCCAAAGGATTTTTGCTGGTGGACTGCGGTGGCCAGTACCGGAACGGCACCACCGATATTACCCGGACCTACCAGATGGGTCCGGTCAGCGACCAGGAACGGGACTTCTATACCTGGGTCCTTCAAAGCCATATTGCCATGGCCCGGGCGGTTTTCCTGGACTACTGCACCGGCTTTGCCCTGGACACCTTTGCCCGGGGTCCCCTCTGGGCCCACCTGATCAACTACCGGTGCGGCACCGGTCACGGGGTAGCTTTTGTGGGAAGTGTCCACGAAGGCCCCCAGCGGCTCTCCCCCAAAAATGAGGTGGTATTCCGTCCCGGCATGGTAGTCACCGACGAGCCGGGCGTTTATGAGACTGACTGGCTGGGGATTCGAATCGAGAACGAGCTGGTCTGTGTGGAGAAAGCGGTCAACCAATATGGCCGGTTCCTGGGCTTTGAGCCCCTCACCTGCTGCCCCTACGACCTGGCCCCCGTGAAAACGGAGCTGCTCACCCGGGAAGAGAAGGAATGGATCAATCAATATCATGGCTGGGTCCGGCAGACCCTTGCCCCCTATCTGAATTCCCGGGAGCGGGAATTCCTGGAGAAAAAGACTCAGCCCATCCAAGGATAAAGGTGAATGGAAATGAAACTGTTTTTCTATTGCATGCGGGAGTTTGACGAGCTTGAAATTGCCCGTGAATGTTCCCAAAAATACGGCATTGAATTTGACTATACCACCGAATACCCCTCCCTGGAGAACGCCCATCTGGCAGCCGGGGCAGACGGAATCAGCTTTACCCCCTGCGACATGAGCGCTCTCATGGTGGAAGCCTTTGCCGCCCAGGGTGTGAAATACCTCTGCTGTCATTCCATCGGGTACAACCATGTGGACCTGGCCCGGGCCCATGCCCTGGGACTTCGGGTAAGCAATCTCAGCTACCCTCCCAGCGGAGTGGCCGACTTTGCCATTATGCTCATTCTCATGTCCCTGCGGCAGCTGGGTCACCAGCTCAAACGGAGCGAGGTACAGGATTACAGCCTGAAAGGGAAAATGGGCCGGGAGCTGCCCGGGACCACCGTAGGTGTCATCGGCACCGGCAGCATTGGCAGCTGTGTCATTGAACATCTCCAGGGCTTCGGCTGCCCCATTCTTGCCTACGACCCCTATCCCAATCCCAAGCTGGAAGGGAAATGCCGGTATGTCTCTCTGGACGAGCTGCTGGCCCAGAGTGAAATCATTACCCTCCACTGCCCCGTCACCCCCCAGACCACCCACATTCTGGACCGGGAGGCTTTCGCCAAGTGCCGGGACGGGGTGATTCTGGTGAATACCGCCCGGGGTGCCCTGGTGGACACCTCCGCCCTCATTGATGCCTTGGAATCCGGGAAGGTGGGAGCCGCCGGGCTGGATGTACTGGAGGAGGAGAACGGCCTTTATTACTACAACCGGAGCGGAGATGTGATCTGCAACCGCCAGATGGCCATCCTTCGGTCCTTCCCCAATGTGGTCCTCACCCCTCACACTGCCTTCTACACCGACCTGAATGTCCGGAGCATGGTGGAGGGGAACTTCCGCAGTCTTTACCTGATGGCTTCGGGGCAGGAAGACCCCCATGAGCTGAAGGCCGATCTCTGAGAGGTGACAGTTTCCATGAAATCCCGTCAGTTTATCGGTATCATTATGGCTCTGACCGCCGCCTGTTTCTGGGGGCTTTCCGGCACCATAGGGCAGTATCTTTTTGCCCAGAAAGGGGTGGACACCACCTGGCTTACCGCCATCCGGATGATTTTTGCGGGAGTACTCCTGCTCACCCTGGCAGTTGCCAAATACCGGCCCCAGCTGGCCGGACTGTTTTCCCGCCCCAGGAAAGTCATCCGGCTCGTCACCTTTGCGGTGGCCGGGCTGATGTTCTGCCAATACACCTACTTCACCGCCATCCGGTACAGCAACTCGGCCACCGGCACTGCCCTGCAATATCTGGGACAGGCCCTTATCCTCATTGTGGCCTGCTGCCAGGAGCGGCGGCTTCCCCGGCTGCGGGAGGAGATTGCCCTGGTCCTTGCCATTGGCGGGGTGTTCCTGCTGGCCACCCACGGGGACCCGGGAAACCTGGCCCTTACTCCCCAGGGACTGTTCTGGGGGCTTATCAGTGCCGTGGCCCTTATGCTTTACACCCTCCTGCCCGGAAGCCTCATTGAGGAATACGGCAGCATCCCTGTAATCGGCAGCGCCATGCTTCTGGGCGGGCTGATTCTGGGCGTGACCGCCCGGGTCTGGGAAACCCCTGTTACCCTGGATTCCGGTGCCCTGGCAGGGGTGATTTACATTATTGTTCTGGGCACTGCCATCCCCTACACTCTCTACCTGCAAAGTGTCTGCTGGATCGGCGGAGTAAAGGCAAGCATGTTTGCCTGTGTGGAGACGGTCAGCGCCGCTTTGGCCACCTTCTTCTGGCTGGGCACTCCCCTGGCTTCCATGGACTGGGTGGCCTTCGGGATGATTCTTGCCATGGGCCTTCTGCTGGCCTGGAAGGGCCCCGCTTCTCCGCCTTTGAAAGCTGCGGAAAGTTCCGAATAAAGACATAATGAAAGCGCTGCAAGGAAAATCCTTGCAGCGCTTGATTTTTTCTCAGGTGACCACATGGGTCCGCAGGCATTCCACCCAGCGGGCATAGCCGGTGGGGTTCATGTGGATTCCGTCTCCGGCAGCGTAGGCCGGGTCCATATGTCCTGTGCTGTCCAGCATATAATCATAGACATTCAGGAAATAACATCCCTTTTCCATAGCCAGAGTGGCCAGCAGACAGTTGATGTTATACACATATTCACTGGAAAGAGCCGGTCTCTCTGCACCAGTTTCGGCGGTGGTGGGGGTCATGCTTTCCACATAGATGGGGACATCCGGTCCCAGCACCTCCCGCATCATGTCCAGCATCTGGGAATAGTAGGTAAAGTACCGCTCGTCGCCGTTCCCCCGCAGGGAGTTCATTCCCAGCATTACATAGACCGCCTTAGGGGCGCAGGCCGCCAAGGCGTCCAAAGCCACCTCTTCAGTACCGGTAATATTTTTCAGGGTGGAGCGGTTTACAATGCTGTCCGGGCCGCTGTTTTTGTAGGCGAAGAACTTGGCATTGGGAAGCCCCGTGTCGTAAATGTAGAGGCCCTGGGTAATGCTGTCGCCCAAAAATGCCACATCATTGAAGTAATCCAGCTCCACGGGGCTGCTTTCCGGCACACTGACCATCCGGAAATCCGTATTGTGGTATCCGGCATCCAGGGTCTGTTCCACCCGCTCGCTTTTATTCCAGGCTTCCTTATCCAGGTCGGGGAAAATCCGGGCCACTCCCGTTTCATCAACGGTGACCGGAGTGGGAGTGGGTGCGGGAGTGGGAGTGGCGGTAGGTTCAGCAGTTGGTTCCGCCGCCTGCTCCTGGCCGGGGGTAGGGGTGGGAGCCGTCTCGCTGTCTGTCTGAGCCTCCTGTTCGGTCAGGAATCCGGGAACCGGGATCAGTTCAAACCTCCATCCTGCCGTTATGGCAGTAACCGCCACCACGCAAAGCAGAGCCACGGATAACCTTTTCAAAAGCCGCTTCTGGCCTGCAATTTTCGTTGTTTTCTTTGGTGCGGAGTGCTTCACAGTTCCTCCCCCCTTCTGATGTCATACTGCCCTCATTGTATCACACCATCTCTGTAAATGCAAAGTCTTTTATAGGGAAAAAAGCCCCCCGGAATTTAGCGGGGTGTTCGTAAGACAGTAACAAAAGCAAAAGGCGTGATGAAAGTGGTCGCGCCTTTTGCCTTATGTGGATAGCCGCTTTCGAGGCGCAAGGGATGCAGTCCCTTGCTCGGAACATAGTGACGCAAAACACCCCGGACATTCAGGTGTCCGGGGTGTTCGGTCTCACCGAGCGCACATATGGGGATTACCCTGTATAGAAGTGCGCCCTTAGTATCTGTTCGACAAATCAGAATTTATATTTTTTTCTGCAAATAAATCATATCTACCAGTTGAGTACCTGCTTCATATATTGAATGGTCA
>CALXBE010000013.1 GCA_944386495.1 uncultured Gemmiger sp. | reverse complement strand
TGGTTCGGAATAGTGTAGTGCTGGCGGTCTATCTCTTGTTTTCGGTTGCTTGCTTCCTTACCGTACATGAGCATTGACCCAGGGGTTCTCCTGGCCGTCAGCAACATTGGTCTTCAGACCCATGTACAGGTCGGAGTAGGGGATGGAGGTGGTGGTGGCGCCCATGGCCTGGAAGGTCAGGTCGATGGTCTTCATGCCGTTGGTACGCATCTTCAGGCCCTTCAGATCCTCGGGGGTCTTGATGGGGTGCTTGGAGTTGGAGAACTGACGGTAGCCGCCGGCGTCGCACAGATTGATGATAACGGTGCCGGTCTCAGCCTCTGCCTCAGCGCAGACGCTCTTGGCCAGGTCGCTCTGGAGCAGAGCGGTAACCTGAGCACGGGTCTGGGTCAGGAAGGGCAGGGTGAACATGAGCAGACGGGGGCTGAAGTCGAACTGGCCGCCCCGCATACCCTGAATGGTACCGGCAACAACCTGCTCCAGCATTTCCTTCTCGGTGCCCAGCTGGCCATTGGCGTAAACCTGAACGGTTACATGGCCGTTGGTGGCAGCGGCAACATCCTCAGCAAACTTCTCCATGGAAGTGGTGCGGGGGTTGCCTTCGGGCTGTGCATGGCCTACGACCATGGTGAAGTCGCCCAGATCGGCGTAGGGATCGTCGCCGGTGGTCTCGGCGGCAGCGTCTTCTGCACCGGAGTCAGCGGGCTGCTGGGCATCCTGTGCAGGTGCAGTGTTGCCGCAGGCGGCCAGGGACAGGACCATGGTCAGAGCCAGCAGCAAAGCAAGCAGTTTTTTCATGATAGTTCCTCCTTACTGATGTGTGGAGGGCCGAACCTGTATACAGCCCTCTCTCTCTGCCCACATAATACCAAAACCCTTTTGGCATTTCAACCCCTGTTTTTGGGGGTGATTTTCACAATATCCGTCAAATTTGACAGAAAAAACATGGATAAATAGAGTACATCAACAAAAACAACCCGGAAACAGTGAAAATTTGTAGGAAATATTGTGGTTATGCACAAAGGGAGAGGAAAAAGTTTGTGACCTGTATACAGGTTGCAATTTTGTGCTTTTTGTTACCGTTGACAAATATACCGGTTTAGAATAGTATAATAGTAGGATTTATCCGGGATTTCCCGGCTTTTTCCGGGGGAAGGCGGTTTTCCCCGAAAATACAGCAAATGAGGTGCCGGTATGCAGGTTGAACATTCTCCCGATACAATCTATAAGGTTTTGGAGCAGGAGATTGCAGAACTGCGCATCCGGCCCGGCGAGGTCCTCAGCGAGAACAGCCTCTGCAAGCGGTTCGGGGTCTCCCGGACCCCCATCCGAAGCGTGCTCCAACGGCTGGAACAAAACCGGTTTGTAAAAATCGTTCCCTGCAAGGGGACCCTGGTCACCCCCATTGACCTGAAAATCGCCAACGAACTGATTTACCGGCGGGTAGCCATTGAGTGCATGGTGTTCCGGGATTTCATCCGGACTGCCAAGCCCACCGAGGTGGAGGAAGCCCGGTATCTTCTGGAGGTCCTCTGCCAGGCGGGGGAAAAGCGGAATGACCCCGGCTTTGACCTGAACGAATTTCTCCGGAAAGACCTGGAGATGCACCAGCTCTGGTTCCGGGTCACCGACAAACTCTTCCTCTGGAAGGAACTGACCGATCCCCAAGCGGATTACTCCCGGTTTATTCGGCTGGATGTTCTGGGCGGCAAGAATGTTCCCGATGTGATACGGGAGCATACCAGGATGATGGAGCTTATCGACACCAAAAACGAGGCGGACATTGAAGAGCTGATAACCTATCATCTTTACGGCGGTGTCCGCCGTCTGGGGGGGAAGATTTTCTCCCAGGAATATGCAGCCTATTTCCAGCCGGTGGAGCTGTAATACGGGCTGTTGCTTTTGACTATAAAATACAAATAGTATAATATCTGGATAAAAAAGGCGGAGGACCCGGACAGGGCCTCCGCCTCTTTTACCTTTAAATCAGCTGACAGAGAACGATGTACCGCTCCTGGTCGGAGTGGGAGGTACAAGTGATAAGAGCTGTCAGGGGTGCATCCTCCTGCCGGGAAAAGGCCGGGGTGAAGGTGGTGTTCCGGGCGGCATAGTCCAGCAGGGCGGAAAGGTTTTCCTCCTGGTCAAAACCCTGCTCTACCCAATACTGGGCGGAAACGGTGAACCCGTACAGGACCTGAAGCTCCCGGGTCTCCTCAGGAAGCTCCAGGGTCATAACAGGGTGCTGGTCGTACCATTCCTGGGAGGTGTAGTCCTCCAGACAGGCAAACATGGATCCATCTTTCATATTGTGGCCGTAAACAGAGGAAATGGTTCCGGAAAAGTCGCTGGGGTTCCGATGATCCAGAAAGAGGGAGCCGCTGTTGTTCCAGGTCCCGTCAGGCAGGCGGCGGAGATAGTAGCTGTTGTCAGCCCCCTGCAGGATGGGATAGTCAATGGGGGTATCCGGACAGGAGATCCAGGCCACCGTATCAGGGTAGAGGGACTGCAGGGTCTCAAAATCCAGGGCGGGCTGAGTGTTTTCCCCGGATTCCTCCCCCGCCTCCGGGGCAGGAACGGCGGCTGCCGCCTGCTCCCGGATGGACTGGTAGGTCTGGGCCCCCTGCCGGTAGCCCCAGAGGGAGGAACCGATCTGCCAGAGGGAAATCAGAATCATCAGGATTAAAATAAGGCGGACCAATTTTATAAGAGTTTCCTTGGAAAAAGGGGAAGGCCTGGGCATGGAAAGAACCTCCTGAAAGACAAAGCCGTTTTTTACAGAGTATCACAAATTTTCTGGTTTCACAACGGGCGGGAAAAATAAAAAGGCTTCCGCCTCCCTTACGGCAGGGAAGCAGAAGCCATGGAAGAAAGAAAATCAGATGAATTTCATCAGGTTCAGGCCGATGGCGGGGCTGAACTCCCGCTCCACCTTACCGGCAATGGGGGTGATGACCATTTCCACGGTGGCGCTGATCACAGCACGCTGGAGATGCCCGCCGTATTCCTGGCCGGTCTCATCGGCGGCGCTCATGTGGATGTGGGGGTAGAAGGCGCCCTCCTGGGTGGTGACGGTGCCCCAAAGGCTGGTGATCTCGCTGGGGAAGGTGAAGGTGTTGGCCTTGTACTCTTTGGTCTGGGTGTTGAACAGGCCCACGGTGAACTCTTTCAGGGCCCCCAAAGCAGACACCTGAGCCAGCTGGATATTTTCCTTTTCGCAGACGATTTTCAGCTGCTCCATCACTTCCTCGTCCGGGTCCATCCGGACAATGATGGCGGAATCAAATACACGGTATTCCATAATAATCCTCCCTTCCGAAAGGGCTCAGCCCTTCAAAAACAGTTCTTTCAGAATCTTCAGGTCGTTTGCGGCCCGCTCCGGCTTTTCCTCCTCCCGCATAATGGGAAGGTCCTGGGACAGCTGGCGGATATACCGGGCCACCAGGGGATAGTCAATGCAGGAATCCTCCAGGAAAGCACTGTGGAAGTCCCCCTTCTCGTCGAAGGTGACGCCCTTGATGTGGACGGCTGCGATTTTATCCCCCCACAGGGTCATGGCCCGGTCCCACATGGCCTCCTGACGGTGCTGGTCCTCCGGGCTGATGAGATTGGCGGCATCAAAGATGACCCGCAGGTTGGGGCTGGCAATGGTATCCAGCACTATCTTGGCGGCCTCAGGGGTGTTCATGGCGTGGTAGAACACCGGTTCCACCGCCACCAGTACCCCGGCCTCCTCCGCATGGGGCATGATTTGGGCCAGGGAGCGGAGCAGAGCCTCCTGAGCTTCCTTCCGGGTGGTGCCGGCAGGCTGCTTGTCCATGTTGGTGGTCTCGCTTCCCTGACAGAGGGCTCCCAGGGTCTTGGTGTAGGGGATCTGGCTGATGAAATCCGCTACCTGTTTCTGGCGGGCTTCCTCCTCCACCAGGCTCAGCTCCACATAGGTGCCGTGGACCGCAATGGAAACTCCGGTCTGGCGGCAGGCGGCGGCAGTCTCCTCCACCAAAGCGGAGGTCACATCCTGGTAGGAGGACACCCCGGCAATTCCTTTCTTGTAGGCCAGCTGAACACAGTCAAAGCCGTAGCCTCCGATTTTCTCCAACATTTCCCGGGGGGTACCCTTTCCCATATCATGGACCCGGGTGCCGAAAATGTAGTTGCCCATAGTAACGCCGGGACGAAAAAACTTCGTCCCATCCTCCTTTCTGAAACTGGGGAAATTCCCTACCTCTATTCTGCATAAAACCAGCCCCGGGAGCAATAGGCAAAATCCCCAAATCCCGGGAAATCAGCACTTTCCCTTGGACAGATTGCGGCCGGTGAAAGAAATCTGAAAGGAAATGAAAGGTCAGACAGAGTAAAAGAGGGGGAGAATCACGGCGGTAAGAATGCCTGCCACCACCAGGGAAAGGCTGCTCACCGCCCCGGTAAGGGGACTGACTTCGGTGGCCTTGGCGGTGCCCACCACATGGGCGGCGGTGCCGTAGGCCACTCCCTGGGCTACCTCGCCCCGGATACGGAAAATCCGGCAGAGGAAATCTCCGGCAATGTTGGCCCCGATGCCGGTGGCCAGAATGGCAATGGTGGTGACGGCGGGATAACCGCCCATGTTTTCCGCCAGAACGATTCCCATGGCGGTGGTGATGCTTTTGGGGAGCAGGGAGGTGGTCAGGGGCTGGTCCAGACCGGTGACCTGGCAGAGAAAGAAGATGGAGACCAGGGAGGTGACTGTGCCCGCGGCGATTCCCAGGAAAATAGAGGGAAGGTCCTTTTTCAGGACTTTCAGCTGCCGGTAAAGGGGAAGGGCCAGACAGACGGTGGAAGGGGTGAGAAGCCAGGAACATTTTTCCCACCCCGCCTGATACTGGGCATTGGGCAGATCAAAAGCCAGGATAAGCCCCAGAATGATAAAAAAGGAAACCAGGATGGGGTTGAGGATGGCATAATTCCACCGGCTCCGGATTTTCAGGGCCAGCAGGTAAACTCCCAGGGTCAGGACCACCGGCCAGAGGGAGCAGCTTTCCAATAAAGACAGCATTACAGTTTCTCCTCCTTTTTGCTCAGAAGGGATTGGGCGGCCTGGGTCACCCGGCCGGATACAAAGAAAACCAGCAGGGTGGAGACCAGGGTCACCAGACAGATGGGAAGCATCTGCTGGGAAACCAGAGGCCAGTACTCAATAAGATTGACCGCCGGAGCCACAAAGAGCACCGGCATAATCACCAGAAGCCAGCCGGCGGCGTCCTCCAGCTGAGAGGGGGTGACCCATCCCAGAGCCAGGGCGGCCAGCAAAAGAACCAGGCCGTAAATGGCGGGAGGGATGGGAAGAGGGATCAGCCAGGTCAGGGCCTCCCCCAAAAAGGTAAAGAACAAAATCCAGGTAAACTGCTTGAGATATTTCATCGAAACGCCTCCGTAAAATTTCGGGGAAAAAAGAGTCCGCTCCCTATTCTAGCACAAAATCACCATTTGAAAAGACTCTTTTTTTACCAGGGAAAAGCTGGTTTCAAAAGAATTTCAAACCAATTCATTTGGAAAGAAAATGCAAAAAAGACCCTGAATCTTGTGCCATTTGCCATTGCGCCGGGGAAAAGGGGTCGGTAGAATAAAAACAAGGAAAGGAGCGTGTCCTATGAGCAAACAGGAATTCACCCCCCAGCAGCTGCGGTATCTGACCCTGCTGGGTGAAAAATATCCCACCGTGGCCACCGCCGCCAGTGAGGCCATCCGAATCCAGGCGGTCCTCCGCCTGCCCAAGGGAACTGAGCATTTTATGAGCGACCTTCACGGGGAACATGAAGCCTTTATCCATATCCTCAACAGCGCCAGCGGTGTTATCCGGGAAAAAATCGATATGGTGCTGGGGGAACAGGTCCCCGCCAAGGAACGGGCTGACCTGGCTACCCTTATCTATTACCCGGCCCAGAAACTTCCTGACCTGAAAGAACAGCAGGAGGACCTGGAGGGCTGGTACAGGCTGACCCTGAGCCGGCTTATTGAACTCTGCCGTCTGGTGTCCAGCAAGCACACCCGGGAGCATGTCCGCCGCTGCCTGCCCGAGAGCTGCCGGTATATTCTGGACGAGCTCCTTCATGCCCACTTTGAGGACCACAACAAGGAACAATATTACGGGGAAATCATTGACAGCATCCTCCGGTATGACCGGGCGGATGCCTACATCACCCGGTTCTGCCAGGTCATCAAACGGCTGGCAGTGGACAAGCTCCACATCATCGGAGACCTGTTTGACCGGGGCCCCCGCCCCGACCAGATTCTGGACTGCCTTATGGCCCACCATGATGTGGATATCCAGTGGGGCAACCATGACACAGTCTGGATGGGGGCGGCGGCAGGCAGTCCCATCTGCGCCCTCACCGTTCTGAAGACCACCCTGGCCTACGACAATACCGACACCCTGGAACGGGGATACGGAATCCCCCTCCGGGCTTTGGAGCATCTGTCCCAGGAATATTATCCGGACAGCGACCTGAGCCTCTGGATGCCCCACACCGACCCCCGCATCCCCAAAATTCCGGAGGAGCTGATTCGGGTGGCCCGGATGCACAAGGCGGTCACTGTCCTCATGCTCAAGATGGAGGGGCAGGTCATTGCCCGGAATCCGGATTTCCAGATGGAGGGTCGGGACTACCTGAACCATATAGACTATGCCCGGGGGACCGTTCTCTGCCAGGGGAAGGAATATCCCCTCCGGGACCTGGATTTCCCCACCGTGGACCCGGCGGACCCCTGCCGTTTTACACCCCGGGAGGAGGAAGTGGTGGAAAAACTGACCCGGAGCTTTGTGGAATCGGAAAAGCTCCAGCGCCATGTCCAGTTCCTCTACGCCAAGGGGGCAGTGTACAAAAAGGTAAACGGAAACCTGCTCTACCATGGGGCGGTGCCCATGACCCCGGAGGGAGAGTTTGCCTCCGAGACCTTCCAGGGGAAGGAATACAGCGGAAAAGCCCTCTTCGACTACTGTGACCGGCGGGCCCGACAGGGATACTTTGCGCCCCAGGGCAGCGACGCCCGGCAGGAGGGCCAGGATTTCCTCTGGTATCTCTGGTGCGGGTCCCTCAGCCCTATCTTCGGCCGGAGCGCCATGACCACCTTTGAACGAATCTACATTGAGGACCCCGAGACCCACAAGGAAATCAAAAATCCCTACTACCAGCATATCAACCGGCCCGAGACCGCCCAGAAAATTCTGGAGGAGTTCGGCCTTTCCGACCCGGGCAGCCATATTATCAACGGCCATGTGCCGGTGCGGGCTGTGGAGGGAGAAAGCCCCGTGAAAGGGGGCGGCAGACTCATTGTTATTGACGGCGGATTCTGCCGGGCCTACCACAGCCGGACCGGCACCGCCGGATATACCCTTGTGTTCAACAGCCGGGGCCTGACCTTGCGGACCCACCAGCCCTTTGAGAGTATGGAGGCCGCCATCCGCCAGGACGAGGACATTGCCAGCAAGAGCGAGATGATTTACCAGGCCCCCCGGCGGATTCTGGTCCGGGATACCGATGACGGAGCGGAAAAACTGGCTCTGGTCCAGGGCCTTCAGCGGCTGATTCAGGCCTACCAGGAAGGTTTGATTCAGGAAAAGGTTTGAAACGAAACTGGATGAAACTTGTTTTGAAACGAAAATTTCAATAATTGAAAAACCGGACAAAACCGAACTTTCCGACCTGCGAAATTGGTTCTTTTGCCCATTGGCGAAGAGGGTCAAAGACAGTAGACTAGAGGCAAAGGAAAGGCAAAGGTGTCTTTTTCCCGGAATATGATTGACCATGAGAGGAGAATTACTTATGAAAGTTGGTCTGATTGGTTTGGGAATCATGGGTAAGCCCATGGCTAAAAATATGCTGAAGGCCGGATACGACCTGACTGTCAGCGACCTGAACAAGGCTGCTGTGGAGGAGGTTGTGGCCGCCGGTGCCAAGGCCGGCACCAACCAGGAAATCGGTGAGAGCTGTGATGTGGTCCTGACCATGCTCCCCAACAGCCCCCAGGTAAAGGCTGTTATGCTGGGCGAGAACGGCGTTGCCTCCTACATGAAGGCAGGCCAGGTCTTCATCGACATGAGCTCCATCAACCCTGTCGCCAGCAAGGAAATTGCCGCTGTTCTGGCTGAAAAGGGCGTGGAGATGCTGGATGCTCCTGTTTCCGGCGGTGAGCCCAAGGCCATCGACGGCACCCTGAGCTTTATGGTAGGCGGCAAGCAGGAAGTGTTTGACGCTTACAAGCCCCTGCTGGAGACCATGGGCGCTTCCGTGGTGCGCTGCGGCGATGTGGGCGCAGGCAACACCACCAAGCTGGCCAACCAGATCATTGTGGCCTGCAACATTCAGGCCCTGGCTGAGGCCCTGACCCTGGCCCAGAAGGCCGGCGTTGATCCTCAGCTGGTATTTGAGGCCATCCGGGGCGGCCTGGCCGGTTCCACCGTTATGAACGCCAAGGCTCCCATGATGATCGAGGGCAATGACAAGCCCGGCTTCAAAATCGACCTGCATATCAAGGACCTGAACAACGCTCTGGACTGCGCCCACACCGTAGGCGCTCCCGTTCCCATGACCGCCGAGGTCCAGGAGATCCTCCAGTGGCTCCACAACAACGACGGCGGCCAGAAGGACCACAGCGCCATTGCTCAGTACTACGAGCATATGACCGGCATCAAGATCGGTCGTTGATTCTCCGCCGGGGGAAAGAATATTTCAGTAAAAAAGAAAGAGACAGGGGAGCCCGCCATGAAAAAAATCCTAGTGATTCCCGATTCCTTCAAGGGAACCTTGAGCGCCACCCAGATCTGCGAGGTCTATCGGGAGGAGGCAAAGAAACTTTGCCCTCAGTGCCAGGTGGCCGCAGTGCCGGTGGCTGACGGGGGAGAGGGGACCGTGGACTGCTTTATCTACGCTTTGGGTACGCCCAAGGTGGAGGTGGAGGTGACGGGCCCCTACGGGGAACCCTGCAAAGTCTATTACACCCGGCAGGGTGACACCGCCATTATGGAGATGGCCATGTGCGCCGGACTGCCCCAGGTGGAAGGCCGGGAGAACCCCGCCCTTACCACCACCTACGGTCTGGGCAGTTTGATGGTCCATGCCCTGGAATCGGGCTGTACCAAAATCCTTCTGGGACTGGGAGGCAGCTGCACCACCGACTGCGGATGCGGCGCAGCCGCGGCCCTGGGGGTAAGGTTCTACAACCAGGTCGGAGAAGAGTTTGTCCCGGTAGGAGGGACCATGGCCCAGGTGGAGCGAATCGACCTGTCCGGGGTCAACCCGCTTTTGAAGAACTGCCGGGTGGTGGCCATGTGCGATGTGGATAACCCCATGTACGGTCCCCGGGGCGCCAGCTATATCTTCGGACCCCAGAAGGGGGCGGACCCGGCCATGGTCAAGGAACTGGATGCGGGCCTGGAACATATGGCCGGGGTGATTCTCCGGGACCTGGGCATGGATGTGGCCCGGATGGCCGGGGCCGGTGCAGCCGGAGCCATGGGCGCCGGTGTGGTGGCTTTCCTGGGAGGAGAGCTTCGTCCCGGCATTGAGGCTGTGCTGGATACGGTAGGCTGCGATACGCTTTTGGAAGGGGCGGATGTGGTCTTTACCGGGGAAGGCAGAATCGACAGCCAGAGCCTTCACGGCAAGGTGATCTCGGGGGTGGCCCAGCGGGCCAAGGCCCACGGGGTGCCGGTGGTAGCCGTGGTAGGCAGCATTGGGGAAGGGATTGAGGAGGCCTATGACCTGGGGGTCAACGCCATCTTCAGCATCAACCGGAAGGCCGAGGATTTCTCGGTCAGCCGACATCACAGCCGGGAAAACCTGGCTGCCACGGTGGAAAATATCCTTCGTCTTTGGATGACCGCCGGAAAGGAGCAACTATGATCACCTTCCGGGATCACTCCCTGGTGCCCCGTCTGGGCCAGGGAACCTGGTATCTGGGGGAGGACCCCAGCCGGGAACAGCAGGAGATTCAGGCGCTGCGGGCGGGTATCGACGGGGGAATGACCCTCATTGACACCGCCGAAATGTATGGCGAGGGCCTGGCCGAGGAGCTGGTGGGAAAGGCCATCCGCCCCTATGACCGGGAAAAGCTCTACCTGGTCTCCAAGGTATATCCCTTCAATGCAGGGCGAAACCACATTTTCCAAAGCTGCCAGCGTTCTCTGGAACGGCTGGGCACCGATTATCTGGACCTGTATCTTCTCCACTGGCGGGGAAGGGTCCCTCTTTTCGAGACCGTCCAGTGCATGGAAGAGCTGGTGAAAGAGGGAAAGATTCGGGCATGGGGCGTCTCCAACTTTGATGTGGAGGACATGGAAGAACTGTTCCGCCTGCCCCAGGGCAGCCACTGCGCCGTCAACCAGGTGCTCTATCATCTGGGGGACCGGGGGGTGGAGTACAGTCTCCTGCCCTGGCTCAAGGGAAACGGGGTCATGATGATGGCCTACTGCCCCATGGCCCAGGGAGGAACCCTTCGCCGGGGACTGCTGAACAGCCCTGCCCTTAAGCAGGTGGCAGCCAACCATCACCTGACGGCCTGTCAGGCGCTCCTGGCCTTTACCCTCCAGGATACCAATGTGATTTCCATCCCCAGAACGGGGAACCGGGAACACGCCCTCCTGAACAGTCAGGTGGCCGGTGTTCGGTTTACACCCCAGGAGATGGAACTTCTCAACCAGGCCTTCCCGCCGCCCCGGTGCAAAATGCCCCTGAATATGGTCTGAGGATCGGACCAACTATTATATAAGGAATTGGAGTGCTTTATCATGAGCTACAAACCCTATGGTATTATCCCTCCCATTATCACTCCCTTCAATGAGGACGGGACCATCAACTATGAATCCCTGGCTCAAATGAGCGTACACCTGGTGGAGGGAGGAGTTCACGGTCTGTTCCCCTTCGGCACCACCGGCGAGTTCTACGCCGTCAATGACGAGGAATATGTAAAGGCGCTGGAGACGGTCCGGGATGCGGTAAAGGACCTTCGCACCGCCCAGGGCAAGCCCATCCAGCTGCTGGCCGGGTGCAGCCATATTACCACCCGGGGCGTTATCCATCTGGCCAAGCTGGTGGAGCAGGTGGGCGGCTACGATGCCATCAGCGTGCTGACCCCCATGTTTGTCAGCCAGACCGATGAGGAGCTGTATACTTATTATAAGACCATCGCTGAGAACACCACCATGCCGGTCATCATGTACAACAACAAGCCCAAGACCAATGTGGGCATCTCTCCCGCTGTGGCCAGCCGTCTGGCCCACGAGGTGGAGAACATCATCGGGGTGAAGGATTCCACCGGTGACATGACCAACTGCGAGGAATACCTGCGGCTGACCATGGATGTGCGGGATAAGTTCAATGTGATGATGGGCCGGGATACCATGATTTACGCCGGCCTGGCCTATGGCTGCTCCGGCGCCGTAGCAAGCTGCGCCAATGTGGCCCCCCGGGTGGTGGCGGATATCTATGATAAGTTCGTGGCCGGGGACCTGGCCGGGGCACTGGAAGCCCAGTACACCCTGGCTCCCCTTCGCATCGCCACCGGAATGGGCACCTTCCCCGAGGTCATCAAGGAGGGCCTGGTCCTCCAGGGAATCCCTGTGGGCAAGTGTCTGGACCCCATCCAGGAACTGAAGCCGGACCAGAAGGAAAAGCTGAGGAAAGTCCTGGAAGAAATGGGCCTTATGAAATAACAGAGTTTCAGCTTTATTGTGTTTTTCTCTTTTACCATAACAGGCCAACCGCAGCTGCGGCTGGCCTGTTGTGGTTTGACGGAGGGTCTTTTTCTGTGGTATCATGGACCCGGAAAGAAAGAGAGATTCCGGCCCGGGAAAAGAGATTTGCCTGCCCCGGGCCGCAGAGCAGGATCAAGAAAAAGGGGGCTTTTACATGGCCAAAATTGCAGTTCTTTTACCCTTTGCCGAACTGGTGCCTTTGGCCCAGGAGCAGCTGGCCAATTTTCCACGGCTTCAGCCCATCTGTGTGGAACATGTGGCCACCGAGGAAGCGGGAGACCGGGCAGCCCAGCTGGAGCGGCAGGGCTGTGAGCTGATCGTAGCCCGGGGCATCCACGCCACCATCATCCGCCAGCGGGTGGCCATCCCCCTGCTGGATATTAAAATGACCACCACCGAGATGGGACTGCTGGTGGCCCAGGCCAAGAAAATGCTGGGCAAAGCCCATCCCACCATCGGAGTGGTCAGCCTGCGGAATATGCTGGAGGATATGAGCCGGTTCGACGAGATTTTTGAGATTCGGCTGGTGTCCTGCCTGGTAGAGCGGGTGGAGGACCTGCCCGGAGCCCTGGACCAGGCTATGGAGCAGGGGGCAGACCTTATTATCGGTGGCAGCAATATCTGCGACCTGGCCCAGGAGCGGGGGATTCCCGCCCTCTTCTTCCAGTCGGGCACCGAAAGTCTCCGGAGGATATTCACCGTGGCCAACCAGCTGGCCTACGCCATTGAACTGGAGAAAAAGAACAGCGCCGAGACCAAGGCCATGCTGGACAACACCTTCAACGGGGTCATGCGGGTGGATGGACAGGGGATCATCCTGGGGGTCAACTACCTGATGGAGGAAATGATTCGCCGTCCCCTCCCGGAAATCGTGGGACATTCGGTCTGTCAGGTCCTTCCTCACCTGGAAAAGCGGCTTCTGGCTTCAGTGCTGGAGGAGGGCAAGGATGTCTACTCCGCCCTCATTGATGTGGCCCAGGTGTCCATGGTCATGAATATCCGGCCTATCTATATTGACGGCCGGGTGGACGGGGCCTACCTGACCTTCCAGGAAGGGCGGCTCATCCGGGAAATGGACAGTGAAATGCGCCGGGAAATTCTCATGCGGGGATTTGTGACCACCGGCACCTTTGAAAACCTGGTGGCGGAATCCCCCGCCATGGCCTCCGCCGTGGAACAGGCTTCCCGGATGGCCAAGCTCCCTGCGCCCATCCTTCTCATCTGCGAGGAAGGCTGCGAGGAGGAGGTCTTTGCTCACTGCATCCATCGGGACAGCCTTTGCCGGAGCAACGGCTTTGTGTCGGTGGACTGCGGGGTCTGGAACCCGGAGACCCTGGACAGCATGCTTTTCGGAGAACCCTATATCAACGAGAGAAATCCCCGCCAGTGTATGGCGGAACTGGCCCAGGAGGGCACCCTCTTTCTGAAAAATGTGGAGCAGCTTCCCGGTGAGATCCAGTACAAAGTGCTGCAGCTCATCAATGGGCGGCTTATGCGGAACGGGGTGAACAGCCCGGTGGGAGCCAATGTGCGGGTGATTGCATCCACCCACACCAACCTGCTCTCCCGGGTGGAGAAAAAGGAATTCAGCCAGGAACTGTATTACGCCCTCAATGTAATGAATCTGGAACTGCCTCCCCTCCGCCACCGGCAGGAGGACCTGCTCCCCCTCATGGAGGAGTACCTGGAATTCTGGTGGAAAAAGTACAAGCGGACGGTCCGTCTCACCCAGCCTGCCCAGCAGGTCATCCGGAACTATGATTGGCCGGGCAACCAGGCCCAGCTCCGCCGCCTTTGCGAGCGGATCGTGCTGCTGGGAGAAAAGCGGCTGGTGGACGACCAGTTTGTCCGCACCCAGATCGACCAGGTCCACCCGGTCCAGCTGGAAGAAGGGGAGAAGATCCTGGTCTATCAGGACCGGAAAGCCATCCAGATCCGCCAGCTTCTGAAAAAGTACAACGGCAGCCGGGAAAAGGTGGCCGCCGCCATGGGAATCAGCAAGACCACCCTTTGGCGTTACATGAAAAAGAACGGAATCATTGATTAAGGAGGAACCTGTTATGACCCTGGATTTCAGCCAGATGGGAGAAAAAGCCTTCCCTCAGTTCAAGGGGGGAGAGAAAGCCCTCAACGCCGCCATGTATGCCGCCCCGGAAATCAAAATCATGCGGGGCCGGCTGGAGCCGGGGGCAACCATCGGCACCCACGCCCATGACACCAGCGCCGAAATCATCTACATTCTTTCCGGCCATGCCACTGTGGTGACCCCGGAAGGAAACGAGGAGCTGGAGGCAGGTCAGTGCCACTACTGCCCCAAGGGACATACCCACAGCCTCCAGAACCGGAGCGGGGAGGACCTGACCTTCTTTGCAGTAGTACCCGAGGTGTAAGAAAAAGAGAAAGAGCCGGGGAACGGGATTACCGTTCCCCGGCTTTTTCTCTTTTCAGAAGGAGTTTGAAGAGGATTAGCAAATAGTAACTGCCTCCGCCCCTATAAAAACAGGGTCAGGAGGGGGACCGTGATAAGGGAGGTCACGGTGGAGATGAATACGCATTTGGAACCATACCGGGCATCTGCCCCGTACTTGGCCGCCAGAATGGCGGTGGTGGAGCCGATGGGCATGCCGGAAAGGACCACGCTTACCCCAATGGTGAGCGGGTCAACGGCCAGGGCTTTCAGGACCACCAGGCAGGCGGCGGGAAAAAGGATCTGCCGCACCAGAACCAGGTAGAAGATTTTTCCCTCCACCACATCCCGGAGGGGGACCTGGGCCAGAATCGCCCCTACCAGAATCATGGCCAGGGGAGAGGTACAATCCCCGATGCTGCCAATAGCGGAATCCAGGAACCCGGGCAGGGGAAAGCCAGTGAACATCCGGGCCAGGCCCAGGTAGACTGCAATGATGGTGGGATGGACCGCCACCTTCTTGACTCCCTCCCAGCCGCTGGTGGGGGTGAAGAGGGAGAGCCCGGCGCTCCACATAAGGATTCGGGTGGGAATGATGAAGAGGGAGCCCAGCAGCAGCCCCTCGCTGCCGAACATGCCGCTGACAATGGGGAGCCCTGCAAACCCGGAATTGGTTACCAGGGTGCCGTACTCCATAATGCACCGCTCCTGGGGAGGAAATTTCAGATAAAGGAATTTGCCGGCCACCAGGGCAATGAGGGCCATGACTATTGCAATGACCAGAGCCAGGGAAGCCTGTTTCAGGGTCTCCCAGCTCACCTGGACATTGAAGGATTCAAAGACCATACAGGGCATGGTCACGAAGACCACCAGGTCGGTGAGCTTGGACCGGGTATGGTCGTCCAGCAGCCCCCGCTTCTGGCAGAGGATTCCCACCAGAATGTAGATAAAGAGGACCGACTGGACATTGAGCATCCGAAGAAAATTTTCCATATCAGGTGATAGGTGCAGGGTTGAAAATGCACATATCGTTGTGGAAGCCGTACTGATCGCTGTAGGGCTCCTTCACTCCGCTGGCCACATCCAGGATGAGATTGAAGATTTCAGTGCCGATCTCCGGGATGGTGGCCTCACCGGTGGCAATGGGACCGGCGGAAATGTCAATCAAATCGAACCAGTGCTCCTTCATTTCGTTCCGGCTGCACACCTTGATGACGGGGGCAATATCCAGACCGTAGGGGGTGCCCCGGCCGGTCATGAACACCTGCAGCCCAATGCCGCTGGCCACCTGGCTGGGACCGCAGACAATGTCGCTGGCAGGGGTGGCTGCAAAAATCAGACCGTGTTTGGTGGGCTTTTCGGCGGGAGAAAGCACCTCCACAATGGGGCTGCTGCCGCTTTTGGCAATGCTGCCCATGGCCTTCTCCACAATGTTGGCAAGACCGCCCTTCTTGTTGCCGGGGGTGGGGTTGGCATCCCGGTCTACCCCGCCGGCTTCCAGGTAATCGTCATACCACTTCATCTCGGCGGCCAGTTTGTCCCGGACCTCCGGGCTGACACACCGGGCGGCCAGCATGTGGACCCCGTCCCGGACCTCGGTGACTTCGCTGAACAGAACGGTGGCCCCGCCCTTTACCAGCATATCTGCCGCATAACCGGCGCTGGGGTTGGCAGTCAGGCCGCTGAAGGCATCACTGCCCCCGCACTGCAGCCCAATGAGCAGCTCACTGAGGGGCAGCTCCTCCCGATGGCGGAGGTTCAGCTTATGGAGCTTCTTGTCCGCCATATCCAGAATGGCCTGCATCATGGCATCGTGGCCCTTCCAGTCCTGGAGGGTCAGACAGTTTTCCTCGGTGATGTCCTCCGGGGGAAGGATTCGGTCATAGGTGAGCTTTTCACAGCCCAGGCCCACCACCATGATCTCTCCGCCAAAGTTGGGGTGGCGGATTACATTGGTAATGGCCCGGATGGGCACTTTTGCCTCGGGGGCGTTGATGGCCACGCCGCAGCCGTAGGGATGGGTGACCGCCACCACCCCGTCCACATTGGGATATTTGGGAAGCAGTTCCTTTTTGATGCGCTCCACCGCCACTTTCAAAACACCGGCGGCGCACTGGACGGTGGTGACGATTCCCAGCAGGTTCCGGGTCCCGGCAGGGCCTACCTTGTTCCGGTAACCCATCCAGGTGGTCCGGGGCGGGTCGGGAAGCTGGTCGGGGGTAAGCAGATTGGTGCCCCAGGGCATGTTGTCCACGCTGGGGCTTTCGGGCAGGTCCAGCATATGCTCGTTGATCCAGCTGCCTACCGGAATGTCATCCTTGGCGTAACCCAGGACGACTCCGTACCGGATGATTTCCCCACCCTTGGGAATGTCCACCAGGGCGATTTTGTGGGCCTGGGGAATGGGCTGAAGGGTGACCACACCCTCCATGACCCGGGTACCCTGGGGAATGTCATGGACCGCAATGGCTACATTGTCCTGGTCCTTTACCTTAATGTAAAGCGGTGTGCTCATAGAAAAAATCCTTTCTGTTTTTGCAAAACAGGGAACGGCCACCCGGTCGTTCCCTGCTTTGCTTTCTTTTCAGGAGATTATATCAAGTAGAAGGGCTTTCAAAAGAAATCAGCGGACCATGCAGGGCTTCTTGTTGTCAAACTTCCAGCCGGGAATGAGATACTGCATGCCCACGGCATCGTTCCGGGCGCCTTTGCCGTAGCACTTGTCCATGTAAAGCTGATGTGCCTTCATGACCTGTTCCCGGTCCACTTCAATGCCCAGGCCGGGCTTCTTGGGCAGGTCGATGCAGCCGCCCACGATCTGCAGGGGCTCCTTGGTCAGCCGTTCACGGCCTTCCTGCCAGATCCAGTGGGTGTCAATGCCGTTCATCTTGCCGGGGATTGCGGCGGCACACTGGACCACCATGGCCAGGGAAATATCAAAGTGGTTGTTGGAGTGGCAGCCCCACATGAGGCCGAAGTCGTTGCAGAGCTGACCTACCCGGACGGAACCTTCCATGGTCCAGAAATGGGGGTCGGCCAGGGGAATGTCCACGCTCTGGAGTGCGATGGTGTGGCACATCTGCCGCCAGTCGGTGTTGATCATGTTGGTGGCGGTGGGCATCATGGTAGCCTTCCGGAATTCAGCCATCACCTCACGGCCGGAGAATCCGTCCTCGGCGCCGCAGGGGTCTTCGCAGTAGGCCAGCACCTTTTTCAGGTCGGGAGCCACAGCCAGAGCTTCCTTCAGGCTCCAGCAGCCGTTGGGGTCCAGGTCCACCCGGGCATCGGGGAAGGCTTCCTTGATGGCGGTAACGGCCTTGACTTCCTCCTCGGGGGCCAGAACGCCGCCTTTCAGCTTGAAATCCTCAAAGCCGTACTTCTCGTGGGTGGCCTTGGCCAGGGCAACAATGGCCTCGGGGGTCATGGCCTCCTCGTGGCGCAGACGGTACCAGTCGCAGGAGGCATCCGGCTCTTCCTCGTATTCCAGGTCGGTCTTTTTCCGGTCCCCTACATAGAACAGATAACTCAGGAACCGTACCCGTTCCCGCTGGATGCCGTCTCCCATCAGGGCAGCGGCAGGCACATCCAGGAACTTGCCCAGCAGGTCCAGCAGGGGAGCTTCCACGGCGGTGACGGCATGAACGCCTACCCGCAGGTCGAAGGTCTGAAGTCCCCGGACATCGTCTTTGATATGGTCGGACAGCCAGGTGCGGACTTTGTTCAGAGTCTGCTTGTAGTCGGCAATGCTGGTGCCCAGGACCAGGGGCTTGATGTCCTCCAGAGCCTGGGTGATTTTTTCACCGCCGGGTACTTCGCCTACCCCTTCGTTTCCGTCAGAGTCGGTGAGAATCACGATATTCCGGGTAAAATAAGGGGCGTGGGCTCCGGACAGGTTCAGCTCCATGCAGTCGTGGCCTGCTACGGGATATACTTCCATTTTAACAACGGTAGGGATTTTAGACATGATAATATACTCCTTGTAAAATGATTTTCATTTCAGGAAATTTCATTACCTACATGATAGCATAGGCGCGGATTGGGGCACAGGGACAAAAGAACCAAAAAAAGGGGAGCATTTGGAACAAATGAGGAAAAAGTTTCGATGGCTGAAACAAAGTGGATGAAAACATTTCAAATGTGAAATGCTTTGAGCTCAGCGGACCAGGCAGGGCTTTTTGTGGTCGTATTTCCAGCCGGGAATCAGGTACTGCATGGCCAGGGCATCGTCCCGGTCGTGGCTGGGAAGCCGGTTGTAGAGGGCGTTGGCCTCCATCACCTTCTCCATATCCAGGGTCACCCCCATGCCGGGGCCTTGGGGAACCTGGAGTTTTCCTCCCACAATTTGGGGGGTATCTTTCAGCAGGTTCTGACCGTCCTGCCAGATCCAGTGGGTGTCCAGGGGGGCGGGGTCGCCTACAGCGGCGGCACCTACCTGGGCAAAGGCGGCCAGGGTAATATCAAAGTGGTTGTTGGAATGGACGCCCCAGGTCAGTCCCCAGCTGTTGAGGAGCTGGCTCATCCGGATGGCGCCGTCAAAGCCCCAGAAGTGGGGGTCGGCCAGGATGATGTCGCAGGCGTTCAGGCTGACGGTGTGGTAGAACTGCCGCCAGTCGGTGGCGATCATGTTGGTGGCCACCTGGAACTGGGTGGCGTTCTTGAACTCCCGCATGATCTCCCGGCTGGAATATCCGGCCTCGGGGCCGCAGGGGTCCTCCATGTAGGTAATAATGCCGTGCATGTCCTTGGATAGTTCAATGGCTTCGGCCAGGCTCCAGGCGCCGTTGGGGTCGATGTTCACCCGGGCATTGGGGAAAGCCTTCTTCACCGCCCGGCAGGCTTCCATCTCTTCCTGACCGGCCAGAACGCCGCCTTTCAGCTTGAAGTTCTCAAAGCCGTATTTCTCGTGAAGGATCTGGGCTTCCTCCGCAATACGCTCAGGGGTCAGGATAACTTCCCGGCGCATCCGGAACCAGGGGTCCTTGCTGTCGCTCTCGTCCAGGTAGGGCAGGGAAGTGTCGGTCCACTTGTTCTTGTCTGATACATAGAACATGTACCCCAGCATTTCCACTTCCTTTCGCTGCTGGCCTTCTCCCAGCAGCTGGCACATGGGAACTCCCAGATGCTGGCCCAGCAGGTCCAGCATGGCGCATTCAATGGCCCACTCGCTCTTGACCACGAATTTCAGCTTGGAAATGTCCAGGGTCTGGATGCCGGCGCCGTCGTCTGCCTCGGCACGGGTGGCCAGCCGGTGAATGGTCTGGAGGATCTGGCGGTAGCAGCTTACCGGCTGCCCTTCCACCAGGGGACGGACTGCGTTCAGGCAGTCACAGGTGTAATCGCCGCCGTGAATCTCTCCGATGCCGGTGTGGCCGGCGTTGTCTTCCAGAATGACCAGGTTGCGGGTAAAGCAGGGAGCGTGGGCGCCGGACAGGGTCATGAGCATGCTGTCATACCCGGCCACGGGAATCACCTGCATTTTAGCAATAATGGGACTGCTGTTCATAGGTAAGCACTTCCTTTTTAAATTGAAAGATAAAACACCGGAACTCTCCGGCAGCCGCCGAAGCAAAACCGGGCACAAATTCGTCCAGGCTCATGATAACATACCCCCGGAGAAGGGAATAGTGACAAATGCGCCAAAAAAACCGGCACCCGAAAAGGCCACCCTCCGGAAAATTCCAAAAATGAAAGGAATCATGAAACAAGGTTTCTTATGGTGAAATTTCCCTGAAATGCCCCGGATAAAAAAATCCCGGAAAGACCCTGCAAAGGTCTTTCCGGGATTGGGGTGCTGAAATCAGGTGGCATCGGGGGCGAAGGCATAGCCGTGGTTGGCGTAATCCTCTTCCCCTACAAAGCCGGTCATGTCCACCACCCAGCCGTCCTCACCGCTGCCCTTGATGACCCGGTAAGTGACCCGGTTGGTGGTAACGGTGGGCGTGCCGCCTCCCTGGCGGGGGCTGCCGCTGAAGGTAAAGGTAAGGTTGAGCATGATCACATCCCCGTCATACACATTCAGGGATTCCCAGTCCGGCTCCACCACAAAGGTCTCGGTGTCGTAGATGGTGCCCATGTTGGCTTCGCCCAGGGCGTAGGTCTGGGCCCGCAGCTTGTTGGCGGCGGAGGAATGGACCAGATAGCTCATATCCTGGGCGTTGATGCATTCCAGATAGCTGCGGTAGTACTCGGTAATGATGGTCTGCAGCTCCTCCTGGGAGATGGGCAGCTCAGGAGTGGGGGTGGGGGTAGGCTCCGGGGTAGGAGTGGGCTCAGGTTCTGCCGTGGCGGCAGCGGGGTCCTGGGTAGCCACGGGGGTGGCTGTGGGCCCCAGCAGCCCGGAAAGCTCCCCCAGAGAATGAGGGCCCCAGTCAAAGGGGTTGACCACCAGCAGCACAAAGAATCCCACCAGGGCGGCCAGTATCAGGGAAACCAGGAAAATCAGGAACCGCAGTCCCCAGCTGGCCCGGTCTTTTTTGGGAAGCCTCTCCCCCTGGTCGGGATAAAGGTCGGACACATCCGGACCGGGACCGGGGGCACGGCGGCCGCCCCGCAGGTCGATCATCTCCCAGTCGTTTACCTTGGCCTCCACAGGGTCCGGTTCCTCGGGCGGGGGATAGATGGGTTCATCGGGGGCGGGCAGGTCAGCCAGTTCATCCAGGATTTCCTGGGCAGTGGGCTCCCGGGAAGCGGGGGCCTCCTGTAAGGGGGCGGCACAGTAGGGACAGAAGGCAAAGCCTTCCTCCACCTTTTTGCCGCACCGGGGACATAAACGCTCTGACATACAAAAACCTCCTGTCCGCCCTCCTGGCTGATGAATATTTGACCTTATTGTAGCACAGTTGGGCCCCGGCTACAAGGAGCAGAATCGGTTGAAAAAGAAAGAAAATCGTGGTAACATTAAGACCGTTCTGACCCTGTAGGGACTGAATCAAGAAGGAGAGAGTATGATACAGGAAAAATTCAAAGGCTGGCTGAGGAAGGATGTTGACCTGAGCCGGGCTTATTTTATGGCGACCCTGCGCTGGTGCGTTCTGGGGCTTGTGGTGGGCATCCTCTGCGGAGCCGTGGGAGGGGTGTTCCACCATGGAATTGAATGGGGAATGGAACAGTTTTCCGCATACCCCTGGCTGGTCTACCTGCTGCCGGTGGGCGGTCTGGCCATCACCGCCATTTATCACGGATTGAAACTCTGCCCCGACCCCGGCACCAATGCGGTGCTCCGGGCCAGCGCCACCGGGGAGCCGGTCAGCGCCCGGATGGCCATTGCCATCTTCTTTTCCACCATCATCACCCAGCTGGTGGGCGGAAGCGGCGGCCGGGAGGGTGCGGCCCTCCAGCTGGGAGGAAGCGTTTCCGGATACCTGGGCCGGCGGCTCAAGGTAAGCCGGAGCGTCCAGCGGACCATGGTCCTCTGCGGTATGGCGGCAGTGTTCAGCGCTCTGTTCGGCACCCCGGTAACGGCGGCCTTGTTCTGCCTGGAGGTGGTCCGGGTAGGGACCATGCCCTATGCGGCCCTGGTGCCCTGCCTGATCAGCAGCCTGGTGGCGGACCAGGTCTCCCGACTTATGGGAATGAAGCCCACCGCTTTTCTGATAAAAGCCATCCCCGCCGTTTCGGCGCCGGTGCTGGTCCAGTGCGCCCTTCTGGGGGTGCTGGGGGGACTGGTGGCCATTCTGTTCTGCCAGGCCCAGCATCTGAGCCACCATCTTTTTGACAAAATTTCCAACCCCTGGATTCGGGTCATGGCCGGCAGTGTGCTTCTGATCCTGCTCACCCTGCTGGTGGGAAGCCACCGGTACAACGGGGCAGGGATGGCCTATGTGACCCAGGCTATTGAGGAGGGCCAGACCACCCATTTCAGCTTCCTCTTAAAAATACTCTTTACCGCCATCACCCTGGGCTGCGGCTTCAAGGGGGGCGAGATCGTTCCCTGCTTCTTTACCGGAGCCACCTTTGGCTGTGCCCTGGCCCCTCTGCTGGGGATGGACCCGGGCCTGGGCGCTGCCCTGGGAATGGTCACGGTTTTCTGTGGGGCAGTGAACAGCCCCCTGGCCAGCCTAGTGCTGGCAGTGGAGGTGTTCGGGGGAGACATTCTGGCCCTGGCGGCCCTCCCCATCGCCCTGAGCTACCTGGTCAGCGGCGGAAGCAGCCTGTATAAAAATCAGGTGATTTTGAACAGTAAACTGGACCTGGAGGGCTGATCCCCGGGAAAAGTGACAAAAACCGGCCTTCGGGCCGGTTTTTTGTTGCATTTTGGGAAAGGCTTTGATATAGTGGATGAAGTGTGAGCCTGGACGAAAATCCCGGCTTGCCGGAATCAAAAAAGAGAGGGGTATGCAGTTTGAAACAAATGGATTTGTCCGGGGGTATTTATGACGCCCGGGAACTGGGGATTCCCCGGATGCTGGTGCTGGGTGTCCAGCACACCTTCGCCATGTTCGGCGCCACCGTTCTGGTTCCCCTGCTTACCGGCCTGTCCGTAAGCACCACCCTGCTTTGTGCAGGTATCGGCACTTTGCTCTTCCACCTGATCAACAAGGGAAAGGTCCCCGCCTTCCTGGGGTCCTCCTTCGCCTATCTGGGCGGCTTCACCATTGTCACCAACAACGGTGCCAACCCTGAAAACCTGCCTTATGCCTGCGCCGCCGTGGCTTGCAGCGGCCTGGTTTACCTGGCAGTCAGCGCTCTCATTGCCACCTTCGGAGTGGGTCGTATCATGCGGTTCTTCCCCCCGGTGGTCACCGGACCCATCATCATCGCCATCGGTCTGATCCTGGCCCCCAGCGCCATCTCCAACTGCTCCACCAACTGGCTGCTGGCAGCAGTGGCTCTGGGCGTGGTCATCATCTGCAACATCTGGGGTAAGGGAATGATCAAGATCCTTCCCATCCTGCTGGGCGTTATCGCCGCCTATCTGGTAGCTCTGGTCACCAATGCCGTGGACTTCACCGCCGTGGCCCAGGCTGACTGGATCGGCCTGCCCATCAAGAAGGAAGCCATGGGCCTCTTCGCCTTCGACGGCAGCAGCCGGCTTATCAGCGCTATCCTCACCATTGTGCCCATCGCCATCGCCACCGTTATGGAGCATATCGGCGATATGGCCGCCATCAGTGCCACCACCGGCAAGAACTATATCCGGGACCCCGGTCTCCATCGCACCCTGCTGGGTGACGGCGTGGCTACCAGCCTGGCCGGCCTGCTGGGCGGCCCTGCCAACACCACCTACGGTGAGAACACCGGTGTTCTGGCCCTGAGCAAGGTCTACGACCCCCTGGTGGTCCGGATCGCTGCAGTATTTGCCATCCTCATGTCCTTCAGCCCCAAGTTTGATGCCCTCATCAACACCATTCCCGCCGGAATCGTGGGCGGCATCAGCTTCATCCTCTACGGCATGATCTCCGCCATCGGCGTGCGGAATGTGGTGGAAAACCAGGTGGACTTCACCAACAGCCGGAACCTGATCATTGCCGCTGTTATCCTGGTCTCCGCTCTGGGCTTCAACAGCGTGGGCGGCCTCACCTTCGGCCCCGTCACCCTCAGCGGTCTGGCCATCGCCGCTCTGCTGGGCATCCTCCTCAATGCCATTATCCCCGGCAACGACTACCGGTTCGATAAGGTAAACGAGGGCGAGCAGGGCCTGAATATGCAGGTCTGATTAACCCTGAAAAATAAAACCACCCCGGCAGACAGGAAACTGTCTGCCGGGGTGGTTTTCTGCTTCAAATTCCGTGTGAGTCTGCCGAGACTTACTGGACCAGCCAGCGGATGGCCTGCTTCAGCCGCTGGGCCTGCTGGGGGGTGTCCTCCACAAAGGGGCTGTGATACAGGTTGTCGTACAGCACCTGAACATTTTCCGGGGTGGGATCGATTCCGATGTCGGCCAGGGTCAGGGGCATGCCGAAGGAACGCATCATCTCCCGCAGTTCGGGGATGCGGTCCTCCTGACCGTTGAAGCTCAGCTGCATGGACTGGCCCACTGCCACGATTTCCCCGTGGAGGAAATCCTTTGCCTCCTGGGTGAAATGGGTGCGGATCAGCTCATAGCACTCGTGGCCCAGGGCGGTCTGACCAAAGCCCTTGCTGCATCCGGAGATAATGCCGGCCACTGCCACATTCAGATAGGCAATGTCCTCCACGGTCTTGGTCAGCTTTCCTTCCTGCACATCCCGCACAGCCTGATGGCCGCACCGGCGGTATACATCCATGGTAAACCGGGACAGGGCAAAGGCGGCGGCCATTCCGGCGCTGAAATCCTCAATGTCGATGTTGTCGTGTCCGTTCTGCATCTCCACCATCTTGGCCATGCCGTCCAGAATGCCGCTGGCTACATAGCGGGCGGGTTCCCGGGCGATAACATCCATGTCCATGACAATGGCATCCACCTCATAGGAGTAACGCAGGCTGCCCAGGCTGGCGCCATCGGGAGTGTACATGACACTCAGGGGGGCAAAGGCTGCACAGGTGGCAATGCTGGTGGGGACCTCCACCACGGGCAGATGCTGAGAGGGCAGGCCCAGCTTCTGGCCGGCAAAGTATCCGGTGGCCTTGGTCTGGTCCATGATCCGGCCGCCGCCTACACCTACGATAACATCGCAGCCCTCGGCAATGGCCTGGTCTGCGTGGATGTGGGCCTGCTCATAGCTGTTCTGGCCCGGCCAGAGGGAGAGCCGGTACTCCATCCCGGCTTCATCCAGGGTCCGGGCGATACGGTTTTCGCAGGCTTCCCAGGCGCGGGGACCTGCAATGATGAAGGGCTTTTTCCCCAGCCGGGCAATTTCCTGGGCCAGGGTCTCCAGGGCGCCCTGCTGCTGGATATACCGCCCGGCGCCGAATTTGTAGGCGTTATCCAGTTTGATTTCTGAGAGTGTTCTTGCTTCCGCCATGTTTTTCTACTTCACTTTCTTCTGAAATTTGTCCAGCCCTTACAATACTGCTGGAACTAAGAGTAGAATAGGTCAAAAGGATAGCGGTGTCAATATGATTCGGGAAGATACTTGTATTGAGAATCAAGGATTTTCGGGGCCCTGTTTGGGCCTGTGGGGAGAGCCCGGGAAGGGGCTGCTCTTCTTTCTTTGATATTCCGGGAAAAATCACTCTCCCTGGGCCTGGGTCAGCTGGGTGCCGGGAAAATAATGGGCCAGGATTTCCTGCCAGGAACTTCCCTCCAGGGCCAGGGCCCGGGCACCCCACTGGCTCATTCCCACCCCATGGCCATACCCTCTGGTGGTAAAGGTGAACTCCCCGCAGCTGGGGTCGTAGGTGTAGGAGAAGGCGGTGCTCCGCAGCCCCAGGGCGGTGCGGAAACTGATTCCCGAGAGGGTCTGCCCTTCCACCTGGATGGAGGTGCAGTACCCGGCCCCGTCAAAGGTCTGCTCCCCCAGCCATTGGGAGGGCTCTCCCTCCGGCCAGATGCCGAAACTGCTGGAAAGGCAGTCCGATACCCGCTGGGCCCCCAGGGAGACTTCCACCTGAAAATCCGGGGCGGAGGTGTCCCAGGGGCTGTCCACCCCGCAGAGATAGGGCAGGCTGACGCTCCACACCTGGCCGCTGTCGGTGGTGGCCCCGGTGCTGATGGCGTGATAGAAGGTCCCCGCAGGGGCCCCCTCATAAGTAACCACCCAGTCCAGCACCTCCTGGGCCAGCTGGGAAAAATAGTTGTAGTTCTCCTCATAGGCATCCCCCCAGTAGGCCTGCATGACTTCGGGGGTCATGTATCCTTCCCGCCGCTGGGGGGAGGCGGTGAAATAGGCCCCTCCGTTGCTCCCGTCCCGGTGGTCCCGGCAGTAGAGGGCCCAGCTGTGGCTGGCCACCATCTGGGCCTGAATGGCCTGGGCGGGCCAGTCCGCAGGCATTTCGCTGGCGGCGGCTCCAATGAGATAGTCCAGCACTTCCACCGTCCGGACTAGCTGAGCGTCCCCGTCCCAGATGAGAAGGGGCTCCAGATAATCGGTGGAGGGAACAGCAGGCTCCGGAGTGGACTGGGGAGGGGCGGTGGCCTGGATGTCCTGGGAGGGAGGAGTTTCCTGGACGGCGGACTGAGGAGTCCGGGGAAGCAGAAAACAGACCAGGGGAAGGGCTCCGCTGAGGGCTGCCAGAAGAAGCCCTCCCAAAAGAATACGCTTCATAGGTTCCTCCTTGATACTTGAAATCCCGGCTGAAACTGGGTATTATGGTATATACCATTTTTATTTATGTCCTTTTTTCCGGCCCTGAGAGGGGGCCGGGAGGGACAGCCCCCCAGAGCCCGGCTCTGTGGGAAATCATCTTTCCGGAGGGATTGTCCATTCCATTTTATGCCCCGGCCCGGGAGGATATGCGGAGGAATCCATGAAACCTATCTATACATTCCTTGGGGCGCTGGTCTGCATAGGGGCAGGCCTGGCCCGCTGGCTGGATTTGAATAACTTTACCGAGTACCCCTCCGGGTTCCCCACCCAGGGACCTTACTGGGTGCGGTATCTGGCGCTGGGAGCAGTGCTTCTCCTTCTGTGGGCCATGGGCCAGGCGGCCAGGCCCCGCAGCCTGCCCCAGCCCCGGCCCCGGTTGGGCTGCGCCCTCCTCAGCTTTGGAGCAGGGGCGGGGCTCTGCATGACCGCGGCCCAGTACCTAAACACCAACAAGGTGCTGGACTGGGTCCTGCCCGGCCTGGCGGGGATCTGGCTGGCCCTTCTGGGGGTATACTGGCTGGGGCTCAGCTACCGGGCCCTCATCCCGGTCCCCCTGGGGATCGCCGGGACCTTATACTTCCTTTATAAGAGCTTTCTCCATGGGTTGACCTACGCCGCCAACCTCCACCGGATCGGGGTGGTGTGGGAGGCTCTGGCCTACCTGGCTGCCCTCTGGTTCCTGGTCAAGCTGCTCCGGCTGGTCTATCTGCCGGGGGAACCGGGACTGGCCGGCTGTTATACGGCGGGAATGTGGGCCTTCTTCCTGGACAGCTGCATCATCTTCCCCCAGGGAGTCTGGACCTTCCTCTCGGGGGGCGGCACCATGACGGGGCTGCTGGAACTGTTCTGCCTGGGTCTGGTAGGGCTTTTGGGTCTGGGCTGCGCCTTCTCCATCCGGGAAGGATAATCAAAATGAAAAGGATGTGAATCTATGGGAATCGTAGTACTGGGCGCTGTTTTTGTAGATATCAAGGGACATCCCCTTTCCTCATATATTCCCGCGGGAAGAAATGCAGGCCGGGTGGAGCAGGTCCACGGTGGTGTCAGCCGGAATGTGGCGGAGGACATTGCCAATGTGGAGCTTCGCCCCACCTTTGTAAGCATTGTGGACGACACCGGCATGGGGGAGGATGTAATCAAAAAACTCCGCCGCCATAAGGTGAACACCGACTATATCCTTCGCACTCCCCAGGGAATGGGAACCTGGCTGGCCATCTTTGACAACAACGGGGATGTGACCGCCGCCATCAGCAAGCGCCCCGACCTGACCCCTCTGGCAGGACTGCTGGAGGAGAAGGGGGACGAGATTTTCCGGGACTGCGACAGCATCTGCCTGGAGATCGACATGGAATCCGAGCTGGTAAGCCAGGTGTTCAAGTACGCCCAGAAGTATCATAAGGATGTGTACGCCGTGGTCAGCAATATGAGCATTGCCATGGAGCGGCGGGATTTCCTGAAACGGACCAGCTGCTTTGTCTGCAACCAGCAGGAGGCAGGGCTGCTTTTCGGGGAAGATTACAGCGAGCTGGAACCCAAGGCAATGGAACAGGAACTGGCCCGGAATGTGGCAGGAGCCCAGATTCCCCGGATGGTGGTGACCATGGGGGACAAAGGCGCCGTCTATGCCCAGATGGACGGGACCAGCGGATACTGCCCCGCCAAGAATGTGGATGTGTTGGACACCACCGGGGCAGGGGACAGCTTTTTCAGCGGGGTGGCCATTGGCCTGACCTACGGCAAGACCCTGAAAGAAAGCTGCGAGATGGGCGCCCGGCTGGCCGCCTCGGTGATTTGTACCGCAGAGAATGTATGTCCCCGGTTCCTGCCCAGCGAGTTTGGGCTGGATATGCCGGTGACCGACTGAATATCCCCCGTCCTCTTGGGTCATCCAGAGGAAAGGGGAGGAGTAAAAGCAATATGGAACGACAAAAAAAGATAAAACGCCTTCTCTTTCTGGCGGGAATCCCGGTGCTGCTGGGAATCTGCTGGCTGGTGGGCAGGCCCCTGGTGGCCTTCATGGACCAGCCCCAGATGTTCCGGCAATGGGTAGCCGATAAGGGAGTCTGGGGCGCCGTCCTCTTTGTGGGGATGGTGGTGGTCCAGGTGTTCCTGGCGGTCATTCCCGGGGGTCCCTTTGAGGTGGGCGCCGGGTATGCCTACGGAGTGGTGTGGGGCACCATCCTCTGCAGCATCGGCACAACCCTGGCCAGCACCCTGGTATTCCTTCTGGTCCGCCGGTTCGGCCGGGGCTTTGTGGAGTTGTTTGTGGACGGGGAGAAGATAGATTCCTTTTCCCTGCTCCGGGCGGATGAAAAAAAGGAGAGTATTCTCTTCCTTATTTTCCTGATTCCCGGCACCCCCAAGGATGTGATAAGCTACCTGGTGGGATTGTCTGACATCAAGCTGAGCCACTGGGTCCTCATCTGCGGGGCGGGACGGCTCCCCGCCATCATCCTGTCGGTGGTGGGCGGCTCGGCTTTGGAAAGCCAGCAGTACCACCTGGCCCTCTGGGCAGCGGGAGGACTGGTAGTCTTCTACCTGGCCGGAATGATTTTCTGGAACTGGTACCGGAAACGCCGGCGGAAAATGTGATATTTAAAAAGAAAGGACGCACCCTTTTTACACAAGGTGCGTCCTTTTTTGTGGAAAAATTATTTTCCGCCCATGAGGATGGCCATGACGGCCTTCTGGGCGTGGAGCCGGTTCTCAGCCTCGTCGAAAATCTCGTCGGCGTGAGCCTCGAACACATCGGCGGTGATTTCCTCTCCCCGGTGGGCGGGCAGACAGTGGAGGACCATGCAGCCGGGGTTGGCCAGGCTCAGCAGCTCTCCGTTGATCTGGTAGCCCTGGAAGGCCTTCTTCCGCAGCTGGGTCTCTTCCTCCTGGCCCATGCTGGTCCATACATCGGTGACCAGAATGTCCGCACCCTTGGCCCCCTCCTTGGGGTCCTGGCAGAAGGTGAATTTCCCGGGATATGCCTTGGCGTATTCCAGCACATCGGCGGCGGGCAGATAGTTGTTGGGGCAGACGGCGGTGACCGACATTCCGGCCAGCAGGCCGCCTACAATGAGGCTGTTGGCCATGTTGTTGCCGTCCCCGATAAAGCACATTTTCAGCCCCTCAAAGCTGCCCCGGCGCTCCCGGATGGTCTGCAGGTCAGCCAGCACCTGGCAGGGGTGGCAGTAATCGGTAAGGCCGTTGATGACGGGGATACCGCTCCACTGGGCCAGGGCCTCCACATCGCTCTGCTTGAAGGTGCGGATCATAATGCCGTCATAGTACCGGCCCAGTACCCGGGCGGTGTCCTGGATGGGCTCGCCCCGTCCGATCTGCATTTCGGTGGTGGCGTTGAGGTAGGTGCCCAGACCGCCCAGCTGGTAAGCCCCCACCTCAAAGCTGGTGCGGGTCCGGGTGGAAGCCTTGGCAAAAATCAGGGCAATGGTTTTCCCTTCCAGATAATGATGCTTCCGTCCGGCCTTGTTGTCCGCCTTCAGCTCATCGGCCACATCCAGGATATGGAACAGCTCCTCCCGGGTCAGGTCGCTCATTTTCAAAAGATGTTTCATCCCTCAGTTTCCTCCTTTTTCCAGTTGGTCAGTACATTCCCTAGAATCTCCAAAGCCCGCTCCACATCCAGGCGGGTGAGGATCAGGGGAGGCAGCATCCGCAGCCGGGTCTTGGCGGTGAGGACCAGCAGCCCCTGCTCCTGGCAGGCGGCCCGGACCTCTGCGGCGGAGATGCCCTCCTCCAGCTGGATTCCCACCATCAGTCCCAGGCCCGAGACCTGGGTCACATGGGGCAGCTGGGCCAGCCCCGCCCGAAGCTGGGCGGCCCGGTCGGCTACATTCAGCATAAATTCATGATCTTCCAGCTTGTCCAGTACAGCCAGGGCCCCGGCACAGACCACCGGGTTCCCGCCGAAGGTGCTGCCATGACTGCCGGGACCCATGTGCTGGGCCACGCTCTCGGTCATCAGCACCGCCCCAATGGGCAGGCCGCCCCCCAGGCCCTTGGCCAGGGTGGCAATGTCGGGGGTAAAGCCGTAGTGCTCGCAGGCCAGGAAGGTGCCGGTCCGCCCGGCGCCGGTCTGGACCTCGTCCGCAATGAGCAGCACATCCTGCTGGCGGCAGTAATTGACCATGTTGTGTACAAAGGCAGGGTCCAGGGCCATAACGCCCCCTTCTCCCTGAACACACTCGAACATAACGGCACAGACCGTCTCGTCCATGGCCTCTTTCAGAGCGGCAAAGTTGCCGGCGGGAACATACCGGAACCCCTGGTTGAAGGGCCCAAAGTCCTGATGGAATACCTCCTGGCCGGTGGCGGTAAGGGTGGCCAGGGTCCGGCCATGGAAGCTGTTCTCCAGGGTGATGATGGTGGAACGGCCGGGACCGTACTTATCCACACTGTATTTTCGGGCAGCCTTGATGGCGCCCTCGTTGGCCTCGGCCCCCGAGTTGCCGAAAAAGACCTTGTCCATCCCGGTGATTTTGCACAGCCGCTTGGCCAGCTTGCCGCAGGGGGCGGTGTAATACAGGTTGCTGGTGTGGGGCAGGGTCTCCAGCTGCTTTTCCACGGCAGCCACCCAGTCGGGATGGCAGTATCCCAGGCTGGTCACTCCAATGCCGCTGGTAAAGTCCAGGTATTCCTTGCCCTGGGGGTCCAGGGCGATCATTCCCCGGCCTTTTTCCAGCACCAAAGGGCTCCGTCCGTAGGTGTGGGCCACATACTTGTCATCCCGCTTGATTACTTTTTCTCCGTTCATAGGAACCAAACCTCCTTAATTGCCGTGACGGGCGCCCCGGCGGTAGAACAGGGTTCCGCTGCCCCGATCGGAGAAGATCTCCAACAGGATGGAATGGAGGACCCGGCCGTCGATGATGCTGGCCTCCTTGACCCCCTGGTAAAGGGCATCTGCCATTCCCCGGATCTTGGGCACCATTCCTCCCGAAATGACCCCCTGCTTCTGGTATCCTTCGATTTCGGATACCTCCACCGAGGGGATAAGGGTGGACTCGTCGTCCTTGTCCAGCAGCAGCCCGGCAATGTCGGTCATGCTCACCAGTTTTTCCGCTTTCAGGGCGATGGCGATTTGGGCGGCGGCAGTGTCGGCGTTGATGTTGTAGGCAGTGCCGGTGTCGTCCATTCCCACCGTGGCTATAACTGGAATATACCCGTCGTCCAGCAGATTGTCAATCAGGTGGGTGTTTACCTTGTCGATTTCTCCCACATAGCCCAGGTCGGTCTCCCCCTCCAGCTTGTGGCACATGATCATGTGCCCGTCCATGCCGCAAAGACCTACCCCACGGCCCCGGAGCAGGGCCACCAGGTCCTTGTTCACCTGCCCGGCCAGCACCTGCTGTACGATTTCCATGGTGGCGGCATCGGTGTACCGGAGCCCGCCGATGAACTTGGATTCCACCCCTACCTTGTCCAGCATTTTGTTGATGGCGGGGCCGCCTCCGTGGACCAGCACCACCCGGACCCCCAAAAGGGTCAGGGTGACCAGGTCGTTCATGACGGCGTTTTTCAGCTCCTGGTTGATCATGGCATTTCCCCCGTATTTGATGACCAGGGTCTTGCCGTGATATTTCTGAATGTAGGGCGTTGCCTCGCTGAAAAGCAGCGCCATCTCCTGATTTTTCATCCCCATCTTTCTATCCCCTCTGAATAAAATTAAGTCCGGTAATCTCCGTTGATTTTCACATAATCGTAGGTCAGGTCACAGCCCCAGGCTTTGGCGGATTGGGAGCCGCTGCCCATGTCAATGAGGATGGTGATCTCCTTCTCGGCCAGGACCTTGGCGGCTTCCTCCTCGCTGTACTCATGGTGCCGGGCGTTTTCGCACACATAAACCTCCCCGGCGGCGCTGGACAGCCATACCTTGATTTTGCTGATGTCGAAGTCCCCCGGGGTGTACCCGATGGCACAGAGAATCCGTCCCCAGTTGGCATCGGCCCCGAACATGGCGGCCTTGAAAAGGCTGGAGCAGATGACCGAGCGGCTCACCGCCCGGGCCACCTCCAGGGAGGGTGCGTTCACCACCTGACATTCCAGCAGCTTGGTGGCCCCTTCTCCGTCTCCCGCCAGCTCCCGGCAAAGGTGTTCCGCCACGGTGGTGAGGGCGGCGACAAAGGTGTCATAGTCGGGAGTGCCGGCTTCCACCGGCTGGTTCTCCGCCAGGCCGTTGGCCAGCAGAATGACCGTGTCATTGGTGGAGGTGTCCCCGTCCACGCTGATCTGGTTGAAGGTGGCGGGAACCACCTGGCTCAGGGCCTGCTGGAGCACCGCCGGGGCCATGGCGGCGTCAGTGGTCATAAACAGAAGCATGGTGGCCATGTTGGGATGGATCATCCCGCTGCCCTTGGCCATGGCTCCCAGGCGGCAGGTTTTTCCGCCCAGGGTAAACTCCAGGGCGTATTCCTTTGCATGGGTGTCGGTGGTCATAATGGCGGTGGCGGCAGCGTGGGCGGCCTCGGGGCTGTGGTCCAGCTGAGCGGCTGCCATGGGCACTCCGGCGGCGAAAGGCTCCAGGCTCATGGCCTGACCAATGACTCCGGTGGAGGAGGGAAGCACATCCTCAGCGGGAATCCCCAGCTCCTTGGCCACCAGTCCGCACACATCCAGGGCCAGCTGCTCCCCGCCGGGGGCGCAGGTGTTGGCGTTGCCGCTGTTCACCACAATGGCCTGGGCGTATCCGTCGGCAAGATGTTTCCGGTCAATGACAATGGGGGCGCCGTATACCTTGTTGGTGGTGTAGCAGGCGGCTCCGGCGGCCCGGACCTCACTGGTCACCAGGGCCAGATCGGCCTTGAAATGGTTTTTCCGGATACCGCAGTGTACCCCGGCGGCTTTATATCCCTTTGCGGCACAGATGCCGCCCTGAATTTCCTTCATACAAATACTCTCCCGTTGATTGGTGTTTTACAGGTCCAGCCCCAGGGTCTCCGGGGTCCCCAGCATAAGGTTCATGCACTGGATGGCCGCTCCCGAGCTGCCTTTTCCCAGGTTGTCAAACCGGCTGATAAGAAGCATCCGCTTTCCGTCGGCGGAAAGGGTGGTGAAAATTTCCAGGTCGTCCTTGTCCGCCTTTCCGTTGGCAGGGAGGAAAGCAGGGGCCTCTCCCAGAGGATGGACGGTGATGAGAGGCTGACCGGCGTAGTAGTCCGCCAGAGCCTGGGCCAGTTCCTGGCCGGTATGCCCTACCAGATCCAGATGGAGGGGAATCGTCACTTCCATTCCCGAGTAGTAATCGTCCACCACCGGGCAGAAAAGGGGAGTGCGGGTCAGTCCCGACACCGCCACCATCTCGGGCAGGTGTTTGTGGCCCTGGTTCAGGGCGTAGGGGCGGGGGCTTTCAAAGGCAATGTCCCGGTCCGGGTCCTGATACTGGGCAATGCCGCTTTTCCCGGCGCCGGAGTACCCGGACAATCCCTGACAGACCAGGGGATAGTCGGGGGTCAGCAGCCCCAGCTCCACCAAAGGCGCTGCCAGGGTGATAAAGCCGGTGGCGTAACAGCCGGGGACCGCCACCCGGGTGGACTGGACGATGGCCTCCCGTTTCCCGGTTAGCTCAGGCAGACCGTACACCCACTGGGGATTGGTCCGGTGGGCGGTGGAGGTGTCCAGCACCTTGACCGCCGGGTCCACCAGAGGCATTACCTCCTTGGCGGCTGCATCCGGGAGACAGAGGAACGCCAGGTCGGCAGAGTTGATTTTCTCCGCCCGCTTTTCCACCACCTTCCGGTCCTCCTCCGAGATGGTGAGAAGCTGGATGTCCTCCCGGGCGGCCAGCCGTTCCAGAATCCGCAGGCCGGTGGTCCCGGCGCTGCCGTCTACAAATACCTTATACATGAGCTTCCTCCTTCAGGGCGGCCAGGGTTTTCCGGGCGCTGGCGATCTGGGCCTTTACCTGTTCGGGGGCGGGGCCTCCGGGCAGGTTCCTTCCCTTTACGCAGGTGTCCAGGCTGATGGCCTGGTAAATGTCCTCCTCAAATACCGGGCTTGCCTGGCAGTATTCTGAGAGGGGAAGGGTCTCCAGGGTCAGCCCCTGGTCAATGCACCGGGCCACCAGCTGCCCGGTGATTTTGTAAGCGGCCCGGAAGGGTACCCCCTTCTTGGCCAGGTAGTCGGCGCAGTCGGTGGCGTTGATGAATCCCTTGGCAGCAGCGGCCCGCATATTCTGGGGGATGGGCTTCATGGTCCGGGTCATGGGAATCACCGTTTCCAGACAGAGCTTGACGGTGTCCACCGCGTCAAAGATGGCCTCCTTGTCCTCCTGCATATCCTTGTTGTAGGCCAGGGGCAGACCCTTCATCATGGTGAGCAGGGTCATGAGATCCCCGTACACCCGCCCGGTCTTGCCCCGGACCAGTTCGGTAATGTCCGGGTTTTTCTTCTGGGGCATAATGGAGGAGCCGGTGGCAAAGGCATCGTCCAGCTCCACAAACTTGAACTCCCAGCTGCACCAGAGGACCACTTCCTCGCTGAACCGGGACAGGTGCATCATGAGAATGCTCAGGTCGCTGGCCAGTTCCAGGCAGAAATCCCGGTCGGACACCCCGTCCAGGCTGTTCTCCACGATTCCCTCAAATCCCAGGGCCTGGGCGGTGGCGTACCGGTCCAGGGGATGGGTGGTGGTGGCCAGGGCTCCGCTTCCCAGAGGGGAATAGTTCATCCGGGCCCGGGTCTGGAAAAGCCGTTCCAGGTCCCGCAGCAGCATAAAGGCGTAGGCCATGAGATGATGGCCGAAGGTGATGGGCTGGGCCCGCTGAAGATGGGTGTACCCGGGCATGATGGTCTGGGTGTTTTCCTGGGCCAGGTCGCAGAGGGTGTCCACAAACTCTCCCGCCAGCTGGGAAATCTCCTCCATTTCCCGGCGGAGATAAAGGCGGATGTCCAGGGCCACCTGGTCGTTCCGGCTCCGTCCGGTGTGAAGCCGCTTTCCCGCATCTCCCACCCGGGCAGTCAGCTCCGCCTCCACAAACATGTGGATGTCCTCGGCGTTGGGGTCCATGGCCAGGGTGCCGTCGGCTATTTCCTGGCAGATTTGGGGGAGCTGGTCCTGGATGGCTTCCAGGTCGGCCTGGGAGATGATTCCCTGCTTGGCCAGCATGGCGGCGTGGGCCAGACTGCCGGTAATGTCCTCCCGGAACATCCGGGCGTCAAACCGAATGGATGAATTGAAGTCGTTGGTTCTGGGGTCCAGCTCTTTCTGGAACCGCCCTGCCCACATAGCCATAGGCCAAATCTCCTTTTCCTAAAGAACGGCAAGGCCGCCGGAGGGGTTCTCCGGCGGTTTCCTGCCAGTGTATGGTTACTTCTGGGGCCAGCTCTTGCTCAGTTTGGCCCGCTCCTTGATGGACAGTCCGAACAGGTTGATGAATCCGGCGCTGTCAGCCTGGTTGTAATCCTCGTCCTCCCCGAAGGAAGCGGTCTGCTCGTCGTAGAGGGTGTAGGGGCTGGTGATTCCGGCCAAAATCATGTTCCCCTTGTACAGCTTGAGGGTCACATCCCCGCAGACGGTCTGCTGGGTGGAATCCACAAAGGCGTCCATGGCCTCCTTCAGGGGGGTGAACCACTGGCCGTTGTAGACGGCCTCCCCGTACTTCTGGGCGACAATGGCCTTGAAGTGGCTGGTCTCCTTGTCCAGGGTGATGGTCTCCAGGGCTTCGTGCGCCTTGTAGAGGATGGCGCCGCCGGGAGTCTCGTACACGCCCCGGCTCTTCATGCCTACCAACCGGTTCTCTACAATGTCCAGCAGGCCGATGCCGTTGGCGCCGCCCAGGGCGTTCAGGGTCTTGACGATCTCCACGGCATCCATCTCTTTCCCGTCGATGGCGGTGGGAACACCCTTCTCAAAGTGGATCTTCACATAGGTGGGGGTGTCGGGAGCCTGCTCGGGAGATACCCCCAGCTCCAGGAAACCTTCCTTGTTGTACTGGGGCTCGTTGGCGGGATTTTCCAGGTCCAGGCCCTCGTGGCTCAGGTGCCACAGGTTCTTGTCCTTGGAGTAGTTGGTCTCCCGGTTGATTTTCAGGGGAATGTTGTGGGCCTCGGCATACTCGATTTCTTCTTCCCGGCTCTTGATGTTCCACTCCCGCCAGGGGGCGATGATGGCCATGTCGGGGCAGAAGGCTTTCAGGGTCAGCTCAAACCGGACCTGGTCGTTGCCCTTGCCGGTGCAGCCGTGGCAGATGGCATCGGCCCCTTCCTTAATGGCAATGTCGGCCAGCCCCTTGGCAATGCAGGGCCGGGCGTGGCTGGTGCCCAGGAGATACTCCTCATACTTGGCACCGGCTTTCAGGCAGGGCCAGATGTAGTTCTCCACATAATCCTTCTGCAGGTCCAGCACATACAGCTTGGAAGCGCCGGTCTTGATGGCTTTCTCCTCCAGGCCGTCCAGCTCCGTGCCCTGGCCTACATCACCGGAAACAGCGATGACTTCGCAGTTGTTGTAGTTTTCTTTGAGCCAGGGAATGATAATGGAAGTGTCCAGGCCGCCGGAATAAGCCAGCACGACTTTTTTGATGTTCTCTTTTTTCATGGTAGGTTCCTCCCCCTCGAACTATCAGGCGCAAGCCTGAATAAATATTCATTAAACAAGAATTATTATACACTCTTTCCCGGCGCAGTCAACCGACAAACTGCACAAATGTTTGAGTAAAATAAAAGAATATTTAATATATATTCATACAGAACCCCCAAAGAGAGGGGAAAAATAGCAGAAAAACGAGAGAAAATGCAACGAAGATGCAAAAATGCATATTATATGCAAAATATACACCAAACGGAGCCGGGGTTGTCAAGGAAAGGGAATTGCACTATAATAAGGAAAAAGAAAAGACAAGGAGGAGAGGATCATGTCCCTGCACAGCGGCGAATCCCGGGAGGATTATCTGGAGGCTATCCTGGTGCTGAAGGAGAAAAAGGGAATGGTGCGGAGCATTGATGTGGCCACCCATATGGGCTTTACCAAGGCCAGTGTCAGCCGGGCCATGAGCCTTCTCCGGGAGGCTCAGCTGGTAACGGTGGATAAGGAGGGCTGGATTCAGCTTACCCCCGCAGGCCAGGCTCTGGCGGAACAGGTGTACGACCGGCATACCACCCTCACCCGGTTTCTGGTGGATCTGGGGGTGGAGCAGGCTACAGCAGAGGCGGACGCCTGCCGGATAGAACATGTTATCGCCCCCGAGACCTTTGAGAAAATCAAGGACTGGGTCCGGCAGCACTGAGCCTTATAATAATAGAAAGATATAAAAAGCGGCCCCTTCCGGAGTTTCCGGAAGGGGCCGCTTTCAATTTGTTTTAATGGGAAATTACTGAGCCAGGTACTTCTGCAGGGTAGCCCGAACAGCGCCGGGGCCGGCCAGTTCTTCCACAAAAATGGCTTCGATCTTGTCTGCCAGACCGGCGGCAACCAGGTCGGTGCCGAAGATGGAGGCATTGGAGAGAATTTCCTTCAGCTGTCCGGAGTAGGAGGCAGGGTTGCCCACCTGGATGCCGGCCAGTTTTGCCTGGAGATCGTCCTTCAAAGGATCGCTGGAAACTTCCATGGGCTGACCCTTGTCATCCACACCCAGCAGGTACCGGAGCCAGCCGGCCAGAGCCAGAGGAATGCTTACCAGGGTGTTCAGGTCCCGGCCTTCCTTGATGTAGCTCTTGATGGTCTCGCCAAACCGGATGCCCACCTTTTGGCTGGTATCGGTGGCAATGCGCTGGGGAGCGTCAGGCATGAAGGGGTTGGGAAGCCGCTGCTCCACCACCTCGTCAATGAAAGCCTTGGGGCTGAGGATTTTGGGGTCTACCACCACCGGCAGGCCTTCCTGGTAGCCCAGCCGCTTGATGAGGGCTACGATGTCGGGGTCCTTCATCTCCTCGCAGATGAGGGTGTAACCCAGCATGCAGCCGTAAACGCTCATGGCGGTGTGGAGGGGGTTGAGGCAGGTGGTGACCTTCATGGTCTCGCTTTGGTTGACGGTGGTCCGGTCACCGAAGAAGACACCGGCCTTCTCCAGGGCGGGACGACCGTTGGGGAAGCTGTCCTCCACTACCAGGTACTGGGGCCGCTCGGCGTTGACAAAGGGGGCGATGAAGGTGTTCTTGCTGGTAACAATGGGGCTCATCTCCTCAATGCCGTCGGCCAGCAGGCTCTCCTCCACGCTCTTGGCAGGACGGGGAGTGATCTTGTCGATCATGCTCCAGGGGAAAGATACCTTGGAGGTGTCCTCCAGGTAGGCAATGAAGTCGGCACCTACAAAGCCCTTTTCGGCCCAGGCCTTGGCTACGGTCAGCACGCTGGACTGGAGCTTCTCGCCGTTGTGGCTGCAGTTGTCCATGGATACCACGGCCAGGGGATAGGCTCCGGCCTGGAACCGCTTGTAAAGGAGGGCGGCCACCAGGCTCATGGCGTGGCGGGCGTGGTCGGGACCTTCCTCCATGTCGGCCTGGACCACAGGCATCAGGCTTCCGTCGGGACGGGTCAGGGCGTAGCCCTTCTCGGTGATGGTGAAGCTGATCATCTGGAGGCTGGGGTTCTCGAAGATTTCGGTGAACCGGGCCACCATGGCCTTGTCGCTGCTGTCAGCCCGCAGCCCCTCCACTACGCTGCCGATGATCTCCCGGCTGGTGGTGCCGTCGGGATTCAGGGTCACATTCATGGTCAGGTTGTCAAAGGGAGTGTAGATTTTGTCAATGATGTCGTAGTCGAAGGTGTCGGCGGCAATGATGCCTTTCTCTGCCAGACCCTGGTCCAGCAGCTTCTGCTGGAGGGCGGCTACAAAGCCCCGGAAGATGTTTCCGGCGCCGAAGTGGACCCAGATGGGGTTCTCCTTGGTGGCGGCGGCTACCTTTTCACGGTCGTAGAGGGGCAGCTTGACCCCGGCTTTTGCCCAGAAATCGGTCTGGGACAGGTTTGCCTGATTCATTTTCATGGTAACATTCTCCTTTACAAATTATATAGTGGACCATCCCCGGAATCCCGGGAAAGGAAAGGTCAGTGAAGTTTCTCGGGGGGCAGATGACTGCTCACCATCTCCCACAGTTGGTCCAGGTCCCGGCCTCCGGTGCCCTGGGGCAGAAGGAAAGCCCGGCCGGGGGTGTGGTAGATGTAGATACAGTCGGAACGGCGCCAGGCTCCCACCAGGTCGGCCCAGGGGTACTCCTTTTTCTGGTCCCCGTGGAGGGCTTCCATACAATCCTCTTTAAAGGTAAGAGTATAAGCGTACTGGGGTTTCTGGTCCATTTTGGCAGCCTTTACCTGTCTGCGGAGCCCGGACTGGAAATTGCTGAGATAAACAATGGGCAGGCCCAGACCGATGACCCAGAGGACAATGGCCAGGGAAAGCCCGGTGCCCTTGACCAGGTGATACCCCAGACAGATAAGGGCGGACAGAGTGAACAGCCCGGCCCAGAGGGCAGGCCGCTGCCACCGCTTTTGCTGGATAAAGGTCTCGAACCAGGCAAAATGGATATAGGTTTTCCCGTCCAGATGGATGGGAAGAGTGACTGATTTCTGCATGGATTCTCCTTCTGCGGGGGAACGCTGGTCCCCCATAATGAGTATTAAAGTTCAATTACAATTTTAAGATGTTACAGAAAAAAGACAATAGAAAACCGTAAAATTCAGCGGATGTAACAAACTGTTTCACAAAAATTCGGGTAGTATGCTAGTGGACAAGTATAGGGGGGGCTGGGTGTATAATTATGACATGAGTTGGGCGGACCTATCCTTCCGCTCGAAAATTTAAGGAGGAAAATAGACATGAAGAAACTGCTTGCATTGTTGCTGGCACTGGTCATGGTCCTGAGCCTGGTGGCTTGCGGCGGCCAGCCTGCTGCTGCCCAACCTCTTTGCCGCATAAATAAAGGGAAAAAAGGTTGCACAAAACCCCAAGAAAACATCTTCCCTGGTTTGTGGGAATGTTTCTTGACAGGACCCGGAAGAATGAGTACACTGTCAGTTAGGGTATGATTTGCCCCGGGTGGCCTTAGGACTGCCCGGGGTTTTTATTCAGAACAGCAAAAAGGAGAGTTCTGCTCATGTATATCACCCAGCGTCAGCAGGGGGAAAGCGGCCGCAGCTATGCACTGCGGACCATCAAGGAAAATATTGTTCGCCTGGAACTGGCCCCTGGCAGTAAGGTGAGCGAAAGCGAAATCGCCGCCGGTCTGGGACTGAGCCGGACCCCGGTGCGGGAAGCCCTGCAGGAACTGAGCCGGGAACGGATCGTGGAAATCTACCCCCAGCGGGGCAGCATCATCGCCCTGGTGGACTACACCCTGGTAGATGAAGCCCGTTTCATGCGCCAGTGCCTGGAAAGCGGCGTGGCGGTTGTACTGGCCCAGCGGGCCGGGACCATGGATTTTTCTGCCCTGCGGGAGAACCTGGAACTGCAGGAGTATTATCTCCGTTCCGGCAATCTGGACAAGCTGCTGGAGCTGGACAACCAGTTCCACCAGGAATTGTACCGCCTGGCCGGGTATGAAAACTGCTATCGGATGATGGCGGGAATGTATCTTCATTTTGACCGGGTGCGGTGGATGGCTACCCAGTCGGTAAATCAGGAACCCTGTGTGGAGGACCACCGGGCCATTTACCAGGCCATTGTGGAGGGCAATTCCCGGGAGGCTGCAGAGGTAGTCCGGGAGCATCTCATGCGGTACCGGGTGGACGAGACCAAGCTTCGCCGGGAATACCCCGGATATTTCAAATAAACCCAAGACAGGGGCGCACCAAGGTGCGCCCTTTTTTAAGGAGGAAATTTCCATGAAGCAGCTGGTGGTAGGGATTCTGGCCCATGTGGACGCAGGCAAAACCACCCTTTCCGAGGCCCTGCTCTATGCAGGGGGCGCCATCCGGCAGTTGGGACGGGTGGACCACGGGGATGCCCATCTGGACACCCATCCCCTGGAACGGCAGCGGGGAATCACAATCTTCTCCAAACAGGCCAATTTCCAGCTGGGGGAAACCAGGGTACAGCTGGTGGACACCCCCGGCCACCTGGATTTCGGCTCGGAAGCGGAGCGGACCCTCCAGGTGCTGGACTATGCCATTCTGGTCATCTCAGGCACCGACGGAGTCCAGGCCCATACCCGCACTCTTTGGAAGCTGCTGGAACGGCAGGAGGTGCCGGTATTTCTCTTTGTAAATAAAATGGACCTGCCCGGGGCAGACCGGCAGGCCCTTCTGAAAGAACTGCAGGAAAAACTTTCCCCCGCCTGCCTGGATTTTGGGGATGGAGCCCAGCTGGGGGAACAGCTGGCCCTTCTGGGGGAGGACTTGATGGAACAGTACCTGTCCGACCTGCCCTTTACCCGGGACCAGATCACCACCCTGGCCGCAGAGCGGAAGGTGTTTCCCTGCTACTTTGGCTCCGCCCTCCGGATGGAGGGGGTGGACCGGCTGGTCCAGGGATTGGAGGAGTATACCCATACCCCTGCCTACCCGGAAGCCTTCGGGGCCATGGTGTATAAAATCAGCCGGGACCCCTCCGGGAACCGGCTCACCCATATGAAAATCACCGGTGGCAGCCTGGAGCCCAAGACCCTGCTTCAGTCCAGCCGTCCCCAGCCCTGGGCGGAGAAGGTGGACCAGATACGGGTCTGCGACGGTGCCAAATATACCCCGGTGAACCAGGCGGAGAAGGGAATGGTGGTGGCGGTCACCGGCCTGACTCATACCTGCCCGGGACTGGGGCTGGGCATCCAGCCCGACGCTCCCGCCCCGGTCCTTACCCCGGTGCTGGGGTATGAAATGCGGCTGCCGGAGGGGGAGGACCCTGCCCGGTGGTATCCCCAGCTGAAAGAGCTGGAGGAGGAAGACCCCACCCTGGCCCTGGTCTGGCAGTCCCGGACCCGGCAGCTGGAAGTGCGGGTCATGGGCCAGGTCCAGCTGGAAGTGCTGACCCAGCGGGTGAAACAGCGGTGGGGTCTGGATGTGACCTTCGGTTCCGGTACCATCCTCTACCGGGAGACCATTGCCGCCCCGGTGGAGGGGATAGGCCACTTTGAACCCCTCCGCCATTATGCAGAGGTCCACCTGCTTCTGGAACCGGGGGAGCGGGGGAGCGGTCTGAAATTTGCTGCCCAGGTCTCCACCGACCAGCTGGCCCCCAACTGGCAGAACCTGGTCCTCACTCACCTGGAAGAAAAGAAACACCTGGGGGTGCTCACCGGAAGCCCTATCACCGATATGAAAATCACCCTGGTGGCGGGCCGGGCCCATCTGAAACACACCGAAGGGGGAGATTTCCGCCAGGCCACCTACCGGGCGGTCCGGCAGGGACTGATGCAGGCCCAGAGCATCCTCCTGGAACCGGTCTATCAGTATACCCTCCAGGTGCCTACCCAGAACCTGGGCCGGGCCATGACCGATTTGCAGCAGATGGGGGCAGCCTTTGACCCGCCCCTGGACCAGGGGGAAAACTCTGTCCTGACCGGGATCTGTCCTGTGGCCACCATGGGGGAATACAGCCGGACCCTGGCCGCTTACACCAAGGGACTGGGGCGACTGTCCTGCACCGTGGCCGGGTATGCCCCCTGCCATAACACCCAGGAGGTGGTGGAAGGGATAGGGTACAATCCCACCGCCGACCTGGAAAACACCCCGGACAGCGTATTTTGCAGCCATGGGGCCGGATATACGGTGGCCTGGGACCAGGTCCCCGCCCATGCTCACCTGGGGACCCTTCGGCTGGGCCTGCCTCAGGAGGAGGAAACCGCACCCCGAACCCGTTCCACTGGCCCTGCCACCGACCGGGAACTGGAAGCCATCTTTGAAAATGCCAACTACCGGCGGAGCAGCCGCCCCGACCTGCCCAGCCGTCAGGCGGGGAATGCCCGGCAGGAACTGCCGGATAATATCCCCTGGCAGCCCCTGGACGGGGAATATCTTCTGGTGGACGGATACAATATTATCTTCGCCTGGGAGGACCTGAACGCCCTGGCCCGGACCAACCTGGCCGGGGCACGGGATGCCCTCATCCATCTTATGGCCAACTATCAGGGGTATAAGAAAATTGGGGTCATTCTGGTCTTTGATGCCTACCGGGTACCGGGAGGGACCGGGGCGGTGGAAAAGCATGGAGGGCTCTATGTGATTTACACCAAGGAGGCGGAGACCGCCGACAGCTACATCGAGCGGACCACCTACCAAATCGGGAAAAAGTACCGGGTCCGGGTAGCCACCAGCGACGGAGCGGAACAGGCCATCATCCTGGGGGCGGGAGCCCTGAGGATGAGCGCCGGGATGCTCCGCCAGGAGATGAACGCCACCCGGGATGAAATCTCCCGCATTATAGAGGAACACAACCAGCGGCGGGGATAAGGGGATAAAGGTCCTTTTGTCAAGAAAAAAATTTCTGCATTTTTCGTCAGAGGGGAAATCCCTATGCAAAGGGGAAAAAATGTGATACAATAACCTCTGTATTGCGGAATTTTATAAAATGATGGGGACAGCCTGCCGGGCCGGACCCCGGAAAAGGATTGGAACCAAAAATATGCTGTACAGTGAACTGAATGTTTGCCCCGAGATCCGCCAGGCGGTGGAAAAGATGGGGTTTGTGGAGATGACCGAGGTTCAGGAAAAGGCTATCCCCCTTATGATGGAGGGCCATGATATGATTGCCAAGGCCCCCACCGGCACCGGAAAGACCTGCGCCTTCGGAATCCCCATTGTGGAACATACCGACCGCCAGTCCACCCGGACCCAGAGCGTCATCCTGGCCCCCACCCGGGAACTGGCCCAGCAGATCGCCCAGGAACTGCGGGAGCTGGCTCAGTTTATCCCGGAGATTCGTATCGCCTGTGTCTATGGCGGCGCCAATATGCAGAAACAGGCCGACCAGCTGAAGAAGGGCTGCCAAATTGTTGTGGCCACTCCCGGCCGTCTGATGGACCATTACCGGCACAGAAGCATTGACCTGTCCGGGGTCACCACCGTGGTGCTGGACGAGGCGGACGAAATGCTGAATATGGGCTTTTACAAGGATGTGCGGCACATCATCGACCTGATGAAGAACCGGAAGACCCTCTCCATGTTCAGCGCCACCATCAGCCGGGAGGTTATGGACATTGGCTGGCTCTATCAGAAGGACGCCGCCGAGGTCCATGTGGAACCGGTTCTGGAATCCAGCCCCAAAATCACCCAGTATAAACTGCTGACCACCGGACGGGACAAGCTGTCCGACATGGCACAGATCATGATCACCGAAGGGTACAAGCGGGTCATGGTGTTCTGCAACACCAAGCAGACCACCGCTACCCTGGCCAACCAGCTGATTCGGCTCAACTTCCGGGCAGACTGCCTCCATGGAGACCTGAGCCAGGCAGAGCGGAATAAAATCATGGCTGCCTTCCGGGAAGGAAAAATCGCCATCCTGGTAGCCACCGATGTGGCCGCCCGGGGAATCGATGTGGAGGATGTGGAAGCAGTCTTCAACTATGATGTTCCCGGCAGCAACGAGTATTACACCCACCGGATCGGCCGTACTGGCCGGGCCAAGCGGCAGGGGGTAAGCTACCTGTTCTACACCAGGGAGGAGACCCGCCGTGTGGAGGAACTGCTCCGCCTCACCCGGAACGCCGATGACTGCCTGGGAGTCCACTTTGACTTCAACCACGAAAAACTGGTGGTGGAGGAAAAGCCCTCCGGAGATAAGTTCCAGATTCGTTCCTATTTCTAAAAAAATAAAGAAGCCCCCGCAGGTTTTGCTGCCTGCGGGGGCTTTTTCTGTGATTCAGATAAAGGGATTATAGAACCGGCCGCAAACCAGGGTGACGGTCAAGCTGACGGCAAAGAGGGTCACTCCCAAAGCCAGGGCCAGGTAATCGGCGGTCCGGAAGGGTCGGTGGGTGTACCAGGTCCGCTTGGGGTTCTTTCCAAAGCCCCGCAGCTCCATGGCGTTGCTGATCACATCGATTCGGTTGAGGCTGGTAAGAATCAGGGGAAGCAGGATGGTCACGGCATTTTTCAGCCGGGTCCAGAGCTTCTCGCTCTTGCCCAGCTCCACACCACGGGCCTGCTGTGCCTGGCTGATGTTGTGGTAGTCCCGCTGGATGTCGGGGATGTACCGCAGGGCAATGGCTACGCTGTAGCCTACCCGGTAGCTGATTCCAATGCTGTTCAGACTGGAAGCAAACTCGCTGGGGTTGGTGGCGCTGATAAAGAGGATGGCAACAGGCAGTGCCACAAAGTATTTCAGGGTAATGTTCAGGGTGTAGAAGAGCTGTTCGGCGGTAATGTCGTACCGCCAGAACAGGTGGCAGAGCACTGTCCGGGTGCCGTAGATGGCGGTGCCCTGGTCGGGGCTGAACAGGTAGATGAACAGGTTGTTCAGAACCAGGAAGATAAGCATGAACACCAGCATAAACCGCACTTCCCGCAGTTTGATGTGGCTCAGCTTGAAGCAGACCAGGCTCACGGCCAGCAGCCCTACCAACACCCGGGTGTCGTAGGTGATCATGCTGGCAAAGGTGAAGCAGAGGAAAAAGGCCAGCTTGGTGGTGCCGGTCAGGCTGTGGACCACGCTTTTCCGGGGCAGATAATTCAAAACGGTTTTGGCAGCCATTATTCCTTCACCTCCCGCTGGGATTCCTCATATCCGATAAACCGGTCCACAAATTCCAAAGGCCGGTCAATGCCGCATTTCTGGGCCAGACCAAACAGGCTGGTCTCTTTCAGGGCGGCCCGCCGGGTCAGCTCCGGGTCGCAGAGGACCTGGGCGGCGGTGGTGTCGGCAATCAGCCGACCGCCGCTGAATGCCAGGGCCCGGGGAGTGTACTCCAGCATCAGGTGCATGTCGTGGGTGATCATGACCACCGTCACCCCCCGGCGGTTGAGCTGCCGGAGGAACTCCATGATTTCAGTGTAATGCCGGTAGTCCTGCCCGGCGGTGGGCTCGTCCAGAAGAATCAGCTTGGGGCCCATGACCAGAACGCTGGCAATGGTCACCCGCTTTTTCTGGCCGAAGCTGAGGGCGCTGATGGGCCAGTTCCGGAAGGGGTAAAGACCGCAGATTTTCAGGGTCTCCTCCACCCGGGTCCGAATCTCCTCCTGGGACAGGCCGCTCCGGGAAAGTCCCAGGGCCACCTCCTCAAAAATCATGGTCTTGCTGATCATCTGGTTGGGGTTCTGCATCACATACCCGATTTGGGCCGCCCGGCTCCGGATGCTGTCCTGGGTAATGTCCTTCCCTTCCAGAAGGAGCTGACCGGAATCAGGGGTCTCAAACCCGCAGATCAGCTTGGCCAGGGTGGATTTTCCGGTGCCGTTGTGGCCCACAATGCTCACCATTTCCCCTTCGTGGATGACAAAGTTCACATCATGAAGAATCTGCCGGTCGGGGGTGTACCCAAAGTTCAGGTGCTTGCCCTCCAGCAGAACAGGCCGTTCCGGTTTCTCGGGGGGCTGGCCCACGGCAGTGAACCAGTCCTGCACCTTCCGGATGTCCCCCTCATCCAGCACCAGACGGTCCAGATGGTCCGGGTGCTTTTCCGGGGTAATTTCCACTCCGGCATATTTCAGGGCTGTGAGATAGAGGGGTTCCCGGATGCCGTTGTCCCGAAGAAGGCTGCCGCTGAGCAGCTGGTCGGGGGTGGTGTCCGCCAGAATGCGGCCCTCGTTGACCAGGATGATTCGGTCCACATGCCGCCAGAGCACATCCTCCAGACGATGCTCGATGATGACCACGGTGGTCTGGGTCTTCTCCTGAATCTCGTCGATCAGCTCCATGGTGGATTTTCCGGTGGCAGGGTCCAGGTTGGCCAAAGGCTCGTCAAAGAGGAGGATTTGTACCCGGTCCACCATAACACCGGCCAGGCCTACCCGCTGCTTCTGTCCGCCGGAAAGTTCGTGGGGAGCCAGGTCCAGAAGACCGTCCACCCCTACCAGACCGGCTACCTTTTTTACGGTATCCTTCATTTCGGGCTGGGCAACACAGTCGTTTTCCAAGCTGAAAGCAATATCTTCCCCCACGGTCAGGCCGATAAACTGACCGTCCGGATCCTGGAGCACGGTGCCCACATGCTGGCTCAGCTGGAATATGCTGCTGTGGGGGGCGTCCACCCCGTCCACCGTCAGGGTCCCGGTGCATTGGCCGGGATAGCTGAAGGGAATCAGCCCGTTGATACAGCTGGCCAGGGTGGATTTTCCGCTGCCGCTGGGCCCTGCAATCAGGACCCGCTCCCCCGGATAAATGTCCAGATTGATGTCATGGAGGGTGGGCTGCTTCTGGGCCCGGTACTGGAAGGAAAAGTTTTTGAAAGAGATAATGGGATCGGCCATACAGGTCACCTCAGTGTGTTGAACTTAATGGACAGAACTAAGAAGAGGGCAGGGCAGAAGCCCTGCCCTCTAGGGGTCTGGGAATAAAAGGATTACTCCTTGTCCAGGCTGCCCTTCTTGGCAATGGTCTTGGTGAAGGCAACCACCAGCAGCAGGCCGATGATAACGGCGGTCAGGCTGTTGGCAACAGCGGCCATGGCACCCTGAGCAAATACCTTCTCCATGGGCTCGCTGTAGATGGCAATGTCCAGAACGGGGGCGATAACACCCCAGGCAATGGCGTTGGCTACCACATTGGCTACGGCGAAGGTGACCATCTTCTTCTTGCCGAAGTCGCCCTCAGACAGAGCCAGGCTCTTGGCAAACAGACCGACCACCACGCCTACGAAAGCGGAAGCGATGATCCAGCTCCACCAGGGAGAACCGCCCCAGCTCAGGTCAATGAGGGTATGGCCGATGAAGCCGATGAGGCCGCCGGCCACAGGGCCGTACATGGCAGCCAGCAGAGCCAGAACGGCATACTGTACGCTGATGTTGGTGTTGGGAATGCCGCTGGGAATGGCAACAAAACGGCCCAGTACAAAGAACAGGGCGGCGCCGATGCCTACGGCCACAACAGTCTTGACAGAAGAATTCTTATTCATCTTACTGATCCTCTCTTTTAAACGATTTTGGAACTATATCTCAACAGGGTCAGACCCTGTCAGACCTTATTCATAGATGATCCGGGGAGCTTTCCGCAGCTGGATGCGCCAGGCATTGCCGGTGCCGATGTTGTAGGCCTTGCTGAAACTGCCCTGGTTGATGGCCACAGCCAGACAATCCAGGCTGTTCACATAGAGCAGAGGTTCGCCCACATTTACATCCGCAAAGCTCTTGGCGTAGGTCATGATGTTCTTGTACAGGATGCGGGAATCCTTGCTGATGGTCACTTCCACCCGGCTTCCGTGGGTCAGCCCCAGACCCAGGAACAGCTCCCGGCTGATGTTGGTCCAGAGACTGCCGAATCGCACATCCAGCACATCGATGGTGCCGGAAACGGAATCCTTCTCCCGGACAGGCTCCACCACGGGAAGCTGAATGACACTGTCCACATCCACCTGGGGGCCTACCTGCTCAAAGGTAATGACTCCGCTGGCAAGACGGGCGCCGGTATAGGCATAAATGTCCCGGCCGTGGAAGGTGTAGCTCTCTCCGCTGCCGGCCAGCCGGTTGGTGGTCTCGTCAATGATGCGGGCTTCCTGGATTCCCACCATCCGCTTGATGTGGGTCAGGGTGCCGTTATCCGGGGTGATGATGTAGTGGCCGTCCCGGGTCTTGACCCCGATGCTCCGGCGGGTGCTGCCCACCCCCGGGTCCACCACGCTTACAAACACGGTGCCTTTGGGCCAGTAGCCCACAGTCTGGATCAGGCGGTAGCTGGCCTCCCAGATATCGTACTGGGGAATCTCGTGGGTCAGGTCATACACCCGCAGGTCTTCGCTGACACCCTGGGCCACCCCGTACATGGCGCTTACTGCGCCGTCTCCGTGACCAAAATCCGATTGCAACACCAATGCTGCCATATTCTTTTTTACTCACCTTTCATTGCTAGGGGCGAGCCGAAGCCGTCCCCTGCCCGGGCCGGATTTCCGGCCGCATATAATGTAGTATATACCTGCTCCGGACATCCTGTCAACCAAAGGGGCGCAAAAAGACCGGGAGCCGAAGCTCCCGGTCTTTTGAACATCAGTTACCGTTCCCGCACGCGCTTTTTCATGGCGTTGCTGGGGGTGAATCCGGGAGCAGAGCTGCTCTCCAGAGTCATGCTGGCGCCGGTTTTAGGGTTGGTAAAACTTCTGGGCCGGCGGCTGCGCATCTCAAACCGGCCGAAACCGGTAATGGTCACATGCTCGTCCCGTTTCATGGTATCAATGACGGTGTCAAACAGACAGTCGCACACCTGAGCCACAGAGGCCCTGTCCAGACCGGTCTGTTCGGCAACTTTCTTGTACAATTCAGAGCGATTCATAAGCGTCCTCCCCACAATGCTGAATAGACAATGTTGCTTGCTTTGCAAACATTTGAAGTCTGCGAAAACAGATTTGAATTCAGAATGAAATTCGAGTTATAGTATACAGTAAAAAAATCGATTTGTCAGCAGTATAATCGGGAAATTCAGGTAAATTTTACAGAATATACATAATACAAGCTGAAAATATACTGCAAATTAGGTCGAATTTCCGAGCCCGGAAAGAGAAAGAATCTTCCCGTCCAGAACGGCCTGCTGCAGCCGGTCTCCCTGGTAGGTGAGCTTGAGGCTGAAAAAGGGATGATCCCGGGCCAGCAGGTCCAGGAAAATGTGGTCGCCCTCCCAGAGCGGAAGCTGACCCAGGCGGCTTTTTTCCACCCACTCCAGATCCCCCTCGGTGCAGGAGATCATCTCTCCTTCCCAGGCATGGCCGGTGTAAAGGAAGATGTATTCATTGGGCCAGGGCGGGCAGACAAAGGTCAGTATCCCCCGCAGCCGGTACCCGGTAAGGGTAAGGCCGGTCTCCTCCTTTACCTCCCGGAGCAGGCATTCCTCGGGGCTTTCTCCCGGCTCAAACTTGCCCCCCACTCCGATCCATTTGTCCCGGTTTACATCCCCTTCTTTTTTGGTACGGTGGAGCATAAGATACCGGTCACCCTGTTCCAGATAGCACAGGGTGGTGTTTAAGGCGTTCACAACATCCCTCCTTTTTTTATTCTGACCCAGCCTTGATGGCATCGGCTGCCTCGTCCTGAATATCCATCCAGTTGCTCAGAACAGGCTCCACCTTCTTTCCCTTCAGCTGCCGGTCCACATAGTTTTTGGTGATTCGGTAGACCAGAGGAGAAAGGGCGATAACGCCGATCAGGTTGGGAATCATCATCATTCCGTTGAAGGTGTCGGCCAGGCTCCAGGCCAGATTGTCTCCCATAACAGCCCCGCCAAAGACAGCTGCCACAAAGAGCAGCTTGTAAATCAGGGTGGACCGTTCCCCGAACAAATATTCGCAGGCCTTGGTGCCGTAATGGCTCCAGCCCAGTACGGTGGAGAAGGCAAACAGCATAATGGCCACCGCAATGAAGGCGGCGCCGAAGCGGCCGAAAGTCATGCCGAAGATGGTGCTGATCATGTTGGCGTTGGACAGGGTGATGCTGCCCCAGCTCAGGGCAGTTTTGCCGGTTTCCAGGTCCACAAGGCCGCTGCTGAGCACCGTAAAGGCGGTGAGGGTACAGACCACAATGGTGTCGGCAAACACCTCAAAGATGCCCCACATTCCCTGGCGCACCGGCTCCCGCACATTGGAGTTGGAGTGGACCATCACCGAGGAGCCAAGACCGGCCTCGTTGGAAAAAATGCCCCGCTTCATTCCTTGTTCCACAGCCAGTCGGAGGCCGCTGCCCACAATGCCGCCGGCGGCGGACCGGAGGCCGAAGGCGCCCCGGAAGATGGAGCCGAACACTGCCCCGGCCTGGTCCAGGTTAAGGACCATAGTGGACAAGGTACCCAGGATGTAGATGACCACCATGAAGGGAACTACCTTCTCGGTGACCAGGGCGATCCGCTGCAGACCCCCTACCACCACCAGGGCCACCGCCGCCATGACCACCAGACCGGTGACCCAGGTGGGGACCCCGAACACTGTCTCCATGTTCCCGGAAATGGAGTTGACCTGGGTCATGTTTCCGATTCCGAAGGAGGCCAGCAGACAGAAAAAGCTGAACAGAACGGCCAAAACCCTGCCCAGGGTCTTGCATCCTTTCCGGGCGCCCAGGCCGTGCTCCAGGTAATACATGGCGCCGCCGCTCCACTCGCCCCGGTTGTTCCGGCGGCGGTAGTAAATTCCCAGCACATTCTCGGAGAACCGGGTCATCATCCCGAAAAAGGCAATGAGCCACATCCAGAACACGGCCCCCGGGCCACCCACCATAATGGCCCCCGAGACGCCTACAATGTTGCCGGTGCCCACGGTGGCTGCCAGGGCAGTGCAGAGGCTCTGGAACTGGCTGATGGACTTATCCGCCGTGTGGCTGGTCACATGCTTGTCTTTGAAGATGGCGCCGATGGTCATGGACCACCAATGCTTGAAGTGGGTCAGTTGGAATCCCTTGGTGATGCAGGTGGTGAGTACCCCCACAAAGGAAAGGAGGATCAGGGCGGGCCAACCCCACACGATACCGTTCACCAGGTCGTTGACGGAACTGATGGTCTCTAACATAGAATGTCTCCTCTCGTCCTTCTCTCTTGATTCATTGTATGGGGACGGCGGAGTTTCCATGAATGGAATAAACTGTCCTCCAATAAAAAACAGGCGAGGCCGTCAGAAGGCATCGCCCGTGAAAACCTTGAAAAACGGCTGAAACAAAGGTAAAACGGGGAAAAGCCGCTATGGGAAACACTATACCATCCCGGCTTTCAAAATGCAAGGCAAAGAGCGCTTTTTTAAGTTATGCCCTATGGCAGGGGAAAAATGCCGGGTCCGGTTGTGAAAAATGACCCGGACAGAAGGACGGAAGTGTAAAAATGTCTCTGTTGAGGGAACAAAAAGTCAGGGGGAAGTTTCCTGGCAGAAGGCGGCCAGCCGCTCTTTTCCGTCCCGGGTACAGGTGACCAGGGCCAGGGTGGGCCGGGCCGGGTCAGGGGAAAGCCCGGTGGGGTAGAGGGCCTGCTCCTCAGCCCAGGCCAGCATCTCCCGGTAGGCGGGGGAGTCCAGGGTGTAGGGCTCAAAAAAGAAGGCGGCATCAGGAGGGACCTGGGCAAAAATAAGGACCTGAAAGACCCGGGGCTCCTCCTCCCCGGGAAGATAGTAATAGAAAAAATTTCCCGGGTCATAAAATTCCGGGTCCAGATACTCCGCCAGCCCGCCCAGCATGGCCCCGTTGTTCATATTGTGGCCGTACAAAAGGGTGAGGGCATTTTCCAGCCGGGGGGGGTGAGCGGCATCCAGGAAAAGGGAACCGTTGGGGTTGGAAGAACCGTCAAACATATGGGAGAGGTATTTCTCATTGTCCTCCCCCTGGAGAACCGGGTAACTGATGGAAAGGGCGGGAAAGTCCAGCCAGCCGCAGATGTCCGGGTTGATTTCCTGTAGGGCGGCAAAGTCCACCTGAATGCCCCCGGGGCTTTGGGGCGGGGGAGAAGGGGCATATTTTTGGGCGGTGCGCTTGTATGCCCGGACCCCGGCGGTGCCCAGCCACAGGTCCATGACCAGGAGAAAGAGAAAAAACAGGGTGAGAAACCCAAAGACCCAGGGAAGGACCCGGCGGAGCCTGTCCAGAAAAGTCTGCAAAAAAATCCTCCTTTTTCCCCTGAGGCAGGGGGAAAAATCTTTACAAGGGAAATTCAAAGTTGATATAATACCCTTATATATCATTGCCTGCGGAGAAGGAAAAAATCACTCTGCCAAAGGGAAGAAAAGAGGGAAAAACCATGAGTGAAAAATTGCCTGAGATCCGGGGAGCAGATCTGGTGGTGGAGGCCCTTCGTGCGGAAGGGGTGGACACCGTGTTTGCCTATCCCGGAGGAATGGCCATCGACCTGTTCGACGCACTCTATCGCCAGGATGACATTGAGATGATCCTGCCCCGCCATGAGCAGGGTCTCATCTTTGCGGCGGACGGGTATGCCCGGACCACCGGAAAGGTAGGGGTCTGCCTGGTCACCAGCGGCCCCGGCGCCACCAACCTGGTTACCGGAATCGCCAATGCCAACTATGACAGTGTTCCCCTGGTCTGCATTACGGGGCAGGTCCCCCGGAGCCTCATCGGAAACGATGCTTTCCAGGAAGTGGATATGGTGGGGATCTGCCGGAATATCTGCAAGTATGCCATCATCGTCCGGGACCGGAAAGACCTGGGCCGGGTGCTCCGGGAAGCTTTTTATATTGCCCGTTCCGGCAAGCCGGGCCCTGTGGTGGTGGACCTGCCCCAGGATATCCAGAAGGAGATGGGAAGCGCCGTCTACCCCCGGGAGGTATCCATCCGGGGGTATAAGCCCAACACCTCCGCCCACCCCGGCCAGGTCAAAAAGGCCATGACGGTGCTCAACCGGGCCAAGAAGCCGGTGTTCCTGGTAGGAGGCGGCGTCCACCTGGCAGGGGCCCAGAAGGAAATGCAGCAGCTGGCTGAAATCACCGGGGTGCCGGTCATCACCACCATTATGGGAAAGGGCGCCATCCCCACCGACCATCCCCTCTATGTGGGAAACATCGGCCTTCACGGCAGCTTTGCCGCCAACCAGGCCATCAGCGAGTGCGATGTGCTGTTCAGCATCGGTACCCGGTTCAATGACCGTATCACCGGAAAACTCAGCGAGTTTGCCAGGAACGCCACCATCATCCATGTGGACATTGATACCGCTTCCATCAGCCGGAACATTGTGGTGGATATCCCCATTGTGGGGGACGCCAAGGCGGCCATCACCCTGATGCTGGACCAGGCCAAGCCTCTGGAACTCACCGGCTGGGTCAACGATATTATGATGCGGAAAAAGAGCTATCCCATCAACATGAACCGGTATGAGGGGCTCACTCCCCAGCAGGTCATCCAGACCCTGGACAAGCTCACCCCCAAAAGTGTCCTGGTCCCCGATGTGGGCCAGAACCAGCTCTGGTGCACCCAGTACAGCACCCTTGGCCCGGATAAACGGATGATCACCAGCGGCGGCCTGGGCCCCATGGGATACAGCCTTCCCGCCGCCATTGGTGCCGCCCTGGCCGCCCCTGACCGGAAGGTCATCAGCGTTTCCGGGGACGGCGGATTCCAGATGAACCTGCAGGAACTGGCCACCGCCAAAGCCCTGGAACTGCCCATCCTGGTCTGCATCTTCAACAATACCCACCTGGGGAATGTGCGGCAGATGCAGAGGTTCTTCTATGGAGAGCGGTACTCCTCTACCTGCCTGCGGTACAGAAAGAGCTGCGGACGGGTCTGCCAGCAGGGGGGCCAGTGCCCTACCCCCGACTACCTGCCCGATTTCCTCCAGCTGGCCAAGAGCTATGACTGCCCTGCCTGGCGGGTCACCAAACCGGAGGAAGTGGAACCGGTGCTGACCCAGGCCCTGGCCCATACAGGAGGCCCCGCCCTGGTGGAGTTCCTGGTGGACGAGGAGGAAGTGGTCATGCCGGTGGTCCCCTTCGGCAAGGCCCTGAACCAGATGATGCTGGATTACTAAGGAGGGGTGCGCCATGAATCGTACTGATACTGATATGAAAAAGCGCTGGATCTGCCTGTTTGTAGAGAACCAGACCGGTACCCTGGCCCGGATCTCGGGGCTGTTCAGCGGAAAATGCTATAACATTGACAGCCTTACGGTGGGCGAGACCGAGGACCCCACCATTTCCCGGATGACCATTACCCTGACCAGTGATGACAAAACCTTTGAGCAGATCAAAAAGCAGCTCAACCGGAGCGTGGAGGTCATCAAGGTGGTGGACTACACCGACCTTCCCCTCCAGAGCAAGGAGCTGATGTTTGTGAAAATCAACCACTGTACTGCCGGGGATAAGGAGGAAGCCTTCCGGATCGCAGGTGTGTTCGGGGTCCGGGTAGTGGACTGCGACAAGCGCCGGGTGCTGCTGGAATGTGTCCAGACCGAGACCAAGAACAATACCCTCATCGGCCTGCTCCAGCAGAACTTCCCCAACCGGATCGAAGTTGCCCGGGGAGGCAGCGTGGCGGTGGAAGCCATCACCATCAACGACCGGTAAAACCCAATAAAGCAAAAAGCCGCCCCGGCCTGATTCCAGGCCGGGGCGGTCTTTTGTAGGAAAAATCAAATATAGGGGAATCACAGTTCCCGGTGGGTGCCTTTGGGGTCTCCCCAGAGGACCTGACTGTCCCCTTCATAGGGAGTATAGCGGAGCTTCCAGATGCCGTCCTCATACTTCCAGAGATGGGGGCTGCGGAACCGGTCGGCCAGGTGCATGAAGTATTCCCGGTCCATCCGGGGCTGCTCAAAACACCGGGCCGCCTGGGGGAACTGCCGGGGGTCCAGGGAAAGGTAATCCATCAGCTCCCGCTCAAACCGGTCCGGATACTCCCCGTCGTATTTCTTGCAGAGGGCTTTCCCTTCCTCCAGAGTGATTTCCCCGTTCCGAATCTCCTGGGCGGCATCGTAGCTGGTCCGGCCAATGCCGTACTTGATGTAGGTGGTGTAGTAGAAGAGGTCATCCACCTTGTCGTCAATGGAGTTGTATTTGGAGTAGGTGCCCTGGGTCCGCTCGGGGCTGGGGCGGAATCCCCCGTGTTCCACACTGTAATAGTAGGCGCCCTGGGGGTGCCACTTCTCATAGTACCCCAGATACCGGACCTGGACATGGTTTTTCTCCAGGTCGCTGGTCTCTCCGGGCAGGTAGATGGCCAGGTCGGCCTTGTCAACCCCGAAGTCCTCCTCCAGCTGCCGGAGGGACACTCCCCCCAGATAGATGTGGTCGTAGTCGTTCACCGCAAAGAAATGCTCATCCCGCAAAGCGGAATCATTGTCGGCAATGGGGTTGCCGAATTCCGCCTCGTTCTCCCCGTAAAACACCAGGGGGATACCGAACTTGGCGGCCATTTTGGGAGCCAGCTGTTTCTGGCCCAGGATGAAGGGCTGGAAGGGATGAAACAGGTTCTCGGTGGCCAGCCGGGTGAGCAGCTTGTGGGTCTGGCCGTTGGGGGTGCAGAGGTAGTTGTCAAACCCGGCGTGGATCCAGGCCTGGAAGTTGTCCCAGCCCCAGGGGGTGTAGAGATGGGGCGCCCAGGTGACGGTAAGAGGGTGCATGCCGTATTTGTATTTCAGAAGATGGGCGGCGTAAAAGCTGTCCTTCCCCCCGCTGCCGGGGACCAGACAGTCGTAGCTGCCATCGGTTTTCCGGTACTGGTCGCAGAGCTCCCGCAGCTCCTTCTCCCGCAAGGCCCAGTCAATATGGCCGTTTGCCTTGTTGGTGCAGGCGTGGCAGGCATCACAGACCCCGTCCTCCTGGATGACCATGGTTTTTTTCTTGCTCCGGATGGTGTGTTCAAATTCGTAACAGCTGTTGGGCTTCTGGTTGCTCATGACACAGTGGGAGCAGAATTTCACCTCCCGGGGCAGACCGTAATAGACCTCCCGTTTTTCCGGGGGCAGGTCGGGGGCGTATTTGGAATAGTCGATTTCTATATACCGGGGCAGGGGATTCATAGGGCATACCTCCTTTTGAAACAACAAAAAAGGCGCCGGACAGAGAATCTCTCTGTCCGGCGCCTTTGCCAACGAGAACACTTTACCACAAATCTTTTCCCAATACAAGAGGGTCATGCCGGAGTTTCTGAAAATTACCTTTCTGGCTTCGGGAAAACTATGGTACAATCAAAGTATAAATCATCAGGAAAGGAACTGCCATGACCCCCATTCTTCTTACCATCAGCGCCGTACTTATCCTTTGTGTTCTTTGCAGCCGTCTGTCCAACCGGATGGGGATTCCCATGCTCCTGTTGTTTTTGGGGGTGGGAATGCTTTTCGGGTCGGACGGATTGTTCCGGATAAACTTCGATGACTTTGCTTTTGCCGAACAGATATGCTCGGTCTGCCTGCTCTTCATTATGTTTTACGGCGGCTTCGGCACCAAGTGGAGTGCAGCCCGTCCGGTAGCACCTCAGGCCGTTCTGCTGTCCACTGCCGGGGTAGTCCTTACGGCGGGGATGACAGGGGCTTTCTGTCACTATGCCCTGGGAATGGAATGGTGGTATGGCCTTTTGCTGGGCAGCGTGCTGGGCTCCACCGATGCGGCCAGCGTGTTCAGCATTCTTCGCGGCCGTCAGCTCAACCTGAAATACAACACCGCTTCCCTGCTGGAAGTGGAAAGCGGCAGCAACGACCCCTGCGCCTATCTTCTGACCAGTCTGCTCCTCACCGCCCTGGAAGGGCAGGTAGGCCCGGCGCAGGTCCTTCTCACCCTGGTGCGGCAGCTGGTCCTGGGAGCGGTCCCCGGCATCCTCACGGCCATGGGGCTTCTCTGGCTGCTGGACCGTCTCCAGGAGGTAGGGACCGGATTCCGTCAGGTGCTGGTCCTTGCAGGGGCGGTGCTGGCGTATGCCCTTCCGGCGGCTTTGGGGGGAAACGGATACCTGGGAGTCTACCTGGCGGGACTCTGGCTGGGGAATGCCCGGTTCCAGGATAAGCGGGCCATGGTCACCTTTTTCGACGGCCTTACCAGCCTGGCCCAGGTGTTCACCTTCTTTGTGCTGGGTCTGCTCTGCTTTCCCCGGCAGCTGCCGGGAGCCTTTTTTCCGGCCCTTGGGGTGGGGATTTTCCTTACCTTTGTGGGCCGTCCGGCGGTGGTTGCCCTTCTGCTGGCTCCTTTCCGGGCCAGCCTGGGCCAGGTCCTTACAGTGGCCTGGGCGGGGCTCCGGGGAGCGGCCAGTATCGTTTTTGCCATCACTGTAGTGGTGGCGGATACTCCCGGCGGGGAACAGCTTTTCAATATGGTTTTCTGCGTGGTCCTTCTCTCCATCCTGTTCCAGGGCAGCCTGCTGCCCTGGGTGGCCCGGCGGCTGGAGATGATCGACGACAAGGAGAATGTTCTGCGCACTTTCAGCGATTACTCTGACCAGGCGGATGTCCGGTTCCTGCGCTACCGGCTGGCGGCAGGCCACCCCTGGACCGGGAACGCCTTGCGGACCGTCATTCTTCCCCCGGATACCATTCTGGCCATGGTGGAACGCAGGGGACAGGCGCTGGTCCCCTCCGGGGACACGGTGCTGGAACCGGGGGATGAGTTGGTTCTGGCCAGCCTGGGCCGGGAGGGGGAACGGAGCCTTCCCTTGCGGGAGGTAGAGGTTCGCCCCAGCTCGGATTGGTGCGGCAAGACCCTGGCCCAGGCCGATACTCCCCGGGAACTGTTGGTCATCCTGATCAAGAGAGGGGAGAAAGTGGTCATTCCCCGGGGCAGTACCCTTCTCCAGGCGGGAGATGTGCTGGTCATGGCAGGAGGCCGCTTTGGAAAACCGGCCCCGGACAATTCTTAAATTTCCTTAATATAGCCCGGAATTCCGGTTTTTCCTCTTGTAGAACCAAGAAAAATCCTGTATAATGAAGGCAACAAAACCACCCGAATCGGGTGATATACAAGTAATGGGAAAGGGAGACTTGCTCCCATGCCCCTCCCGAGGCCCGGGAGGAAAGGAGGTAACCCTTATGAAACGATATATTGGTTCTCTTTTACTGGCCATGGTCTTCGCCTTGGGCCTGCTGCCCACCACGGCGCTGGCGGCGGGAGAAGATGCGCCCGCTACGCTTTATGTGGGAAATCAGCAGGTTATTAGTGGTACTGAAACCACCTACTGGAGCACAAATAACAGTGGGGAGCTAACACAATCCACTGAAAACAATGCTTGGAATGTCAAATACGACCC
>CALXBE010000012.1 GCA_944386495.1 uncultured Gemmiger sp. | reverse complement strand
TAAAAGCCAGACCAAGCTTTACCACTTGGTCTGGCTTTTTTCGTTTCATCAGTTCCGGATAAGAACCGCTGTTTTCTCATGTCACCCCGGCTTTAGGAGCGGCTTTTTTAGTTGATTTTGTCCTGTCTGGGAGGCTGGGGGAGTCGGCCCTCTCAGGCAGAACCCTTTCCTCAGCTTTTATGGATATACTTTTTATCCAGCTTCTGGCGCTGGGCAAAGCCCAGAAGGAGATAAATCAGAATCACTTCCACCGGCAGCAGCAGGGCATTTTTCCAAAGCCCGGATACCAGGTAGTAATAATACCCTTTTCCGTAGAGCATAGCCTTCCAGACGCTGCCCAGGGCCACATTTACGCCAAAGTCCACCAGCACCCGGAGCAGGATTATCCTCCACAGGCTGACAGGCCGGCGGTAGAGAAGCAGTCCGGTGAAAAATCCGGCCAGCACCGCCGAGAGGAAAAATCCCGGGAAGTAAGGTTCCCCGTACCCTGCCAGCAGAAAGCTTATCGTGTCCACCACGCCGCCGGTCATGGCTCCCATAATGGGGCCGTAGACCCAGCCGCCCAGGGCAGTAAAGAGAAAGCTGAAATAGATTTTCAGGGTGGGGCCCATAATATAGATGGGCATACTCTCCAGCAGAACGCTGAAGGCTGCCACCAACCCTGCAAATGCAATAGACCGGGAATTCTTCAACTCCCGGGCCGCTGCGGACCAATAATTCTTTTCCATTTTTTAATGACCTCCTGACCCAAATATTGTGCAGCAATGCTGCACAGAAGGGCTGTAAGGCCATAGAGTGCAGCAGCGGGATGCGGAAGCCCACCGCGAAGGCTGATGCCTTCTTCGTCCGTCCACAACTCCCCGTTGGTACGGCACTTAACGCAGGTCTTCCTACTCTGCATACCTGGGATTATACTCCCTTTCCTTCCCCATTGCAATCCTTCCCCCCCTCGATTGCAACTTTTCTTTTCCGGTGCTACAATAACATCAAGTCATCTTTTTGGAGGTGTACCATGAAATTCAGTGAATATCCTTACTCCCGCCCTGATCCTCAGGCCATTGCAGCGGAATACAAGTCTCTGGCTGCCCAGGTGGCTCAGGCCCAGGAGAGCCAGACCATTCTGGCCCTCTGGCAGCGGCATCAGGAATTGTCGGGAGATTTTTCCCGGATGGCCACAGTGGCCAGCATCCGGTACAGCATCAATACCCAGGACCCCTTCTGGAAGGGGGAGAATGATTTCTATGATGCCCAATCCCCTGCGGTTTCTGCCGCCACCCTGGAGTTTTACCGGGCAGTTCTGGCCAGCCCCCATGGAGCGGTCCTGGGAGAGACCTACGGTCAGATCCTCCTCCAGAAACTGGAAATCGAAGTCAAGAGCGCCGATGACCGGGTGGTAGAGCTGATGGCCCAGGAAAACGCTCTTTGCAGCCAGTACCAGACCCTTTACGCCTCCGCTATGGTAGAGTTTGAGGGAAAAGAACTGACCCTGCCTCAGCTGGCCCCCTACAAAATGAGCCCTGTCCGGGCCACCCGCCGTCAGGCCTACGAGGCGGAGGGTCAGTGGTTTGACCGTCACCAGGAGGAGCTGGACCAGCTTTATACCCAGCTGATTCAGAACCGGAACCAGCAGGCCCAGATTCTGGGATATGAGGATTACAGCCAACTGAGCTATCTCCGGATGGGCCGGATCGGGTATGATATGAACAGCGTGGCCGAGTACCGGCGGCAGATTGCCGGGGATGTTGTCCCCCTGGTAGCCCAGCTGGTAGCCCTCCGCCGCCAACGGTTGGGCCTTACCGATGCCAAATACTACGATGCCTCCATCAGCTTCCCCCAGGGGAACCCCCAGCCCCAGGGCACGCCCCAGGAGCTGCTGGACCACTGCCGCACCCTCTACCATGAGCTCAGCCCCGAGACCGCAGAGTTTGTGGACTGGATGTTTGAAAACGAGACCTTTGATGTTCTCTCCAAGCCGGGCAAGAGCCAGGGCGGCTATATGACCGACATTGAAGGATATGGTCCCTTTGTGTTTGCCAACTGGAACGGCACCTTTGACGATGTGGACACCATCACCCATGAAATGGGCCACGCCTTCCAGGGATATGTAGCCCAGCACACCCAGCTCCCCCAGGAGCTCCGCAGCCCCACCATGGAAAGCTGCGAGATTCACAGCATGAGCATGGAGTTCCTCACCAGCCCCTGGCACCACCTCTTCTTCGGGGACCAGACCGACCGGTATCAGCTCATGCATGCCGAGGATTCCGTTTTCTTCCTTCCCTACGGCTGCATGGTGGACGAGTTCCAGCACATTGCCTACCAGAACCCCAGCCTGACCCCCGCCGAGCGGAACGCTGTCTGGATGGAATTGGAGCGGAAGTACCGTCCCTGGAACGACTTTGACGGTCTGCCCTTCTATGGCCGGGGCGCCGGCTGGCAGCGTCAGCTCCACATTTATCTCTATCCCTTCTACTATATCGACTACTGCCTGGCCCAGACTGTGGCCCTCCAGTTCTTCGCCGCCCATCTGAAGGACCCCAAGGATGCCTGGAAGCGGTATCTGGCTCTGGTCAACCAGTGCGGTGCCGCCAGCTATCAGGGTCTGGTAAAGGCCGCCGGGATGGAGGTTCCCTTCCAGGAAGGAGTTATGGCCCGGGTCATGGAGCCTGTGGTCCAGTGGATTCGCACCCACCAGCCCCAGGAAGAGGACAAAGAATAAAAGAAAGCAGCCGGAGATTTCTCCGGCTGCTTTCTTTTTGTCAGGTCAGGCCCATATCCCGCAGAATGTCGTCCCGGGCTTCCATGGCCATCTGGGCAATTTCCCGCTGGCGTTTTTCGGTCATGTAGGGAACCAGTCCGCTGATGGAGAAGGCACTCTCCGCCTTTCCCCCCGGTCCCGGGATGGCTACCGCCACACACCGGATTCCCAGCTCGTTTTCCTCATCGTCCACGGCATATCCCCGGGCATTCACCTGCTTGAGCTGTTCGGTGAAAACATTCCAATCCACCACCGTGTTCCGGGTCAGCTTCTGGATGGTGCTCTCATCCCAGATATCCTTTACCATATACATGGGCAGGGTGGCCAGGATAGCCTTTCCAACTCCGGTACAATAGAGGGGCGCCCGCAGGCCCATACGGCTGCTCATCCGCACCGGGCTTCCCACTGCTTTATAAATGTAGACAATGTCTTTTCCGTCCCGAATCACCAGGTGGACGGCCTCCCCGGTGCGCTGGGCCAGCCTGTCCAGATGAAGTTTGGCTGTGGACATAATGTCCATATCATTCACGACCCCGCTGGATATTTCAAACATTTTCAGGGTCATTTTATACTGGGCGGTAACGCTGTCCTGCATGGCATAGCCCAGGTGGGTCAGACTGGCCAGCAGCCGGTGAGCAGTGCTCTTGGCCAGCCCGGTCTCCTGGGCCACAGTCTGCAAATTCACCCCGGCAGGGTGGCGGCTCAGCACCTCAATGATCTGAAAAATTCGTTCTACACTCTGTACGCCCCGATCTTCTGCCATAATTTTTTCCTCCCGATCGTTCCGTATTATGGAACATGATACTCCAAATTTAACCCATTTTCAAGTGGATATGCCACAGTACGGAATGTTTTGCAATTCAACCAAAAACGCTCAAAAAATGTTGTGCTGTTTGCGAGGATTTCATCAATTGACTTTAAAACCAGGCAGATTATAATGAAATCAGGAATGTTTGCGGAACAGTGTTCCGCCATGTGGAATTGCCAGATTTCACTTTTTTAGAAAAGGAGAATGTACTATGAATCCTGTAATTCAGCGTGTGTATGAAATTGGTATTATTCCCGTCATCGCTTTCAACAGCGTAGACGAGGCTGTGCCTCTGTGCAAGGCTCTGGTCGCCGGCGGTCTGCCTGCTGCCGAAGTTACCTTCCGCACTGCCTGCGCTGAGGACTGCATCCGGAAGATCCATGACGAGGTTCCCGAAATGCTGCTGGGCGCCGGCACTGTTCTCACCTGCGAGCAGGCTGACCGCGCTATGGCTGCCGGAGCCAGCTTTATTGTTGCTCCCGGCTACGACCCCCATGTGACCCAGCATGTTATCGACAAGGGCGGCCTCATGATGCCCGGCACCGCTTCTGCCGGTGAAATGCAGCAGGCTATGAACCAGGGCTGCGAGGCCATCAAGTACTTCCCTGCCGAGGCCAACGGCGGCGTGGATATGCTGAAGAACATCGGCGCAGCTCTCAAGAGCGCCAAGTGGATGTGCACCGGCGGCGTAAATGCCAAGAATGTGAACAACTACCTGGGCTATGACCAGATCATTGCCGTAGGCGGCACCTGGATGTGCAAGGCCGACAAGATCAAGGCCGGCGCATGGGATGAGATCACCGCTATGTGCAAAGAGGCTGTTGATGTAATGCTGGGCCTGGAACTGGGCCACATCGGCATCAACTGCGCTGACGACACCGAGGCTATGGCTACCGCTCAGCTGCTGGGCGATCTGCTGAGCAAGAAGGTTGCTCCCGGCAACAGCAGTGTCTTTGTAGGCAACAAGGAATTTGAAATCATGAAGAAGCCCGGCCGCGGCACCCATGGCCACATTGCCATCAAGTGCAACAACATCGACCGTGCCGTATATCACCTGGGCCGCCGTGGCGTCAAGTTCGACATGGACAGCATGGTCAACAAGAACGGCAAGAACATCGCCGTCTACATGGCTGACGAGGTTGCCGGCTTTGCCATTCACCTGGTCCAGAAATAAGTCATTTTCTTTTACACTAAAAAATAAATCACCAAAAAGGAGTTTACTATCATGAGAGTTGTTACTTTTGGCGAACTGATGGTCCGTCTGCAGCCCTTCAACTACGAGCGTTTTGTTCAGGCCAACACCCTGGAGTTCACCTTCGGCGGCGGCGAGGCCAATGTAGCTGTTTCCCTGGCCAACTATGGCCTGGATGCCGCTTTCGTCACCAAGCTGCCCGCTCACGCCATTGGCCAGAGCGCTATCAACAGCCTGCGCCGCTACGGCGTTGACACCAGCCTGATCACCCGCGGCGGTGACCGTGTTGGCATTTACTACAACGAGAAGGGCGCTTCTCAGCGTGGCTCCGTCTGCATTTACGACCGTGCCCACAGCGCCATCCAGGAAGCCACCACTGCTGACTTCGATTGGGACAAGATCTTCGAGGGCGTGGACTGGTTCCACTTCACCGGCATCACTCCCGCTCTGGGCGAGAATGTGGTTGAGATCTGCCGTGAGGCCTGCAAGGCTGCCAAGGCCAAGGGCATCAAGATCTCCTGCGACCTGAACTACCGCGGCAAGCTGTGGACCCGTGACCAGGCCCGCGCTGCTATGACCGACCTGTGCCAGTATGTTGATGTCTGCATCAGCAACGAAGAGGATGCCAAGGATGTATTCGGCATCGAGGCTGAGGCTACCGACATCTACGGCGGCTCCCTGAACCACGAGGGTTACAAGAGCGTTGCCAAGCAGCTGGCTGACAAGTTCGGCTTTGAGAAGGTTGCCATCACCCTGCGTGAGAGCCACTCTGCTTTCGACAACGGCTGGAGCGCTATGCTCTACGATGTTGCTTCCGACGAGTACTGCTTCTCCAAGAAGTACGACCTGCACATCATTGACCGTGTAGGCGGCGGCGACTCCTTCGGCGGCGGCCTGATCTACTCCCTGCTCACCGGCAAGTCCACTCAGGATGCTGTTGAGTTTGCAGTAGCTGCTTCCGCTCTCAAGCACTCCATCGAAGGCGACTACAACATGATGACTGTTGCTGAGGTGGAGAAGCTGGCTGGTGGTGACGGTTCCGGCCGTATTCAGCGCTGATTTTCCTTTGCAATTTTCTTAACATTTTACCTTCCAAGTGAAAGGCCGGCAGGGACTTCCCTGCCGGCCTTTTCCTTACCCGGAACTTGGATACAGGCGTTCGCATTATATCCAAAAATGCAGGGTCTTTTTGTGCTTGTTTGCCCTTTTATTTACCAAAACAGATAGAGTATAATAGGACTAGATAGTGTTGGGCGACTATAGCCCTTTTCAGAAAAAGGAGGATTTATTCCCATGGATATTCGGTATTCCTGCAATCAGAAGGATTTCAAGCGGTATACCACCCAGGAAATGCGGAACGAGTTCCTGATCACCGGGCTGTATCAGGCTGACCAGATCGTGGCCGTGTACAGCCATGTTGACCGTATGGTCACCCTGGGCTGCATGCCTGTAAATCACCCTGTCAGCATTGACCAGGGCATTGATGTATGGGCCAACTTCGGCACCCATTACTTCCTGGAGCGCCGGGAAATCGGCATCTTCAACATCGGCGGCGAAGGCCACAACGGCAAAATCACCGTGGACGGCGAAGTATATGAACTGGGCTACAAGGACTGCCTCTACATCACCAAGGGCCACAAGGAAGTAATTTTCTCCAGCGATGACCCCGCCATGCCCGCCAAGTTCTACATGGTCAGCGCTCCCGCTCATGTAAGCTACGAGAACAAGCTGATCAAGATTACAGATGCCAACCACCGCCCCCTGGGCAGCGTAGCCACCTGCAACAAGCGTGTTATCAATCAGTTCATCCACCCCGATGTGCTCAAGACCTGCCAGCTGTCCATGGGCCTGACCTGCCTGGACGAGGGCAGCAACTGGAACACCATGCCCAGCCACACCCATGAGCGCCGGATGGAAATTTACACCTACTTTGAGATTCCCGAGGGACAGGCTGTTTTCCATATGATGGGCGAACCCACCGAGACCCGTCACCTGGTCATGCTCAACGAGGATGCAGTCATCAGCCCCAGCTGGAGCATTCACAGCGGTGTAGGCACCAGCAACTACAGCTTTATCTGGGCCATGGGCGGCGAGAACATGGAGTTTGACGACATGGACAACATCGCCACCCCCGACCTGAAGTAAGAAATGGATTTTAAAAAGCCTGGCTTTTTGAAATAAAACAGAAAAAATAGGAGGAGATACCTATGAGCACCACCATTAACTCTTTTGATTTGACCGGTAAGGTCGCTCTCGTCACCGGCGCTTCCTACGGCATCGGCTACGCCATTGCCAAGGCCATGGCCGGCTGCGGCGCCACCATCGTTTTCAACGACATTAAGCAGGAACTGGTAGACAAAGGTCTGGCCAGCTACGAGGCTGACGGCATCAAGGCCCACGGCTATGTCTGCAATGTCTGCGACGAGGCTGCCGTTCAGGATATGGTCGCCAAGATCAACGCTGAGGTTGGCCCCATTGACATTCTGGTCAACAACGCCGGTATCATCAAGCGCGTTCCCATGGTCGAGATGAAGGCTGAGGACTTCCGTCAGGTTATCGATGTTGACCTGAACGCTCCCTTTATCGTTGCCAAGGCTGTTCTGCCCAGCATGATGGAGCGCCGCAGCGGCAAGATCATCAACATCTGCTCCATGATGAGCGAGTTCGGCCGTGAGACCGTTTCCGCTTACGCTGCTGCCAAGGGCGGCCTGAAGATGCTGACCAAGAACATTGCTTCTGAGTACGCTCAGTACAACATCCAGTGCAACGGCATCGGACCTGGCTACATTGCCACTCCCCAGACTGCTCCCCTCCGTGAGCCCCAGGCTGACGGCAGCAAGCATCCCTTTGACAAGTTTATCGTAAGCCGCACCCCTGCTGCTCGTTGGGGCGTGCCCGATGACCTGGGTGGACCCGCTGTCTTCCTGGCTTCCTCCGCTTCCGACTTTGTCAATGGTCTGATCCTCTATGTAGACGGCGGTATCGCTTCCTACATCGGCAAGCAGCCCTGAGTTCCGGCCACTTGAATCCAACTTCCCGCTCCGGCACCCCCGGAGCGGGTTTTTCATTATAAAAAACAGCCCCCGGTCCAAAGGGACCGGGGGCTGTCGCTTTTTACGGCGTATTATTCCTTTTCCATGGTGATGGACCAGGTGCAGGTCCAGTATTCACCGGGAGCCAGCACTTCGTGCTTGCCTTCCTCGTTCAGGCTGTTGGGCCAGCCGTTCCAGGGCTCCATGCAGACAAAGCTCTCAGCATCCTGCTGCCAGAGAACAGCGTTGGTGAAGGCATCGTCGAAGCCCACAGTTACCTTGTGTCCGTTCCCCTTATCGGTAAAGACCATGGGACTGGTCACTCCGGTAAGCTGCCGTACAGAGTTGTCGCTGCCCTCCTGACGGGTCAGGGTGATCTTGGCAGGAGCGGCAGGCTGGGGAGCCTTGGGGTTCTGGCCGCAGGTCTTGGCCTGGATGTCAAAGTCTACATTCTCCAGGGCGGAAGCGGCAAAGTAGGGATGGAAGCCCAGGCTGAAAGGCATATCCTCTTCCCCGTTGTTTCCTACGGTGGTGGTGATGATCACAGTGCTGCCCACCAGGTTGTAGGTAACAGACAGGTCAAAATCGTAGGGGTAAAGGAACTTGGTCAGGGCATTGGGAGACAGGGTCAGGGTAACACCTTCCCCGGTGATTTCCTCCACATCCCAGGGGAGCAGATCGGCAAAGCCATGGTTCTCCATGGGATATGCCTTCCCGTTGAAAATGTGGACACCGTCGTCAGGAGTTCCGCAGTTGGGGAACAGTACCGGCACACCGCACCGGGGACGCTCCACCAGGTTGAAATTGGGCTTGCGGAGCCAGCTGAATTCTTCCCCGTCCAGAGTCATGCTGGTGATCATTCCGCCCTTGGAAGGAGTCAGGGTCACAGTAGCGTTCTCGTCCTTCATGACGATCTGGGGGTAGCAGGCGCCACCTTCCTGATAAATTTGTTCAGTAATAATAGCCATTCTGGTATTCCTCCTTACTATTACTTCATCGGCCGTTTTCTTTTCCGGAGAAATCCCGGGGAGACTGGCCGAATTGTTCCTTGAATGCACGATAGAAATTTGCGTAATCTCCAAACCCGCACCGCTGACAGACCTCTGAGGGAGGGACCCCCCGGGCCAGCAGCTGTCTGGCCTCCATCAGCCGTTTCTGGGTCAGATACCGGAACAGACTGATTCCGGTCTTTTTGCTGAAAAGATGACTCAGGTAATACTTGCTCACATAAAAGCTGGCTGCCAGCTGTTCCAGGTTGAGGGGTTCTCCATAATGCTCTTCTATGTAGTCCAGCACCATGGGAATCAGCTCTCCGCCATTGGGGCGGCAAGGGGCTGTTGCCCGGCTGATCCAGACCATCATCAGACCCAGCAGGCATTCCCTGGCCCGGTCTGCATACTGTTCCTGACCGCTTTCCTCCTCCGCCAGCATGGTCAGAAGAAGGCTCATCCGGTTCTGTCCATCCTGACTGATCCGAAGAAGGACCGGTTCCCGGGGAAGGGCCAGGGGAGATTCTTCCATGGAGCTTTTCATTAGCTCCGGGGTGAGAAAAAGCTGGTACCATTGACTGCCCGCCTCAAATTCCAGCCCCGAAGGATGGTTCGGGGGGATGAGGAGAAGCTGTCCCCTGGAAATAGTGGCGGCCAGCTGGGGGGTATTGATCCTTCCCCACCCTGCCGCCAGCAAGCAGATCTGCCAGCAGTTTTCCAGTTCCATGGGCCGGGCCGGGCTTTCCAGATGGAAGAGCCAGAGCCCATCCTGCCGTTCCATGGCTTACAGGACTACCCCATCCTTGAAGATGGAGATTTCCCGGAAGCCCTTTTCCTCGGCCTTGGTCTTTTTGCCGCTGGCCACCTCAATGACCAGATCCAGCAGCCGCTTTCCGGCCTCCTCCAGAGGCTCGCCGTCGGCCACAGTTCCGGCGTTGAAGTCGATCCAGCCTGCCTTCTTCTCAGCCAGCTGGGTGTTGGTGGCGATTTTCAGGGTGGGAGCGGGAGCTCCGAAGGGAGTGCCCCGTCCGGTGGTGAAGAGGATCAGGTGAGCGCCGGCGGCGGTCATGGCGGTGGCAGAAACCAGGTCGTTGCCGGGGCCATACAGCATGTTCAGGCCCTTGGTGACCACCGGATCGCCGTACCCGATCACATCCATAATGGGGGCAGTGCCGCCCTTCTGGACACAGCCGCAGCTCTTGTCCTCCAGGGTGGTAATGCCGCCCTGCTTATTGCCGGGGCTGGGGTTGTCGTAGACCACTTCGTTGTGGCTGATAAAGTAGTTCTTGAAGCCATTGATCATGTTGACAGCCTTCTGGAATACCTCCTCATTGACACAGCGGTCCATGAGGAAGCCCTCGGCGCCGAACATCTCAGGCACTTCGGTGAGAACGGTGGAGCCGCCCCGGGCGCCCAGCATATCGCTGAACCGGCCTACGGTGGGGTTGGCGGTAATGCCGGACAGGCCGTCGGAACCGCCGCACTTCATTCCCACCACCAGTTCGCTGACCGGGATGGGCTGACGGTGGAACTGGCCTGCAAAAGCAGCGCATTCCTCCAGCAGCTTCCGTCCTGCTTCAAACTCGTCCTCCACATCCTGGCAGGTGAGGAACTTCACCCGGTCCGGGTCATAATCTCCCAGCTCAGCCAGGAACTGCTCGTGGGTCAGGTTCTCACAGCCCAGGCTCAGGACCAGCACAGCACCGGCATTGGGATGACGGGTAAGGGCGGCCAGCAGCTTCCGGGTCTGAGCGTGGTCATGTCCGGTCTGGCTGCATCCGAAGGGATGGGTGAAGGTGTAAAGTCCCTCAATGGAGCCGGTGACCAGGTCCTGATTGTCGGCTACCATCTTCTTGGCAATGTCATTGACACAGCCCACAGTGGGGATGATCCAGATTTCGTTCCGGATGGCGGCCCGGCCGTCCTTCCGCAGAAATCCCTGGAAGGTCTCAGGCTCCACCTTCTCCGGGAAGGTAATGTTGGGATGGTAGCTGTACTCCATCTCCCCTTCCAGGTTGGTTTTCACATTATGGGTGTGCATCCAGGTGCCGGGCTGCACATCTGCCAGAGCGTGGCCGATGGGGAACCCGTACTTGACGATATTTTCCCCCTGGGCAATGGGCTTGATGGACATTTTATGGCCCTGAGGCACATCTTCCAGGGCGGTGACCTGAAGCTCTCCGGCCTGAATCACCTCTCCTTTTGCAATGGGATGGAGGGCCACTACCACATTGTCCAGAGGGCTGATCTGAATGGTTTTCATGGATATGTTTCTCCTTGTCTCAGAAGACAGGCGGGCCGGACACTCCGGCCCGCCTGGGTTGGGGTGATATTACAGAACGGAAGCGTAAGCAGCCTCGGCGCCCTGGGTGCGGATCAGCTCCAGGTTTGCAGTTACCTGGGCTTCCAGGCCGGGGATCTGGGTCAGATCCTGGTCCCACATCTGGGTGTTGGACAGAACAGCCTTGACCAGGTCAGCGGCAGAATCGTCCTTATGGGCATAGTAGAACTCCAGAGCCCACCGGTCATCGCTGACGGTGTAGGTGTTCCCCTTGGGACGCTTGCAAACCAGGCCTGCATCGGTGAGTTCCTGGATGTCATTGCTGTAGAAGGCAATGTAGGCAGCCAGGCTCATGGTCAGGCAGGGAGGCAGCTGGCCCTTCTCCTTGATGTACTCCAGGAAGGAAGGCATATTCCGGGCCTTCCACTTGGAGGTGGAGTTGAGGGAAATGCTCATGAGCTCATGATTTACGAAGGGGTTGTTGAACCGGTCCTGCACGGCGGCAGCAAAGTTCATCAGGTCATCCTTGTCCAGAGGCAGGGTGGGAATCACCTCATCATAGAGCATCTTGTTCATGAAGCCCTTGATGGTCTCGTTGTTCATGCAGTCCCGGACAATATCCTGACCGGCCAGGTATGCGCCCAGCACAAAGCCGGTGTGAGCACCGTTGAGAATCCGGACCTTCCGCTTCTTGTAGGGGCTCATGTCGAGGGTAACAAAGACCTTGTCCTCGATACCGGCCTTCCGGAAGGGCAGCTTGTCGCTGAGCCAATCGGGACCTTCAATGACCCAGACACCGAACACTTCGCCCACATCCAGCAGGGGGTCGGCGTAGCCGTGCTTCTCTTCCAGGGCAGCTACTTCCTGAGGGTCACGAATCCGGCCGGGAACGATCCGGTCTACCAGAGAGCCGCAGAAGGTGCAGTCCTCGTTCACATACTTCTTGAAGCCCTCTTCCAGGCCCCACTGATCAATGTACTGGTTGACGCACTTGAGCAGTTCCTTGCCGTTGTTGTCGATCAGCTCGCAGGCCAGCATGATGATGCCGGGCTTACCGGCCTTGAACCGGTTGTAGAGCACCTGGGTCAGCTTGGCGGGGAAGCTGCTGGGGGGGCAGTCATCCTTCTGGCAGGCGGGGTCGTAGACGATGCCGGCCTCGGTGGTGTTGGATACGATAATTTCCAGATCGTCGCTGACGGCCACTTCCATCATAGCCTTGTAGTCCTCAGCCTCGTAGGGGTTGAGGCAGCGGCTGACAGAGCTGATGACCCGCTTGTCGTCCACCTTCTGGCCCTTTTCACTGCCCCGGAGGTAGAGGGTGTACAGGCCTTCCTGCTCGTTGATCATCTTGGCCAGGCCGGGAGCGATGGGCTGGACCAGAACGCACTTGCCGTTCCAGTCAGCCTTCTCGTTGGCCAGGTCAAACCAGTAATCTACAAAGGCCCGCAGGAAGTTGCCTTCCCCGAACTGCAGCACCTTTTCAGGAGCGCTCTTTTTGATATAACCTTTGTAACCGGACTTTTCCAGCACCTGGTAATTCAAAGTTTCCATGAATGTTCCTACTCCTTTGTTCTGAAAATTCAGAGTCATAAGGCCTCATTTTCCCCATCTTTTTCCTTTGGGGCAGAGTACCCTACACTGCACTATTCTTATAATAAATCCTTTCAAAAAGCCTGTCAACGAAATTGTTTCCACTCTGTTTTGTTGCCCAAACTTTCCGGATTTTTTTGCGCATATCGCACAAATTTTGTCCTGTTTCAGCGGGTCTCATTGCGGGATTTTTTGAACATGTTGCCCAATTCTTTCGGGTGCTTTTCACCCTTTTGCCGAATTGAAAAAACCCCATGGAATTGGGTTGTTTAGGAGCTTGTTTTCTAGTATAATAGATTTAATTAGGAATGGATTTTCCTCCCAATACTCGGAAAAAGGAGCTGCTGAAATGAAAGCATTTATGGACAAGGATTTCCTGCTGGAAACCGAAACTGCCAAACATTTGTATCACGATTATGCGGCCGATATGCCTATCTGCGACTATCACTGCCATATTCCTCCCCGGGAGATTTACGAAGACCGCCGGTTTGAAAACATCTGCCAGGTATGGCTGGGCGGCCATCAGGTCCTGGAGGACGGCAGCGACTACTACTTCGGCGACCACTACAAGTGGCGTCTCATGCGTTCCAACGGTGTGCCTGAGAAGTACATTACCGGGGACGAGCCCGACCGGGAGCGTTTCCAGAAGTTTGCCGAGACCCTGGAAATGTCCATTGGCAACCCCATCTACACCTGGTGCCACCTGGAGCTGAAGAAGTTCTTCGGCTACGAGGGTGTCCTCAACGGCGAGACCGCCGAGGAAGTTTGGAACCTGTGCAACGACAAGCTCCAGCACGACCCCAACACCACCGTCCGGGGCCTGATCCGTCAGAGCAATGTGGCCTTCATCGGCACCACCGATGACCCCATCGATTCCCTGGAGTGGCATCAGAAGATCAAGGATGACCCCACCATCGACTTTGTGGTGGCTCCCTCCTTCCGTCCTGACAAGGCCCTGAACATTCTCAAGCCCGGTTTTGCCGACTACATCCATCAGCTGGAAAAGGTAGTTGGCCGGGAATTCTCCTGTGTCAACTGCGTGGTGGACGCCCTGGACGAACGGCTCCAGTTCTTTGTAAAGATGGGCTGCCGTGCTTCTGACCACGGCCTGGATTACATTCCCTACACCCCCGTTTCCGCCCAGGAAGCCACTGCCGCCTTCAAGAAGGCCATGGCTGGTGAGCCCCTGACCAAGGAAGAGGGCGACGGTTACACCACCTATGTACTGACCCAGCTGGGCAAGCTGTACTCCAAGTACAATGTGGTCATGCAGCTCCATTACAGCTGCCTGCGGAATGTAAACACTGCCCTGTACAAGAAGCTGGGCCCCGACACCGGTCTGGACATGATCGCTGTCACCGACTGCAGCGCCACCATCAGCGGCCTGCTCAGCGCTCTCACCGAGGCTGGCGCCTGCCCCAAGACTGTTCTGTACAGCCTGAACCCCTCCGACTTTGACATGCTGGCCACCCTCATGGGACCCTTCCAGACCGATGTTACCCCCGGCCTGATCCAGCTGGGCAGCGCCTGGTGGTTCTGCGACACCAACGACGGCATGAACCAGCAGATGAAGACCCTGGCCCGCCTGGGTGTTATCGGCAACTTCATCGGTATGCTCACCGACAGCCGCAGCTTCCTGAGCTACACCCGTCACGAGCTGTTCCGCCGCCTTATGTGCAACCTGATGGGCAACTGGGTAGAGAACGGCGAGTACCCCGACGACGACAAGGCTCTGGAAAAGATGGTCAAGGGAATCAGCTTCAACAACGCAAAGCGTTATTTCAGCCTGTAATCCCCTGCACTCTGTTTTGAGTCTGTGATAATCAAAAACCCCCGGGAGAAAAATCCCGGGGGTTTTTCTTTTATATGTTTCAGTTCTTGTCGGTGAGAGCCGCCTGTTCCTGGGCGTAGAGCTGGTTGTCGTAAGCCTTGAGGAAAGGATACCATATCAGACCGGCCGGAATGGCACAGACATAATCCCAGATCGCATTCTGCCACCGGAAGGTCCCCAGGAACTGGGCAAATCCCATGGGCAGAACAGTCCCTATAAATACATGCACAGGGTAGAGAATCCCCACCTTGTAAGCCAAGAGGGTGCATCCCATAACCACCAGCACATTGAGCAGATACGGGATGAACAGGATGGGGTTATACATAACCGGCATTCCAAAAGCTGCTGGCTCACTGATTCCAAACCAGCCGGGCACCACTCCTATTTTAGCCATTCTCCTGATCCGGGCAGATTTTGCACGCAGCCCGAAAACGCAGAGGGGAAGGGTATTTCCAGCACCGCCGCAGACCACAATGGAGCTGAACAGAAGGACCGGACTGAAAATAAGAGCCTGATGGCATTCCAGAGGCGTCATTCCGGCAGCCAGGCCCTCCTGCCAGATGGTGGCATTGGCGGCAGTCACTTCCAGAAGAGAGGGCATGAGCACCGCACTGAGGATCGCAGTGCCCGGGATTCCGAAAAAGCAGAGGAAGCAGGAAAATATCCCCAGAATAAACACGCCGGGCACTGATATAAACATTCCCATGGGAACACTCAGCATTTTCTCAAACAGGGCGCAGAGGTTCATCTCTGCAAGGTTGGTGGCTGCCAGGCTCACTCCCAGCCAAATTCCCAGGTTGAGAACTGCGGAAACAACAGCGGTCAGAGCATCTGCGGCCTTGGTAGAATCGGTTTCCCGCCGGGACTTTCGCTCTTGGAAGAAGTAATTTACCTGCACCACCACAAAGGCCACAACAAACCCCAGGAACATCCCCCGGCTGCCCAGATAAGTAATATCCAGATTTAAGCTGCCGCTGTACCCGGCCACCAGCAGAAAGCAGACCAGGGCTTCCAGGGTGGTCAGCAGGGGAATTTTACACCCCACCGCCTTGCCGTAATTGTAGGCCAAAACTCCCACCAGGTAAATTCCCAGCAGATTCAGGGTGAAGTTGCAGGGAATATAAGCCACCCTGTAGAACAGGGTATCCGGCCCCAACCCCACCAGGGTCAGAATGTTGCAGAGAATCTGAAAGACCGAGCCGCAGATGATCACTCCCATGATTTCCCTCATGGAAGCCTGCAGGGAGCTCATATACCGGTTGGTGCCCAGCTTCTGTGCAAAGGTCTGGAGACGGGTCATGAACTTGCTGTTCACAAATGCGTCCATTATTTTGGTTTCTCCTTAGCTTGGTATAACAATGGTTCTGAGTATAAAATCCGGCAGCTGCTTGCCACAAGCTGCCGGATTTCAGGTTCAAATCTTGACCATAAGTTTTTGGGCCTGCTTCATAATGTTGCTGCAATTGGCCATGGCATAATCGAAGGAAGGGATAGCCTCTGCGGGTTTCCCGGTGACCTCCTGAATTTCCTTCAGCCGGTAGCTGACCTGGGGCCCTACCAGGATAATATCATAGTTCTGATATACATTCCGGTACTCAGCCAGCCCTACCGCATGGATAATGAGTTCTTCTCCCTGCTGCCGCCAGTAGTTGACCATCTTCTTCATCAGCAGGCTGGTGGACATGCCTCCGGCACAAACAAGCAGAATCTTCATTCCATCAGCCTCCCATTTTTTTATGCAGATCAATGATTTCCCGAATCAGCTCAATGGCCAGCATGCTGGTCATAAAATGATCCTGGGCATGTACCAGAATAATGCTGGTTTTGATATCCTCCCCGTTGGCTTCAGCCGCCAGCAGGTCAGCCTGAACACGGTGAGCTTCTGCGGAAGCCTCCTCCGCCTTTTCCAGCAGTTCATCCGCCTCCTGGTAGTTCCCCACCTTGGCAGCATCCAAAGCCCCGTAAGCCATGGAGCGGGCATCCCCCGAAGCGGTGATGATCCGGAAGGCAAATGCCTGGTCCTTTCTCAAGTCATCCATCAATAGGTACCTCCCTCTTCTGTTTGGATAGTCTAAGTGAACTTTACTCTCATCCGGAAAAAATGTCAACACTTCAACTAAAATCACTCCTTTTGCTCCCCCAAAACAGTCGCTTTGCACAATTTGCCTTTCCTTTTTTGGGGACTATCCTCCTGCCGCCAAAAATAAACCGCCCTGCTCCCAGAGGGCAGGGCGGTTTATCTATCCTGAAAATCAAAAGTGCCATCCCCCCAATGCGGAGGAGCAAACGCGCTTATTTTCCTTTGCTCTGTTTCTTTTCCTTCCGGCTCCGGGGCGATTTTGTAACACTTTCCTCCCCCGGCGCAGGAGCTCCAAAGGTATGGTTATAGGCAATCAGCATATCCTCCTGCTGATTCTTCCGCAGCCCCCGGAGGATGATTCGGCGGAGAATATCATAAATCACCGCAAAGAGAGGCACTCCGATGACCATACCCACCAGGCCCCATTTTCCGCCAAAGAGGATGATGGCAAAGAGGACCCAGAAGCTGGACAGGCCGGTGGTATCTCCCAAAATTTTGGGTCCGATGATATTTCCATCCGCCTGCTGAAGGACAATGATGAAAATAACAAAGTAGAGGCAGTACAAGGGGTTTTCCAGAAGAAGGAGGAAAGCACAGGGAATGGCGCCGATAAAGGGGCCGAAGAAGGGGATAACATTGGTGACACCTACAATGGCGCTGATAAGTGCCGCAGAGGGCAGCCCCATAATGCTGACACAGACAAAGCAGATCATTCCAATGATGGCGGAGTCCAGGATTTTTCCGGTAATGAATCCCCCGAACATCATGTCAGCGTAGGCCACTTCGTCCGAAATCAGGTCAGCCCACTTTTTCTTGAAGGTGGCATAGAGAGCCAGTTTGGCCTGGGCCAGGAATTTTTTCCGCTCGGCCAGGAAATAGACCGATACAATAATACCAATAATGAAATCCAGCAGGGCGTTGACCACGCTGACCACATTGTTGAGGAGGGTCTGGGCGGTGGCCATCAGCTTGTCGATATTTTCCTCGCTGAAGGTCTCCTGCACTTTACTGAATACCTGGGTATAGACAGCCTCCCAGTACTTTTGCAGCTCCGGCTGGTTTTCCAGCAATGTATTGAACCAGGCATTGGTGTCCTGTATCTTCTGGGGCATGGTTTCCACCAGATTCAGCACACTGGTCACCAGCTGGGGAATCACCAGCATGACCAAAGCCCAAAGGACCAGGATAGCCAGTATCAGGGAAAGGACAATGGCCAGGGCTTCCGCCATCTTTTTCCGGTTTTCTCCCAGAAACTCCAGCAGCTTTTTCTCAAACCAGTTACAGGCCGGGGCCAGCAGATAAGCGATTACAGCACCGTAGACAAAAGGCATGAGAATTCGGGCTACCTCGTTGATTCCGGTCTGGATGGCGCCCACCTTTTCAATAAGGAAATAACAGCCCATACCTACCAAAACCACCGCGATTCCCGCACAGGCCAGTTTGATATACTTCCAGTTTTCTTGATCTTTCACCGCTATCCTCCTTGAAAAGCCCAAAATTTTCACTGTAACACTTTCAGTCTAGCATAATTCGTGCTAAACTTCCAGTAGGATAGATTTCTTTTCCTAATTTTCACATTCCTTCCAGGAGGTGCTTTCTATGACCCAGGTACAGGAACAGTTTCTTCCCTCCACCGGCACCCACAGGCTTCATCTCTGCCTTTGGGAGCCTGATTGCCCGCCCAAAGGAATCCTTCAAATCAGCCACGGAATGTGCGAGTACATTCTCCGGTATGACCACTTTGCCCGGTGGCTGGCTCAGCAGGGCTGGGTGGTAGCTGGATCGGACCATCTGGGCCACGGCACCACCGCCTCCTCCCCGGAGGATCTGGGCCACTTCCAGCCCCAGGACCCCAGCCGCCAGGTGGTGGAGGACCTCTACACGGTGTCCCGGTGGCTGCGGGAGAAATATCCTCAGCTTCCCCTCTTTCTCATGGGGCACAGCATGGGCAGTTTCCTGGCCCGGCGGTATGCCATGACCTACGGGGACTCTCTGGCCGGGCTGATCATTATGGGGACCGGCAGCCAGCCCTCCTTCCTGGTTTACTCCGGTCTTTTGCTGACCAAACTCATTGGCCTGTTCCGGGGACAGCGGTACCGCTCTCCCCTTCTCTACTCCATGACCCTGGGCAGCTATAACCGGGCTTTTGCCCCCAACCGCACCTCCTGCGACTGGCTGAGCAAGAACACGGAAAATGTGGACCAGTACCTGAAAGACCCTCTCTGCCAGTTCCAGTTCACCGTCAACGGCTACCATACCCTTCTGAGCACCCTGGCTTTCATTCAGTCCCCCAAAAATATCGCCCGGCTTCCCCGGGAGCTTCCCATTTTCCTGGTGGCGGGAGACCAGGACCCGGTGGGCAATATGGGAAAAGGGGTCCTTCAGGTATACCAGCTTTACCGGACCCGGTGCTCCCAGGTAGAATGCAAGCTCTACCCCGGCCTGCGCCATGAGATTCTCAACGAGACCGAGCGGATGGAGGTATATCAGGACATTCTAACCTGGCTGGAAAACCATCTGAAAGGCTGATTTCCTATGCTCCCCCGGCAAAAGCGGGGGAGTTTTTTTATTTCATTTCTATTGACCGAATCGGTTTACAGTGTTATGATCATTACATATTAACCGAATCGGTCAACAAGGAGGTGTTTCATTGATTTCACCGGCATTTGACAAAGCTCCCCCAGAAAAGCAGCTTGGAGTAATTAACGCGGGTTTTTCCTGTTTTGGGGAAACAGGCTTTCAAAAAACCTCCATGCGGGATATTGCTCTGGCTGCCGGAATTTCCAAGGCTTCCCTTTTCCATTATTTCGGAACCAAGGAAAGCCTGTATCAGTTTCTTTTCCATTTCGCCTGCCAGAAAGTCGGTGAAAACATTCCCGTGGGAACCCAAGATTTTATGGAATGCATCTCCATCGCCACCCGGGCCAAATTTCAGGTTTTAGCCCGCTATCCCGGAATGTATGATTTTCTGGTATCAGTCACCCTGGACGAGGCTCCTGAGGCGGAAAACCTTCGGCAGAATTTCAATGCCCGGGCCGCAGAGGAAGCCAGCCGCATTCTTTTTTCCAAGGTCGACTGGTCCCGGTTTCGGGAAGACATCTCTCCTGAGGATGCCATCAATCTGGTTTCCTGGGTCAGCACCGGCTGTCTCAAAGCCAATCCGAAAAGCTCCCAGGATGAGATCCTCGCCCAGGTAAACCGGTATCTGGAACTATTGAAACCTGCTATTTACAAGGAGAATCAAGATGAATGAAATTGTTGTGGAAAACCTGACCCGGGACTACGGGGGAGGAAAAGGGATTTTTGACCTGTCCTTCCAGGTAGGCGCCGGGGAGGTGTTCGGGTTCCTGGGCCCCAACGGAGCGGGAAAAACCACCACCATCCGGCATCTGATGGGCTTTATCCGCCCCAAGGCAGGGAAATGCACCATCCGTGGTCTGGACTGCTGGGCCCAGAGCAGCCAGATTCAGAAAAATCTGGGTTACATTCCTGGGGAACTGGGCTTTTTCGAGGACATGACCGGGACCGAGTTCCTGGATTTTACCGTCAAGTACCGGGGACTGACCGAGGAGAACCGGAGAAAGGAATTGCTGGACCGGTTTGAGCTGAACCCCAAGGGGAAAATCAAAAAGATGAGCAAGGGGATGAAGCAGAAGCTGGGCATTGTGGCCGCCTTCCTTCATGACCCGGAGATCCTGGTTCTGGATGAGCCCACCAGCGGCCTGGACCCGCTCATGCAGAGCCGGTTCGTCCAGCTTTTGGGTGAGGAAAAAAGCCGGGGCAAGACCATCCTTCTCTCCAGCCACATTTTTGAAGAAGTGGAGCGGACCTGCACCCGAATCGGCATCATCCGTCAGGGGCGTCTGGCGGCGGTGGATTCGGTGGAAGCCCTTCGGGAGCGCCATCTCCGCACTTATCAGGTCACCCTTCCCACCGAGGAATCCGCCCGGGCCTTTGCCAGGGACTTTGGGGGCAGCTGCCAGGGACGGCAGGTCACCGTCTCCGCCCGGCAAAGCCTGGAGGACATCTTTATGCACTATTACGGAGGTGAGGAAAATGGTTAACGGAACTCTTTACCGCCGGGAGATGAAGGGCAGTCTGAAACTCCTTCTCCTTTTTGCCGCTATCATCACCATGTATGTGTCCATTATCATCTCCATGTATGACCCGGAGATGATGGCCACCCTGGACAGTTTTTCCCAGGCCATGCCTGAACTGATGGCCGCTGTGGGAATGACCCCCGGCGCCTCCACCCTTCTGGGCTTTATGATTTCCTACCTGTACGGGTTCATTCTGCTGGTCTTTCCCATGGTTTATGCCATCCTCCGGGGGAACGGCCTGATTGCCAAATATGTGGACCGGGGCTCCATGGTCGCCCTAGTGGCTGCCCCCGTAAAGCGGCGGACGGTAGCCTTCACCCAGATGCTGGTCCTGGTTTCCGGAATTTTCCTTCTGGTAGCTTACGCCACCTGCCTGGAATACACCATTGCAGAAATCAGCTTCCCCGGTGAACTTGAACTGCAAGAACTTCTGGCCATCAACGGCGGACTGCTGTCCCTTCAGCTTGCCCTTGGAGGAGTTTGCTTCCTGGCCTCCTGCATCTTCTCGGACACCAAGTACAGCCTGGGACTGGGGGCCGGCCTGCCCGCTCTCATGTTCATCCTTCAGATGCTGGCCAACGCCGGGGAAAAAGCGGAAGCTGCCAAGTATTTCACCATCTTCACCCTGTATGACCCCAGCGGCATCCTGGACGGAAGCGAAACCGCCCTTCTGGGAATCGGGATTCTGGCCCTTCTGGCCCTGATACTCTATCTTGCCGGGATTTTTGTCTTTACCAAAAAGGACCTGCACATCTGAATTTTCCTAAAAGAAAAGAGGCATGACCGATACTGGTCATGCCTCTTTTCTTTTTTATTCCTCGGTAGGGTGCCACTCCTGCCCTTTGGGGACCCGGGCATAGAGCTTTTCCCCTGCCCCCGCCAGCAGTTCCTCCAGCTGTTCTTCCCGGAATGCCCAGGGCAAGGGGTCCTGGCTCTCCTTTCCTCTCAGCTGAAGTTCCCAGCTTCCGTCATCCTTCTGGAAAAGTTTGATGCTTTCCAGTTCCCGGCCTTCCAGCCGGGGGTCTTCCCGGAAAGCCGGGCCAGGGGTGATCCAGAAATACTCCATGGCCCGCCCGTGAGCGGCCAGGTACTCGATTCCCAGGGTCACATCCCCTTCCTCCTGGGGGTGGTTGTACTTCCGCCGCAGGTTTACCAGCTGGTCCAGGGCTGCCGGGGCAAGCTGTTCTGTCTCCATCAGGCCAGCTCCTTTTCCACAGCGGCCAGAGCCACCTCTACCACCTTATCCATGTCGTAGTACTTGTACTCTCCCAGACGGCCCCCGAAGATAACTCCGTTCTGTTGTTCAGCGAGTTTTTTATACTTTTCGTATACTTCGGTGTTTTTCTGGTCGTTGACGGGGTAATAGGGCTCGTCCCCCTTGCTCCACTCGGCGCTGTATTCCCGGCTGATGACCGTCTTGGGCTGGGTGCCGAACTCAAAGTGCTTATGCTCAATGATTCGGGTGTAGGGAGTTTCCGCATCGGTGTAGTTGACCACGGCGTTCCCCTGGTAGTTTTCCATTTCCAGCAGTTCTGTCTCAAACCGGACACTGCGGTATTCCAGTATCCCCTGACTGTAATCGAAGTAAGCATCGATGGGACCGGTGTAGACCACCTTCTCCGCCAGGTCGTTCAACTCCTGCCGATGCTCCAGGTAATCGGTGTTGAGCCGCACCTCCACCCCTTCCAGCAGTTTCTCCACGATCTGGGTGTAGCCGCCCACCGGGATTCCCTGGTAGAGGGCGTTGAAATAGTTGTTGTCATAGGTGAACCGGACCGGCAGACGGCGGATGATAAAGGCAGGCAGCTGGTCGCAGGGGCGGCCCCACTGCTTCTGGGTATATCCCTTCACCAGCTTCTCGTAAATATTGGTGCCCACCAGGCTGATGGCCTGCTCTTCCAGGTTCTGAGGGTCGGTGATTCCGGCCTGAGCCTTCTGCTCCTCGATTTTGGCCTGGGCCTCTGCGGGAGTGATGACCCCCCACATTTTATTGAAGGTATTCATGTTGAAGGGCATATTGTAAATTTCGCCCTTGTAGTTGGCGATAGGGCTGTTGGTGTACCGGTTGAAGGTGGCAAACCGGTTTACATATTCCCAAACCTGGGGGTTGTTGGTGTGGAAGATATGGGCGCCATACTTATGGACCTGGATTCCCTCCCACTGGTAAGTGTAAATGTTGCCTGCCAGGTGGTCCCGCTTATCAATGACCAGGCACTTTTTTCCGGCAGCGGTGAGCTCATGGGCAAAGATGGCCCCATAGAGACCCGCGCCCACGATCAAATAATCATAAGACTTGGACATGAAATTATCCTCCTCTGCTTGTTACTGAACTTTCCTGGGGATAGTATAACACACAAAAAAACCAGGGGCAAGGCCGCAGCCTTGCCCCTGAGCAAAGGGGGTACTGAAAAATCAGTTCATAATGGTCAGTTCGGTCTCCACATCAAACAGGTGAATCTTGTTGGGGTTGAAGCCCAGTTCTACAGTGTCGCCGCTCTTGGCCTTGGAAGTGGGTGCCACACGGGCAATCATGTTCTGGCCTTTATATACCAGGTAGAGGTAGATCTCGGCGCCCATCATTTCGGAGACTTCCACCTGAGCGGAAACCTTGTTAATGCCTGGCTTGGCCATGAACTCCTCGTCGTCCTTCATATCCTCAGGACGGATGCCCATCTTGACGGTCTTGCCTACATAACCGGCCAGCTTGCCGTCGGCAGTCTTTTCCTTGGGCAGCTTGAGCTTGTCGCCGCCTACATTCAGCAGGTACTCGTCCCCGTTCTTCTCCACCACAGCGTCGATGAAGTTCATCTGGGGGCTTCCGATGAATCCGGCTACGAACAGGTTGCAGGGGTAATCGTACAGGTTCTGGGGAGTATCCACCTGCTGCACAATGCCGTCCCGCATGACCACGATACGGTCGCCCATGGTCATAGCTTCGGTCTGGTCGTGGGTAACATAGATGAAGGTGGTAGCCAGCTGCTTATGGAGCTTGATGATGCTGGAACGCATGCTGGTACGGAGCTTGGCGTCCAGGTTGGACAGAGGCTCGTCCAGCAGGAAGACGGCAGGGTTCCGGACCATGGCACGGCCCAGAGCCACACGCTGACGCTGACCACCGGACAGAGCCTTGGGCTTCCGGTCCAGCAGATGCTCGATTTCCAGAATCTTGGCGGCCTCATGGACCCGCTTGTCGATTTCATCCTTGGGAGTCTTACGCAGCTCCAGACCAAAAGCCATGTTCTTGTACACGGTCATGTGGGGGTAGAGAGCGTAGTTCTGGAACACCATGGCGATGTCCCGGTCTTTGGGGGGCACATCGTTGACCAGACGGTCGCCGATGTACAGTTCGCCCTTGGAGATTTCCTCCAGACCGGCGATCATACGCAGGGTGGTGGACTTACCGCATCCGGAAGGTCCGACAAAGATGATAAACTCCTTGTCCTCGATTTCCAGGTTAAAGTCCTTAACGGCCATAACATCGCCGGGATAGATCTTGTAAATGTGACGGGCGCTGATGCTTGCCATATTGGTTCTTCCTCCATTTTTCTGATTTCAAATTATTGACCTTCTTGACCAGGCCAATCTGATTTAATATAATAATACCAAAGGTTTATCAGGTTTTAAATAGTATTTTATTGATATACGAGGTCAAAAATTGATTTTCGATTGGAAAGATTGGGCCGCTCTTGGGGGAAGCCTGGACCGGCTTTTGGAACAAAGTCTCTATCTGGGGGAGCAGGACTTGTGGGTGGTGCTGGTCAGCAGCGGCCGGTGTCTGGCCCAGGAGGAAAGCGCCGGGCCGGGTGACCTGATTTTAGGCCCTGGTCCTTTTACCCTGACCCCCTTGGAACCCTGCCACATTCTGGGGGTACACCTTGCCGGTGCTTTGCCCCGTCAGCTGGCCGGAAATCTGGGGGAAATGCTGCTGGCCGCCGGGGGAAGCTGTCCCGGTGCTTCCCAGCTGGTAGCCCAGCTGGCCCAGGGGAACCTGGCCGGGGCCCAGGAAAGCTGCGCTGTCTACGCCCTTCTCTGTGAGCTGGCCGGAGCGGACTCCGCCTCTTCACCCCTTTCTCCCCTGGTGGCGGCTGCCGCTGCGGCCATCCGTCAGAACTATGCCGGTCTTTACGGAGTGGAGGAATTGAGCGAACAGCTGGGAGTAAGCAAGGAGCATCTGGTCCGGGTGTTCCGCCGTCAGATGGGGGTGACCCCCGGGCAGTATCTCACTGGGGTGCGGCTGGATGCCGCCAAGCAGCTGCTGGCCCACCGGGAATACACCCTGGAGGTCATTGCCAGCCTCTGCGGGTTCAGCGGGGCCAACTATTTTTGCCGGGTATTCAAGAAGGAAACCGGGATGACCCCTCTGGCCTACCGGAATCTCTATGGTTCCCTGAACAAGGAAACCCCTGCTCCTCTGCCCCAGGAACTGGAGCTGTATGTTTAGAAAAAGAAAGACCGCCTGCCGGGAAGTTATCCCGCAGGCGGTTTTGCTTACTGCATTTCTTTCAGGTATTCCTCATAATCCCGGATGTACTCGCTGCCGTCATAGTGGGTGCTGGCCAGGCAGAGGAGGACCGAATCGGGAGAGAATGCGTACATATCCTTCCAAATCATAGGAGGAATATACACTCCCATCATGGGCCGGTCCAGGTCCACAACAAACTCCTCTTTCCCGTCGGTGATACGCACCTTGCTCTGCCCTGCCACATTGATCAGGACAAACTGGGACAGGCGGTTGGCATGCTGGCCCCGGACAATGGTATCATCCGAACCGTAAATGTAGAAGACCCGCTGGATGTCAAAGGGAATATCCTGTCCCCCTTCAATGACCACCAGCTTTCCCCGCTCGTCTCCCAGGTCGGAGAAGTTGAGGATGGGACAGCGCTCTTTCAGATTCATAGTGTCTTCCTTTCAGCGGCCTTAGCCCTTGAATTGGTTGATGGCGTCAATGACCCGGTCCTGTTCCTCCCGGGTCATTCCGTTGTAGATGGGGATGGAGAGAACCGTCTTTGCGTATTCCTCAGTGATGGGGAACTCGCCCTCCTTGTGGCCCAGATACCGGTAGGCCTCGGCCAGGTGGGGCGGGATGGGGTAATGGATGATGGTTCCAATCTCTTTCTCGTTGAGATACTCAATGAGCCGGTCCCGGAGAGGGGTCCGGATCACATACTGGTGCCAGACACTGGTAGCACCGGGGGCCACCTGTGGCAGGGTGATGAGGGGGTTATCCAGGCACTGGGTATACCGCTGGGCAATCTCCACTTTCTCCCGGGTCAGCTCTTCCATGTGGGTAAGACGGACCCGGAGCAGCCCGGCCTGCAATTCGTCCAGCCGGGAGTTGGCGCCCACCACCTTATTGTAGTACCGCTTCTCACTGCCGTAGTTCCGGAACACCCGGAAATCGGCGGCCAGCTGGGGGTCATCCACAGCCACGGCACCGGCATCCCCGAAGGCGCCCAGGTTTTTGGAAGGATAGAAGGAGAAGCAGCCTGCATCCCCGAAGGAACCGGTCATCTTTCCATTAAAGCAGGCTCCGTGGGACTGGGCGCAGTCCTCGATGAGCCGCAGGTTATGCTTTTTGCAGATGGCAGAGATTTTGTCCATCCGGGCAGACTGGCCGTACAGGTGGACCACCATGACTGCCTTGGTGCGGGGGGTGATTTTTTCCTCGATTTTATCCGGGTCCAGGTTGTAGTATTCATCCGGTTCCACAAAGATGGGGGTGGCCCCGTTGATGGTGATTCCCATAACGCTGGCTATGTAGGTGTTCCCCTGGACAATGACCTCGTCCCCTTTTCCGATTCCCAGAAGCCGGACGGCGATCCAGAGAGCGTCCAGCCCGCTGGCCAGACCTACACACTCCCTGGTCCCTACATATTCCGCAAACTCCTTTTCAAAGGAGGAGACCTGTTCTCCCAGCACATACCATCCGGAGCGCAGCACCTCCAGAGCCCGCTGTTCGAACTCCTGCTGATATTTTTCAAACCCTCGATCCATCCGGTTGGGCATGATTTTCATGGCAATGAACCTCCCACGGCCTTACTTGTTACAACTTTTTATTATACTGTATCTGCCGGAAAAAAGCAATTTTTACTCCTCCTCAAGGGCCTGCCCGATGGGCTGACGGATAACCAGACTGGCCTGCCGGTCCGCCGGAGTGGCGGTTTTATTGATGACCACCAGGTTGTCCCCCCGGAAATAGGAGAGGAACCCCGCCGCCGGGTAAACGGTCAGGCTGGTGCCTCCCACGATCAGGGTGTCGGCGTTCCGGATGGCTTGGATGGCTCCCGAGACGGTTTCCTCCTCCAGTCCTTCCCCGTAGAGGACCACATCCGGTTTGATGATCCCTCCGCAGCTGCACCGGGGAATGCCGGTGCTTTCCTCGATGGCATCCACTCCATAAAACCGTCCGCACCGGACACAATGATTCCGCTTTACGCTGCCATGGAGCTCATACACCCGGCGGCTGCCCGCCTGCTGGTGAAGGCCGTCAATGTTCTGGGTGACCACGGCGGACAGGATTCCTTCCTCCTCCAGCTGAGCAAGGCGCTGATGGGCGGGGTTGGGCCGGGCCCACTTGGCCAGGAGCTTGGCCCGGTAAAACCGGAAAAATTCCTCCGGATTTTTCATGAAAAAATTATGGCTGAGGATTTCCTCCGGGGGATAGTCGTACTGCTGATGGTACAGCCCATCCACGCTGCGGAAGTCGGGGATTCCGCTCTCGGTGCTGACCCCGGCCCCTCCGAAAAATACCAGTCTGTGGCTTTGGCCAATGATTTTTTCCAGTTCCTCTACCATACTTGCCGCCCTCCCCAGTTTATTCTATAATATTTATAAAAGTATAACACATTTGGGAGGTGTTTTCCATGCCCCGGGAGATCACAGAAGAATTTGTTTGGCAGTCTCTGCCCCAGCGCCCTGAAAGTGCTCACAAGGGCAGCCAGGGCAGGCTGACCCTGGTGGCAGGGAGCCGCCGGTACCGGGGAGCTGCCGCCCTCTGCGCCGAGGGAGCGCTCCGGTGCGGAGCCGGTCTTGTGACCCTGGCCGCTCCCGAGGCGGTGATTCCCGGAATTCTGGCCCGGCTGCCCGAAATCATCTTTCTCAGCTGCGGCCCGGACCAGGTGACCGACCCTCAGCCCATCCGGGAGATTCCTGCCGACACCCTCTGCATTGGCCCGGGATTGGGCAACACCTCCGCCACCCGGGAGCTCACCCTGGCCCTGACCAGGGATTTTGCCGGCAGCGTTCTTCTGGATGCGGACGGTCTCAACGCCCTGGCCGGAATCCCCCTTCCCCGTCCCGGAAAAGGGCTGGTCATCACCCCTCATCCCGGGGAGATGGCCCGTCTGGCGGATATTTCTATCCCCGAGGTGGAGGAAAACCGGGCCGGGGTTGCCAGCGGCTTTGCCCGGGCCAATGACTGCGTGGTGGTGCTGAAAGGACACCGAACCCTGGTGGCTGACCCGGATGGGAATGTCTGGGTCAACACCACCGGAAACGCCGGTCTTGCCCGGGGCGGAAGCGGTGACCTGCTCTCCGGGATGATTGCCGCCTTCCTGGCTCAGGGGATGGACCCTTCCCTGGCCGCCTGCTGCGGGGTCTGGCTCCATGGCGCCGCCGCTGACCGGTGCGCCGCCCGGCTGGGCCAGACCGGTATGCTTCCCCATGACATTGTAGGGGACCTGTGCGCCCTCTTTGCCGCCAACGGACGGTAAGGTCACAGCCTTTCCCCCTGGGTGGGTTTCAGGAGCCGAATACAGATGATGCCTCCCACCGCTGCCCCTATGGCGATGAAATGCCGGACCAGTTCCCCCTCAAAGCTCTGGGCCAGGAAATGACTGCCCAGGCTCCCCGCCGTCATTCCCAGAGCCAGAAATCCGTAGTTCACCCCCGCATGGGGCATGCCGAACAGGTCGGTGGAGAGGGAGGGCAGAATAGCCGCCTGGCCCGAGTAACAGAAGGTAAGGGCGGTGTAGCAGAGGATGACCAGCCACCCCTGAGCAAAAATAAATCCCGCCGACAGGGCCGCCAGCAACCCGAACAAGAGGGTGTAGGCGGCCCTTCTTCCGTATCGGTCACTGGCCAGTGGGCAGAGCAAACGCCCTGCCGCAGACCCCACGCTTCCAATCATAATGGAGAGGTGGGCCATGTTTTCCGACAGCCCCCGCTCCTGGCCCAGCTGGACAATGATGGGGCTGAATAACAGCACCGTGGGGGTGGCCAGAGCCACCACTCCGGCGGCCAGCCAGTACTGCCGGGTCCGGAGCATTTTCTTGGGCGGCAGGTCAAAGGGCGGCTCCTTGTACTTTTTCCCCTGGAACCGGGGCTCCTGTTTGGCAGGGGGCGGATTTTTCAGAAGAAGGCTCCCTCCCCCGCAGACCAGCAGCATAAGGCTGCCCAGCCCCAGAAAGGCGGCGGGCAGACCCCACTGGCCATTCACCCACCGGACAAAGAGGGTGAGGAAAGCCCCGCTGAACCCCACCGCTCCGCCGATGATGCCGGTGGCAAGGCCTTTCCGGCTGCGGTACCATTTCTGGGCGCAGCTCATCACCGCCGGGTAGAGGAAAGCGCACCCCAATCCTGCGGGAATGCTGAATCCCAGGTAGAACAGTCCGGGCCCCTTCCCTTCCAGAAAGGCAGCGCAAAAAAATCCTCCGGATAAAAGGGCGGTCCCCCATAGTCCCGCAGCGCGGGGGCCTTTCCGGTCCTGGAGGTAGCCCCCTATGACACAGCCTATCCCGAAGGCCCCTATCAAAAGGCTGAACGCCAGCCCCGCCTGGGATTCCTCCAGCCCGTACTGCTCCACCACCGGGCGCTGGAACACTCCCCAGGCCGCCGGGATTCCGGTCAGAATCTGGATGGCGGCACCCACGGCCAGGATATACCATTTCCCCGGCTGATTTTTCTCTTTCATAAACCATCACCTCCCCTCTATCTTGCCCTCCTGCCTTGACAAAAACACAGGGGAAAGGCTATATTATAGTAGTATTTTTAAACGGACGAAAGGACAGATTCCATGAAAACCAATCCTTTGAAGGGTATGCGGGACCTGCTGCCCCAGGAGCAGGCATTGAGAGATTACATCCAGGGAGAGATCCTGGCCACCTACCGGGCCAGCGGCTTTGAGCGGATCTCCACCCCCATTCTGGAGGATATGGAGAACCTGGACAAGAGCGAGGGCGGCGACAACCTGAACCTGATTTTCAAGGTCCTCAAGCGGGGCGACAAGCTGGAAAAGGCCCTGGCTTCGGGGCAGGAGAAGGAGCTTTCCGACATGGGGCTCCGGTATGACCTGACCCTTCCCCTGAGCCGGTATTATGCCGCTAACCGGGACAAGCTGCCCAACCCCTTCAAGGTGATTCAGACTGACCGGGTCTACCGGGCCGAGCGTCCCCAGAAGGGTCGTCTGCGGGAGTTTGTCCAGTGCGACATTGATATTCTGGGGGACAGCAGCCCCAATGCCGAGGTAGAGCTGATTGATGTGACCGCCCGGGCACTGCTCCGGATCGGGTTCACCGGCTTTACCGTCAACATCAACGACCGGCGCATCCTCCGGGGAATGCTGGCCCAGATGGGCTTTGCCCCCGATACCCTGGATTCCGTCTGCATCTCCTTTGACAAGATGGACAAAATCGGAGTGGACGGCGTGGAGAAGGAGCTGACCGAGAAGCAGCTGCCTGCCCAGGCCATCCAGGCCCTCTGTGATTTCCTGGCCGCCGGAAAGTTTGACCTGGACACCGTAGCCGCCCAGTGCGGGGACGAAGCCCTTTCCGCCGACCTGCGGTATGTGCTGGCCACCAGCCGCGCCCTGGCCGAGGACCGGTACAAGGTAGAGTACTCCCCCAGCCTGGTCCGGGGACAGGGATATTACACCGGCATGGTCTTTGAAGTGACCTGCCCCCAGTTCAGCGGTGCTGTGGCCGGCGGCGGCCGGTACGACAACATGGTGGGCAAGTTCATCGGCCAGCAGGTTCCCGCAGTAGGATTCAGCATCGGCTTTGAGCGCATCTGCTCCATCCTGCTGGAACAGGGGTACAAGATTCCCCATGCCCTGGAAAAGTGCGCTCTTCTCTACCTGCCCCAGACCGACTTTGCCGCCGTTCTGGCCAAGGCCGAGACCCTCCGTCAGGAGTACCAGGTGACCGTTCTGCCCCAGGCCAAGAAGCTGGGCAAGCAGCTGGGCAACCTGGAAGCCGCCGGGTTCACCAAGGTTGCCTTCGGGGACAACGACGACCTGAAGACCCTGGGCGGAGCAAAAGAAAAATGATAAATCAAAAAAAGCCGCAACCTTTTGCGGCTTTTTTTCGTTCTCTATGGTAAAGGAGGAATTATTATGGACGATAATGCCATTCTGGATCTGTACTTCGCCCGGGATGAGCGGGGACTGACCGGGGCTGCTGCCAAGTATGGCGGGTACTGCAGCGCCATCGCCATGAATCTGCTGGGAAAAATCCAGGACGCTGAGGAATGTGTCAATGATACCTGGCTGGGCAGCTGGCGGGCCATTCCTCCCACCCGGCCCCTGAATCTTCGGGTGTACTTAGGGCGGCTTTGCCGGAATCTGGCCCTTAACCGGCTGCGGTATTCTTCCGCCCAGAAACGGGGCGGAGGCATCGCTCTGCTGGAAGAGCTGGAAGAATGTCTTTCCGGCGGCCAGACCCCCGACCAGGCCTTTGATGCCAAGGAGACCGGAGCCGCCATCTCCCGGTTTCTGGAAGGGTGTGACCCCACTGCCCGGACCCTCTTCCTCCGCCGTTACTGGTATGGGGAGAGTGTCGCCGACGCTGCCCGGTTCTGCGGCGTACCGGTGGGGACCGCCAAAAGCACCCTGAGCCGGACCCGGACCAAACTGAAAGAAGCTCTGGAAAAGGAGGGAGTATGCGTATGAATAAGGAACAACTGTTTGAAGCCATCGGTGAAGTGGATGATTCCCTGGTGGAACAGGCCTCTGTGAAGCAGAGCCGGAAGGGCAGGATTTTCCACTTCCGTCCTGCAGCCTGGGTGGCTGCCGCCGCCTGCTGTCTGGTGGTGGGAACCGCCATTCTGGGGCTGCCTAAAAAGGGAATGGGCGCCACCAGCGCAGATACAGCTTCCAACGCCACCGCCTCGTCGACCCAGGAAGCCGGTGGCGCTGGACCTGAATACGCCATGGATATGGTGACAGAGGATGCCGCTCCCGGAGCCGCAGTGATGGATGGAAGCGCCCAGAACAGCACCGCCAAGCTGGCGGAAGTCACCACCCAGAAAGTGATCTACACCGCCGAGCTGGAGATGGAGTCCACCCAATACGAGGAGACCCTGGCCCAGCTGCTGGCCAAGGTGGAGGAGATGGGCGGCTACCAGGAGAGCAGCACCCAGGGAGGCAGCCTGGAATACGGCACCCGGTGGTACAACGCCTCCTTCCGTATCCCCAGTGACCGGTATGAAGAGTTCCTTTCCTCCGCCCAGGGGGTGGGGAATGTGACCTGGCTCAGCCAGGACAGCCAGGATGTGACCCTGGAATATGTGGACCTGGAAGCCCGCATCTCCAGCCTGGAGACCCAGCGCCAGCGACTGGATGAACTGGCCGCCCAGGCTGAGACGGTGGAGGACCTGATTTACATTCAGGGTCAGCTGAGCAGCCTGGAATACCAACTGGAAAGCTACGGCAGCCAGATGCGGGTCCTGGAAAATCAGGTATCCATGAGCACCGTCACCGTCCGCCTGTCCGAAGTGGCCACCATCACCCCTGTCACCAACAGCTTTGCCAGCCGGGTGAGCGATGCCTTTACCCGTGGCTGGACCGGTTTCCTGGATGGGATCCAGGGCCTGATCCTGGGCATCATCTCGGTCTGGCCGGTTCTCCTGCTGGCTGCAGTCCTGGTAGTTGTGATTATTACAATCCGTAAAAAGAGAATCAATAAAAACAGCAAGTAAAGCTTCATAGGGGAATTTTCACCCGGAAAGGGTGACTATTCCAGAAAAAAGCCCCAGGATTCGGGTGATGCCGAATTCTGGGGCTTTTGTTCTGTTTTTGCAGGGCTGGCTTTCCCGCCCTCCACGGGTGGGTCAGAGCAGGCTCTTGGCGGCCCGCTTCAGCTCCTCCCGGATGGCAATATGCTGGGGACAGACCTGCTCACACTGGCCGCACTGGATGCACTGGGCAGCGTTGGCCTTTCCGTTCTCCGCCACCCGGGCGTTCTCCTTCCGCTTGGCGGCGGGGAGATTCTCGTAGACCAGGAGCAGGTTCATGGCGGTGAAGGTTCCCGAGATGCCCACATTCCTGGGGCAGACCTTGGCGCAGTAGTCGCAGCCGGTGCAAGGGATCATGGGGATGCTCTCCAGCTCCTTCCGGGCTGCCAGAATGACCTCTTCCTCCCGGGGCGTAAGGCCCTTGAAGTCTTTCATGCAGGACAGGTTGTCTTCCATCTGTTCCAGGTTGCTCATGCCGGAGAGAACTGTAATAATTCCATCCAGGCTGGCGGCAAACTTGACCGCCCAGGAAGCGCAGGAGGCACTGGGGTCAGCCTTTTGGAAAATGTCCTTTACCCGCTGGGGAGGATTGGCCAGGGTGCCCCCCTTCACCGGTTCCATAATGATGACCGGCTTCCCGTGACGGCGGGCCACCTCATAGCAGGCACGGGACTGGATGTCGGCGCTTTCCCAGTCTGCATAGTTGATTTGAAGCTGTACAAACTCCGCTTCCGGATGAGCATTCAGGATTTCTTCCAGTTCCTGGGCATTGGAGTGGAAGGAGAAGCCCAGGTGCTTGATGAGCCCCTGGCGCTTTTTCTCCAAAGCAAAGTTCCAAAGGTCGTAATCCTCAAAGACATGGGTGCGGCCCTGGCCCAGGTTGTGAAGAAGGTAGAAGTCAAAATATCCGGCTCCGGTCCGGTCCAGGCTGGTCTGGAACTGGGCCTCGGCCTCCTCCCGGCTTTTGGTGTTCAGCCAGGCGGCGTTCTTGGTGGCCAGCTGAAAGTTCTCCCGGGGATACCGCTCCACCAGAGCTTTCCGGGTGGCCTCCTCGCTGCCCTGGTAGGCCCAGGCGGTATCAAAGTAGGTGAAGCCCGCCTCCATGAATTTGTCCACCATTGCCTTGGTTTCCTCCAGGTCGATGGCTCCGTCCTTCTGGGGCAGCCGCATAAGGCCGAACCCCAGCTTTTTGATTTTTTCTCCCAGATACGCCATGGTCATTTCCTCCTTATTTCTGATTCTTCTCATACTGCCCGGGAAGGCTCCCCTCCCCTGCCAGCAGCCATTTTTTCCGTTCCAGTCCGGCCCGGAAGCCGGTAAGTTTTCCTCTTGCCCCCAGCACCCGGTGACAGGGCAGAAGGATGAGGATAGGGTTAGCCCCCACAGCCCGGCCTACCGCCCGGGCCAGAAATCCCGGGTTCTTTCCGGGGGTCATTACCTGGGCAGCCAATTGCCCATAGGTGGTGGTCTCCCCGTAAGGGACAGCAGCCATGGCCTGCCACACCCGCCGCTGAAAAGGGGTCCCTGCCGGGTCCAGATTCATGGGGGCAGGGCCCGGATCTCTGCCGGAGAAATAAACATCCAGCCAGGTTTTCAGCTTTTCCGGGATGGGTTCCAGGGGCAGGTCCTCCTCCGGGGAAACAAAGTCCAGCCCGGCCAGGGCTTCTCCCTGCCACCGGATCAGAATTTCTCCCAGAGGGGAATCATAAATACCTTGGGACACGGTCCCTTCCTCCTTTTTTCAAAAAAGCCGTTCCCTCCAAAAAGGGAACGGCTTTGGACACACTTATTCCTTGGTCTCGGGGACGAAGGCAATAGACAGCTCTTTCAGCTGCTTGTCATCCACCACATCGGGGGCTCCGCTCATGGGCTCGCTGGCGTTCTGCACCTTGGGGAATGCAATTACATCCCGGATGGAATCCCGGCCCAGCATGAGCATGACCATCCGGTCCAGACCGTAGGCCATACCGCCGTGGGGCGGCGCGCCGTACTTGTAAGCGTCCATCAGGAAGCCGAAGCTCTCCCGGGCCTTTTCGGGGGTGAAGCCCAGGGCCTTGAACATCCGTGCCTGGAGGGCAGGGTCGTTGATACGGATGGAACCGCCGCCCAGCTCACAGCCGTTGAGGACGATATCGTAGGCATCGGCGTAGCAGGCGCCCTGGTCGGTCTCCACTTTGTCCAGGCTGTCCTGGGTGGGCATGGTGAAGGGATGGTGCATGGCCATCCAGCGGCCCTCCTCCTCGCTGTACTCAAACAGGGGGAAGTCGGTGACCCAGAGGAAGTTGAACTGCTTGGGGTCCAGCAGCTCCATCCGCTTGGCAATGTCCAGACGGACCTGGCCCAAAGCGGTGCAGGCGGTGACCCGGCTGGTATCGCTGACCACCAGCAGCACGTCCCCTTCCTGGGCGTTCAAAGCGGCATGGAAAGCCTGCTTCTCCTCCTCGGTCAGGTTCTTTTCAAAGCTGGAGCTGATGCCCTCGGCGGTCCAGCGTGTGTAACCCAGGCCCTTGGCGCCGTAAGTCTTGGCCACATCCACCAACTTGTCGATGGTTTTCCGGGTCAGCTTGTCAGCCATTCCCTTGGCGTTGATGGCACGGATGGTGCCGTCGGCGGCCAGGGTGTTGGCAAAGGGCACAAAAGCTGTGTTGGCGAAAACATCGGTGACATTCTGAATTTCCAGGCCAAACCGGGTATCCGGCTTGTCGCTGCCGTAGGTGTCCATGGCGTCATCCCACTTCATCCGACGGAAGGGGGTGGGGACATCCACATCCAGAATTTCCTTCCACACCTTCTTGATGAGCCCCTCGTTGAGGGTCATTACATCGTCGGCGGTGACAAAGCTCATTTCCTCGTCCACCTGGGTGAACTCAGGCTGACGGTCGGCCCGCAGGTCCTCGTCCCGGAAGCAGCGGGCGATCTGGAAGTACCGGTCAAAGCCGGAGAGCATGAGAATCTGCTTGTAGAGCTGGGGGCTCTGGGGCAGGGCATAGAAATGCCCCGGATTCACCCGGCTGGGCACCAGGTAGTCCCGGGCCCCTTCGGGGGTGGATTTCATGAGCATGGGAGTCTCGATCTCGCAGAAGTGGTTGTCGCAGAAATAGTTCCGGATGACCTGGCAGATCTTGCTCCGCATGACGATGGGCTGGTGCATGCTGGGCCGCCGCAGGTCCAGATACCGGTATTTCAGCCGCAGCTCATCCTTTACATTGATTTCGTCCCGAATCTCAAAGGGAGTGGTCTCGGCCTCGCTGAGGATACGCAGCTCAGACACATACAGCTCCACATCGCCGGTGGAAATTTTGTCGGTCTTGGCGGCCCGTTCCCGGAGCACGCCCCGGGCAATCACCACATACTCGCTGCGCAGGGCCTGAGCCTCGGCAAAAGCCTCGGCGGGGGTGTCCTGGTCAAAGACCATCTGGAGGATTCCGCTGGAATCCCGCAGGTCCGCAAAAATAATGCCGCCCTTATCCCGGCTCTTTGCAATGGAGCCGCAGACGGTCATCTCCTGGCCGGCCTGGGCCAGGCTTACCTCGCCGCAGTAATGGGTGCGGCGCAGATCTCCCATGGTTTTCATATTTCAATTCCTCCCTGGAATATTTACATTCTGACACAGCATGTATTATACCCCTTTTCCCCCTTGTGTGCAAGGGATGGGACGATTTTTCCCGTTCAGGGGAAAAACACCTTGCAAAAGGATTTTTTTTGTGCTAGACTGAGGGAGTTACAAACCCGTTGACGGAGGAAAGTATCCGTCTGCACTGCGGCACAGAGAGGCGCCTCCCGGCTGAAAGGGCGCTGCGCGGACAGGCTGAGAAGTTCCCTTCCGAGGGGTCCGGCTGAACTGACAGTAGGCCGGAACGGATTCTGCCGTTATCCGGAGCGTGAGTGTTAGCTTATGGCTAAAATGTGGGTGGTACCGCGGAGTTTTGTATGTTGCAGGCTTCGTCCCTGATAGTTCATCGGGGACGGAGCCTTTTTTCGTTCCCATAGAAAAAACGAGGTGTGTTATGGAAGAAAAAATCAATGCCCTCCGGGCGGCTTTGGAACAGGACCGGGCCGGAGTGACCAACTCGGACCAGCTTTCCGCCTTCTGGCAGAAATACCTGGGCAAGACCGGTGAAGTCAGCGGCCTGACCAAGGCCCTGCGGGATGTGGCCAAGGAGGACCGTCCTGCCGCCGGCAAGACCATCAACCTGTTCAAGACCTGGGTGGAGGAACAGTACCAGGCCCTGGCCGCGGAAATTGCCAAGAAGGAACTGGAAGAGAAGAACCGGGCCGAAGCCGTGGATATTACCCTGCCCGGGAAAAAGCGGTCCCAGGGCGGACTGCATCCCATCACCATCACCAAGAACGAAATTGTGAATGTGTTCAGCGGGATGGGCTTTGAGGTGTACGAGGGTCCCGAAATCGAGGATGATGCTCACAACTTTACCCGGCTGAATGTTCCCAAGAACCATCCTGCCCGGGATATGCAGGACACCTTCTATGTGGCGGAGGACATTGTGCTCCGCACCCAGACCAGCCCGGGACAGATCCGGGTAATGGATGCCCAGAAGCCTCCCATCAAGGTGCTGGTTCCCGGCCGTGTGTTCCGGAGCGACAGTGACGCCACCCACAGCCCCATGTTCCACCAGATGGAAGGTCTTGTAGTGGACAAGGGCATCACTCTCTGCGATTTGCAGGGCATGCTGGACAAGTTCGTTCAGGAGCTGTTCGGGGCAGATGTCCGCACCCGGCTCCGGCCCAGCTACTTCCCCTTCACCGAGCCCAGCGTGGAAATCGATGTTTCCTGCTTTGAGTGCGGCGGTAAGGGCTGCAGCCTTTGCAAGGGCACCGGCTGGATCGAAGTTCTGGGCGGCGGTGTAGTCCACCACAAGGTGCTGGAGAACTGCGGCATTGACCCCACAGTTTACTCCGGTATTGCCTTCGGCATCGGCATCGAGCGTATCGCCATGCTGAAATACGGCATCAACAACATGGGCCTGCTGTTTGAAAACGACCTGCGTTTTCTGGAACAGTTCAAGGGCTGAGAGAGAGGGGACCTGAAATGAAAGTACCTTATAGCTGGCTGAAACAGTATGTAGACCTGGACTGCACTCCCCAGGAACTGGAAGAAAAGCTGTTCGGCTGCGGTTTTGAAGTAGAAGAACTCATTGACCTGGGAGGAGAAATCTCCAAGGTCGTGGTAGGCGTGGTGACCAAGTGCGAGCCTCTGGAAGGCACCCACCTTTTCGTCTGCCAGGTGGACTGCGGTGAAGAATACGGCCACGGGCTCCAGATCCTCACCGGCGCTCCCAATGTATATGAAGGAATGCACACCCCCGCCGCTCTGGACGGTTCCACCCTTCCCGGCGGCGTGAAGATCAAGGCCCGTCCCATGCGGGGCCTGCCCAGCAACGGCATGCTCTGCAGCGGCGAGGAACTGGGCCTCAACGAGGACCTTTACCCCGGCAGCGAGGTATACGGTCTGCTGGACCTGCCCAAGGACACCGTTCCCGGCACCCCCATTCAGGAGGTAGTGGGTCTGAACGACTATATCTTTGACATCAGCCTCACCGCCAACCGGGCCGACTGCAACAGCGTTCTGGGCATTGCCCGGGAAGTGGCTGCGGTTCTGGGCAAGCCCCTGAAAATGCCCGCCCTGGACTACACCTGCAGCGACTACAAGCACCCCGACCTGGACATTCAGGTGGGGGCATACGACCTCTGCCCCCGGTATCTGGGACATTATGTGCGGAATGTGACCACCGGCACTTCTCCTGCCTGGATGCGCCGGAACCTGGCCCTCTGCGGACTGCGGAGCATCAGCAATCTGGTGGACATCACCAACTATGTCATGCTGGAAATCGGCCAGCCCATGCACGCCTTTGACATGGATACCCTGGAAAGCTGCAAAATCATTGTCCGCCAGGCCCAGGAAGGGGAAAAAATCGTCACCCTGGACGAGAAGGAATTCACCCTCTCCCCTGCCAACCTGGTCATCTGCGATGGCAACAAACCGGTAGCCCTGGCCGGCGTTATGGGCGGCCTTAACAGCGAAATCAAGGACACCACCACCCAGCTGCTCTTTGAGAGCGCCAAGTTTGCCCGGGACAGCATCCGGAAAACTGCCCGGAGCCTGGGCCAGAACACCGATGCCTCCAGCCATTACGAGAAGGGCATCTGCGAGTACACCACCGAGCTGGGCATGGCCCGGGCCCTTCACCTGATTCAGGAGCTGGGGGTAGGCGAAATCACCTCCAGCGCCTTTGACTGCTCCGGCGGCGCTCCCCGCACCGGCAAGGCTTTCACCGCCACCTTCAGCGGAATCAACAAGATTCTGGGCATTGATGTGCCCCGGGAGACCGTGCTGGACATTCTGGCCCGTCTCTCCTTTGAGGTAAAGGCTGAGGGCGACACCATGGAAGTGGTAGCTCCCCGCTGGCGTGAGGACATCGAAATTGGTGAGCCTGACCTGGCCGAGGAAGTCATCCGGGAATACGGCTACCAGCACATTGTTCCCACCTTCCTGCCCAGCGCCCAGGTGACCACCGGCGGCCTCAATCCCGACCAGCAGCGCCGGGCCAAGCTGAAGCGGACCATGTGCGCCCAGGGTTACTTTGAGGCTTCCACCATGGCTTTCTATGCCGACAGCGATCTGGATGCCCTCCACATCCCTGCCGATTCTCCCCTGCGGAATGTGATCCGCATCATCAACCCCATTTCCAGCAACCTGACCATTATGCGGCCTCTCCTGGCTCCCAGCATGCTGAATGTGGTGGTAAACAACCTGAAGAAGGCCAACAATGCCGGCCGCATCTTCGAGCTGTCCAACATCTACATTCCCAAGGAACTGCCTGTGGCTCAGCTGCCCGAGGAGCGGCTCCATCTGGGCTTTGCCGCCTTCGGCCAGGAGGAAGATTTCTTCCGGGTCAAGGGAGACATGGAAGCCCTGGGCGAGGCTTTCGGCCTGACCTTCCAGTACGATCGGGCCTCCGATGTGCCCTTCCTCCATCCCGGCATTTCCGCCTATCTCATCTGCGGCGGGGAAAAGGTGGGCTGGTTCGGCAAGCTGGCCAACGATGTGACCGAGGAACTGAAGCTGCCCAAGGACAGCCGGGCTCACCAGAACATCTATCTGGGTGAGCTGGATTTCCGTGCTCTCATGGCTCACGCTGCTTCCTGCCTGAAATACTGCCCGGTCAGCGAGTACGCCTGTGTCCGCCGCGACCTGGCTCTGGTGGCCGACGAATCCGTCACCTGCGGTCAGATGGTGGAGGCCATGAAGAAGGCTTGCCCCTCCCTGGGTGATGTGCAGCTCTTCGACATTTACCGGGGCGCCAACCTGGGCGAAGGAAAAAAGAGCATGGCCTTCAATCTCCGGTTCATGCCCTGTGACCATGAACTGGCTCCCGAGGAAGTGGATCGGTTCATCAAGAAGATTCTGGGTGACCTGAAACACCGGCTCAATGTAGAAATTCGGTGAATCAACCTTCCTTTCGGGGAAATTCCCTTGCATTGGACAGGATTTTAGGCTACAATGGTTTCAAATGGTATAGAAAGTGAGGTGCAGGCAGGATGGTAGATGACAGAACTTCTGTATTTTCCCTGTATGACGACAAGGAGCGGCAGATTCGGGAAGTGATTCAGGAGGTGTATGAAGCCCTGTCTGAAAAAGGGTACAATCCCATCAGCCAGATCGTAGGGTACATTCTCAGCGAGGACCCCACCTACATCACCACCTATCGGAACGCCCGCAGTCTGATCCGCCGGGTGGACCGGGATGACCTGCTCCAGGCTCTCGTCCGGAATTATGTAAACCAGAAGTAAATTCAAAAGCCCTCTTCCTTCGGGAAGGGGGCCTTTTTTATTCCTCTAAACCAAAAGCAGCGCCGCCAGGGCTCTGACCCGGGCGGCGCCGCTTCTTTTCTCTATTGTCTTATGAAGGGGTCAGCCCTGGCTCTCCCCCAGGGTGACCTCCACGGTCATAATGTTTCCTTCACGAGCGATCTGGAGCTGGATGGTGTCTCCCACATTATGGTTCCGGACCTCCTCGCTTACCTGCTCCTTATTCTCCACCAGAACATTCTCCACGGCAATGATACGGTCACCGGGCTGAATGCCGGCAGCCTCTGCGCCGCTGCCCTCATTGACCTGGTAGACATACACGCCGGCGCTGCTCACACCCATCTGGGCGGCAGTCTGGGAGTCCTGAACATCCACTACGGTGATGCCCAGGGCAGGACGACCGGTGACATAACCGTTGTCGATCAGGTCGGTGGCCACAGACAGGGCGGTGTTGATGGGGATGGCAAAGCCCAGGCCCTCGGTATTGCTGCCGCTGCTCTTGGCGTTGACAATGCCGATGAGCTGACCGTTGGCGTCAAACAGGCCGCCGCCGGAGTTGCCGGGGCTGATAGCCGCATTGGTCTGGATCAGGGTCATCTTCTGGTTATTGACGGTCACATCCCGGTTGAGGGCGCTGATGATACCGTTGGTAACGGTTCCGCCCAGAACGCCCATGGGGTTGCCCACGGCAATAACGCTCTGGCCTACCACCAGGTTGTCACTGTTTCCCATTACGGCAGGGGTCAGGCCCTCTGCCTCGATTTTGATGACGGCAATGTCGTTGACGGAGTCGCTGCCCACCAGGGTAGCGGGATATTCGGTATCATCACTGAGGGTGACGGTAATGGTGCTGGCACCTTCCACCACATGCTGGTTGGTGATGATATAGCCGTCGGAGGTCATGATAACGCCGGAACCAGCACCGCTCTGCACATACTCACCGCCGAACCAGAAACCGTAGTTGCTGGTAACAACCTCTTCGGTGGTGATGGCCACCACGCTGGGGGTGACTATAGACGACACAGTGGTCAGGTCCAGGGTATCTGCGTCCAGATTGGCAACCGAACTGTCTCCGCTGCCGGTTCCCTGGTAGATCACCCGCTGGGGATTCTGTTTCAGAGCCAGCAGTGCCCCGCCGTAGCCGCCGCCGAATCCCACCGCGGCTACCAGTACCAGAGCCAGGATACGGCTCAGGATCTTTCTGCCGTGGCCTTTCTTCTTGGGCTGCTGGAATTCCTGTACCGGAGGCGGAGGGGGTGCTGCGCCGGGGTCCTGCTGATTCTCGGGAGGACGAACCTCCTGGTTCTGAGTTTGATTGTTCTGATTATAAAGATTGGAATAATCATATTCCCATTTGTTTTCCATATTCAATCTACCTTTCTTGGGATGGTTTCCCTTGGTTGCTGTCTTAAGCATATCCTGAAATTGTGAAAAGGCAATAGCTCCTCGGTGAAAAAAATGTGAAATACCGAACTCAGGTCCTTTTTTTCCTTTATTTTTTCCTGACCGGGGTTGCTTCTTGCCTTTTCCTTTTAAATTGGTTAATATAGAAATGTATATGCAAAAAATACAGGAGGAATCCCCTTTGACCTTACAACAAGAAATCAACAGCCGGCGCACTTTTGCCATTATCAGCCATCCTGACGCCGGTAAAACCACCCTTACTGAGAAGCTGCTCCTTTACGGCGGAGCCATCCAGCAGGCGGGCAGCGTAAAGGGAAAGCAGAACGCCCGCCATGCAGTCTCCGACTGGATGGAGATCGAAAAGCAGCGTGGTATTTCGGTAACCAGCTCGGTGCTCCAGTTCAACTATGACGGTCACTGTGTCAACATTCTGGACACCCCCGGACACCAGGATTTCAGCGAGGACACCTACCGCACCCTTATGGCGGCCGACTGCGCCGTCATGGTCATTGACGCTGCCAAAGGCGTAGAGGCCCAGACCATCAAGCTGTTCAAGGTTTGTACCCTGCGGCACATTCCCATCTTCACCTTCATCAACAAGATGGACCGGGAAGCCCGGGACCCCTTTGAACTCTGCGAGGAAATTGAGCAGGTGCTGGGCATTGCCACCTATCCCATGAACTGGCCCATCGGCTGCGGCAAGGAATTCAAGGGCGTTTACGACCGGGCCAGCAAGCACATCCTGGCTTTCCAGAGCGAGGGCCGGGCCAACGGCACCAAGATGGTGGAGAAAATCGAGGCCACCCTGGGTGACCCTCACCTGGACGAGCTGCTGACCCAGCGGCTTCATGCCCAGCTTGCCGAGGATGTGGAGCTGCTGGACGGGGCTGCCGAGGAATTTGATCTGGACGCGGTGCTCCATGGCCGGCTCTCCCCTGTCTTCTTCGGAAGCGCCCTCACCAACTTTGGTGTGGAGCCTTTCCTTCAGGATTTTCTCCGGCTCTCTCCCAGCCCCAGTCCCCGCACCGACCACCTGACCGGGGAGGAAGTGCGCCCCGACCGGGAAGAGTTCAGCGGCTTTATCTTCAAGATTCAGGCCAACATGAACAAGGCCCACCGGGACCGCATTGCCTTTATGCGGATCTGCAGCGGCAAGTTTGAGCGGGGCATGGATGTTTACCATGTTCAGGGCAAGAAGAACATCAAGCTGGCTCAGAGCACCCAGCTGATGGCCCAGGACCGGGCCACCGTGGACACTGCCTACGCCGGAGACATCATCGGCCTGTTTGACCCGGGTATCTTCTCCATTGGAGACACCCTCTGCACCGGCAAGCCCCCGGTCCAGTTTGCGGGAATCCCCACCTTTGCTCCCGAACACTTTGCCCGGGTGGCCCAGGTGGACACCATGAAGCGGAAACAGTTCGTCAAGGGCATCGAGCAGATTGCCCAGGAGGGCGCCATCCAGATTTTCCGGGAACTGGAAACCGGTATGGAGGAAGCCATTGTGGGCGTGGTAGGCGTGCTTCAGCTGGAAGTGCTGGACTACCGGCTCCGGAACGAATACAATGTGGATATTCGGATGGATACCCTTCCCTATGAGTATATCCGCTGGATCGAGAATGACCCCGACGAGCTGGACATCAAGGAGCTGGATCTGACCAGCGACACCAAAAAAATCGAGGACCTGCGGGGAAATCACCTGCTCCTCTTCACCAACCAGTGGAGCATCCAGTGGGCTTTGGACCACAACCCCCAGCTCAAGCTGTCCGAGTTCGGAAATGTAGAGTTCTGAGTTTTATTCCAGGGAAAAGGAGCGAACTGTCATGGCCAAGAATGATTGGGATTCTCTTATTAACGGCGCTCTGGACCGTCACCGTCAGGAGGAGCAGGCAGCTGCCCAGGCTCTGGACGGTATGCAGACCCAGCTGGAAGCCCTGCTGAAAAAGCAGGGGGAGCAGCTGGAATCCATGACCCGGGAACTGGAGCGGGATGGGCTGGTCCCTCCCTCCAACCGGCAGACCAGAGGCAGCTGGAAAGGGCTGGACCAGGCCCTGAACCAGGAGCTTCTGGGCCAGGAAGCCTTCACCAAGGCATTGGTCCTGGCTTTCCGCCGCCCCACCGTCATGAACCTGGAACCGGGCCGGTGCAAGAACATCCTCCTTATTTCTGGCGCTCCCGGCAGCGGGCGGCACACCGCCCTGAAACTGCTGGCCAAGCTGCTGGAGGAACGGCATCTGCTGAAAAACCGGAACATTGCCTCCCTGGACCTTTCCCTCTACCCCGGACCTGCCCAGGAAAAAGCCTTTTTGCAGGACTTGTTCAGTGCCCTGAACGCTCCCGGGGAGATTCTGGCCTTTGACAACTACCAGGCATGCGCCCCCGGCTACCTTCAGATGATTGCCGACCTGGCCCAGGACGGCAGTCTGCCTCTGGCCGGGCGGTATCTGGAACAGAACGGCATTCTGGTGGATGTTGGGACCGCCCTGGCTCCCGGCGCCGTCAGTACTTTGACCGCCCGGGGAAAATACTTTGTCTTCTTTACCGGCAGCGGCCTGGAGAAGATGGCCGAAAAGATGGGTGCTGCCTTTATCGACCTGGTGGGAGATGTGTGTTCCACCCAGGACTTTGCCCCTCAGGTATTGGGGGCCATTGCCGGGCGGCAGTTCAATCAGCTGGCCCAGCTTTCCCGGGAGAAGCTCTCCTTCGAGCTTTCGGTCACCGCCGGGGCTCGGGACTGGCTGGCCGGACAGTACAACCCTGCCGACGGTGTCCAGGCCATTGTGGACTGGGCCGGCAAGATTTACAAGGCTCTGGCCCAGTACAAGCTGGAGCAGGACCCTGGCCCCCGTCTTCCCGTAGTGCTGGACTGCCAGGAAGGGCAGCTCCTTCTCTCCTTCGGTGAAGATTTCCCCATTGGTCTGGCCGCCCTTCTTCCCGCAGGATATACCGGAGAGCGGGCTGCGGCCCAGGCTGCCCTGGATGCCATCATCGGCCTGGAGCCAGTGAAAGAATATGTCCGGAGCCTGGCGGACAATGTTCAGGCCCAGCAGCGGCGGAAAGCCGCAGGGCTCCCTGCCGCCCCTGTTACCATGCACACCATCTTTGCGGGAAATCCCGGCACCGGCAAAACCACCATTGCCCGCATCATGGGTAAATACCTGAAAGCCATCGGCGCTTTGCGGGGCGGTCAGCTCATCGAGGTAAGCCGGGCGGATCTGGTGGGCCGGTATGTGGGCCACACCGCTCCCCTTACCAACCAGGTGATTCAGTCTGCTCTGGGCGGGGTGCTCTTCATTGATGAAGCCTACAGCCTCTACCGGGGCAGTGACGACAGCTTTGGCCTGGAGGCCATTGACACCCTGGTCAAGGGGATGGAAGACCACCGGGATGACCTGGTGGTGATTCTGGCCGGGTACAGCCGGGAAATGGAAACCTTCCTTACCGCCAACAGCGGTCTGGCCAGCCGGTTCCCCAATCAGATCGAGTTCCCCGATTACACCGGACCCCAGCTGATGGAGATCATGAAGAGCCAGGCCAAGGCCAAGGGATATTCTCTGGACCCGGGCTGCGATGCTCCCGTCACCGCCGCCCTTACCCGGCACCAGGCCGAGGACCCATCCGGAGCCGGCAACGGGCGCCTGGCCCGGAATATGCTGGAGGCCGCCATCCTGAACCAGGCAGGGCGGCTGGCCGCAGACCCCGGCGCTTCTCTGGAACTGATCCTTCCTCAGGATTTTAATTTGGACTGAGTATTGCAATCTTCCGCGCAGTTTACTATAATAAAGCGTAACGGGGATGTGCGCCCCGGCGTTTTGCGGAAAGAGAAAGAAAGAAGGCAATGTTTCATGTTGAACATCAAGATTGAAAAGACCACCTGTCCCAAGCCCAAACCCACCGATGAATCTCAGCTGGGCTTTGGAAAAATCTCCACCGACCATATGTTTGTGATGGAGTACACCGAGGGCCAGGGCTGGCATGACCCCCGTATCGTGCCCTACCAGCCCTTCTCCCTGGACCCTGCCACTGTGGTATTCCACTATGCCCAGGAAATTTTTGAGGGCATGAAGGCTTACCGCACTGCCGAGGGCAAGATTCAGCTTTTCCGCCCCGACTGCAACGCCAAGCGGATGAACGATTCTGCCGACCGTCTCTGCATCCCCAACATTCCTGAGGAAGACTTCATCCAGGCCGTAAAGGCCCTGGTGGAAGTGGATGCCGACTGGGTCCCCCACACTGACGGGTGCAGCCTTTACATCCGTCCCTTCATTATTGCCACCGATGTGGGCCTGGGTGTTCACGCCAGCAAGCACTATATCTTCTCCGTCATCTGCATGCCCAGCGGCGCTTACTATGCCGAGGGTATCAATCCTGTCCGGATCTATGTAGAGGATGATTACATCCGTGCCGCCCCCGGCCTGACCGGCTTCACCAAGTGCGGCGGCAACTACGCTGCCTCCATCAAGGCCGGCGAGCTGGCCGAGGAGCAGGGCTTTGCCCAGGTACTCTGGCTGGACGGCGTGGAGAAGAAGTATGTGGAAGAAGTAGGCAGCATGAACATTATGTTCAAGATCGACGGTAAGATTTATACCGCTGCCTGCACCGGCACTGTTCTTCCCGGCGTTACCCGCCGCAGCTGCATTGAGCTGATGAAGGACTGGGGCTATGAGGTCATTGAAGGAAAGCTGGCCATTGCCGATGTTATGAAGGCTGCCCAGGAGGGCAAGCTGGAAGAAGTTTGGGGCACCGGCACCGCCGCCGTTGTCAGCCCTGTAAAGGAGCTGAAGTGGAAGGACCAGGTCGCCTACATTGGTGACGGAAAGATCGGTCCCCTGACCCAGAAGCTGTATGACACCATGACCGGTATTCAGTGGGGCAAGCTGCCCGATGAGAAGGGCTGGATCGTTCCCGTCTGCTGATTTTTCGGAATATTGCTTTTCTTGCCTGCCCCCCGCTCCGGGGGGCGGGCCTTTGTTATTTTTGACGATTTATTCCCCCTGTTTTTTAACTTATTCCATAATTTTGAAACGCCAAACCCGGACTTTTATATTTCAACTGCCGATTTAGTGACGGTTTGTTTGCTTTTTTTGCTGTTAAAAATCACAATCAACGCCAAATCCTCTTGCGAAAAAAACATTTTTTAGATACAATATAGCTAGTATACTAGGACAGAAAGGATGTATGTAGTGTGACCATCGCTCTCATCGCCCATGATTCCCGCAAGGAGCTTTTGGTGCAGTTCTGCACTGCCTATGTCCGGATCTTTTCACAGAATAACCTGGTGGCCACCGGTACGACCGGAAAGCTGGTCCATGATGCCACCGGCCTGGAGGTCCGGTGTTTGTATCCCGGTGCAAAGGGCGGCGCCGAACAGATCGGCAGCATGATTGCCTGCGGGGAAGTGGATGTATTGCTCTTCTTCCGGGACCCTGTTTCCGCCAAAAAGGGCGAGCCCAACGAAATGGATCTTCTTCGCCTTTGCGATGTACATTGTATTCCCATGGCTACCAATATTGCCACTGCCGAGGTAATCATCCACGGCATTGAAAACGGAGATCTGGCCTGGCTGGAATTGCAACACGGCCAGCCCTGACCCGGGTCATTTTCCCCGGTTCTCCCAAAGAAACAGAAAGCGGACACTCCTTTTGGAATGTCCGCTTTTGTATAAGGAGGTATTTCCATGAAGAAACTGGTTCCCAAAAAAGTGCGAGTCCTGGTATTTGCCACCTTTGCCGTGGGGTTTCTCATAGGAGGCGCTGCCTACTGCTGGAAGTCCACGCCCCTCTCGGTATTGGCCATGGCCATCATCCTGGGCGCTCTGGGCATCCATCTCATCTTCTACCGCTGCCCCCACTGCGGCAAGTTCCTGGACCGGAGCACCGGGGATTACTGTCCCTACTGCGGCCAGCAGATGGACCCGGAAGAGCCTCCTCAAGACAAATAAAAAAGCACCCGGACAGAAACGCTCTGTCCGGGTGTTCTTTTTTATTCAGTCTGTTACAGTTCTCCGCCGGGGAGGGTAAAATCCGGGAAATCTCCCCCTGCCAGGCCGTCCGCCTTGAGCATTCCTTCCATGGCGGCAATGTCACTGCTGATGTCCAGGGCATCCTCCTCAAACAGCTTGTCCAGCTGGGTCTCAAAGGCGGTGGTCAGGGTGTCCATGGTATTTTCGATCCGGGTCTTGGCCTCGGTAATGTTCTCTCCTTCCACACCCTGGGCATCCAGCTGGCTGTAGCTGGTGAGAAGTTTCAGGGAGGTGGGCAGGTAGTAGTCCATGAACTTCCGCAGCCGGGGCAGCTTTTCCGGGTCTTTTTCCACCAGTTCAAAAATCTTCTGGCTGACCTCTCCCAGACGGCGGATCTTGGCGCTCATCTCTTCCCCGGGAATAGCATCGTCCAGAGCTTTCAGCTGGTCCAGAATGGCCTGATACTTGCTGTTGGCCTGCTTGGCTTCCTCCTTGGTGGGTTTGGGTTCCTTTTTGGCCTTTTCCTGCTTCTGGGCACGGGCCCGGATTTTTTCCTCCGGGGTAGCGCTTCCGGTGACCAGTAAATCGGCAGACCGGTCCAGATAAGCACCCCAGCCAAAGAGGCCCTTATCCACGCAATCCTGTACCTGCCGCTCGCATTCCTTTTTATTCATCCCCATGGACCGGGCGATTTCTTTCGTGTCCATGACAGGGCTTTTTCCTACAAGAGAAAGGATTCGGGTCTTGACCCTCATATCCTTGCGCATTTTGATTCCCTGCCAGATGGCGAAAATGCCGCCGCCGGCAGTCAGGGCTCCCCAAATAAGAGCCACAACATCAGAGGAATAGGCTCCGTAGGGAATGATCCAGCTCAGGCTCTCCACAACGGCGGTAACTCCGCCAAAGGCCAGCATGGCGCCCAGCACGATGAGAGATACGCTCACCACTTTGGTCCGCTTGGCGCGCTTGGCCAGTTCAAAAGCCCGCTGTTCCTCCTGACGGGACAGATTGGGTGCCTGTTCAGGCTGGCCTGCCTGGAACTCCGCGCCAGGCTGGGAATTCTGTACCACCCGGAACTGCCCCGGCAGATTGTTGGTGATCACCCCCGTCATGACCAGGTGGGCTATGAGAAGGCCGATCCCCAAAAGAGGGTTAATAAAGAATCCAACAACGATGGCAGGAATGGGAATCCCGTCTCCCTGCTTTTTCCTCCGGTAATTGTTTCCGGTATTTCTCCGGTTGTTCTGAGAATTGCCCGAATACTGGTAGCTGTAATCGTACTGGTAACTGCTGCCGTCATCGTTTCTTCCGTGGAAATTGTTGTATCTGTTGTTTGCCATGATTTCCTCTTTTCCGGCGAGCCCGCCGTCCTCTTTTCCCTCAGGTTAGTTGGTGCTGTAATCGCTGCCCAGCAGATAGGGGTTATTCTTATTGTAAACCGGATGGTTGCACAGGAAAGTCACCCATTCCTGGTAGCCGGGTATGGTCAGGTGAATTCCGTCAGGCTGGGCAATGTCCTCCCGCAGGTTGCCCTCCTCGTCTGCAAAGGTTTCCCACAGGTCCAGATAATAACCGCCGTACTTTACGGCCAGCTGACTGATGGCCTGGTTGATTTGAGCCAGCCGGGCATTATCCAGACCTGCACTCTTTTCCTTCACATCCGGCCGCACCGGAAGGATACTCTGCACATAAATCATGGTGTTGGGCAGGAGACTCCGAATCTCCTCCAGCATTTTGTCATAATAGCTCAGGAACGATTCGTCATTTCCGGTGTTCACCAGCGTATTGGTACCCATCAGGATATAAAGCTTGGCGGGCTGAGCCTGGGCCAGTACATCCAGGGGCACCTCCTCCCCACGGTCCGGGTGGGTAAGGGCGGTACGGTTCACGATCTGGTTGGGCGCTGCCCCGATATAACCGCAGATCAGGGCCCCCGACAGATCGATGTCATATTCCGAAAGCCCCTCGGTGATACTGTCTCCCAGGAATGCTGCGTCGGCAAAGTAGCTGGTTTCCACCGTTCCGCAGGCGGGCAGAGCCGCTCCCACCGTCAGGGAAGTGAGAGAGGTATTCTCCACAAGAGGCCCGATGTTCCGGGGTTCCAGATTTTCCGGGTCCTGCTCATCCTGAAAAGGCAGCGGCGCCAGGATGGATTCCTGCTCCTGGGACACCGGGTCCTGCTCCAATTCTGACAGCGCCGAATTCCGCACCGCCGTAATAATGGCAGTGATGATTCCCGCTATGACCAGCAGGATAAGAAGGAGAAATCCCAGCCGGGCCCACGCCTGCAGCTGGCTCTGACGGCGGCGCTGCCGGGCCCTGGAAAGAGCCTGTTGCCTGGCCCGGGCCGCCCCCGGATTATTTCTGTTACCGGGTCTGTACTCCATGCCGGCAGCACCTCCTTTTCCCCTGGTTACTTACCTTCTATGGTAGGTTTTTTGAAAGGAAATGTCAAGGTGTTCCCTTCTTAAAAAAGTCTTAGGTTTCACCGCCCGGAAGCCCCGTAGTTTTTCAATACCCGGGCGCTGGGGTCGGTCACATCGCACCCTTCCCAGCTCTTGTTGGGCATCCAGAAATCCGCGATCATCTCTGCCTGACCGGGGTAATATTTTTCAAACAATTCCCGGTAGAGAAGGCTTTCCTTGGTAAAGGGCGGGCAGTACTTATAACCGGCGGCCTTCTCCCGGAATTCCTGGTCAGTATACCTGCTCTCGGCGTACTCCTTGAGGTAATCCACCATGGAATGACCCACCGCATCGCTAAAGGCCGCTTTCTCCCGCCAGAGGATCTCGGGAGGAAGCCAGTCCCCCTCCTCAAAGGCTTTCCGAAGGAGATACTTGCCCTTGCCGTAGGTGTTCATCTTTTGGGCCGGGTCAATGGCCATCACATACCGCACCAGGTCCAGGTCCCCAAAAGGCACCCGTGCTTCCAGGCTGTTCACCGAAATGCACCGGTCCGCCCGAAGCACATCATACATATACAGCTCCCGCAGCCGCTTCTGAGCCTCCTGCTGGAATGCCGCCGGGCCGGGAGCAAAATCTGTGTACTTGTAGCCGAACATTTCATCCGAGATTTCCCCAGTGAGAAGCACCCGGATGTCAGTGGTCTCATGGATGGCCTTGCAGCAGAGGTACATTCCCATGGAAGCCCGGATGGTGGTAATGTCCCAGGTCCCCAGCAGGGCCACCACTTCCTCCAGGCTGGCCAGGACCTGGTCCTTGTCCATGATGACCTGGGTATGGTCGGCCCCCAGGTAATCCGCTGTCTGGCGGGCGTATTTCAGGTCAATGGCATCCTCCCGCATTCCAATGGCAAAGGTCCGGATAGGCCGGTCCAGCAGCCGGGCAGCAATGGCGCAGACCAGGCTGGAATCCAGACCTCCCGAAAGGAGAAATCCCACCGGAGTATCCGCATCCAGCCGTTTTTCCACCCCGGCCACCAGCTTTTCCCGGATGTTTTTGCAGATGGTGTCCAGGTCATCCCGGTGGCAGACCGGCACATCCCCGATGTCCTCATACCGGGTAAATTTTCCGTCGCAGTAATAGCACCCTACCGGGAAGGGATGAATCTCCTTGCAAAGCCCCACCAGGTTTTTGGCCTCGCTGGCAAAAGCGATTTTCCCGCTCTCCGAGAAGCCGTAGAAAAGAGGCCGTATCCCGATGGGGTCCCGGGCTGCAATCCAGCGGTCTCTTGCGGAATCATAGAGAATCAGGGCAAACTCCGCATCCAGCATCCTGAACATATCCAGGCCGTACTCGTAGTAGAGGGGGAGAAGTATCTCACAGTCGCTGTCGCTCTGGAATCTGTAGCCTTTTCTTTCCAGGTCCGCTTTTACAGGGCGGAATCCGTAGATTTCCCCATTGCAGACCAGACAGTCCTTCCCCCGGACGAAGGGCTGCATTCCCTGAGGGGTCAGCCCCATAATGGCCAGCCGTCCAAATCCCATCAAGCCTCCGTCCGGAAGGCGGGCCACCCTCTGGTCGTCCGGTCCCCGGCTGGCGGTGCGAAGCAGATACTCCCGAAAGCGTTCCTCAGACAGGTCCTTTCCCGCATAACCCATAACACAACACATAATCCTTACCTCCTGTAGTTTTGAAGCAAGGATAAAAAAATACAGCTCCCCGCCCCTGCTGTTTAGGACGAATAGCTGTAATATCCGTGGTACCACCTAATTTGTCCGCCCCTAAGGGCAGACCACTCTCTTCACGCTCTCCCCATTGAAAGCGCTGACCCTGTAACGCTGGCCCTGCGGCGCCCCTACTTGGCCGAAAGGCGGTTCAGTTTGCGGCTCCCGGGTGTTCTTCCCAGCCGGACCCCATACCCTCTTTCACCTGCCGAGGGCTCTCTGGATGGTTTACCGGCGGTACTTTTCCCGCTCCACACCTTTATTATGGACAGATTTTATCACCCTAAAGTGCTGTTGTCAAGAAGGGAATTTTTCTCTTGACAATCACGCTTTAGCCGGGTAAAATTATAGCGTTATATGCGCTATGACCGAGGACAGGCCCTGTCCAACCGCCATTTCAGAGAGCTGCCGTTTGGTGCAAGGCAGTATTGGCCGGACCGGGTGGATCCCCTCGCAGCATTTCGGCCCAACAGACCTTTCCCAGTAAGCCGGAACGGCAGGCACCGTTATCCGCCGACAGGTTGTTTGACCTGGCAGAGAGGCCGCTGCGGCGGCAATAAGAGTGGTACCACGGAGATTTTCACAGTCTTCGCCTCTTAGAAACAGGAGGCGGAGACTGTTTTTTGTTATCCCTGCCACCCTCCGGAAGGTTATTTGGGATTTTTTGCGGCGCATGAAGGAGTATGCCCGCCCAAGGAAAGGAAGGAAAACTATGGTAACTTTGGACAAAATCTATCACGCCGCCTTTGTGCTCAAGGATGTGGCCCGGAAAACCGACCTGATCGCAGCCCCCCGGCTCTGCACCAAGAATCAGATTTTTCTGAAAACGGAAAACCTTCAGGTCACCGGCAGCTTCAAGCTCCGGGGCGCCTACTATAAAATCAGCCAGCTGAGCGAGGAACAGAAGAGCAAGGGCATCATTGCCTGCAGCGCCGGAAACCACGCCCAGGGAGTGGCTCTGGCCGCCACCCGCAGCGGAATCCGCAGTGTGGTCTGCATGCCGGACGGCGCCCCCATCAGCAAGGTGGAGGCCACCAAGCGGCTGGGCGCCAAGGTAGAGCTGGTGAAGGGCGTCTATGACGACGCCTACAACTACGCCTGCAAGCTCCAGGAGGAGACCGGCGCCACCTTCATCCACCCTTTCAACGATGACGAGGTCATTGCCGGTCAGGGGACCATCGGCCTGGAAATCCTGGACCAGCTTCCCGATGTGGATGCAGTAGTGGTTCCGGTAGGCGGCGGCGGACTTATCAGCGGTGTTGCCTTTGCCCTGAAAAGCCTGAATCCCCAAATCAAGGTCTACGGAGTCCAGACCACTGGGGCTCCCAGCATGGCCCAGAGCCTCCATCACGGAAAGGTGGAAAGCCTTTCCTCCGCCAGCACCTTTGCCGACGGCATTGCGGTAAAGACCCCCGGCGACATCACCTTCTCCATGGCCCAGAAGTATGTGGACGATGTGGTCACTGTCACCGACGACGAGGTGGCCGCCGCCATCCTGGCCCTTATGGAAAACCAGAAGCTGGTGGCCGAGGGCGCTGGTGCCGTAGCCGTAGCCGCCGCCATGTTTGACAAGCTCCCCCTGGAGGACAAAAAGGTGGTCTGCCTGGTGTCCGGCGGCAACATTGATGTGAACATCCTCAGCCGGGTCATCACCCGGGGCCTGCTCATGAGCGGCCGGAATGTGACCCTCTCCATCGGGCTGGTGGACAAACCCGGACAGCTGGAGGAGGTCAGCAGCATCATCAGCCGGTGCGGCGGCAATGTGGTGAATGTTCACTACGACCACAGCGAAACCGACACCGCCATCAACAGCTGCATTCTGACCCTGGCCCTGGAGACCCGGGACTTTGAACAAATCGCCCAGATCAAGACCGCCCTTACCCAGGCCGGATTCCAACTCTTGTAATTACATTCAATAAGGAGGAACTTATTATGAACGCACTGAACAGCACAAACGCTCCCGCCGCCCTGGGCCCTTACAGCCAGGCTCTTGTCCAGGGAGATATGGTATTCTGCAGCGGTCAGATTCCCCTGGACCCTGCCACCGGAGAGATGGCCCGGGGAATTGAAAATCAGACCCGTCAGGTCCTGAAAAATCTGACCGCCGTTCTGGCCGAAAACGGGATGACCCTGGCCAATGTGATCAAAACCACCGTATTCCTGGCAGATTTGAACGATTTTACCGCCATGAATGAGGTGTACGCCCAGTTTTTCACCCAGCCCTTCCCTGCCCGGAGCTGCGTTCAGGTAGCCGCCATTCCCAAGGGAAGCCTGGTAGAAATTGAATGTATTGCCGTAAAATGATATTTTCCTTCCCAAACTTCTTGACGGGGAGCCCGGGAAATGCCATAATGGCTTTATGACTTTTTATTCCCAACCCTGAAAGGAGGCGCGCCCATGGAGGACGGTTTTTCCCCGGTAGATCTTAACCTGCCCCAGCCGGACCCCTTTGCCCCCATTTCCCTGGAAGCATTGCTGGACCGCCCTGCTCAGGAGATTTTTACCAAGTCCGCCCCCACCGCCGTAAAGGAGCTTTCCTCCGTTCTTGTCCGGTATCTGGACGCCCGGGAGGGTGAGCGCCGCCTGATCATCCATGGCTGCCGTCTGGCTGCCGGGCTGGCCCTTGCCGCCAGTCTGGTGGGCGGTATTTCCGCCCTGGAATACCTTATCTGCCAGGGCAGCCAGGTTCGGGGGGCATTGTCCGGGATTTTCTTCCTGCTCTGGTTTCTGGCCTCTCTGGGGCTGGGCGCCGCCCTGACCCTGCTTCGGCCCGCACCTCTCTCCCCTGCTTTGGAGGGCGAGGAGGAACTTCACGAGGCCTGTCTGGTGCTCTGCCGCCAGAACTTGCAGTGGGAAAAGTGGCTCCGCCGGGGATGGGCGATTCTCTGGCTCTCCCTGGGACTGTGGGCCGGGGCTTTTGCCCTCTGCCTGTTCCTGGGATTGTGATGCCGCATAATAAAAAGGCGGATCAAGCCAATATGCTTGATCCGCCTTTTTGTTTGCCTGTTTTGAGAAAGCATCTTCATGCCTTTTCCCTTGGACGGGGGAATGGTTTCAGTTCACCTTTTTTGCTACCACCACAAACCGCCCGTTCTCCACATGAGTAGAGCAGGTGGAAAGAGTCAGCAGAATATCCCCATACTCTGCGGTCACCCCTGTATCGTACTCTGCCAAGGAGGTAATTCCATCCATATAGTTTTCAAATTCTGCCGGTGTTTTGGCATCGAAAAACTGGTAATACTTGAAACAGGTGTCGGTGGTATAGTAGACTTTGGAGTAGAATGCTGCCAGGAGCTGGTATTCCCCCCTGTCATAAATGGTATCAAACCAGATGGTCTTATGTTCCTTGCCATACTCCGGGTCTGCATACTCCTCCAACTTTCCGAACATGGTGCCATCGTTCATATCGTGTCCGTAAATCATAAGATTGGCAGTGTATGCCTTAGGTCCGGCGGAACAGTGTTCGTCCAGAAAAAGCGTGCCGGCCTCTGAGTAGCTCCCGTCAAAGCCTTTTCGGAAATATTTCTCATTGTTGCCCGGAGTCTGCACTACCGGGTAGTCGATTTCCGTTCCCGGGATATTCAGCCACCCGATCATGTCCGGGTTTTCTTCATAGTAGGGAGCGTAGACATTCAGGATTCCCTCCTGATTTTTCCCCCAGGGGTCCTGGGTCGGTTCCGGAGTTTGCCTGGCCGCTTGGGGAGTGGCCGCAGCCTCTGCGGGCGAAGCCGGCTGACTTCTATGACTCATCTGGATGAAAGACACCCCGCAGAAAATCACCAGGCAAACGAAAGCCACCCCAAAGCAGATTCTGGGCAGCCATCGGTTCATAGCGCTTGATTTCGAAGCAGATTTCTTCATTGTTCCTCACCGTTTTCCAGCACAGACAAAAGGGGAGCGGCCGGGAAGGCAGCTCCCCTTTCTCTCTATGTGGGGAAGATTGAACGCTTGATTACTCGGTCAGTTTTTTGGCTGCAATTCCCAGTACTGCCAGTCCTGCTGCAAAGATGGGCAGGATGATCCAGCCGGCCTCACCGGTTTTGGGGGTGGAATCCAGTACAGGTGCGGGAATTGCTGCTGCCGGTGCAGGAGCCGCAGACTCCTCATGGTCAGAGTTGGAGGGCTTGGGAGTAGGTTTGGGAGTGGGCTTGGGGGTAGGTTTGGGTGCAGGTGTTACCAGCATTCCATTTGCATCCAGTTCCTTGGCTTCGCCATTTACAGTAATGGAAGCGCTCTGCTGAATAGTTGCGTCTCCGGGCTGAACCTGGGCAGAGTCAGTCCAGATCAGACGGGTATTGTTGGCGGTATCCGGGTTGGAGTTAGCAAAAGAGATATTGCCCACCAGAGCCAGCCCGGGATTGGCAGTGACACCGCTTCCCTTGCCCAGCTCTACGCCGGCATAGCAGCTGCCGGAAAGGTTAAAGGAGGTTGCACCGGTGATCTTTGCCTGGCTGCCATTGACGAGAACGCCTGCATAGCTATTGTTGACAAAGGTGCAGCCGCCCATTTCCACCTCATAGCCAGTCTGATAGAGATGCACACCGTATTTGGTCTGTCCGCCGGTAGCATCTACAGTGAGAGCCAAAAGCCGTACACTGGCGCTGTTTCCGGGAGCGTTTACGGTGATCAGGTTATCTGCGGGAAAATCTGCTGCAGCCTTGATGGTTCCGTTGATTACGGTAACTCCGTTGCCGCTGATGGTGATGGGATCATGAACGGTCAGGGTATGTCCATCCAGATTGAGGGTCACGCCATCCACTGCCAAGGCCAGTGCGCTGCCCTTGGTCATCTCCAGATCGGTCATCAGCTTGATCTCATTGCCGGAAACGGCATTGGCAACGGCCTCCTCCAAGGTAGCATACACATCGCCGCCGATCATTGCCACTCCGGTCTTTGCGGCTACCTGGAACTGAGCGGTAGTGGATGCCAACTGGGTGTCGGTGCCCACTTCTACGATTTTGATCTCTACATTACAGGTCCCGGCCTCTTTGAAGATAACCCGGAACTGGCTGGTAGCACCGTCAGTGAGAGGGAACCCACTGGAAGGGCCGAAGCTGTTTCCGGTCAGCTCTTTCCAGGTACTGTCGGTAGTCTCAAAGTATTCCAGTTTATCTACCTTGGACGCATCGTAAGTAAACTGTCCAACCACAGTTTTGCCTACCATATCTTCGGTAGCATTGGTGGTAACGGTAAATTCTTTGGCTGTTCCCACTTCATGGCCCTCGGTGCCGTTTACTGTTACCGTGGCGGTTCCTGCTGCCATGGCCGCCATGGGCAGCACTGCCAGGGCCATCACAAGTCCCAGCAGCAGGCTGATCATTTTGCGTTTCATAAATTCCTCCTTATTTTCAAAAAAGCTTACCCACATTTTTAATGTGTGTTTTTACTCAATTATACACACCATTTATGTGTTTTTCAAGAGAAAATTCAAAATAATGATATGTTTTCATGGTAGATATCACCGTTTCAATGTGTTCTTTCAGGAGGAAATTGTTATGCAGGGAGAGAGATTGGCCGAACTAAGAAAAGATGCGGGTTTGACACAGCGCCAGTTTGCCCAGCAGCTGCATGTTTCTTTGAACACTGTTTCCAGTTGGGAGCGGAATTTGGCCGATCCGGATGATGCCACTAAAATTCAGATTGCCCGTCAATTCGGAGTGAGCCTGGATTATCTCATGGGCCTCTCTGATACCCCTCATCCTCAAAGCGGAAACATCTCCGTTCTTCTCTGTGTACAAAATATGCCCACCGCCGCTTTGGAAGAGCTGAATCGATTTCTTGTCCAGCTGAAGAGAAAATACGGAATATAAAAAAGAGGGACGCATAAAAATGCGTCCCTCTTTTCCTTTTAAAAAACAAGAAGCCGGAGCGCTCAGCGCTGCGGCTTTTGTTTCGTCCCTATGCAAGGTTGTTGGATTTATTCAGCAGCCTTGTTTGCACGCTTAGCCAGACGGCTCACCTTACGGGCAGCGGTGTTCTTATGCAGGACACCCTTGCTCTTAGCAGAGTCAATGGCCTTGACAGCAGCCTTAACAGCTGCGTCCTTGTCGGCTGCATCGGCAACGATGGCAGCGTTAGCCTTCTTGACAACTGTTTTCAGGTTAGACTTGATTGCCTTGTTATGAGCGGCTTCCTTCTCGGCCTGGATCACGCGGTCCTTCTGAGATTTAATGTTAGGCATTACGTTCCACCTCCTTAGTTAACCATAACAGTACAAGTTATGTTATCACATTTCGTCGGGTTTCGCAAGTGGTTTTTAGAATTTTTTTCTTCTCCGGCCAAAGAATTTTCCCGCCTTCCCCGCGCATACCTATTGGCAAGCCATTTGAGGGGGAAAGGAGCAGCGTGCATGGGACAGTGGACAGGGTTTCTACGCCGGTTGGGGGTCGCCGCCGCCGGGCTGGCTGTGGGGGTCAGCCTGGGGGCGGGGGCTTTGGTATTCCCTGGCGGGCGTCTCTTCGGGGAGCTGGCCGGGTTCTTTGCCTATCCTCTTCCCAGCGGAAATGAGGTGGTTTCCACTTCTATTACTGTCACCCCCTCCCCCACCCCCTCTCCTTCTGATACTCTTCCGGAATCCACACCTGTTCCAACTCTTGAGCCCACATCCGCCCCTATTCCCGCAGAAAGCTGTCCCGAGGGCTGGGGAACCATCCTCTCCCAGACTTATGGGCAGGCGTCAGGAGTAGGCGCCATTCCCCTTTCCAGCGGGAGCATAAAGAACTACACTTCCCAGCCGGACAGCCAGGTGGCCGCCTGGGCCCAGGCGGGGCTCCCCTTCCAGATAGAGCTGAACAGTGACCAGCCTCAGGTCCTCATTATGCACACCCACGCCACCGAGACCTACAACCTGGAAAGCGATTATTTCTATGACCCGGAATGGGGTGCCCGAATCACCGACACTGCCCGGAATGTCTGCGCCGTGGGGAGCCAGATTGCCCAGGTCCTGAACGAAGGGGGAATCAACACCCTTCATGATATGACCCTCCACGATTATCCCAGCTACAACGGCAGCTATGCCGCCAGCAATGCCACTGTCCGGGCTTATCTGGAACAGTACCCCTCCATCAAAGTAGTGCTGGACATTCACCGGGATGCCATTGAACAGGAGGGGGTCCGGGTGAAGCCGGTGACCCAAATTGAGGGGAAAAGCGCCGCCCAGGTCATGATCATCTGCGGCTGCGACCAAGGGGGAAATCTGCCCAACTTTTCTCAGAACCTGGCCTTTGCCGGAGCTTTGGAGGCCCGGCTGGAGGGGATGTTTCCTACCCTCACCCGCCCCGTCCTCTTTGATTACCGGTATTACAACCAGGACCTGACCACCGGAAGCCTTCTCATTGAGATGGGCGGGCATGCCAACACCCTGGAAGAAGCCCTCTATTCGGGAGAATTGGTGGGGCAAGGTTTGGTTTCGCTCTTTACTTCCCCTTAAAAAAGGGTTATAATATGGGAATATCAAATCAGGATGGAGTAGGAAGTTATGAAACGAACCGAAATCGCTAGCCTGTTCAAAGCAGTTCCCCAGGACGGGACCGTCCTCACCGTCTGCGGCTGGGCCCGCACCGTTCGGGACAGCAAGAACATCGGCTTTATTGAACTGACCGACGGCAGCTCCTTCAAGGGGCTCCAGATCGTATTCCAGGCCGACAAACTGGATAATTACGCCGAGATTGCCAAGTGCGGCACCTACACCGGGTTTGAGGTCACCGGCAAGCTGGTCCTCACCCCCGGCGCCAAGCAGCCCTTTGAGCTGAATGCTGATTCCATCACCGTGCTGGGGACCTGCCCTCCCGAGTATCCCCTCCAGAAGAAGCGGCATACCATGGAGTATCTCCGGACCATTCCCCATCTCCGCCCCCGGACCAACACCCTCAACGCCGCTTTCCGGGTACGGAGCGTGGCAGCTTTTGCCATCCACAAGTTCTTCCAGGAGAACGGCTTTACCTATGTTCACACTCCCCTTTTCACCGGCAGCGACTGTGAAGGCGCCGGCGAGATGTTCAAGGTGACCACTCTGGACCTGGAGAATGTTCCCCTCACCGAGGACGGCAAGGTGGACTACTCCCAGGACTTCTTCAAGCGGAGCACCAACCTGACCGTTTCCGGCCAGCTGGAAGCCGAGGCCATGGCTCTGGCTTTCGGAAAGGTGTACACCTTTGGTCCCACCTTCCGGGCTGAGGAGAGCTACACTCCCCGCCATGCCGCCGAGTTCTGGATGATTGAGCCCGAGATGGCCTTTGCCGACCTGAACGATTACATGGACACCGCCGAGGCCATGGTAAAGTATGTGATCCGGTATGTGCTGGACAACTGCCCTCAGGAGATGGAGTTCTTCAACCAGTTCTTTGACAAGGGCCTGCTGGAGCGGCTGAATGCTCTGGTGGAAGCTGACTTTGTCCGGCTGTCCTACACCGATGCCGTGGCCATGCTGGAGAAGAACAACGACAAGTTCCAGTACCCTGTTTCCTGGGGCACCGACCTCCAGACCGAGCATGAGCGGTATCTCACCGAGCAGGTCTTCCACAAGCCCGTCTTTGTCACTGACTATCCCAAGGAAATCAAGAGCTTCTACATGCGGCTCAACGACGACAACAAGACCGTTGCCGCCGCCGATATGCTGGTTCCCGGCGTAGGCGAGCTGATTGGCGGAAGCCAGCGTGAGGAGCGGCTGGATGTGCTGCTGGCCCGTATGGAAGAGATGGGCATGTCCGCCGAAGGGTACGAGTGGTACCTGGATCTCCGCCGGTTCGGCGGGGTCAAGCATGCCGGTTACGGTCTGGGCTTTGAGCGGCTGATTATGTACCTCACCGCCATTCCCAACATCCGGGATGTGCTTCCCTTCCCCAGAACCGCCGGTGGTTTCTGATCATCCGTTTACACCAGGAGGCAGCCGGAATTCCGGCAGCCTCCTTTGTTTCTTTTGAGGTATTCCATGACACTTTCTCCCATTGCCCCCGCCCTGCTGGAATGGTTCAATGCCAACAAGCGGATTCTTCCCTTCCGTCAGGACCCTACTCCCTACCACATCTGGGTATCGGAAATCATGCTGCAGCAGACCCGGGTCTCTGCCGCCATCCCCTACTATCTCCGTTTTATTGAGGAGCTGCCGGACATTCCCGCCCTGGCTGCCTGTGACCCCCAGCGGCTGAACAAGCTGTGGGAGGGACTCGGGTATTACAGCCGGGTGCGGAATATGCAGAAGGCCGCCCAGCAGGTCTGCCGGGACTACGGTGGTCAGCTGCCCGCAGACCTGAAAGCCCTGAAATCCCTGCCCGGCATCGGGGACTACACCGCCGGGGCTGTGGCCAGCATCGGGTTTGGGATTCCCGCCCCCGCCGTGGACGGAAATGTGCTCCGGGTGTTCAGCCGCCTTTACAATGACGACCGGGATATCACCCTTCCCTCCACCAAAACCGCCTACACGGATTGGGTGATGGAGCACCAGCCTCCGGACAAGCCGGGCCCCTACAACGAAGCCCTCATGGAGCTGGGAGCCCTGGTCTGCCTGCCGGGAGGAGAGCCCCTCTGCAACCGGTGCCCCCTGTCTCACCTTTGCCGGGCCAAAGCCGCCGGGACTCAGTTGGACCTGCCGGTCAAGCCTGCCCCCAAGGCCAAAAAGCTCCAGCCCATCACCCTGGCCCTGGTAAAAAGCGAAGCCGGCTGGCTGGTCCGTCAGCGTCCCCGGAAAGGCCTTCTGGCAGGCCTTTGGGAGCCGGTCCTCTGGGAGGAACGGCTTACCAAAGAGGAAGCCAAAAGCCGTTTGGAAGGGTTTCTGGCCGGGGTAGAGGCGGGAGAGCCTCTCCCTGCCGCCCGGCATATCTTCACCCACATTCAGTGGGAGATGGAAGGCTGGTTCTTTACCGCTCCCGCCCTTCCCCTTCCGGAGGGATACGCCTGGGCAGACCGCCAAGCCCTGGAAAGCCTTTACCCCCTCCCTAACGCCTTCAAGAAATATAAGCCTCTCATGGATTGAGCAAAGCCCGCTGCCCGAATTCAGGCAGCGGGCCTTTTTATAACCTTCCATTTCCATGGGCCAGGAGCATTTTTCTTCTGCCTGCCGGACTGATTTCTCCGGATTTTATTTGACGGGAGAAGGACAGTTTGGTATAATAGCTGTTGCGGAACCGTTCCGGTCCCGCCATATAGGGAGCAGTACTCAAGTCCGGTCGAAGAGGCGTGACTCGAAAGGTGCCGCCAAGCTGGCCGATTTGTCCGGAAGATTTGGCTTACCTAGGCCTTTTTCCCCTGGTACCTCTCCTGATTTTCCTGCCTTATCTTGCACGAAAATCTTGCATTTTTCCAAAAGCCTTCCAGGACGGGGTCCTAACAATTTAATATGGAGACGTATCGAAGCGGTCATA